>NZ_JBIUZU010000002.1:0-623307 GCF_044745225.1 Pandoraea sp. NPDC087047
CGCGCTGACGAAGACCGTCCGCGTCGCAATACCGAAGGTGGCGCACGTGGCGATTTCGCACGCCCGGCCAAGCGCGACTTCGACAACCGCGCACCGCGTCGCGCTGACGAAGACCGTCCGCGTCGCAATACCGAAGGTGGCGCACGTGGCGATTTCGCACGCCCGGCCAAGCGCGACTTCGACAACCGCGCACCACGTCGCACTGACGAAGACCGCCCCCGCCGCAACATCGAAGGTGGCGCACGTGGCGATTTCGCCCGTCCGGTCAAGCGCGACTTCGACGACCGCGCACCGCGCCGTTTTGATGAAGATCGTCCCCGCCGCAATGCCGAAGGTGGCGCACGTGGCGATTTCGCACGCCCGGCCAAGCGCGACTTCGACGACCGCACACCACGTCGCACTGACGAAGACCGCCCCCGTCGCAATGCCGAAGGTGGCGCACGTGGCGATTTCGCCCGTCCGGCCAAGCGCGACTTCGACAACCGCGCACCACGTCGCACTGACGAAGACCGCCCCCGCCGCAATACCGAAGGGGCACCGCGTGGCCGCTTTGCTGGCGATGACCGGGATCATCAGGCACAGCGCTCGACGCGTTCCGCCCGTGCACCTCGCGTAGCACGCGACGACGATGACGATATCAAAATCCACCACGACGCCGCCGGCTCGCTGCGTCTGTCCAAGCGCATGTCCGAACTCGGACTCTGCTCGCGCCGCGAAGCCGACGAGTGGATCGCCAAGGGCTGGGTCCGTGTCGATGGCAAGGTCGTGAAGGAACTCGGCACGAAGATCCTGCCGACGCAGGAAATCACCGTCGTGCAAGCGGCGCAGAAAGAACAGGCCAATCGCGTCACGATCCTGCTGCACAAGCCCGTGGGCTACGTCTCCGGACAGGCCGAGGATGGCTACGATCCTGCCGTCGTGCTGGTCACGAGCGAGCATCACTGGGCCGAAGACGATGCCGGCGTACGTTTCTCGCCGTCCCATCTGCGCAGCCTCGCGCCCGCCGGACGTCTCGACATCGACTCGACCGGCCTGCTCGTCCTCACGCAGGACGGTCGTATCGCCAAGCAACTGATCGGTGAAGACTCCGACATCGAGAAGGAGTATCTCGTGCGCGTCTCGTACAACGAGCATTCGCAGAATGTCGAGGCGCATTTCCCGCAGGACCGTCTGGCACTGCTGCGTCACGGCCTGGAGCTCGACGATCAGCCCCTCAAGCCCGCACAAGTCGAGTGGCAGAATCCCGAGCAACTCCGCTTCGTGCTCAAGGAAGGCAAGAAGCGTCAGATTCGCCGCATGTGCGAACTGGTCGGTCTGCATGTGACCGGCCTCAAGCGCGTGCGTATGGGACGCATCACCCTGGGCAACCTGCCCGTGGGCGAATGGCGTTACCTGCGTGCTGGCGAAGGGTTCTGAGCACAGAACTCCGTGCCATGAAAAAGCCCGCCATCAAGGCGGGCTTTTTTTACGTCTCGACCGGTAGACGCCTCGGTCAATCGCGAGCCGACGAACAACCTGCCACCGTCAATCGTCGCTATTCGGATCGAGCCCCGGGAAGAGAATTTCGGTGAAGCCGAACTTGCTGAAATCGGTGATCCGCATCGGGTAGAGCTTGCCGACAAGGTGATCGCATTCATGCTGCACCACGCGGGCGTGGAAGCCTTCTGCCACACGGTCGATAGGCGTGCCGTACTGGTCATATCCTTCGTAGCGCAGCATCGAAAAGCGATTGACCACCCCACGCAGTCCGGGCACCGACAGGCAACCTTCCCAGCCCTCCTCCATGTCCTGCGTGAGCGCCGTGATGACGGGGTTGATCAGCACCGTCTTGGGGACCTCCGGCGCGTCCGGATACCGCTCGTTGTGCTCGAAGCCGAAGATCACCACTTGCAGATCGACCCCGATCTGCGGCGCAGCGAGCCCAGCGCCGTTCGCGTGCTCCATGGTGTCGAACATGTCAGCGATGAGCTCGCTCAACTCGGGCGTGTCGAAACGTTCGACGGGTTTGGCGATGCGCAGCAAGCGCGGATCGCCCATCTTCAGAATGTCGCGAATCATCGGTCGGATCCTCACATCAAAGCGCAGCCAACATCGCGCGCATAGCGTCTTCGTCAAGCACCGGCACCCCCAGCGCCTCGGCCTTCACCAACTTGCTGCCCGCTTCCGCGCCCGCCACGACATAGTCGGTTTTCGCAGAAACGGAGCCGGCAACCTTCGCCCCCCTCTCCTCGAGCATCGCCTTGGCCTCGTCGCGCGAGAGCGTCGGTAACGTGCCCGTCAACACAAACGTCTTGCCCGCCAGCGGCAATGGTGCCACTGCCGCCGGCTCCGACTCCTGCCACGTCACACCGGCCGCCCGCAGTTGCTCGATCACCTCGACATTATGATCTTCGCAGAAGAAATTGTTGATCGATTCGGCCACAATCGGTCCGACGTCGGGAACGGCGAGCAGTTCCGTCAGTTCGGAATCCCGCTTACATACGGCAATCAGATTATCGAGCTTGCCGAAGTGCCGCGCGAGATCCTTCGCCGTCGCCTCGCCCACATGGCGAATCCCTAACGCAAAAATGAACCTCGCGAGCGTCGTATGACGCGCTGCCTCCAGCGCCGCCACGAGGTTGGCCGCCGACTTGTCGGCCATCCGATCGAGCGCCGCCAGCTTCGCCACGCCAAGCTTGAACAAATCCGCCGGGGTCCGAATGATCTGCTGGTCGACGAGTTGCTCGACCAGCTTGTCGCCAAGCCCCTCGATATCGAGTGCACGGCGCTGCGCAAAATGCAGCAGTGCCTGCTTGCGCTGTGCCGCACAAATCAGGCCTCCCGTGCATCGGGCAATCACTTCGTCCGGCAGCTTCTCGATGGCCGAGCCGCACACCGGGCAGGCCGTCGGCATCACGAAGGCGCGCGCATCTTCCGGGCGACGATCGAGCACCGATCCGACGACCTCGGGAATCACGTCCCCCGCGCGACGCACGATCACCGTGTCGCCGATCATCACGTCTTTGCGACGAATTTCGTCCTCGTTATGCAGCGTGGCGTTCGTCACGGTCGCCCCACCGACGAACACCGGCGCCAGCCGGGCCACCGGCGTAATCGCCCCGGTGCGTCCGACCTGGACTTCGATATCAAGCAACGTCGTCAACGCTTCCTGCGCGGGGAATTTGTGCGCGAGCGCGAAGCGCGGCGCCCGCGAGACGAAGCCGAGACGATCCTGCTCGTCGCGGCGATTGACCTTATAGACCACGCCATCGATGTCGTAGGGCAACAACGCTCGCGCCTCACCCACCTCTCGATAGAACGCCAGAAGCCCCTCGGCGCCTTTCACGACCTTGCGCCGCTCGTTCACCGGGATACCCAGCGTGACATACCAGTCGAGCAAGGCCGAGTGGGTTTCCGGCATCGCAACACCCACCAACTCGCCCACGCCATAAGCGAAGAACGACAGCGGACGCTTGGCCGTTATCTTCGAATCGAGCTGACGCAAACTGCCCGCCGCCGCATTGCGCGGGTTGACGAACACCTTCTCGTCCGCCGCTTCCTGCGCCTGATTGAGCTTGTCGAAGTCTGCGCGGAACATCAGCACCTCGCCGCGCACTTCGAGCACCTCGGGCGGGTTGTCGGTCTTGAGGCTCAGCGGAATCTTCTTGATCGTACGGACATTCGCGGTGACGTCCTCCCCTGTGGTCCCGTCGCCGCGCGTTGCCGCCTGGACGAGCACGCCATGCTCGTAGCGCAACGCAATCGCCAAGCCGTCGAACTTCAGCTCGGCGGCATATTCGATGGGCGTCCCGAACAGATCGCCAGACGGCGCACTGGCATCGCGCAGCCCATCGGACACACGACGATCGAACGCCTCGACATCCTCGTCGGCAAAACCATTATTGAGCGACAGCATGGGCACGCGATGCACCACCGGCGCAAAGCCGTCGACCGGCTTACCCCCCACGCGCTGCGTGGGTGAATCGGGGCGCTGCAATTCGGGATAGTCGGTCTCCAGCGCGGCCAGCTCACCGAACAGGCGGTCGTACTCGGCATCAGGAACGAGGGGCGCGTCGTTTTCGTAATACGCGCGGTTGTGGCGCGCCAACTCGATACGCAGCTCGGCGGCGCGTTGTGCAGCCGCCGTTGCGTTGGCGGCCGTAGGGGCGTTCGCGCCCTGACCCGGAACGGAAGTTTGGGACATGCGTGCAAGACTCGGGATACGAGAAGTCAGAATATTATGCCTTCGACCTACACCACCGCGCGTCGTCGATAGGAGGAATCAATCGGAACAAAAACGCCGCTCACCCGGCGGTGAACGGCGTGCATCGAATGCGGCACCGGACGGAACGTCCCGCGCCACTCGCCGGGGATGACCCCCGATAACTTATTGGCTGAACAGACGGCGCGTGACTGGCGAACCCGCCGGCAAACCGCGCGCCTCAAGGCGTTCATAGAGCTTAAGCAACTGCTTGTCGACGTTTTGCAGCGCAGCATCGGAAAGCGGACGGCGCTGGTCGTCAACGACGCGGCCGCCGATGCGCTGCCCGATGGAACGCGCGTAATCGCACATCAGACGGAACGGCAAGAGGTCTTCGTCGGCCACCGGCACGTCGAGCAGCATCGTGATCAGATCGCCGCCCTTGTATGTGAGGTCGTCGCGCAGGAAGTTGGTGTCGCCGAATTGCAGCATGAACACCGGGTTCTGACGTGTATCGAGCTTCACGAAACGCATGCCGTCTCGCGAGAGCAGCAAACCGTCTTGCGTCGCCACCGCCTGCACGTAGTTCGCCGACCAGGGCGCGCCATCCGAGAGCACGTTGACCGACAACTGGGCGTCGCATTGCGCAGCGAAGCTGTCGAGTTCGCGGCCACGGGCGACCGTCTCCATCATCTCGGGCAATTCAGGCAAGGCGTCGACAGCGTCGGCAAGCGTCTGCACGAGGTTCGAAAATTCGGAAAATTCGACTTCGTTCAACGCACCTGCGCGATTCGCCAACTGCACGGCCATACGCAGTTGATGGTAGCGTCCGCCCGTGCGAATCGGCTCCCAGGGCGATTGCTCGTCCGCACGGCCCTCGACGTTGACGGGCTTGCTGCCCGCACGGCGCATACGCACCGTCAGCGGCATGAGACGCTCAGCGGCGACCACGTTCGCCAGCGGCAGCTCGACGACGCAGTCGATGCGCTCGTCGATCACCGGTGGCGGACCGCTCGGCACAGCGGCACGGGCGACCACCGGTGCTGCCGCTGCCACCGGCGAGGCAGCAGGGGCGACGGCTTCGGCAATCGGCGCGGCATGCGTCGCGGGCGCAACAGGGGGGGTGTGAGCAGCCACCGTCCCCTCGGTCTTCGCCGCGACCGGCTCGGCGTCCGGGGCGCCCGCTGCCGCGGCGGCAGCCCCCGCCGTAGCGGCGTCTACCGTGTCGTCCGAGGCCAGTTCGGCGTCCACGCGAGCGACCATGCTCGCTGCGGCAGCTTCCTGAGCGTCACGCGCTTGTTCGCTATCGTCATGGGCATGTACCACCGGTTCAGGCGCGGCATCCTGAGCGGCGCGCTTGCGTGCGGCAGGCGGCGCATCCCAGGCGTCTTCGTTGATGGCGAAGGCATCCTGCACGGACGTGCCAGTCGCCGTCGGGTTCAGCGTCGGCTCACGACGTTCGCCAGACTGCGCGGGCACGCGCGGCGGCGAAAGCGTAGGTTCAATGAACGGGCGGTCGTCGTCGGCGTCGGGCGTCCCGGCGGTCGCATCGATACCGGCACCATCGACCGGCATGCGACGCGGTATGCGCGCGCGTGCCTTGCTGCCCTGCCAGGCGTTATATGCCACGACCCCCAGCAGTACCACTACCCCTGCGGCAATCAAGCTCAGCTGCAGTTCATTCATGCGCGGCGTTCCTCTCTCTTCTCCATCGTGGGCGCGGGGTCAGGCGATCTCGGCCAGATTGATCGCTGATTCCATGTCCACTGCCACGATCCGCGACACCCCTTGTTCCTGCATGGTGACGCCGATGAGCTGATTGGCCATTTCCATCGCGATTTTGTTGTGCGAAATAAATACGAATTGGGTACGGTCCGACATGCGCGCCACCATCTTGGCGTAGCGCTCGGTGTTGGCGTCGTCGAGCGGCGCGTCCACCTCGTCAAGCAAACAGAACGGCGCCGGATTGAGCTGGAACATCCCGAACACCAGCGCAATGGCCGTAAGCGCCTTCTCTCCACCAGACAGCAGATGGATCGTAGAGTTCTTCTTGCCTGGCGGTTGTGCCATGACTTGCACGCCGGCGTCGAGAATTTCGTCGCCGGTCATGATGAGTTTTGCCTGTCCGCCGCCGAACAGCATCGGGAACAGTTCGCCGAAATGCTTGTTCACTTCGTCGAACGTGCCTTGCAGCAGCACGCGCGTTTCTTCGTCGATCTTGCGGATGGCGCCTTCGAGCGTGTCGATGGCGTCGTTCAGGTCGGCCGACTGCGCGTCGAGGAAAACCTTGCGCTCGCGCGCCGTCTCCAGCTCTTCGAGCGCGGCCATGTTGACCGGGCCGAGCGCATTGATCGCATTGTTGATGCGCGTGACTTCGCCTTGCAGATACGACGGTTTCATATCCGCCGTCAGTTTCGCGGAGAGCGCCTCTTCATCGACCTCCGCGGTCGTCAACTGCTCGACGAACTGCTCGCGATTCAGGCGTGCGGCCTGCTCCTTCAACTGCAATTCCGTGATGCGGTCGCGCAGCGGCTGCAAACCGCGCTCGGCGGCCAGCCGTTCCTCGTCGCTCTGGCGCAACTTCTGCGTGAGCGCTTCGAGTTCGATACGCGCGGCGCCCAGAATCTCTTCCTTCTCGGCGCGCAATTCGAGCGCATCCTGCAAACCGTTCTCGGCCGTCTGCTCGGTGATCTGCGCGAGCTCCGCCTGCGCCTGCTCGATCGACACAACGAGACGTTCGGCCTGTTCGAGCGCCGTCTGAATATTGCGACGATGCTCGTCGATCTTGCTGGAAATGCCCTTCTGTCCGTAAGACGCTTCTTGCGCCAGACGCTCCAGTTCGCGGGCGCGATTGCGCGCGTCGGAAAGCTGGCTGTCGAGCGATTCGAATTCGAGTTGGCCGTCTTCGAAGGTCGCCTGCAACTCGGCCAGACGCGCGTCGCTTTGCTCGAAGTTCGCCTCCGAATCGGCGCGCATCGCCAGTTGCTCTTCGATTTGCGCAGCGATTTCGCGCAGTTCTTCGTCGATCTGCGTGCTGCGGGCGTTGTAGCGCTCGTAAGCCTGCGTGAGCTTGAGCACGTCCATCTGCAACGCGTGGACACGCTGCGTGGCACGCTCGGTACGCCCGCGCACTTCGGTCAGCGCCTGCGCTGCCTGGCTGTAAGCTGCCTCGGCGCGCACGGCGCTCGATTTGGCATCGTCCGAGAGCAATGCCTGAGCGCGCAACTGCTTGCCCAGATTCTCGATTTCCTGCTGACGGGCGAGCAAACCGGCCTGCTCGGAGTCCGCTGCGTAAAGCTGCACGCCAACACGCGTGACCTGATGGCCGGCCTTGACGACAATCGACGCGCCCTCGGGCAACTGCGCCCGGGCGACCATGGCTTGCGCCAGATCGTCAGCGACGAAGACATGACCGAGCCATTCCTGCAACACAGCGCGCAGGCCCGGATCGTCGATACGCAGCAACGCGAGCAGCGGACGCAGCGATGCCGGGGCTTCCTGCGGACGTGCGGCCGGGGGCGGCGAATAGAACGCCAGCTTGGCCGGCGGTGCATCGCTCGCGAAGGCCTTGACCCAGTCGAGATTGCTGATTTCCAGCGCGGCGAGACGCTCGCGCAATACCGATTCGAGCGCGTTTTCCCAGCCCGGCTCGATATGCAGCTTTTTCCATAGACGCGGCAATTGCGCCAGCTCGTGCTTGTCGAGCCAGGGTTGCACCTTGCCTTCCGTCTGAACGCTTTCCTGCAACTGCTTGAGCGCGGCAAGACGTGCCTCGAGCTGCGCGATGGTCGCCGCTTCGGATTGCACACGAGCCTGCGCCTCGGCACGCTCGACTTCCAGTCGCGGCAAGCGTTCCTGCGCATCGGCCAGTTCGGCTTGTGCGTCTTCGAGCATCGCCTGATGCTCGGCGAGGTCGGCACGCTGCATCTCCAGCTCGGCTTCGTCAGGCCTGTCGAGCCCGCGAGCCTCGCCCTGCAAACGTTCCTGACGCTGCTGCAACTGCTGCAACGCCTGATCGGCATTGCGCTGATGCGCCGCTTCAAGTTTCAGACTCTGCTCAACCTGAGCGATCTCGCTGCGTTGTTCGTTGAGGAGGTTTTGCGCGTCGCGCCAGCCGGATTCGAGCGCCGGCAGCGCTTCGTTCTGATCGGCGGCCTGATCCTGAGCGGTCGCAGCACGCTCTTCCGCGATGATGAGTTCTTCTTCGGCGAGTGCGAGTTCTTCTTCCGACTGCGCAGAACGGGCCTGCCACTGCTCACGCTGTGACGTGAGCGCCGCCAGTTGCGCCTGCACGCGGTTGCGCGACTCGACGACGTAACGAATCTCGGCCTCGAGACGGCTGACCTCGGAGTTCGCCTCGTACATCTCGCTTTGCGCGGCCTGCACGGCGTCGGTGGCCGTGTAGTGCGCGGCCCGCAGCGTTTCGAGATCGGACTCCGAACCACGCAGCCGCGACATCTGCGCCTCGAGATCGACCTGTGCCGATTCGATGGCGCGCTGCTGACGTGCTTGCTCGTTCTGTGCTTCGTTCTTGCGCAGCAGCCACAGCAGTTGTTGCTTTTCTTCACCGTCGCGTTGCAAGTCCTTGAATCGATTGGCCACGACGGCCTGCGATTCGAGCTTCTCGAGATTGGTGCCGAGCTCGCGCAGAATGTCCTCGACGCGCGTCAGATTCTCACGCGTGTCCTGCAAACGGTTCTCGGTCTCGCGACGACGCTCCTTGTATTTGGACACGCCCGCAGCTTCTTCGAGAAATACGCGCAACTCCTCCGGCTTCGCCTCGATGATGCGCGAGATCATCCCCTGCCCGATGATGGCGTAGGCGCGCGGGCCCAGGCCGGTACCGAGGAAGATGTCCTGAATATCGCGGCGTCGGGCCGGCAGGTTATTGATGTAGTAGCTGGAAGTGCCATCGCGCGTGAGCACACGCTTGACGGCGATTTCGGCGTATTGGCTCCACTGCCCGGCGGCGCGCCCGGCGCTGTTGTCGAACACGAGTTCGACGCTGGCGCGGCTCGCCTGCTTGCGGGCGGTCGATCCGTTGAAGATCACGTCCTGCATCGATTCGCCGCGCAGCTCGGAGGCGCGCGACTCGCCGAGCACCCAGCGCACGGCGTCGATGATGTTGGATTTGCCGCACCCGTTCGGGCCGACGATCCCGACCAGTTGGCCGGGCACCGCGAAGTTCGTCGGGTCGACGAAAGATTTGAAGCCAGCGAGTTTGATGGAGGTCAGACGCACGGCAGGTTCGCTTTATCGGTCATTGAATGATGGGAAAGACGCAGACGCGCTAGCTGGTCCTGTCGGGCCTGCGCACGCTGGCGCGCGCGGGCCGCCTTTCTTGCTTTTTCTTGCGGATTACATCGATATCACGACGGTACGCATCATACCATCGCATCCCCCGCCGTCGCGGATTTACAACGACGTGAATCCGGCAAAATACCGGACAACGCACCGGCTGCCACAATGCACAGTCCACCCGCGATTTCACGTGCACCCAGGCCTTCGCTGGCAAGCCACCAGGACGATATCGCCGCCACCACGATTTCGAACAGCATGATGAGCGCGGCCTGGTTGGCCGGCACGCGCGCCAGACCGAACTGCACAACGACGTTGGTAAGCGCAATGGTGCAACCCAGCGCAAGTGCAACCGCCGCTGTCGCGGCTCCCGAACTCAAGGCCGAGACAGCCTCGCGTGCGCCCTGGATCCCACCGTCGAACGGCAGCACCAGCAGGCCGCCGACCACACAGCCGAGGTAAAGCGTCCAACTGCGCATTTCCGCGCGCACATCCGGCAACGACTGACTGACGCGGCGCAGCAACACGTTATTGAGCGCGAACGCCGCGCCCGCAATGGCGCCCGCCCACTCGCCGGGGTTGTTCGGCACCGGCCAGCCCAGTTCGGGCGTCCAGAGCATCAGCCCGGCCCCGCCCAGCGCCAGCACGATCAACCCCGCACCGCGCAAGCCGACGCGCTCGCCCAGCAGCCAGTGAGCAAACAATGCGGTCCAGACCGGGGTCAGATAGAAAAGCAGCAGCACGCGCATGACATGGCCGTGCGTGGTGCCCCACACGAACGCCACGTTGGTCGTGCCACCGGCGAACGCAACCCCCACGAGCAGCCACGACCAACGCAGCGTGCCGAGCGAGCGGCGATACACCAGCGTGAGCAGCACCAGCGCCACGCTCGCCGTACAGATCTGCGCGGGAACAGCCGCGACGCCCCATCCGGCAAGCACGCGATAGGGAAACCAGGCCAGCCCCCAGACGGACGAGCCGATGAGAATGGCCAGGGCTGGCGCGGCCCGGGCATAAAGTGAGGCGGGCAACGCAGATGCACCGGTGGAATGATGGGAAGTGCTGGAAGCGCCGGAAGCCGGTTCCGGGCCGCGCGCGCCGTTACCGGCTACGGTCATACTGTTGACTCCTGAAAAACCTGAGATACTCCGCAGACATGCCCCATTGGCGCCTCGGAATATGCTGAATTACGCGCCGGTCGCGCTTTGTGCGCGCCGTAACGGTATAATTTTCGCTTTGCCGATCTTGCCACTCTTGAACGCGTCCGGGAACCCCTTTGCGTGATGAAGCGGATAAGCGCAAGCCCATGTCTGGGCCGCCATGCGTCGGTCTGGCACCGAAAAGTCGCGGTGTCGCATGGCGCGCCAGCGCGTCCCGGATCCCGCCCAGTCGCCCTGCGCGTCACCGGGCGGCCGCAAATCAGCTCGACGGTGCCTTGAGCGGCATCGCGAACCCTAGTCCTGAGTCTGTTTGAATCCAAGTGAACCCATTACTCGACAAGCTCCAGCCCTACCCCTTTGAACGCCTGAAATCCCTGGTGGCGGACGTCACGCCCTCCAGCGAATACAAGGCCATCAGCTTCGGCATCGGGGAGCCCAAACACCCGACGCCGCAGTTCATCAAGGAAGCCCTGATCGAAGGGCTGGGCGGTCTCTCGAACTACCCCGCCACCGCGGGGGGTGAGCCGCTGCGCGCGGCCATCGCCCAGTGGCTGGAGCGTCGCTACGCGTTGCCCAACGTGAACCCGGCCACCGAAGTGCTGCCGGTCACGGGCTCGCGCGAGGCACTCTTCTCGTTCGCCCAGGCTGTCGTCGACGGCAGCAAGCCCGGTGCGCGCGTGCTGTGCCCGAACCCGTTCTATCAGATCTACGAGGGCGCAACGCTGCTCGCCGGAGCCACGCCCTATTACGCCGACAGCGATCCGGCGCGCAATTTCGCCCCGGATTACGACTCGGTGCCGGCAGACGTCTGGCGCGATGTCCAGCTCGTCTACCTCTGCTCGCCGGGCAATCCGACCGGCGCCGTGCTGAACCTTGCCGACTGGAAACGTCTGTTCGAACTCTCCGACCAGTACGGTTTCGTGATCGCCTCCGACGAGTGCTACTCCGAAATCTACTTCAACGAAGACAGCGCACCGCTCGGTGGCCTCGCAGCCGCCCAGGCGCTGGGCCGGGGCTTCGAGCGCCTGGTCGTGTTCTCCAGTTTGTCGAAGCGCTCGAACGTGCCGGGCATGCGCTCGGGCTTCGTGGCGGGCGACGCCGCCATCCTCAAGAAATTCCTGCTGTACCGCACGTACCACGGCTGCGCGATGAGCCCGGCCGTGCAGGCGGCGAGCATTGCCGCGTGGAACGACGAAGCGCACGTGCGCCTGAACCGCAGCAAATACGCGAAGAAGTTCCAGACGGTCACGCCGATGCTCGCCGAAGTGCTCGACGTGCGTCTGCCGGACGCCGGTTTCTATCTCTGGGCCAAGGTCGACACGAAGACCGGCCTGTCCGATACGGAATTCACGCGCCGCCTGCTGGCGCAATACAATGTGGCCGTACTGCCCGGGTCTTACCTGGGGCGTGAGGCACACGGCACCAACCCGGCCGAGAACTATGTGCGCATCGCCCTCGTGGCCGATGTCGACGAATGTACCGAAGGCGCCGAGCGCATCGTGAAATTCTGCCAATCCCTTTAATCCTTACTGCAACTGATCCTCGCCATGTCGCAACAACTGCAAACCACCATCGATCAAGCCTGGGATAATCGCGCCAAGATCTCGGCCAAGTCCGCACCCGCCGAAGTGCGCGAGGCTGTCGCCCACGTCATCGCCGAACTCGACAAGGGCGCGCTGCGCGTGGCCCAGAAGCAAGACGGCCAGTGGATCGTGAACCAGTGGATCAAGAAGGCCGTGCTGCTGTCGTTCCGCCTCGAAGACAACGCCGTGATGCCTGCCGGCGGCTTCAGCCAGTTCTACGACAAGGTGCCGAGCAAGTTCGCCGACTACACCGCCGAAGACTTCGCGCGCGGCGGCTTCCGCGTCGTGCCGCCGGCCGTTGCACGCCGTGGCTCGTTCATCGGCAAGAACGTCGTGCTCATGCCGTCGTACACCAACATCGGCGCTTACGTCGATGAAGGTACGATGGTCGACACGTGGGCCACCGTCGGTTCGTGCGCCCAGATCGGCAAGAACGTTCACCTCTCGGGCGGTGTCGGCATCGGCGGCGTGCTCGAACCGCTGCAAGCCAACCCGGTCATCATCGAAGACAACTGCTTCGTCGGCGCCCGTTCGGAAGTTGTGGAAGGCGTGATCGTCGAAGAAAACTCGGTGATCTCGATGGGCGTGTATCTGGGTCAATCGACCAAGATTTACGACCGCGAAACGGGTGAAGTGCACTACGGTCGCGTGCCGGCCGGTTCGGTCGTCGTGCCGGGCAACCTGCCCTCGAAGGACGGCAAGTACAGCTTGTACTGCGCCGTGATCGTGAAGAAGGTCGACGCGCAAACGCGCGCCAAGACGGCCATCAACGATCTGCTGCGCGGCGAATAAGGCCACGCAGGATGGCGAGGCAGATGTCGCGGCGAGTGCCGCGGCGTGTCTGCCTCGTTTTTGTTTTGCAATCGCGACCTCAGGAGTTCAAGCGATGACGGCTGTGCTGTACGGCATTCCCAACTGCGATACCGTGAAGAAGGCGCGCACGTGGCTCGACGAGCACGGCGTGGCGTACGACTTTCACGACTTCAAGAAGGCGGGCGTGAACGACGCACTGCTGGGCACCTGGCTCGCCCAGGTACCGCTGACCACGCTGCTCAACCGCAAGGGCACGACGTGGCGCAAGCTCACGCCGGAACAACAGGCGGCAGCGGCCGATGAGTCGGTCGCGCGCACCCTGATGATCGAAAATCCGTCGCTCATCAAGCGCCCTGTGCTGGTGGCGCACGGCAAGGTTTCCGTGGGCTTCACGCCCGATAGTTACGCCTCACGATTCTGATTTCATGACTTCCTCCCAAGGCGCCACGCTGGCGCTTACCGAGCAACTGATCGCCCGTCACTCGGTGACGCCCGAAGACCGCGACTGCCAGGCCATTCTGGCGCGCCGCCTTACGGCGATCGGCTTCGCGTGCGAGACCATCGCGTCGAACGGCGTGACCAATCTGTGGGCAGTCAAGCGCGGCACGCGCGGCACCGACGGCAAGTTGCTCGTCTTTGCAGGCCACACCGACGTGGTGCCGACAGGCCCCGTCGAGCAATGGCACTCCGATCCGTTTGCGCCCACGCATCGCGACGGCATGCTGTACGGTCGCGGCGCCGCCGATATGAAGACCTCGCTGGCCGCGTTCGTGGTCGCCTCGGAAGAGTTCGTCGCCCAGCACCCGGATCACGCGGGCGCCATCGGCTTTTTGCTCACGAGCGACGAAGAAGGCCCCGCCACCGATGGCACGGTGAAGGTCGTCGAAGCGCTGGCGGCACGCGGCGAGCGTCTGGACTACTGCGTAGTCGGTGAGCCGACCTCGAGCCAGCGTCTGGGCGACATGGTCAAGAACGGCCGTCGTGGGTCGATGTCCGGCAAGCTCGTCGTCAAGGGCGTGCAAGGCCACATTGCCTATCCGCATCTCGCGAAGAACCCGACGCATCTGTTCGCGCCGGCGCTCACCGAGCTCACGCAGACGGTGTGGGACAACGGCAACGAGTACTTCCCGCCCACGACGTGGCAAATCTCGAACATTCACGCAGGCACAGGCGCGACCAATATCATTCCGGGCGAGCTGACAGTGCTGTTCAACTTCCGCTTCTCGACGGCCAGCACGTCGGACGGTCTGCAACAACGCGTACATGAACTGCTCGACCGTCACGGCCTGACGTACACGCTCGACTGGTCGATCAGCGGCCAGCCGTTCCTCACGCCGCGCGGCGATCTGTCAGACGCACTGGCAGGCGCCATTCGCGAGGAAACGGGTCTGGAGACCGAACTGTCGACCACCGGCGGCACGTCCGACGGCCGCTTCATCGCGCGCATCTGCCCGCAGGTCATCGAATTCGGGCCGTGCAACGCGAGCATCCACAAGATCGACGAACACATTGCAGTGGCCGACATCGAGCCGCTCAAGAATGTCTATCGCGGTGTGCTGAAGCGTCTGGTGGCGTAAGGCGTACGAGGCGAATTCATCATGACGACTCACACCACCCATCCCTTCCAGACGTTGCGCGATCTGCTGCGCTACGCCGTCTCTCGCTTCACCGAAGCCGAGCTTGCGTTCGGACACGGCACGGCCACGGCGTACGACGAAGCCGCGTATCTGCTGCTGCACACGCTTCATCTGCCCATCGACACGCTCGATCCATTCCTCGACGCCCGCCTGATGCCCGAGGAAATCGAGCGTGCGCTGTCGGTCATCAATCGCCGTGCGGGCGAGCGCGTTCCCGCGTCGTACATCACGAACGAAGCGTGGATGCACGGCCACCGGTTTTATGTGGACGAGCGCGTCATCGTGCCGCGTTCGTTCATCGGCGAGCTGCTCGAAGACGCTTTGCAGCCATGGGTTGACCACGCCGAGAACGTCGCCGACGTCCTTGAACTGTGCACCGGCTCGGGCTGTCTGGCGATCCTCGCGGCGCAGACGTTCCCCGCGGCACAGATCGACGCCGTCGACATTTCATCGGACGCGCTGGACGTCGCCCGGATCAACGTAGCCGACTACGGCCTCGACGACCAAGTGGCGCTGCACCTGGGCGATCTGTACGCCCCGCTGCCCAAGGGCAAGCGCTACGAGGTCATCATCACCAACCCGCCGTACGTGAACGAAGGGTCGATGCAGGTGCTGCCGCCGGAATACCTTCATGAGCCGCGCCTCGCACTGGTCGGTGGCGACGACGGCATGGACGTGGTCCGGCGCATCATCGCAGGCGCCCGCGAGCATCTGACGGAGAACGGCGTGCTCGTCGTGGAGATCGGCAACGAACGCGACTTCGTGGAAGCTGCGTTCCCCGATCTGCCGATGACGTGGCTGGCTACCAGCGCCGGCGACGACATGGTCTTCCTGGTGCAAGCGGCCGATCTGCCGTAATCTCCCGCCCCGCCGTCATAACCAAGCACCGCCCCAGGACTCGCGCATCGCACTGATGCAGCGAGCCCTCGCCTAAGGTGACACACCCCGGTTACACTCAGGTTCCCGAGTCTTCGCGACTCACGGCATGGAGGAAGGTTGTCCGTCATGGTGCTCAATTGGCTCGACGTCGGCTTTGCCGTCGCCTGTCTCCATGCACTGGGGGTGATCGCCGCGATTCATGCGGTTCTGACGGTGCGGACGTCGCAAGGCGCCGTAGCGTGGGCCGTGTCGCTCGTGACAATGCCCTACCTCACGCTGATCCCCTATCTGTTCCTCGGACGGTCGAAGTTCATCGGCTACGTCGAAGCGCGTCGCGCGCGCAATCAGGCCTTGCAGTCTCGCATGGGGGACACGCAGTGGAGCGGCGAGCCGCCCGTCGCAATGGAAGCGCATCCGGAGTTCGCGGCACTCACCGCCATGACCGGGATGTCGTTCGTGGCGGGCAATCGCGTGCGGCTGCTGGTCAATGGCAGGGCCACGTTCGACGCCATCTTCGCGGCCATCGACCGCGCGCGCGACTACGTCATCGTCCAGTTCTTCATCGTCAAGGACGACGCCCTCGGGCGCGCCCTGTCCGCACGTCTGCTGGCTCGTGCCGCGACGGGCGTGAAGGTGTACTTCCTCTATGACCGGATCGGCAGTCACGATCTGCCGCGCAGCTACTGCGAGAAGCTGCGCCGGGGCGGCGTGCTGGTGCACGAGTTCGCGGCCAAGAAGCGTGGCATTTTCGTCAACCGGTTTCAGTTGAACTTCCGCAATCACCGCAAGGCCGTGGTGATCGATGGCAACGAAGCGTTCATTGGCGGGCACAACGTCGGCGTCGAGTATCTCGGCGAGAAGCCGCCGCTCGCGCCGTGGCGAGACACGCACGTTTGCGTGCGCGGACCAGCGGTGGTCGGGATTCAGCGCGCGTTTGCCGAGGACTGGCACTGGAGCACGGGCACCGTCCCCGAGCTTAACCGCCAGCCTGCCGCCTCCGGTGAAGACATGCATTGTCAGGTGGTGCCGAGCGGCCCGGCGGATCGTCTGGAGACGTCGTCGCTTTTCTTCGTGACGGTCATCAACGCCGCACAAAAGCGCGTGTGGATCACCACGCCCTACTTCGTGCCCGACGAGGCCGTCTTCTCGGCCTTGCGTCTGGCGGTGCTGCGCGGCGTCGACGTGCGCATTCTGATTCCCGACCGTCCCGATCACTACGTGGTGTTCGAAGCCACCACGTCGTATGCGTTCGAAGCTGCGCGCAGCGGCATCAATGTCTATCGCTATCACCACGGCTTCATTCACCAGAAAGTCGTGCTGATCGACGACAACGCGGCGGCGGTCGGCAGCGCCAATCTCGACAACCGCTCGTTCCGCCTGAACTTCGAAATCATGCTGTTGACGGTCGATCGAGGCTTCGCCGACGACGTCGCCTACATGCTCACCAACGACTTCGAACACGCCACATTGCTCAACAAGGACGACTTTCGGACGATTCCGAGATGGCGTCAGATTGTGATGCGTGTGGCACGCCTTTTCGCCCCAATTCTCTAGGCGCCGCGCCGCGCGCATCGCTTTCGTGCGTGCAGACCGGTAAAATGCCGGTTTTGCCGTCCGCCGCGCGCCGGTATCGACGCATCGTCCGACAGATCCCGACGGGATCGACGGTGCGGGCTCCGCGCTCGGCCCCAGGACGAACTGACCCGCTTTCCCCTCGGCCATTTTTTGTGATTCGATTCGAACACCTCAGCCTCGCACGCGGCACCAAGCCGCTCTTCGAGGACACCTCCGTGACGCTCAACCCGAGCGAGCGCGTTGGCCTCGTCGGCGCCAACGGTGCAGGCAAATCCACCCTCTTCGCTCTGTTGCGCGGGCAACTGCACGCCGATGGCGGCGACGTCTTCGTGCCCAGCGGCTGGCGTGTCGCGCACGTGATGCAGGAAACGCCTGCGGTCGAGCGCACGGCACTCGACTACGTGCTTGACGGCGACACGCGACTGCGCGAGATCGAAGCGACCATCGCCGCTGCCGAAGCCGCACACGACGGCCATACGCAGGCCGAGGCGCATGCCGCCTTCGCCGATGCCGACGGGTACACCGCCCCCGCGCGCGGCGAAGCGCTGCTGCTCGGCCTCGGCTTCACGCTTGCGCAAACGCAACTGCCCGTCGCCAGCTTCTCGGGTGGCTGGCGTATGCGGCTGAATCTGGCGCAGGCGCTCATGTGCCCGTCCGATCTGTTGTTGCTTGACGAACCGACCAACCACCTGGATCTGGACGCCATCGTCTGGCTCGAAGATTGGCTCAAGCGTTATCCCGGCACGCTGATCGTGATTTCGCACGACCGCGAATTTCTGGACGAGGTCTGCAACGTCACGCTGCATATCGATAACCAGCAGATCAAGCGTTACGGCGGCAACTACAGCCAGTTCGAAATCCTGCGCGGCCAGCAACTGACGCTGCAACAAAGCGCGTTCGAGAAGCAGAAGAAGACGATTGCGCACCTGGAGTCGTTCATCACGCGCTTCAAGGCCAAGGCCTCGAAGGCGCGTCAGGCACAGAGCCGCATGAAGGCGCTCGAGAAGATGGAGCGCATTGCGCCCGCGCACGTCGCGTCGCCGTTCACGTTCGAATTCCGGCCAGCCGACACGGCGCCGAACCCAATGCTCGTGCTTGAGGCCGTTCGCTGCGGCTACGCCCTTGAGGACGGTACCGAGAAGACCATCCTGCCGCACGTCACGATGTCGGTGCAGAACGAGCAGCGCATCGGCCTGCTGGGCGCCAACGGTCAGGGTAAATCGACGCTCATCAAGACGCTCGCCGGCACGCTTATGCCACTGGCCGGCACCGTGAAAACCGGCAAGGGACTGCAGATCGGCTACTTCGCGCAGCATCAGGTCGAAACGCTGCGTCATGATGATTCGCCGCTGCAACACTTGCAGCGACTCGCGCCCGACACGCGCGAACAGGAATTGCGCGACTTTCTCGGCGGGTTCAACTTCCGTGGGGACATGGCGACGGCGTCGATCGCCCCGTTCTCCGGTGGCGAGAAGGCGCGTCTGGCGCTCGCGCTCATCATCTGGCAGAAGCCAAATCTGCTGCTGCTCGACGAGCCGACCAACCACCTGGATCTCGAAACGCGTCACGCCCTCACGATGGCGCTCGCGCAGTTCGATGGCACGCTGATTCTCGTCTCGCACGACCGGCATTTGCTGCGTGCAACGACCGACCAGTTCCTGCTCGTCGCCGGTGGCGAAGTGAAGACGTTCGACGGCGATCTGGACGATTATCGCGACTGGCTGCTGCAACACGCGGCGGACCAGCGCGCGGCCGCACGCGAGGCCAGCAGCGGCACCGGGGATAGCACCAACGGTGACGACGGCGTCAATCGCAAGGATCAGAAGCGGGCCGAAGCGCAGGAACGTCAGCGCCTGTCGCAGTTGCGCAAGCCGCTTCAGCGCAAGATCGAAAAGCTGGAGCAGTCGATGGGCAAGCTCTCGGACGAGAAGGCCCGCCTCGACGCCATCCTCGCCGACAGCAGCACCTATGAAGAGGCGAAGAAGGCGCTGTTGACCGACAGCCTCAAGCAGCAGGCGGACGTCACGGCCAAGCTCGCGGACATCGAAGCCGAATGGCTCGAAGCCCAGGAAGCGCTCGAACAGATCGCCTGATGGGAACGGTGGGCGGTGCGCAGCGCACGGCGCATGCGCTCGCGTCACCCTCGCCGCCCTCCGCTTCGAAACGCCTAAACCGAAAAGCACCGTTACGCCCCTAACGCCCCTAACGCCCCTAACGCCCGTTACGCCCGTTACGCCGCGCATTCCAACCCACCGGATACGGGAGCAATCGCAGCAAAGCGCCGCGAAACCTCGCAAAAAAATGCCGCTTCGATTTGCACCGAAGCGGCATTTTTGTCTGAATCGAATGGCATTGCGGTCGCGGCGTCGCGGTCGCAAATGACGACCGGCCGCGAACCGCTTGCGCCGAACTACAACCCCGCCACCACCGAGATCGCCTGCTCCAAACGGTCGACAGCGTGCACTTCAAGACCGTCGATAGGCTGCTTGGGCGCATTCGCCTTCGGAATGATCGCAATCGAGAAACCGAGCTTGGCCGCTTCCTTGAGACGATCCTGTCCGCGCGGGCTCGGCCGGATCTCGCCCGCCAGCCCCACCTCACCGAACGCCACGATGCCGCGCGGCAGCGCCTTGTTACGCAGCGACGAATGAATCGAGAGCAACACGGCCAGGTCGGCCGCCGGTTCCGTGATCTTCACGCCACCCACGGCATTCAAAAAGACGTCCTGATCGAAGCAGGCGATGCCTGCGTGACGATGCATCACCGCCAGCAACATCGCCAGCCGGTTCTGCTCCAGCCCCACCGCCAGACGCCGCGGATTCGGCACCTGCGCCGTATCGACCAGCGCCTGCACCTCGACGAGCAACGGTCGCGTGCCCTCTTGCGTCACGAGTACGCACGAGCCGGGCACGCTCTGTTCATGTTGCGAGAGGAACAGCGCCGACGGATTGGCCACGCCGCGCAGGCCCTTCTCCGTCATCGCGAACACGCCCAACTCGTTCACGGCGCCGAAGCGATTCTTGAACGCACGCACCAGACGGTACGACGAGTGCGTATCGCCCTCGAAATACAGCACCGTGTCAACGATGTGTTCGAGCACACGCGGCCCCGCAAGGCTGCCCTCTTTCGTTACGTGACCGACCATGATGACCGTCACGCCGCTTTGTTTTGCGCTGCGCGTGAGTTGCGCCGCGCATTCGCGGACCTGCGCCACCGAACCGGGCGCCGAGGTCAGCGCCTCCGAATAGATCGTCTGGATCGAGTCGATGACTACGACGTCAGGCTTCTCCGTCTCGATCGTGCCGAGGATCTTCTCAAGCTGAATTTCCGCCAGCAGATCGAGCTCCCCCCCACCTTCGCCCGCCGCGCCGAGGCCGAGCCGCTGCGCGCGCAACGCAATCTGCGCACCCGACTCTTCGCCACTCACATACAACGCGCGACGCTCACGCGCCAGATGCGCGAGCGATTGCAGCAGCAGTGTCGATTTGCCGATGCCGGGGTCGCCGCCGATGAGCACCACGCCGCCCGCGACGAGACCGCCGCCCAGCACGCGGTCGAATTCGCTCACGCCACTCGAAAAGCGCGGAACGTCGGAGGCCTCGATCTCCGCCAGCTTGCGTACTGGCGTGCTCTTGGCGAGCGATTGATATCGATGCCCGGTGGAGGTTTCCGCCACGGACTCGACAAGGGTGTTCCAGCCGTTGCAGTTCGGGCATTGGCCCGCCCATTTGGGCGTCTGGCCACCGCACTCGGTACAGATATAGACGGTCTTGGCTTTAGCCATTAGGGCGATCCTGTCGTGACGCTCAGATAGCGTGAACCGGCACGCGACGCGCCAACGCACACATCAATTCATAGCCCAGCGTGCCAGCCGATGCCGCGACCTCGTCGATGCACAGACCGCGTCCCCACAACGTGACAGACGTCCCCACACGGGCTTGCGGCACGGGCGTGAGATCGACGGACAACATATCCATCGACACGCGACCGATCGTGCGCGTACGCACGCCGTCGACCAGAATCGGCGTGCCCGAGGGCGCCACGCGCGGATAGCCGTCGGCATAACCGCAAGCAACGGTGCCCACGCGCATGGGTGTGTCGGTGACAAAGGTGCTGCCGTAGCCAACCGAGCCGCCTGCGGGCACGTCCTGAATGCCGATCAATTCGGCTTCGAGCGTCATCGCGGGTTGCAGGTCGAGCTCCGCTGCGGTGACTTCGAGCCCCTTGGGCGACGAACCGTAGAGCATGATGCCCGGACGCACCCAGGCGCCATGCGCGCCCGAATGGAACAGCGTGCCCGCGGAGTTGCAGAGGCTGCGCTCGCCGGGCACATCGGATGCACCGCGCTCGAACGTCTCCATCTGATACTGGATGCCGCGCTCGCCGTCCGCATCGGAGAAATGAGTCATCAGCACAATCTGGCTCACGCCGGCAATCGCGCGAGCGCGCTCCCATGCCGTGCGAAAACGCTCGGGGGCGAAGCCCAGGCGGTTCATGCCCGAGTTCATCTTGAGCTGAATATTGAGCGGCTTCGTCAGACGCGTGGTCTCCAGCATGCGCAGCTGGTCATCGCTGTGCACGGTGGTCGTGAGGCCGTATTTGTCGACGATGGCGAGGTCCTCCGGCTTGAAGAAGCCTTCGAGCAACAGGATGGGACCGGCCCAGCCGAGTTCGCGCACACGCACGGCTTCATCGAGGTCGAGCAGGCCGAAGCCGTCGGCATCGCGCAAACCGGGGTACGCGTTTTCGATGCCGTGCCCGTAGGCATTGGCCTTAATCACGGCCCAGACCTTAGCGTTGGGCGCGCGGCGGCGCGCGACATCGAGATTGTGGGCGAGTGCTGCGGTATGAATCGAAGCTTTGATTGGACGAGGCATAGCAGGAATCGAATCGGAGGAGAAGCTCGCCGGCACAGGCCGGCGGCATAACGCATCGGCATATTTTCGTGTTATAAAGCCGTGCGCACAACTTGTTTTGCCGAAATCTTTTTCCCGATAACAATATCGGTCTCAGACCGAGGGCGACCGGGCGCCCGACACGGGGGCATCAAGACCGAAAATACGGTCGATTAGCGACATTTGCACGGCCGATGAGCGCAGATACCCCTGTGTTTAAGCCCGGTTTCTTCCCGTCTGGATATCCCTCGCGGGTACCGCGGATTCCGACAACCGAGACACGCAAGTTTTACGCCGCACGGGATCGACTCAAGTACCGATGAAGAAAGGCTTTTACACCATCATGGCCGCGCAGTTTTTTTCGTCGCTGGCCGACAATGCATTGCTGATTGCGGCAATCGCACTCCTGAAAGATCTGCATTCCCCGCAGTGGATGACACCGCTGCTCAAACTCTTCTTCGTTCTCTCGTACGTCATTCTCGCCGCCTATGTCGGTGCGTTCGCCGACTCGATGCCCAAGGGCAAGGTCATGTTCATCAGCAACTCGATCAAGGTCGCAGGCTGTCTGATGATGCTGTTCGGCTCGCATCCGCTCATTGCATACGGTGTGGTGGGCTTCGGCGCGGCGGCGTACTCGCCCGCGAAGTACGGGATTCTCACGGAGCTATTGCCCGCCGAGAAACTCGTCGCCGCGAATGGCTGGATCGAAGGACTCACCGTCAGTTCGATCATTCTCGGTACGGTGCTGGGTGGCGCACTCATCAGTCCGCACATCTCGGCATGGGTCTTGCATTACACGCCTGAAGTGATCAACTCGCCCGCGATGGCCTCGATGGTCGTCATCATGGGGATCTACGTGATTGCCGCGCTGTTCAATCTGCGCATTCCCGACACGGGCGCACGCTATGCGCGTCAGGAACGCAATCCGATCAAACTCGTTTCCGATTTCGCCGATTGCTTCGTCACGCTCTGGCGCGACAAGCTGGGCCAGATCTCGCTCGCTGTCACCACGCTCTTCTGGGGTGCGGGCGCAACGCTGCAATTCATCGTGCTGCGCTGGGCCGAAAAGGCGCTCGGCATGACGCTGTCCGAAGGGGCCATTCTCCAGGCCGTGTCGGCCGTCGGCGTGGCCATCGGCGCCATCGTGGCTGCCTCGCGCATTCCGCTAAAACGCTCGCTCTGCGTGCTGCCCGTGGGCATCGCCATGGGCGTTGCCGTGATGGCCATGGCCTTCTTCTCCAAAGATCTGCTGCCCTGGGGCACCCAGTGGAAAGTGCCGCTGTATCTGATCGTCTCGTACATCTTCCTCGTCATCGTCGGCGCGCTCGCGGGTTTCTTCGTGGTCCCGATGAATGCCCTGCTCCAGCACCGTGGCCACGTACTGCTCTCGGCCGGTCACTCGATCGCCGTGCAGAACTTCAACGAGAATCTGTCGGTACTCATCATGCTGTGCCTCTACGCACTGCTGATCTGGTTCAACGTGCCGGTCGGTGTCGTCATCATTCTGTTCGGCGTGTTCGTGTCGGGCACGATGTGGCTCGTGATGAAGCGCCATCAGGCCAACCAGCGCGAATTCGATTCGGTCGCGCTCATCGGCGAAATCAAGCATTGATATGAATTTGCGTCAGTCGTCCCCCTCGATGATTCCCATCGCACTCACCATCGCCGGCTCGGACTCCGGCGGTGGCGCTGGCATCCAGGCCGATCTCAAGACCTTCTCCGCACTCGGCGCCTACGGTGCCAGCGTGATCACCGCACTCACCGCGCAGAACACGCAGGGCGTGACGGGCATTCACACGCCGCCGGCGAGCTTCGTCACGGCGCAGATGGACGCCGTCTTTCAGGATCTCGATGTCGACGCCGTCAAGCTCGGCATGCTCGCGAACGCCGAGGTCGTGCTTGCGGTGGCTGCCGGATTGCGCCGGTACAAGCCGCGCTTCGTCGTGCTCGATACGGTCATGATTTCGAAGAGCGGTCATGCGCTGCTGCAACCGGACGCCGTCGCCGCATTGCGCGACGAACTGCTGCCGCTGGCCGATCTGATCACGCCCAACTTGCCCGAAGCGGCGGCGTTGCTGGGTGTCGCCGCGGCGACCGACGAAGGTGAGATGGAGCGCCAGGCGCAGGCACTACGGGCGTTGGGCGCACGCAATGTGCTGGTCAAGGGAGGTCATCTGGCCGGTGATCTGAGCCCGGACTGGCTCGTGAGCGCCACAGGTGTCGAGCGCTTCAATGCGCCGCGCATCGCCGCCCATAACACGCACGGTACGGGCTGCACGCTCTCGGCTGCGCTAGCGGCGTTGAGGCCGCGGCGTGACAACTGGTCGGACACCGTGCGCGACGCCAAGGCGTATCTCAATGGCGCACTCGCGGCCAGCGACGAACTTCGCGTCGGCAAGGGGATCGGGCCGGTGCATCACTTCCACGCGGTCTGGCCCAAGGGCTGACGCATCGACGTCCTGACGCGGCGCATTTCACTGCGCCGCCGCTCAGTCACCTCCGCCTCGTCTCGTCACTGCCTAGATCGATGGCGCACCGTCGTGCGCCGTCTGCGCCAGCGCCCGTCGCGCTGCAGCTTCGGCGCGCTCCCCCAACTCTTCGATGCGATGCCGCGCGCGTGGCGCCCAGAAATCCGGCACGATAAATCCGCGCTCGCATTCGAACCAGTCGCCGCCATGCGCGTCATCCGCACGTCGGCGCAACGACACGATCAGCAACGGCTCGGCCACGCCCCGCTCGCGCCAGTGTGTCTCGATGCGCGCGCGCATCGCGTCAAGCGAAAACACCGCCGAATCGTCGACACGCGCGGGAGCAAGCCAGCGGGCACGCGGCAGCATTGCCCACGTCTGGTCCTGCTGCGCGGATTGCGCATGCGCCCACCACGCGTCGAGCGTCGCCCACCAGCCCCGGCCATGCGCGTCGGACGCCACCTGCGGCAACCGTCCGCGCTGGCCCAGCGGATGGAATAACCACCCCTTGAGATACACCTGCGGCAACCAGGGCCCGGCGGCGGGCAGCGCAATGCGCGCGGCATCGATCGTCGTCAGACGCAGTTGATGGCCGAGCAGCCGCGCGACTTTGTCGGCAAGACTGTCGGCAAGATTCGGTCCGAGCCAATGAAACTGGAGGGCGCGCTCATCGAGCGTGGCATCAGACGATTCGGGCGGCACGAACAGGTACAGCTTCACCGCCAACTCCCAATGCAGCAGACGATGGTCGGCGCGACGCGTCAGCAGGAAATCGCACTCGCCCAACGTCATGTTGCCACGACGCGCGTCGCGCACTTGCAGGCCTGCGGCGAGCAGATCGAAGCGCGGACTGTGCAGCAGCGCGAAATGCAGCAGTTGCTCGGCGTAGCGGCCCAACCGGTGGCTTTCGCCGCGCGCGAGCATCTCATGCAATGCCTCGGGATCGGCGTCGCAGGCGAGCAGCCAGTCGTGGAGGATGCGGGAATGGATGACGGGTTCGGAGACGCCGGGAAGCGTCGCAGACGCGATGCCCGGCGTTACCTCGGCAGAGGCAGGGGCAGAGGCAGAGGCAGCAATGATGGCTGAGGTATCGGGAGGGACCGACGCGGCATCGGCCGCCGCCTGCACACCGTCGAAGTGCGCCAGTGCCGCGGGAAAGCGCGCGGCACTGAGCAAATCGGCGGACAACAGTAACCACGCGAGGTCGCGCACCGGCGCCTCGCGCAACGTTTCGATCAGTTCGCCGTAGGCTTGTTGTCCGGAGTCGTTTCGCACACCGCCTCGTAGGTAGCCCGCGCCAGGCACCAATCCGTCCAGGCCTTGGCCTTGTCGGGCAGACTGCGTAACAGATATGCCGGATGGTACGTCACGATCACCGGCACCCCTTCGTACTCATGCACACGCCCGCGCAAGCTGGCGATGCTCGCCTGCGTACGCAAGATGCTCTGTGCCGCGAAACGCCCCATCACCACGATCACGCGCGGCTTGAGCAACGCGACCTGACGCTTGAGGTACGGCTCGCAACTCGCCACCTCGTCCGCCTCCGGGTCCCGGTTGTTGGGCGGACGGCACTTGAGCACGTTCGCGATATACACGTTCTCACCTCGGGCCAGCGCCGAAGCGCGCAGCATGTTGTCGAGCAACTTGCCCGCCTGACCGACGAACGGCTCGCCCTGTAAATCCTCCTGCTGCCCCGGCGCTTCGCCCACGAGCAGCCAATCCGCCTCGCGATCGCCGACACCGAAGACGGTTTGCGTACGTTTCTCGCACAGCCCGCACAAGCGGCAATTGGCGACGCGCTCCGTCAGCGCATCCCAATCCAGTGTCTCGACACCCGGCAGCGCAGGGCGCGACGGCGCCGGATCCGCATCGCGCACGATCGACCACAGCGCGGCATCGGCGGCGGCATCGCCGTCACCATTGCCTTCGCTGTCGAGCCACATCGGAATGTCGTCGGGCGGCATGTCCGATACGCGACGGTTGCTGTCGCGCGTGGCGGGCGTCGCGGCAGCGGGGGCCGGATGGGCTTCGCGTTGCGCGGGGGCGGCGAACCGGGCAGATGTCGCAGGCGCATCGTCGAACGCCGAAGCGCGCGCCGCAGGGCGTGTGGCCGCTGCCAGCCCGGCGGATGGCGTCACATCCCATGGCGGCAGTTCCTCGGCATGCGCGGCGCCCTGGGCGCCCGAAGGCTCGACAAGGGTGGCGACGTCGCCATCGTCAGCGGATGCCGCTGCCTGCACCATATTCGCGGCATTGGCCACGGCGTCGTTCGACATCCACACCGGCCACAGCCCGAACTCTTCCAGAATCGCTTTAGGCCACGGCACGATCGCTCTCCCACGACAGGCGCATCACGATGGCGTCTTCACGCCGCCCGCTCGCCGGATAGTATCCCTTGCGCCGGCCGATCTGCTCGAAGCCGAAACGCTCATAAATGCGCAGCGCGCGCACGTTCGACGGACGCACTTCCAACAGCACCCCGCCCATGCCCTGCTCACGCGAAGCACGCACCACTTCTTGCAGCAACTGGACACCCAGGCCGTTGCCCTGCATTTCGGGGATCACGCAGACGTTGAGCAGATGCGCCTCGTCAACCACCGGCATCAGCAGGAAATAGCCCAGCAATGTGCCATCGACGGCGCGCAGACACACGCCCTGATGCCCCGCGTCGAGCGAATCCGCGAAGTTCTGACGCGTCCACGGAAAGGGATACGCGCGCACTTCGACCGCAATGACCTCATCGAGATCGGCCAGCGTCATCGGCGAATAATGGTTCGGGCCGGTCTGGCGCATCAGGGCGTCTCCTTGCCGTTGGCCTGCGTCTGGACTGGCGAAGGCGTGACCGAAGCGCCCTGCGCCGCAGCCTGCTTGATGGCTTCGCGCTCGGCAGTCGTCTGCGCCACCTTGTTACGGATGTAGACCGGCATTGCCTGATCGGCGGGAATGGCTTCGCCGCGAGCGAACGCACGGGCGGCCAACTCGGCCACATACCGCGCGCGCGGCATCGCGTCGGCCAGCACCGCCTGCGCCGACACACTGGCCTGCAGACGCTCGCCAAAGGCCGTGACGGCGTTGCCGGCGACGACGAAATCGGCATCCGGCGCACGCACGTGCTCTGCGGCGTCGAGCGAAGGCGCCTGAACTTCGCGCCAGTCGCTGGCGGCGGCGTCCCAGGCATAGTCGGCCCAGTAGGCCTCGTTCATGCGGGCGTCGAGCGCGACGAGTACGCGCTGCGTGCCGGTACGCATGGCGCGTGCTGCTTCGGCACAGGCGAGCAGCGTACCCACCGGCACCACGGGCAGTCCGGCACCAAAGGCCAGACCTTGCGCGACACCGCACGCCGTGCGCAACCCGGTAAACGAGCCCGGCCCGGCGCCAAAGGCGATAGCGTCGCATTCGGCCAGCGTGAGGCCGGCCTCACGCAACACCTCACGGGCGGCGGGGAGGATATGGGTACTGGAGACGGGACCGGTATCGAGATGACGCTCGACCACCAGGGCCGGCGCACCATTGACAGGATCGTGACGATACACGGCGACCGAACAGAACTCGGTCGAGGTATCGAGGGCGAGAAGCGTAATCGAAGACATGGCGCTATTGTAATCGGGCGCGCGGCGGGCAATCTAGCGGGATCGCGCGAACACCGGCCATTCGTCGCCCGACGGGCGGTCGTCGAGCCCCGCACGCGCTGCGCCCGAACACTCGCCGCCACAGGCCGAATCAGGGGCCCAACAAGGCGCTCGGCAAAGGCCCCATCCCTCCGTGGAAATCCGAACGTGCACTTTTCTGAAAATGGAGGTATAATCCGCGCTTCGCTTCGCGGGGACCTTATGTGATACCCCGTGTGGCGACGAAAAACCGCGTTTTGCCCCAATCCTGTGATAAGCCGCTGTAGTTCTTGCCGGTACTGGCGTTCGTAAGAACGACCCGCCACCGTCCCCTGGCTTACGATACGGATTTCGATCCGCTTTCTGCCCCATCCGCGATTTGCTTCCTGCTTGCGACGAATTGGGTTTGCCGATTGGCGCCAACGCCCCGACATAACCTTACAATCCGCAAGAGGATTCATGGAACAGCATTCCAAGCTGTCTGCCATCGCGCAGACGTATTTCCCTTCGTCCGAAGAAAATGAAAACGCCAACGTTGTCGTCGCCTCCGCTGACGAAGACGAGGGCAAGCCCACGTTCGCCGAACTCGGCCTGAACGAAGCCATTCTCTCGGCCCTCACAACCGCCGGCTACACCAGCCCGACGCCTGTGCAGCAGCGTGCGATTCCCGCCGCGCTCGCCGGTCGCGATCTGCTGGTCTCGAGCCCGACGGGCTCGGGCAAGACGGCCGCTTTCATGCTGCCGGCCATCCACCGCTTTGCCGAAATGCAAGCCAGCGGCGAACTGAGCAACCGTACCGCACCGGCCGCGCATCCGCGCAACCAGCCGGCCGCCCCGGGCGAAAAGCCCCGCAAGGGCCAGCGTGTGCGTCGCGTGGCCGCTCAGCCGCTGCTGCTCGTGCTCACGCCGACGCGTGAGCTGGCGCAACAGGTCTCGACCGCAGCCGACACGTACGGCAAGCAACTGCGCCGTCTGCGCACGGTGAGCATTCTGGGCGGCATGCCCTACCCGCGTCAGCTCGAAATGCTGGCCAAGCAGCCCGAGATCATCGTGGCAACGCCGGGCCGTCTGCTCGACCACATCTCCAGCGGCAAGATCGACCTGTCGCAACTGATGATGCTTGTGCTCGACGAAGCCGACCGCATGCTCGACATGGGCTTCATCGACGATATTCAGAGCATCGTCGACGCCACGCCGGAATCGCGTCAGACGCTGCTGTTCTCGGCAACGATCGACGGCCGCATGGGCGAAATCACCCGCCGCCTGCTGCGCGATCCGGAAACCATCGAGATCACGCGCGGTAGCGAACAACGCACCAACGCCAACATCGAGCAAACGCTTCACTACGTGGACGACCGCGCCCACAAGGACCGCCTGCTCACGCACCTGCTCGGCAACGACGCGCTCGATCAGGCCATCGTGTTTACGTCGACCAAGCGCGACGCCGACCTGCTGGCCGACCAGCTCGAACAAGCCGGCTTCGACAGCGCCGCCCTGCACGGCGACATGCCGCAAGGCGTGCGTAACCGTACGCTGCGTGCTCTGCGCGAGCGTCGTGTGCGCGTGCTGGTGGCAACCGACGTGGCGGCACGCGGCATTGACGTGCCGGGCATCACGCACGTGTTCAACTACGATCTGCCGAAGTTCGCCGAAGACTACGTCCACCGTATCGGCCGCACGGGCCGTGCCGGTCGTCGTGGCGTGGCCGTGAGCCTGGCGGCCCACGGTGAAATCGGTGCGGTGCGCCGCATCGAACGTTACACGCGTGAGCCGCTGCCGGTAAACGTCGTGGCCGGCTTCGAGCCGCGCCGCTCGCCGCCGAAGGCTGGTGCAGGCGGCAAGCGTCCGGGTCAGGGTCGTGGCGGTCCGCGTCATGGTCAGGGCAACGGCGGTGGCCGCTGGAGCAACAACGGTCCGCGTCAAGGCAATGGCGGCGGTTACGGTGGCGGCAACGGCGGCGGCTATCAAGGCGGCCAGCGTTTCGGCGGCAACAAGCCGGCCGGCACGTTCGAGCGTCGCGAGAGCACTGGCTTCCAGGGCGGCTACCAGCAAAACGAAGGTGGCAATACCGGTGGCAATGGTGGCAATGGCTTCTCGAACGGCAGCTCGACCGACCGCTTCGAGCGTCGCTCGCCGCGTCCGTTCGACGGCAACCGTCAGGATCAGGACCGTGGCAGCCGTTCGTTCGAAGGCGGTGGCTACCGTCAGGATCGCGGCACCCGCAGCTTCGACGCACCGCGTCAGGATCGCGGCTTCGGCAATCGCAATGGCGGCGGTGGCTTCAGCAAGCGTCGTAGCGGCTGAGCCTGCAGATTGTCGACAGCGCCGGTGACCTGCCGGCACTGTACGAGATGACAAAAACCCCGGATGTCGACGTTCGTCGACACCGGGGTTTTTTCATGGTTTTTGGTAGTGCGCGGGCTTTTGATTACGCTGCCGCAAACCGATCCGTCGCCTCGATCAGCCAATGCAGGATGGTGGGCTCGCTGAAGGCGTGGCCCGCGTCGGGTGCCCAATAGAAATCGGCCTCGCGCCATTGCTTGTGCAATTCCCACGCGGTGCGCGCCGGCGTCGCAATGTCATAGCGCCCCTGCACGATCACACCGGGAATGCCGCACAGACTGCTCGCCCCGCCGATCAACTGATTCGGCTTGAGAAAGCCGTCGTTCATGAAGTAGTGATTTTCGATACGCGCGAATGCCAGCGCGTAGTGCGAATCGCCGAACGCGTCGGCCAGTTGCTCGTCCGGCAGCAGCGTGATCGTGCTGCCCTCCCACATGCTCCACGCGCACGCCGCCTGGATTTGCACCGCCTCGTCGGGATCCGTCAGCCGCTTCTGGTACGCACGCATCAGATCGCCGCGCTCTTCGGGCGGAATCGGCTCGAGAAACTTCTCCCAACGATCCGGGAACAGCCACGACGCCCCCTTCTGGTAGTACCAACGCAACTCTTCGCGACGCGCGGTGAAAATGCCTCGCATGACCAGCTCGCTCACGCGGCCGACGTACGTCTGCGCATATGCCAGCGCCAGCGTGCTACCCCATGAACCGCCAAGCACGAGCCAGCGTTCGTAGCCGAATTTCTTGCGCAGGGCCTCGATGTCTTTGACCAAATGGTCAGTCGTGTTGTCGTCGAGACTGGCATACGGCAGCGAGCGTCCGCAGCCGCGCTGATCGAATAGCGTGACGCAATACCGGGCCGGATCGAACAAGCGCCGATGCGCTGCCGAACAGCCGCCACCCGGGCCGCCATGCAGGAACACTGCGGGTTTTCCTTTCGGATTGCCGCACCGCTCCCAATAGATGGAGTGTCCTTCACCGACATCGAGCATACCGCTATCGAACGGCTCGATAGGCGGATACAGGCCGCGCAGCACGCTCGGAATGTCTTCCACGACTTTGCCGCGAGCACGTGACGCGCGGGTCTGCTTGCTGCAGTAAGCCTTGGCGTCAATATCCGGAACACTGGTGAATTCGGGTGGCATCGACATCCTCACTGAACAATGGTCAGGGCGTGAAACATTCGAACGTAATGGACTAACGGCAGGCATTCACCGCCGGCACTCACAGCGAGCACCAACGACAAGCACGCCGTCGACGTTCGATACGTGGACAACTAGGACGAAGACCAATAGCGCAAGTTCAGTGTAGCGCGGCGCCTCAAACAAGACAAAGCCGGCGCAAACAAAAATGGGACGATGTCGCCATCGTCCCATTGCGTTGCTTCTGCCTGGCTTGTGCCTGGCGTCGGCGTCGCCGCCTGTCAGACCCCCGACTGCACTGAAGACGTCAGACCTCCTCGTACAACGGCAGCGTGAGGAAATCGACGAAGTCCTCGCTCGTGCTCATCTGCTCGAAGAGCACGGCGGCCCGATCATACGTCGGCGCGACCTGCCCCACGAGCGCCTTCACATGGGCCAGTTCCTGCGGAATCAGTTCGCGTACCAGTTCGGCCGTGACCTTGCGGCCATCGTCGAGCTTGCCCTTCGGCGAGCGAATCCATTGCCACACCTGCGAGCGCGAAATCTCGGCGGTGGCCGCATCTTCCATCAGGTTGTGAATCGGCACGCAGCCGTTACCGGCCAGCCATGCGCCCAGATAGTGAATGCCGACGTTGATGTTGTTGCGCAGTCCCGCCTCGGTGATCGGCGCTTCCGGCTTGAACTCGAGCAGGTCGCGTCCCTTCACGCTCACATCGTCGCGCTGCTTGTCGATCTGGTTCGGACGATCGCCCAGCACCTTCACGAACGCCTCCATCGCCACAGGCACGAGCCCCGGGTGAGCGACCCAGCCGCCGTCGTAGCCATCGGTCGCGTCGCGCGCCTTGTCGCCGCGAATGCCGGCCATCGCCGTCTCGTTCGCCACCGGATCGCCCTTGATCGGGATCAGCGCACTCATGCCGCCAATGGCGGGGGCGTTGCGACGGTGACACGTCTTGAGCAGCAACAGCGCGTACGCCCGCATGAACGGCACCGTCATGTTGATACGGCTGCGATCGGCCAGACAGAAGTCGGCGTCGACCTTGAACTTCTTGATGCAGGAGAAGATGTAGTCCCAGCGGCCGGCGTTCAGGCCCGAGCTGTGCTCACGCAGTTCGTACAGGATCTCGTCCATTTCGAAGGCGGCGAGAATCGTCTCAACGAGCACCGTCGCCTTGATCGTGCCCTGCGCCACGCCCAACGCATTCTGCGCGAGCACGAACACGTCGTTCCACAGACGCGCTTCAAGATGGCTTTCCAGCTTCGGCAGATAGTAATAAGGACCGAAACCGCGCTCGAGCGACGCCTTCGCGTTATGAAAGAAGTGCAGACCGAAGTCGAACAGGCTGCCCGACAGGCGCACGCCGTCCACACTCACGTGCTTCTCGTCGAGATGCCAGCCGCGCGGACGCACGATCAGCGTGGCGACCTTGTCGTTCAGTTTGTACTGCTTGCCATTCTGCTCAAGGCCGATGGTGCCGCGCACAGCGTCGCGCACATTGATATGGCCTTGCAGCTGGTTATGCCAGTTCGGGGTGTTCGAGTCCTCGAAATCGGTCATGTAGCTGTCCGCGCCCGAGTTCAGCGCGTTGATGATCATCTTGCGCTCGACCGGCCCCGTGATTTCCACGCGACGGCATTGCAGCGCCGCCGGCAGGGGCGCAATACGCCAGTCGCCGTCGCGAATCGCCTGCGTTTCCGGCAGGAAGTCGGGCACGTCGCCAGCGTCGAGTCGTGCGGCGCGTGCCGCACGCTCGGCGAGCAGCGTCTGACGGCGCGGCTCGAACGCACGATGCAGCCTGGCGACGAAGGCGAGCGCCTCCGGCGTCAGGATGGCTTCGTACTCGGGGGGAATATCGGTAGCGGCGTCGACATGCAGTTGCATGCCGGGGGGCAGACTCAGGGGCATCAGGGATCTCCAACAGCTTGATTTATATAAGGGAGTACGCCGCAAGGAAGAGCATCAGGGGGCTTTGCGCGGGGCCATCACCTCGCCGGGTGTCAGGCTCGCACTCCCGTCAATGCGGCGCACTGCGTGGTCCGCCAGCATTGACCGACGATTTTATTATTGATGACGATCATCATAAAAGCGCATGAAAATCACTTTATCTATGACTTTTTAGTACATAATCGCCCCCCATGGATCGCTTCAAACAATTCGAAACGTTCGTTGCCGTCGCTGCCAAGGGAAGTCTGTCGGCCGCAGCAACGCTGGAAGGCGTGGCCCCAGCGGTGATCGGGCGTCGCATCGACGCGCTCGAATACCGGCTCGGTGTGAAGCTGCTCGTGCGCACGACCCGGCGCGTCACCCTCACGTTCGAGGGATCGGCGTTTCTGGAGGACTGCCAACGCATTCTCAACGAGATGCACAACGCCGAGGCAGCGGTGTCCGCGGGTGGCGTGAAGGCGAGCGGACACCTGCGGTTATCGGCGCCGGCCGGGTTCGGACGACGCCACGTCGCACCGCTGTTGCCGGTGTTCATCGAGTCGCATCCGGACGTCACCGTCACGCTCGATCTGTCCGACCGGCTCGTGGATCTGGTCAACGAGGGCTTCGACTGCGCCATTCGCCTTGGGGAATTGCCCGATTCCAGCCTCGTGTCTGTGCGTTTGGGCGATACCCGGCGCGTGTGCGTGGCGTCGCCGGGCTATCTGGCCGCACACGGACGCCCCGAGTCGCTCGACGCCCTCGCCCGTCACAACTGCCTCGCGTTCGGCGCGACGGCCAACCAGCAGCGCGGCTGGACCTTCGCGCAGAACGGCAAGGTCGTCACCATCCGTGTGAACGGCACCATGGAGTGCACTGACGGCGCGGTGCTGCACGATTGGTGTCTCGACGGCTACGGCCTCGCTTGGCGCTCTTGGTGGGAAGTCGGCGACGACATCCGGGCCGGCCGTCTGGTAAGCGTGCTGGACGCGTTCGCCGCCCCGCCCATTGGCATTCACGCCGTGTTTGCGCAGCGTCGGCATCTTCCGCTACGGGTTCGCCTGTTCATCGATCACCTGAAACACCAGTACGGCAGCTCGGCCTACTGGCAGGACGACCTGCCCCAGAACGCGGCGCAAGACGTGTCGATCTGACGCAGGGCGCACGAGGAACGTTTGCTACGTACGCCCCGTCTGATATCTACACCGGGATGACGCCTAAGAGTGGGCATGCCGCGGTATCGATTTCGCGGCATTCATACGCGTACGAGACGTGCGGGATGTCGGGATGCCACGATTGGGTTTTCCTTGAGACGTCGGCGGCGGGGATATGGGGTTTGCGGGTTTGCCCCCGTTGCTGCATCGCGCCAACGCCATAGAATCGAAGCGAAGGGTCTGCTGGCGATGCATAGGTGGCATCGTGCGTTACACGACAGCGGACTGGGTGCGAGACCGTAATACCTGCGCGAGCCTGTGAACGCGTGTTCAGCAACGCCAACTGCGGGAGGTCATATGTTGTTTACCCACATCCTCATTCCGACCGATGGCTCGGAGCTATCCGAAAAAGCCGTCACCGGCGGACTCGAACTGGCGCGAGCCCTGAACGCCAAAGTGACCGGCTATTGTTGCCTCGCCGAGTATCCCTATTCGCCGTTCAGCGAATATGTGCTTGAAGCACCGGCCACGTTCAGCGAACGCATCGCCGAAGAGGCGTGCGCGCATCTCGACGAACTGGCCAAGGCCGCCGCCGCCGCAGGCGTGCCCTTCGACCGCGACAGTTCCACCTTCCCCGCCCCGTATCTGGGCATCATCGATGCCGCAGAACGCCATGGCTGCGACGTCATTCTGATGGCATCGCACGGCCGGCGCGGGCTCACGAGCCTGTTGCTCGGTAGCGAGACGCAACGCGTTCTGGTGCACTCCAAGATTCCGGTGCTCGTCTACCGGTGACTCCGGCGGCGCATGCGGCAACAACACATGCCCCCATGAAAAAAAGCCCGTGAGCGGGATAAGCTCACGGGCCTCTTCTCGTTCAGGCATGCACGGCAACCCTCACGGCGACGGGAACGCCGTCAGAGTTGCCCCGGCCGGATAGGCCGGACGCGCGGTCATGACGCCACACGCTGTGCCAGTCGACGACGTGCCCCCACGCGCATCGAGACTGGCGCTCGCATCGCGCCCTCCCTCAGCCCTGTCAGGCTGCCTTGACCTGCGCCTTCTTTTCGTCGAAGAACTGTTCGTCCTCCGTCGAACCCTTCAGGGCCGTGGTCGATGCGTCGCGCTCGATCGTTTGCGTGACGGCATCGAAGTAGCCCGTACCCACCTCGCGCTGATGCTTGACTGCCGTGAAGCCCTTGTCGGCGGCCGCGAATTCGGCCTCCTGCAACTCCACGAAGGCGCTCATCTGACGGCGGGCATAACCGTGCGCCAGATTGAACATCGAGTAGTTCAGGCTGTGGAAGCCGGCCAGCGTGATGAACTGGAACTTGTAACCCATGGCGCCGAGTTCCTTCTGGAACTTGGCGATGGTCGCGTCGTCGAGATTCTTCTTCCAGTTGAACGACGGCGAGCAGTTGTACGAAAGCATCTTGCCCGGGAAGTGCTTGTGGATACCCTCGGCGAACTGCTTGGCGAATTCGAGATCCGGCTTGCCGGTTTCGCACCACACCAGATCGGCGTACGGTGCGTAGGCCAGACCGCGGGCAATCGCCTGGTCGAGGCCGTTGCGCGTGCGGTAAAAACCTTCGACCGTGCGCTCGCCGGTGCAGAACGGCTGGTCGGTCGGATCGACGTCGGCGGTGATCAGGTCCGCCGCTTCGGCATCGGTACGGGCGATCAGCACCGTCGGCACGCCGAGCACGTCGGCTGCGAGACGCGCCGCCACCAGCTTGGCAACAGCTTCGCGCGTCGGCACGAGCACCTTGCCGCCCATATGGCCGCACTTCTTGACCGATGCGAGTTGATCTTCGAAGTGCACGCCACCGGCGCCCGCTTCGACCATCGCCTTCATCAGTTCGAAGGCGTTGAGCACGCCGCCGAAGCCCGCTTCCGCGTCGGCCACGATGGGGGCGAAGTAATCGATATAGCCTTCGTCGCCCGGATTCTTGCCTTCCGACCATTGAATCTGGTCAGCGCGCGTGAAGGTGTTGTTGATGCGGCGCACGACTTGCGGCACCGAGTTGGCCGGGTACAGCGACTGGTCCGGGTACATTTCGCCCGCGAGGTTGGCGTCGCCCGCCACTTGCCAGCCCGACAGGTAGATGGCCTTCAGGCCGGCCTTGACCTGCTGCATGGCCTGGTTACCGGTGAGCGCGCCGAGGGCGTTCACGAACGGCTCGTCGTTAATCATGCTCCACAGACGCTCCGCGCCACGGCGAGCGAGCGTTTGTTCCGGCTGGATCGAACCGCGCAGACGCACCACGTCTTCGGCCGAGTAGCCACGCTTGATCCCCGTCCAGCGCGGGTTGTTCGCCCAGTCTTGTTCGAGTTGCTTCACCTGTTCTTGGCGCGTCGTCATGATGATCTCTCCTGGTTTCTCGATACAAATAAAAAAGTGACTCTTTGCTGTCTTGCGCTCGTCGGGACCGCGGTTGACCGCTTTCGACGCCTCAAGATCAGCAGGTCTTGTATAAGAGTTTAGGGATTTCTCACGCAACGCAACAGAACGAATCAGCGTCTCATGTCATATTTTTTATTTATTAAAATCAACCACATAACAAAATAATTTCTTGATGTGAAACGTTATTTTCCTTCCTGAAATACGGATGTTGTGCCAAGCAGCGCAAATTTTTACGCACCGCAAAGACATTCCACATCATGAAAAAGGCCGATGACGAGGGTCATCGACCTTGAGAGACGCGATATGGCGCCGTACGTGGCGCCGGCGACATAACCCCGTGCCTGGCGCCGCATCAGTGCTCCGCGCGAGGCAAATCCGGCAGTTTTATGAGCCCGCGCGGCTCACGGATGGCACGGCCTTGGGCGGCTTGCACACCAGCCAGACGGCCAGTGCAATGAAGCATCCACCGAACAGATGCGCCATGGTGACCGCTTCATTCAGGAACAGTGCGCCCCACAGCACGCCGAACGGGGGGATGAGGAAAGTCACGGTCAGCGAGCGCAACGGCCCCAGATCCGCGATCAGACGGAAGAACAGCATGTACGCCACCGCGCTGCACAGAAACCCGAGCGCGGCCATCGACGCCCAGACACCCGGCGTGGCTGGCCCGGGAATCCCGGACGTGGCAGATACGTAACCGAAGAACGGCAGCAGCACGACAGCCGCTCCGAGTTGGCTGCCGAACGCGACGAGCTTCGCGTCGAGGCCGCCCCGCTCGGTAATCCAGCGCTTGGTGAGATACCCCGCGAGCCCATAGCAGGACGTCGCGACCAGACACGCCAGCGCCCCCATGAGCACCGGCCCCGACATGGAGACCGGCCCGGTGCGCGTGAGCACGGCCACCCCCGCGAGGCCCAGCAGCACGCCCCATCCCTTCGCCGAGGTCAGCCGCTCCCGGAAGAACAGCGAACCAATGACAACCCCCATCATCGGCGTAGTGGCGTTGAGGATCGCGGAGTACCCCGCGGGCAGCACGCGCGCAGCGAGGCAATACATGACAAACGGGATGCCGGAGTTGATGACGCCGAGCACCATCGACGCCCCCAGCAATCCCTTGAACTCCCAGCGAACGCGCAACGCGAGCAGGATCACGGCCAGACCGATGGCCCCGAGCGTCACGCGAAAGAACGCCGTAGGCAGCGGCCCGAGCGCGGGCACGATGATGCGCATGAAAAGAAAGCTCGCGCCCCAGATGGCGGAGAGCATCAGCAAACGGGCAATATCGGATGAACGCATGGTCGAATGGACGGCGCGATTGACCGCCCGGAGAGAATCGGAATGTGTGAATCGTCCCATATCGGCGCCGGAGACGCTGGTCATATTCGGACATGGCGGCACGCCCTGGAACGTCATTCCTGGTCGGCTCGCCCCCGGGAAAATCGAGATTTGCATTCGCCATTTTTCGGAATCGTCGCATTGAGCGTCCGAGACGTCGCACGATATGGTCGTGATTCGACCGTTCGGAAATTTTCATACGACATGACATATCGCGATTCGCGCCGTCCAGCGCAGCACGGCACGCCTGACGATGGCGGCAACACGGCCCTGCCGTCACGCCTGCGTCTGGGCGCCACGCTTCACCCCATCCCTCGAACGCGACTTCGATGCCGGGAAACGTCGCCCGTCGCCGCACCACGTGGCTACGACCTCTGGAATCACTACGAAGTCAGTTGGCTCGACATGCACGAGCGCCCGCAGATCGCCGTGGTGGAACTGGTGATTCCGTGCGACTCCCCGTACACCCTTGAAATGGCGGACGCCCAACGCTATTTCCTGGCACTGCGCGAGCATGGTTTCGAATCGACGGACGCGCTCGAAGCGCACGTGGCAGGCGAATTGTCGCAGTGTTTAGGGGCGTATGTTCTGGTTCGCACGACGCCCGTGCGTCAGGCGGTGCGTAGCACTATTGCGTGCGGCCCCCTCGTGCAGACGCTGGATTCGGAACCGGTCGGCGTGGTGCGCGGCGGCGTGCAAGCCGATCTCTTGTGTCATGTGCACGACGCCGACGCAGCGCTCGCCTCCCCCGTGCACGAATGCCTGAGCTCGGACCTGCTGAGCGTGCGGTGTCCGCTCAGCGGTGGCGTCGATTACGGCACGGTGTGGTTCGACTACACCGGCACGCCGATTTGCCGTCGCGCCCTGCTCGCTTACGTGCTGTCGTATCGCGACAGCGAGATGTACATCGAGCAATGCGTGGAAACGCTCTTCTCCGATATCCTCGCGCGATGCTCGCCGGCACGGCTCGTTGTCGGCGCCCGCTTCACGCGACGCCACGGTATCGACATCAACCCGGTGCGCTCGACGCATGCCACGGCCATCACCAATATCCGCACCGTTCGTCAATAAACGCAATGAACGCAACAACCGCAAGAAACGATATGGCATCGACGCCATCTGCCGCCGCCGTTCCGTACGGCCGTCAGGCGACTCGCATCACCCCCGCCGTCATCGTGCTGGCGATCGGCTTCGTCAGCTTCCTTCTGATCTCGAACGCGATGGGCGCGCGCGTGTGCGAGATCCCGCTGCCATGGGCGGTGACAAACGAACCGTTGCGCCTTACGGTCTCGGCCGCGCTCCTCAGCTTCCCGTTCGCCTATCTGTTCTCATCGGTACTGACCGAGGTCTACGGCTATCGCATTAGCCGCGTGGTGATCTGGAGCGGACTGGGGGCCAATCTGGTAATGCTGGCGTTTCTGTGGGTGATGGCCATGCTGCCGACGGACGCAGCGTGGGCCGAGCAGACCGGTTTCACCGACGAGGTGCAGCGCCACTGGTTCGAGGCCATCGCGCATATGTTTCTGGCGTCCGTGTCGGCGTGTCTCGTGGGAGAGTTTGCGAACGCGGCCACGCTGGCGCGCATGAAGATCGCGATGCACGGTCGTCTGGCGAGTCTGCGCTTCATGGCGGCCAGCGCGCTGGCCGCAGCGCTGGACTCGATCGTCTTTGTGGTCGTGGCGTTCGCTTATGTGCTCGACGTCGAGGCGATGGCGCGAATGGCCGGGGTCGAATTCGTCTTCAAGTGCGCGTTGCAGTGGCTGGTGCTGCCCGCAACGATCGGTCTGGCGCGCTGGCTCAAGCGCACGGACGGCATCGATCACTACGACGTCGGCACCTCGCTCAATCCGTTCGGCTTCCGGGTGCCGGTGCCCGAGCCTGCGGTGGAAACGTCGGTCGGTAGTCAGTAGCTCGCGTCAGGCGGGTTTCATTCGTCCCCCCTGACGTTGCGGACCGACGCTCACGCCGCGTTCGCCTCCCGCGCGCGGCGATACGCCACCCAGTCACCGCCGGGGATCTGCGGCAACTGGCCGACCGCCGACGCGCTCACCGAATAGACAATGCACGCGTATGACGCGCCGTCGCAGCTCACGTCGTGCATTTCCCGCACGAACAGCCCCGCCTCCCCGGGGTAGACGGCTTCGATTTCATCGAGCACGGGGATCAGCGCCGCCGGAATGCGATAGATATCGCCGCTCACGCGCCCCGCCGCGCCCACGCCGAGCACCATGCCCGGATAGTGGCCGAAGTCATAGAGCTGTCCGCCGAGCGTGGACGTGCCGACATACACCGGGGCCGCAATGCCGTGGCGCTGCGCCGCGCATATCATGTCGTTGATCTCGCCCGCGCGCAGCGTGCCGTAGACGAAGACATGCACGGCCTCGTCTTGCGAATGGGCAGCATCGTTCGCATCGTTCACATCGTGCAAATCACGCGAAGCGGTCATCATTACGGGCATCCAGGTCGAAAGTGACAGGCAACGAGTTTACACTTATGAAACCCCAATTGTCGCGCTCACGCCATGCCCAACCCCATGCCTGCGCCGCCCGGTCCGATCGACACCGAGCCGCCGGCCCTCGATCCCCCTGCCGCCGAACAAAGCGAGTTCGACAAGTACGTCGTGCCGGCGTCGTACTCGCCAACGCCGGAGCGTCCGGTGCGCCTGCGTGCGCGGCCGTTGCGCGACGGCATTCGTGTGCCCAATCATCGCCACGCCTGGGCGCAAGTCGCGTACACGCCGCGCGGTGTGATCCAGATCGCCGTGGCCGACGCCGCCTGGATCGTGCCGCCCTCGCGGGCCATCTGGATTCCGCCCGACATCGAGCACAGCCTTCAGGTCAACGAGCCGTCGTACCTGCGCACGTTGTACGTGCATCCGGACGTCATTCCGCCCGGACTCGATCACTGCCGGGTCGTGGAAGTCTCGCCATTGCTGCGTGAGCTGATCGCCGCCATCGACGTGCCGGAGTCGGAACTCGACACGCCTCGCGAGCAACTGCTCGGCGGCCTGATTCTGGATGAACTGCGACGCGCCTCGCCGCTCCCGCTGGAGGTGCCGCTGCCGCGCGACAAGCGACTGCTCACGCTGTGTAACGCGATGCTGGCCGATCCTGCCCGCACCTGGACACTCGACCAATGGGCGCGTTATGCCGGGGCCAGCCCGCGCACCATCGGGCGCTTGTTCCGCCAGGAACTCAATATGAGCTTCGTGCAGTGGCGTCAGCAGGTGGTGCTCGCGCAAGCGATTCCGCTCGCGTCGAAGGGGTACCCGCTCGCGCGCATTGCACGCGAGCTGGGTTATCGAAGTCAGAGTGCGTTTTCGGCGATGTTCAAGCGGACTTTCGGACGCACGCCCACCGACTTCTTCGCCACCGTTCCGGACGCTACATCTGCCGGAACAGGTGAGCGTACTGACGACTGACCGCCACGCGGTCCTTGCGGCGTTTGAGTTTGAGCGTGAGACGGCCCAGCGGCGTATGCTGCGCGCTCACGACTTCGCTCACGTTGACCACCGTGCTGCGGTGCACCTGCCAGAAGCGGGACGGGTCGAGCTGCGGCAGCAACTCGCGCAGGCTGGTCCGGATCAGCAGATCGCCGTCAATCGTCGCCACCATGACGTATTTGTCCGCCGCTTCGAAAAAGCAGATTTCTTCGACGGGCACGATACGAACCTCGTCGCGCACCGACGCCCGCACGAATTGCAGATACTCACGAGGCATCGGTACCGCCGGCTCCGGGGCCTGAGCCACGGGTGCGGCTGCCATCACCGGTGCAACCCCAGCCAGATGCGTGCGTAACGTCGTGAGCAACGCGGAGAGCGTGTCACCCGTGGGAGCGGCCAACCGTTCACGCACGCGGGCCACCGTGCGCGCGAGACGCCCCGGCTCCACGGGCTTGAGCAGATAGTCGACGGCGGCGGCATCGAAAGCATCGAGGGCAAACCGGTCGAACGCCGTCACAAAGACGATTTGCGGCGGCCGGGCCAGTCGTGCACACGCACGCGCGACGTCGATGCCGGTGGCGCCGGGCATCGCGATGTCGAGAAACACCACGTCAGGGTGAGACTGTGCAATGGCGGCAATCGCCGACGTGCCGTCCGGTGCGACGGGCAGCACGTGCAGCTCGGGCCACGTCTGCGCCAGCAAGGTGCGCAGCGCGTCGGCGAGCAGCGGTTCGTCTTCGGCGATCAGGGCGACGGGGGATGTCATGCACTCCACTCTCTCGGGACTAGAAACCTATGCCACCGCGCCACCCGATGCCGCCGGGTGCCCGGACAACGCCACGGGCAAGCGCAATGTCGCGACGACACCTCGCGGCACGCCCTCGCTGAGCGTGAGGCGCGCGGCGTCGCCGTAGAGCACCCGCAGGCGCTCTCGAATATTCGTCAGACCGATGCCGCCGGCGCGCTCCGCGCCATGACTTGCCGGTCTCGCAGCAAAGCCCGCGCCGTCGTCCGCCACGCGCAGCACGACATGCGTAGCCCCCGACCCTGAGCGCTCCAACCGGGCGCTCACGTCGACCCTGGCCCCATCGGCCAGCGGCTCGACGCCATGCTTGACAGCATTCTCGACAAGCGGCTGCACGAGCATCGGCGGCACGCATAATGCGCGGCACTCGTCGGGAAGATCGAACGTGTAGCGCAGACGCTCGCCAAAACGCACTTGCTGGATCGCCAGCAGTTCGTCGAGCAGCGCGAATTCGTCGGCCAGCGTGGTGAGCTCCGAGCGCGTCGCGGCAAGCGACGCACGCAGGAACCGGTTCAGATGCCCGAGCAATACGCGCGCACGCGCCGGGTCGCTCGCCATCAACGAGTCGAGATTGGCAAGCACGTTGAAAAGGAAATGCGGCTCCAACTGGGCTTGCAGCGTCTGAAGCTGCGCGTGCACGAGTTGCTTGTCCGCGGCCGCTTCGCGCAGCGCCTGTTGCGCCGTCGCCTCACGCAATTGCGAGATCCGCGCCCGCGACCAGCCGTGATAACTGCCGATGGCCGTCGCAATCAGTGCGATCAACAGGACGACAGGCAAGGCATGCCCGTTGACTGGCCGCCACATCGATATAGGCAGGCCGAGCAGCACCGTGCCCGTGGCGATGCCCACGACCAGCCCGGCCGCGCAGCCGAGCACGACCAGCAGCAGAAACCACACCATCGACGGTGTCGCGTCGCGCCAGATCGCGCGGCGGCCGCCGTCCACGAATACTGTGATGGCAATACCGATGCACTGACTGAAAACGAGGTTCTGCACGAACGAACCGCCGTAGCCGATGAACCAGAGCATCAACGCAATGGCCGTGTTGAAAAGCAACACGCCCGCCAGTTCGCGCCAAAACGTCTGCCACAGGCCGCGCGTCGCTTTGACGGGCGCCATGTGGGAGAGCGAAGAAGCCTGTGCGGTCTGCTCGGACTGGGCGGATTGCGGTAATTTCATCATCGACGTCATTTTCGTGCGTCCTGCGGCCCGACGGCACTCGTCATGGCGAGCAGGCCCGGCCCGGACTTCAGCCCCGTTTGCGTTTCTCCAGACGTTTGTTTTAATGCCCCTGCTTGCTTATCGCCGATTTCGCTTCTGTGGCTTCTATCGCTGCCGTAGTTTCCTTCGCTTACGGCCCTCGCATCATGGCGGTCGCGCGCCCCACGGTTTGCGTCCTGCGTCGTGCCAGACACCGCTTGCGTTGCCTCATGGTGCCACATCTGCGCGAGCGCATTGCTGAGCGTTCGCCCGGGGACTGCCACGGCCGCGACTCCTGCGATCACCAGTCCGGCATACAAGCCCAGCATCTGCCGCCGATGCGCGATCACGTTGCGCCGGCGAATCGCCAGCACCGCCAGCACCAGACTCACCAGCACATAAGCCGAGAGCGCGTGCAGCCACGACAGATGTCCCGCGCCAAGCTCGCGAATGCCGAAGCTCGTCGTCGCCGTCACCGCCATTGCCGCCACCCACAGGCGGCCCATCCAGCGGTGCCGTGGCGTGCCACGCCGCATGAGTAGAATACCCACGCCCAACATCACCGCCACTACCGCTGCAGTTAGGTGAATTCCCACAATCGTCGCCATAACGTCCTCATTGAGTTCGATACATGGCCTGACGATAAGAACCTGCCGTGCCGCACGCATCCCGCGTGCGACGAACGGCCCTCCCCAGCCGCCAACCGCATCAGCCTGGCGCGAACGGACGGCGCCGAAAGCGAAGCCAGACACGGCCGTGCGGCCATCCGGCGAGCCAATGCGGCGGTCGCGCATTTTCGCCGACGATTGTGACACGACGATGCACCGCGGCACGTGTAAAAAACAGGCAAAAAAATCCCCGCGTCCTTAGCGGAACGCGGGGAGGTGCGACGACCCCATGCGGCAATGAATCAGCGGGCTACGCCCAGGCTTACTCGGCAGCCGCCTCGGTCTCTTTGCTCACCTGCGCGGCGGTCTCGCCATCGAAGGTAAAGCGTCCGTTGCGCCAGTCGACCGGGATCGTATCCTTCGGCCCGAACTTGCCCGCGAGGACCAGCTTGGCGACCGGATTCTCGATCTCCTGCTGAATCGCCCGCTTGAGCGGCCGGGCGCCATACACCGGGTCGAAACCTTCGCGTGCCACATGCGTGAGCGCCGCCTTGGTGATCTCGAGGTTCATGTCGAGCTTGGCCAGACGTCGACGCAGGATCTCGATCTGGATCGTGGCAATCGACTCGATATGCTTCTGGTCGAGCCCGTGGAATACCACGACTTCGTCGATCCGGTTCAGGAACTCGGGACGGAAGTGCTCCTTGATCTCCGTCCACACAGCGTCCTTGATCCGGTCCTGCGGCTCGCCGACCATCGACTGAATCATTGACGACCCGAGGTTCGACGTCATCACGATCACCGTGTTCTTGAAGTCCACGGTGCGTCCCTGACCGTCCGTCATGCGACCGTCGTCAAGCACTTGCAGCAGCACGTTGAAGACGTCCGGGTGCGCCTTCTCGACTTCGTCGAGCAGGATCACGCTGTACGGCTTGCGACGCACGGCTTCCGTCAGATAACCGCCTTCCTCGTAACCGACGTAGCCCGGAGGCGCACCGATCAGACGCGCCACGCTGTGCTTCTCCATGAACTCGCTCATGTCGATGCGGATGAGGTGCTCCTCCGAATCGAACAGGAACATGGCGAGCGCCTTGCACAGTTCGGTCTTGCCCACACCGGTCGGCCCGAGGAACAGGAACGAGCCGTACGGACGATCCGGGTCCGACAGCCCGGCACGCGAGCGGCGGATGGCGTCGGCCACGGCGGTAATCGCCTCGTCCTGCCCCACCACACGCTCGTGCAGCTTGCCTTCCATGTTGAGCAGCTTCTCGCGCTCGCCCTGCATCATCTTCGACACGGGAATGCCCGTGGCGCGCGAGATGACTTCCGCAATCTCCTCGGTGCCCACCTGCGTGCGCAACAAACGCGGCTGCACTTGCTGGCCCGCTGCGGCGGCGGCATCGGCGTCCTTCAACCGCGCTTCGAGTTGCGGCAGCTTGCCATATTGCAGTTCGGCCACCTTGTCGAGCTTGCCTTCGCGTTGCAGCTTCGCGATCTCGGCACGCACGCGGTCGATCTCTTCCTTGACCTGCGCGCTGCCCTGCACGGCGGCCTTCTCGGCCGTCCACACTTCTTCGAGATCGGCGTACTCGCGCGCCAGACGCGAAATCTCTTCCTCGATCAGGCCCAGACGCTTCTGCGAAGCCTCGTCCGTTTCCTTCTTGACGGCCTCGCGCTCGATCTTCAACTGGATCAGACGACGATCGAGCTTGTCCATCACTTCCGGCTTCGAGTCGATTTCCATCTTGATCTTCGACGCTGCCTCATCGATCAGGTCGATGGCCTTGTCCGGCAGGAAGCGGTCGGTGATGTAGCGCTGGCTGAGCTCCGCTGCGGCCACGATGGCCGGGTCGGTGATCTCCACGCCGTGGTGCAGTTCGTACTTCTCCTGCAAGCCGCGCAGAATCGCAATGGTCGCCTCGACGCTCGGCTCTTCGACGAGCACCTTCTGGAAACGACGCTCCAGCGCGGCATCCTTCTCGATGTACTTGCGATATTCGTCGAGCGTGGTCGCACCGATGCAATGCAGCTCACCGCGCGCGAGCGCCGGCTTGAGCATATTGCCCGCGTCCATCGCACCTTCGGCCTTGCCCGCACCGACCATCGTGTGAATTTCGTCGATGAAGAGGATCGTGCGGCCTTCGTCCTTGGCGATGTCGCTCAACACGCTCTTCAGACGCTCTTCGAATTCGCCGCGGAACTTCGCGCCCGCAAGCAGCCCGGCCATGTCGAGCGAGAGCACGCGCTTGTTCTTGAGCGATTCCGGCACTTCGCCATTGACGATGCGCTGCGCGAGCCCTTCCACGATCGCGGTCTTGCCCACGCCCGGCTCACCGATGAGCACCGGGTTGTTCTTCGTGCGGCGTTGCAGGATCTGGATCGTGCGACGAATTTCGTCGTCGCGGCCGATCACCGGATCGAGCTTGCCCGACGCGGCGCGCTCGGTCAGATCAAGCGTGTACTTCTTGAGGGCTTCGCGCTGACTTTCGGCATCCTGACTATTGACGGACGCGCCGCCACGCACGCCTTCGATGGCGGCTTGCAGCGATTTGCGCGTAAGGCCGCGAGCGCGAGCGAGCTTGCCCGTGTCGCCCTTGTCGTCGGCGAGCGCGAGCAGGAACATTTCGCTGGCGATGTAGCTGTCGCCGTGCTTCTGCGCTTCCTTGTCGGCCTGATTGAGCAGGCCTGCGAGCTCGCGGCTGACCTGCACGTTGCCGTCGGTGCCCTGCACCTGCGGCAGCTTCGCGATGGCTGTCTCGATGTCGTGCGCCAGCGGCTGGACCTGCACGCCTGCGCGTTGCAGCAACGAGCGCGCAGCGCCCTCGGGTTGTGCGATCAGCGCGGCGAGAAGGTGCAGCGGCTCGATGTATTGCTGGTCGCGACCGACTGCCATGCTTTGGGCATCAGCCAGCGCTTCCAGGAACTGCGTGGTGAATTTGTCTTGTCGCATCTAGTGCTCCGGTAAGAAATCTCTCTGGATCGGATGTGCGGACAATCCCCGGCGGTTTCAAGGGGCATTACAGCGCGACGATGGGCATTTCGCGCGACACCGGACGATGCTTGGTGGCAAGGCTTGCAGCGGCGGGGACATCGCCGCTGCGCAACCGCAGAGCGTGACGTGGCGCCGTACGGTGTTGCGCGCCAGCGCAGGACACGCCCGGATTTGAAGGTCATAATAGCCACTTTCAGCACGCCGCACCATGCGTCGTCCGGCCGCCGAAACGCCCCGAATGACCGCAGTGCCCGCTCGAATCTCCGCCGAAATGTCTGCCGCAACGTCCCGTCAAACGACCGACCTCCCCGCCGCCCAGCCCCTCACCGATTGGCCCGCCACGCGCCTCGCCGAGATCGACGAGGACGCCGTCCGCCTGCTGGTCCACACGTTCTACGGACGCATCCGCGACGACGACCTGCTCGGCCCCATATTCCGGCAAGCCCTCGAAGGCCGCTGGGACATGCATCTGGAAAAGATGGTCGCGTTCTGGTCCAGCATCGTGCTCGGTGCCAAACGCTACCGCGGCAATGTGACGCAGGCGCATCAGCCCTTCGGGCACCTGAGCGGCGAGCACTTCAGCCGCTGGCTCGCCCTCTTCTTCGATACGCTGGACAAGCTATTCGAACCGCAGGCCGCCTTCGCGTTCGCGGAACCGGCCATCCGCATCGCGGAGAGCCTTCAGTTGAACCTGTTCGGATGGGAATACACGCTGCCGCCAGCGCAACGGGCGCTGCTCGACAGCATCAAGCAAAGACGAGCGGCTCGGCAACATGAATGACACGATCGACGAAGTTACTTGGCATTCGCCGATGTTATAGAAAGTAAAGCGGAAGATTCAGGGAATTGCGAGTCGTCTCGGAAGGTTTCAGGACTTCTCGCCACCCACCCAGCGCTCACGCGCGGCGGTGTCGGTCTCACGGGCGTCGACCCAGCGCTCGCCTTGCGGCGTCGACTCCTTCTTCCAGAACGGCGCTTCGGTCTTCAGATAGTCCATGATGAACTCGCACGCGGCGAAGGCATCGCCGCGATGCGCCGACGTGACAGCGACCAGCACGATCTGGTCCCCCGGCCCCAGTTCGCCGTAGCGATGGATCACCAGCGCGTCGAACAGACGCCAGCGTTCGCGGGCCTGCGCGACGATCGCCTCCAGCGCCTTCTCCGTCATGCCCGGATAGTGCTCCAGCGTCATGCGCGAGACGTCCTTGCCATCATTCAGATCGCGCACGGTGCCCACGAAGGTCGCGACCGCGCCCACGCGCAGATCGTCCGCACGCAGGCGTCGAATCTCCTCCGACAGGTCGAAATCCTCGGTCTGAACGCGAATCGGCATGGGGGTGTCTCCTGTCTGCTGGCGTCGGCGCCCGTTGCGGCTCAGCCGCCCGTCACCGGCGGGAAGAACGCGACTTCGCAGCCTTCGGTCAAACGCGTCGATGCGGGCACCATCGTGTGATTGAGCGCCATGCGCAGCGAGCGCTGCGGACCGAGCGTCTCGGCCCAGACCGGGCCGCGCGTGCACAGCCATTCGCGCACGTCTCCCACCGTGGCAATCCCGGCAGGCACGGCATCCACACGTTCCTCAGCAACATTCAGCGCCTCACGGACGCTGGCGAAAAAACGAAGATCAATCTGCATAGTCTGGCCGGCACGCCACGCAAACAGCGTACCTCTACCTGTCTCTCAATATAGAAGGTCGGAGAACGGCACGAAGGCGACCGTCTGCCCCGCTTCGATGCGATGGCCCGGCGGGTTGTCGATGAGGCCGTCGCCCCAGACAGTCGAGGTCAGCACCGCCGAGCTCTGGTTCGGGAAGGCTTCGAGGCCGCCCTGATCGTTCAGACGGGCCCGCACGAACTCGTTGCGGCGATCCGCCTTCGTCTGCGTGAAATCGGCACGCATGGCGATGCGGCGCGGCGTCACGTCCTTCATCCCTTGCAGACGCAGGATGAACGGACGCACGAACAGCAGGAACGTCACGAAACTCGACACCGGATTGCCCGGCAGGCCGATGAAGTGTGCGGTTTCACCAGTGGCCCGATTGACCTCGCCATACGCCAGCGGCTTGCCCGGCTTGAGGGCGATCTGCCACAGGCTGAGCCGTCCCTCCGCCTCCACGGCCGGTTTGACGTGATCTTCCTCACCCACCGACACACCGCCGGACGTAATGATCAGGTCGTTGCCGCGCGCAGCGTCGCGCAGGATCGCGCGCGTGGCCGCCAGATTGTCCGGGACGATGCCGTAATCGGTCATCTCGCAGCCGAGATTCTCCAGCAGGCTGCGCAGCACAAAGCGGTTGGAGTTGTAGATGCTGCCCGGACGCAACGTCTCGCCGGGCATCGTCAGCTCGTCGCCGGTGAAAAACACGGCCACGCGCAGACGCCGGGACACCTGAAGCTTCGCGATGCCGACCGACGCCGCCAACCCCAGCGCGCTCGCACGCAGCCGTGTTCCGGCGGCAAGCACCACGCTGTCGCGGCGAATATCGGCGCCCTGCCGGTTGACGAACTCGCCCACGGCCGGCGTGTGACGAATCACGACCGTACCGTCGTCGCGCGTCTCGCACTGCTCCTGCATAACAACGGCGTCGGCACCCTGCGGCACCGGCGCGCCGGTGAAGATGCGCGCCGCCGTGCCGCTGGCGAGCGGCCCGGGGGCGTGACCGGCAGGAATGCGCTGCGAGACCGGCAGCACCGTCTCGGCGCCCGTCAGGTCGGCAACGCGCACGGCGTAGCCATCCATCGCGCTCGTGTCCATCGGCGGGACATCGAGCGTGGCGACGACGTCGGCCGCCAGCACCCGGCCATTGGCCGCGAGCGTATCGACCGTTTCGCACTGGTCCAGCGGATGAGCCGCCGCCAGCACGGCGTCGAGGGCTTCTTGTGTACTCAGCATGCAAATGGCCCGGAAGTCAGAGAACGGAGCGTCGGCTTACAGGCCGGTGTGCTCTGCGATGTAGGCCTTCACGCGTTCGACGTCGTTCGGCACAGTATCGAAGCGCTGCGGCAGCGATTCGAGCTGCTCGAAGCCGGCCGGACGCGGCGGCTCGCGATGCAATGCTTCGCGAATCGTCTCGGCAAACTTCGCCGGCTGCGCGGTCTCGAGCACCACCATCGGCACGCCCGGTTCGAGCGCTTCGCGCGCGACCTTCACGCCATCGGCCGTGTGCGTATCGATGACCACGTCGTAGCGCTTGGCCACGTCCTGAATCGTCGCGAGACGATCCGAGTGCGTGCTGCGGCCCGAGACGAAACCGAACTTCGCCACACGGGCAAAGGCCTCGGTGCCCGACAGATCGAAACCGCCCTCGCGCTCGACCTTCGACAGCAGATCGGCGGTAGCAGCGGCGTCGCGGCCCAGCAGATCGAACAGGAAACGCTCGAAGTTCGAGGCCTTCGAGATGTCCATGCTCGGACTGCTCGTGTGGAACGTCTCCGCCGACTTGCGCACGCGGTAACGGCCGGTGCGGAAGAATTCGTCGAGCACGTCGTTCTCGTTGGTCGCCACGACCAGCCTGCGGATCGGCAGGCCCATCATGCGCGCGATGTGACCGGCGCAGACGTTGCCGAAGTTGCCCGAGGGCACCGTGAACGACACTTCGCCGTCCTGCCCGGACTTGCCGCCCGTCGCCGCGAAGTAGCCCTTGAAGTAGTACACGACCTGCGCCACGACGCGCGCCCAGTTGATCGAATTGACGGTACCGATCTTGTAGCGCGCCTTGAACGCGTGATCGTTCGAGACTGCCTTGACGATGTCCTGCGCATCGTCGAACACGCCTTCCACGGCAAGGTTGGATATGTTCGGGTCTTGCAGGCTGTACATCTGCGCCGTCTGGAAGGCACTCATCTTGCCCGCCGGCGAGAGCATGAAGACACGAATGCCTTCCTTGCCGCGCATGGCGTACTCAGCCGCGCTGCCCGTATCGCCGGACGTCGCCCCGAGAATGTTGAGCGCATCGCCGTGCTGCGCCAGTGCGTACTCGAACAGATTGCCGAGCAACTGCATGGCCATGTCCTTGAACGCCAGCGTCGGGCCGTTCGAGAGCGCCAGCAGCGAGAGTTGCGTGTCGCCCTCGACGCCCAGCGGCAGCAGCGGCGTGATGTCCGTGGCGTCTTCGCCCGGACGCACGTTGCGGTACACCTCGGCGGTGTAGGTGCGCTTGGTCAGATCGGCCAGAATCTCGGCCGGAATGTCGCCCGCGAACTTCGCCAGCACCTTCGCGGCGAGTTCGGCATACGACAACTGACGCCAGGCGCGCAACTCGTCTGCCGTCACCTGCGGATACTGCGTCGGCAGATACAGACCGCCGTCCGGGGCCAGGCCGCCGAGCAGAATGCTGGAGAACGATTGCGGCTCGCCCGAGCTCAGGCCCGCGCCGCGCGTGGAGATGTATTTCATGTGGGTCGTGTCCTGTCGTGTCGGTTCAGGAGGCGCTCAGCTCAATGCTTCCATGCGAATGCGCGTGACGCTCGAAAGCACGGTGTCCATGGCCTCGATCTTCGCGATGGCCGTGTTGATATGCTTTTCCTGCGTCTGATGCGTCAGGATGATGATGTCGGTCTGGTGCTCGCCTTCGCGCGACTCCTTTTGCAGCAGCGCGTCGATGGAGATGTCCAGATCGGCCAGAATGCGCGTGAGCTCGGCCATCACGCCCGCACGGTCGACCACGCGCAGACGCAGGTAATAGCTCGTGGTGACTTCGTCGATCGGCAGCACCGGGGTGTCCGAGAGCGAGTCGTGCTGGAAGGCCAGATGCGGCACGCGATGCTCCGGATCGGCTGTTTGCAGACGCGTCACGTCGACGATATCGGCCACCACGGCCGACGCGGTCGGCTCGGCGCCCGCACCCTTGCCGTAATAAAGCGTGGCGCCCACGGCGTCGCCCTGCACCAGCACGGCGTTCATGGCGCCCTCGACGTTGGCGATGAGGCGCTTGGCCGGAATCAGCGTCGGATGCACGCGCAGTTCGATGCCCGCCTCCGCACGACGGGTGATGCCCAGCAGCTTGATGCGATAGCCCAGCTCTTCCGCGTACTTGATGTCAAGCGCGGAGAGCCTGGTGATGCCTTCGATGTAAGCGCGGTCGAACTGCACCGGCACGCCGAACGCGATGGCGCTCATGAGCGTGAGCTTGTGCGCGGCGTCGACGCCTTCGATGTCGAACGTCGGATCGGCTTCCGCGTAGCCCAGACGCTGAGCGTCGGCGAGCGCCACGTCGAAATCGATGCCCTTGTCGCGCATCTCCGACAGAATGAAGTTCGTGGTGCCGTTGATGATGCCGGCGATCCACTGAATGCGGTTGGCGGTCAGGCCTTCGCGCAGCGCCTTGATGATGGGAATGCCACCGGCGACAGCCGCTTCGAACGCGACCATCACATTGGCCTTGCGGGCGGCGGCGAAGATCTCGTTGCCGTAGACGGCCAGCAGCGCCTTGTTGGCGGTGACCACGTGCTTGCCGTTCTCGATCGCCTTGAGGACGAGTTCTTTGGTGAGATCGTATCCGCCGATGGTCTCGACCACGACGTCGATGGCCGGATCGTTGACCACGTCGAACGGGTCGCCCGTGACGACGGCGGCGTGGCCAACGAGACCCTGGGCACGTTCGACATTACGGACCGCGACCTTCGTAATCTCGATACCCCGGCCGGCACGACGTTGAATTTCTTCCTGGTTGCGAGCCAGTACCTGGAAGGCGCCATAGCCCACCGTGCCAAGGCCCAGCAGGCCCAATTTGATCGGTTTCATGCAGTTTTACTCAAAAGTCGGAATCGGTTGGCGCGCATCACTTGCCGTGGCGACGGCGATAACCGTCAAGGAAGCGGGCAATGCGACTGATGGCGTCTTCCAGGTCGCCCTCGTGAGGCAGGAACACTACGCGGAAGTGGTCGGGATGCATCCAGTTGAAGCCGCTGCCCTGCACCAGCAGGACCTTCTCTTCGAGCAGCAACTGGAGGATGAAGTCCTGATCGTTGGCGATGGGGTACACCGCCGGATCCAGACGCGGGAACAGGTATAGCGCAGCCTTGGGCTTCACGCAGGTCACACCGGGAATGTCGGTGAGCATGCGGTGGGCGATCTCGCGCTGCTCATAGAGACGGCCGCCGGGCACGATCAGATCCTTGATGCTCTGATAGCCGCCGAGCGCCGTCTGAATGGCGTACTGGCCGGGCACGTTCGGGCACAGACGCATCGAGGCGAGAATGTTCAGCCCCTCGATGTAGTCGCGCGCCGGACGCTTGTCGCCCGACACGACCATCCAGCCCGCGCGGTAGCCGCACGCGCGATAGCTCTTCGACAGGCCGTTGAACGTGATCGTGAGCACGTCTTCGGACAGCGAGCCGATCGACGTATGCTCCTCGCCGTCGTAGACGATCTTGTCGTAGATCTCGTCGGCGTAAATGATGAGCTTGTGCTCGCGGGCGAACGCGACGATGTCCTTCAGGAGCGCGTCCGAATACAGGGCGCCGGTCGGGTTGTTCGGGTTGATGATGACGATCGCGCGCGTGTTCGGCGTGATCTTCTTGCGGATGTCCGCCAGATCCGGCTGCCAGTCGGCCTGCTCGTCGCAGATGTAGTGCACCGGCGTGCCGCCCGACAGGCTGACCGCCGCCGTCCAGAGCGGGTAGTCGGGCGCGGGCACGAGCACTTCGTCGCCGTCGTTGAGCAGCGCCTGCATGGCCATCACGATCAGCTCCGACGCCCCGTTGCCGAGGTAGATGTCGTCGAGTTGAACGTCATTGATGCGCTTTTGCTGGCAGTAGTGCATGATCGCCTTGCGCGCCGCGAACACCCCCCGGGAATCCGAGTAACCGGCCGAGTTCGGCAGATTGCGGATCATGTCCTGCACGATCTCGTCGGGCGGCTCGAAACCGAACGGCGCCAGATTGCCGATGTTCAGCTTGATGATGCGATGACCTTCGTCTTCCATGCGCTTGGCATGTTCGAGCACGGGCCCACGAATGTCGTAGCAGACATTCTGCAATTTCTGCGATTTGAGGATCGGTTTCACGGCGGTTGTGGTCTTGACGGGCGGCGCAGGGGTCCGGACGGGCCGGCAGCAGGCGGGGTGCACGGCGAATCGACGGGAATGACCTTGGGCAGTGTGCGTCAGACGCACATGACACCGTATTTTTCCCGAATTCGACGTGGCAAATGCCGCACTGCAACGGTTTTGCCGTGCTGCGTACGGCAAAAAGCTATAATTTAGCCAATTATGACAGACTTCGGCAATGCATCATTGACGGTTTGCGGCACGCGAGGCAAGATGCCCGGCCGTTACACGATTTGCCGACGCTCAGTCACCACTGGGTAGGGAATCTCCGAAAGTGAAACTGCATCAAGACCCGTCGCAAGCAGCATTGAACACGGTCACCGGCTACGGCCCGGGCTATGTCGAGGTCAACAAGATCCGTCACGACCAGAGCGTGATCATTGCGCCCGAGGGCACGGTTGCGCCGTGGCCGGTATCGCGCTTCGAAGCGCTCGACACCTCCCATTTCGACATGCTGCGCAGGTTCGAGCCCGAAGTCGTCATCTTCGGCAGCGGCGCACGCCTTCGCTTCGCGCACCCCCGCCTCACCACGGCGCTGACCAGCCAACGCATTGGCGTGGACTCCATGGACACCCAGGCCGCCTGCCGCACCTACAACATTCTGATGAGCGAAGGACGCCGCGTCGTCCTCGCCCTGCTCATCGAAACCGAGGCGACTGAGTGAGCCGCCGCCCGCTCGCCTCCGGCCTGCCGGCCGCCGAATCCCGTCCGCGCCCGCCCACGCCTTCCCCGTCTTCCTCACCCGCCTCGGGCACCGTACCCGCGTCGTACCCGCTCTCCCCGGCCGCCTTCTGGCTGCTGCTCCTGGCGTTCGCGCTGGTCTGGTTCGGCGTGCTCGACTACCGCCACCTGATTTCGAGCGACGAAGGCCGCTACGCCGAAATGGCGCGCGAGATGTGGGTGACGGGCGACTGGATCACCCCGCGCTACAACGGCTACAAGTATTTCGAGAAGCCGCCGCTGCAAACCTGGATGAACGCGCTCACGTTCGCCGCCTTCGGGCTAGGCGAGTGGCAGGCCCGGCTCTGGACGGCGCTGACCGGCTTCGCGGGCGTGCTGATGATCGGCTTCACCGGCCGACGCGTGTTCAACGCCCGCGTGGGCCTGTTCGCCGCCGCCGCGCTGGCCTGCGCCCCGCTGTGGTCGCTGCTCGGGCACTTCAACGTGCTCGACATGGGCCTGTCGTTCTTCATGGGACTGTCGCTGTGCGCGCTGCTGCTCGCGCAACGCCCGGGCCTTGCACGCGCCGCGGTGCGTGGCTGGATGTGGCTGTGCTGGGCGGCCATGGCGCTTGCCGTGCTGAGCAAGGGACTGGTGGGGATCGTGCTGCCGGGCGCCGTGCTGGTGCTCTACACGCTCATCGCGCGCGATTGGGCACTGTGGCGCCGTCTCTATCTGGGCAGCGGCCTGATCGTCTTTTTTGCGATTGCGGCGCCCTGGTTCGTGCTCGTGCAGATCCACAATCCCGAGTTCTTCGACTTCTTCTTCATCAACGAGCACTTCCGCCGTTTCGCGATGGAAGGCCATAACCGTGACGGCGCACCGTGGTACTTCGTGCCCGTGTTCATCGTCGGCTTCCTGCCGTGGCTGTCGGTCCTGCCGGGCACCGTGCGCGCCACGCTGCGCATGCCGCGCCAGCCCAATGGCTTCGCACCCACCCTGATCCTGTGGGTGTGGTCGGTGTTCATCTTCGTGTTCTTCAGCGCGTCGCACTCGAAGCTGATTTCGTATCTGCTGCCGATCGCCCCGGCGATGGCGCTGCTGTTCGGCCTGTATCTGGCGCAACTGCGCCGCGACACGGTGCGCATGCACATGGCCGGTTACGCTGTGTTCCTGATCGCCGCGCTCGTCATGGTCGCCATCTTTGCCGGACGCGCCGGCAGCGTGCGTAATCCGAACGAACTGTACAAGGCGTTCCAGATCTGGCTGTACTTCGCCGTGGGTGCCGGCCTGGTGGGCACGCTCATTGCCTGGCGTCTGGCGCGGCACAGCGCACGACGCGCCCTGCTCGCGTTCGCCGGCGGCATGCTGCTGCTGGTGACCATCGGCGGCATGGGGCACGAAGTGTTCGGCCGCCAGAGCACGGGCGTGCTGCTCGTGCCGGCCGTCAAGGCGGAGATGCAGCGCCTTGGCCCGAACGTGCCGTTCTATTCCGTGAACGTGCTCGATCACACCATGCCCTATTACCTCGGGCATACGATGATCATGGTGCAGCACCCGGACGAACTGGAGTTCGGCGTGAAGCAGGAGCCGCAGAAGTGGCTACCGACGCTCGACGACTTCTACGCTCGCTGGCGCGCCGATCCGAAGGCCCTCGCGCTGGTCGATCCGGACACGTTCGGCAAGCTCGAAGCCGAGCATTTACCGATGCGCATCATCGCGCGCGATGCCCGGCGAATTGTGATCTCGAAACCACAACCCGAAGACAACGTAAAATAGCGCGCTTGTTTCGAACCGGTATCTGCCGGTTTGTGTCGCATCCATAATTATTCACAAACGTTCACAAACGTTCCATGAATCTCGCTACGTTTTCCCTTATTCTCACGGGCGTGCTGCTCAACGCATGCGCCCAGTTGCTGCTCAAGGCTGGCGCGAACGCCATCGGCGCACTCGAATTCACGCGCGCCAATATCGTACCCATTGGTATCAAACTTGCCACGCAGGTGCCCATCATGGGCGGGCTCGTCTGCTATGCCATCAGCGTGGTCGTCTGGATCCTGGCGCTCTCGCGCGTGGAAGTCTCGATCGCCTATCCGATGCTCTCGCTGGGCTATGTCGTGAACGCCTTCGCCGCGTGGTACCTGTTCGGCGAGACGCTGTCGATGCAACGTGTCCTCGCCATCGGCATCATTCTTGTGGGTGTTTATATTCTTGCGCGCAGCTGACGCAGTTGCCCGACGCAATCGCAGAACGCGCCGCCCGATATTTGCGGGCGCGTTTTTCATGCATATTCAGGCTTACTTGATTGAGGCTTAGTCATACATCATGAGCGACTCGGCAATCTCCCAACCGAATCAACCGTTCATCCCGTTCACGCGTCCGACCATCGACGACGCGACCATCGCGGGTGTAGCCGACGTGCTGCGTTCGGGCTGGATCACCTCGGGCCCGCAAGTACAGGCCTTTGAGAAGGCACTGTCCGAATATTTCGGCGGACGTCCCGTGCGCGTCTTCAACTCGGGCACCGCCACGCTGGAGATCGGTCTGCGCATCGCCGGCGTGCAGGGCGGCGACGAAGTCATCACCACGCCGCTGTCGTGGGTCGCAACGTCCAACGTCATTCTGGAAGTTGGCGCCACGCCCGTGTTCGTGGACGTCGATCCGGCCACGCGCAACATCGACCTCGATCTGCTCGAAAAGGCCATCACGCCGAAGACCCGCGCGATCATCCCGGTCTACCTCGCGGGGCTGCCGGTCGACATGGACCGCCTGTACGACATCGCGCGCCGTCACAAGCTGCGCGTGATCGAAGACGCCGCGCAGGCGATGGGCTCGGGCTGGGGCGGCAAGCGCATCGGCTCGTTCGGCGATCTCGTCTCGTTCAGCTTCCACCCGAACAAGAACCTGACCTCCATCGAGGGCGGCGCACTGGTCTTCAACACCGAGGACGAAGCGCGTCTGGCCGAGAAGTACCGCCTGCAAGGCGTGACCCGCACCGGCTTCGACGGCATGGACGTCGACGTGCTCGGCGGCAAGTACAACCTCACGGACGTGGCCGCCCGCGTGGGCCTGGGTCAGATGCCGCACCTGGCGGAGTTCAATCGACGCCGCACGGAACTGGCGCGTCTGTATTTCGACACGCTCGCGGGCGGCACCGCCGTCGCGCTGGGCACGGGCCTGCCGCACGCCGATTTCACAAACTCGAACTGGCATATGTTCCAGATCGAGTTGCCGCTCGCGCGTCTGACGATCGATCGTGCGGGTTTCATGGAAGAGCTCAAGGCCCGCGGCATCGGCAGCGGTGTCCACTACCCTGCCATCCACCTGTTTACAATGTATCGTGCACTGGGCTTCAAGGAAGGCCAGTTTCCGCATACGGAACGCCTTGGCCGCGCCATCCTGACGCTGCCGCTATTCCCCGCCATGACGGATGCCGACGTTGCGCGCGTCTGCGAAGCCGTGAACGCTATTTGCGCTGATCACCAAAAATGAATCGACCACAACTCTCTGTCGTCATCCCGGTTTATAACGAAGAGGCAGGCCTCGCCGCCCTCTTCACCCGGCTATACCCGGCGCTCGACAAGCTGGGCGTGACCTACGAAGTGGTGTTCGTCAACGATGGCAGCCGCGACCGCTCGGCCGCCCTGCTAGCCGAGCAGTACCGGGCACGCCCGGATGTGACGCGCGTGGTGCTGTTCAACGGCAACTACGGGCAGCACATGGCCATTCTCGCGGGCTTCGAGCATACGCGCGGCGAATGGGTCGTCACGCTCGATGCCGATTTGCAGAATCCGCCGGAAGAAATCGGCAAGCTCGTCGCGCAACTGGCCGCCGGTCACGACTACGTGGGCACGGTGCGCATGAACCGTCAGGACACGTGGTTCCGCCGCCACGCCTCGCGTGCCATGAACCGTCTGCGCGAGCGCATCACGCGTATTCGCATGACCGATCAGGGCTGCATGCTGCGCGGCTATAGCCGTCACATCGTCGATACCGTCAATCAGTGCCGCGAGATCAATACGTTCATCCCGGCGCTGGCGTTCACGTTCGCGCAAAACCCCACGGAAGTGGATGTCTTGCACGAAGAACGCTTCGCAGGTGAGTCGAAGTATTCGCTCTACAGCCTGATTCGCCTGAACTTCGACCTCGTTACCGGCTTCTCGGTCGTGCCGCTGCAATGGCTCTCGGGCGTGGGCATTACGCTGTCGGCCGCCTCCGGCTTGCTGTTCATCGTGCTGATCGCCCGCCGCTTCCTGTTCGGCTCGGAAGTTCAGGGCGTGTTCACGCTGTTCGCCGTCACGTTCTGCCTGCTCGGGGTGATCCTGTTCGGCATGGGCCTGCTCGGTGAATACATCGGCCGCATCTATCAGCAAGTGCGCCAGCGTCCGCGCTATCTGGTGCAGGCCGTGCTCGAAGCGCAGCCGTCGGGTCATACCGAGAATGCCGTCGGCGGTGCCGCCAGCGCCAGCCTGAGCACCGGCGCGACGGAACTGGGATCGCACACTTCATGAGCATCACGTCCGCCAAAGCCATCGTCTTCGCGTATCACAACGTTGGCGTTCGCTGCCTGCAAGTGCTGCTCGCACGCGGCGTCGACGTCGCCCTTGTCGTCACGCATCAGGACAATCCGAACGAGAACATCTGGTTCGGCAGCGTTGCCGGTGTGGCCGCCGAGCATGGCATTCCGGTCGTCACGCCTGACGACCCGGCCGATCCCGCACTCGCCGAGCGCATCCGCGCCGCGGCGCCGGACTTCATCTTCTCGTTCTATTACCGTCACATGATTCCAGTGGCGGTGCTGGATATCGCCCCGCGAGGCGCATTCAACATGCATGGCTCGCTGCTGCCGAAGTATCGCGGTCGCGTGCCGGTGAACTGGGCGGTTTTGCGAGGCGAAACGGAAACGGGCGCCACGCTGCACGAAATGGCCCTCAAGCCGGACGCCGGCGCGATCATCGATCAGACGTCTGTACCGATCCTGCCGGACGACACGGCAGGCGAAGTGTTCGAGAAGGTGACCGTCGCCGCCGAACAGACGCTCTGGCGCTGTCTGCCGGGCCTGATCGCAGGCACGGCGACGCGCCACACCAACGACCTCGCCGCAGGCAGCTATTTCGGCGGACGCAAGCCCGAAGACGGTCGCATAGACTGGAACCAGCCGGCACAGGACGTCTACAACCTGATTCGCGCCGTCGCACCGCCCTATCCGGGCGCATTTACCGACGTTGCACAGCGCCGCTGGGTCGTCACGCGAGCCCGTCTGTCACGCTCGCCCGCCCCTGCCGGTTTGCTCTGCGGACTGCAAGTAGTGGATAATGCGCTCCTCGGCGTTTGCGGCGACGGAAATGCCATTGTCATTCATGAACTAACGCTGGACGGCAAGTCTGTCACGCCGGAACAGTTTTCCCAGCTCAATCACTGACCGTAATATGAAAAAAGTCCTGATTCTCGGTGTCAACGGGTTCATCGGCCACCACCTGTCGAAGCGCATCCTGGAGACGACCGACTGGGAAGTTTATGGCATGGACATGCTCACCGATCGCCTCGGCGATCTGGTCAACCATGAGCGCATGCACTTCTTCGAAGGCGACATCACGATCAACAAGGAATGGGTCGAGTACCACATTCGCAAGTGTGACGTGATCCTGCCGCTGGTCGCCATCGCCACGCCGGCCACCTACGTCAAGGCCCCGCTGCGCGTGTTCGAACTCGACTTCGAAGCAAACCTGCCGATCGTGCGCTCGGCCGTGAAGTACGGCAAGCATCTGGTGTTCCCGTCGACCTCCGAGGTCTACGGCATGTGCACCGACGGCGAATTCGATCCGGAAAACTCGCCGCTGGTCTACGGCCCGATCAACAAGCCGCGCTGGATTTACGCCTGCTCGAAGCAGCTCATGGATCGCGTGATCTGGGGCTACGGCATGCAGGAAGGCCTGAACTTCTCGCTGTTCCGTCCGTTCAACTGGATCGGCGCCGGTCTCGACTCGATCCACACGCCGAAGGAAGGTTCGTCGCGCGTGGTCACGCAATTCCTCGGCCACATCGCTCGCGGTGAGAACATCAGCCTGGTCGACGGCGGTGCCCAGAAGCGCGCCTTTACCGACATCGACGACGGTATCGACGCCCTGGTGCGCATCATCGACAACAAGGACAACGTTGCCAGCGGCAAGATCTACAACATCGGCAACCCGACGAACAATTTCTCGGTGCGCGAGTTGGCTCACATGATGCTCAAGCTCGCCGCCGAATACCCCGAGTACGCCGAGACGGCCAAGAAGGTTCAGCTCGTCGAAACGTCGTCGGGCGCCTACTACGGCAATGGCTATCAGGACGTGCAGAACCGTGTGCCGAAGATCGAGAACACCATGCAGGAACTCGGCTGGGCACCGACCACGTCGATGGACGACGCGCTGCGCAAGATTTTCGAAGCGTATCGCGGCCACGTCGCCGAAGCTCGTCGTCTGGTCGAGGGCGAATAACGCCAGTGCTTCCGTCCGGCCTGCCGCAGCGACCATGCTGCGGCGCAGCCCGGACATCGCACGACACGCCCGGTGCGCCCTCGGCGCATCGGGCGTTTTTGACTCGGTAAATGGATTCGACATTCGAGGCATCGCGCGCAGTTCAGGCGATGGCTTCGGTGTATCACTCAAGGGCGGCTATGGCCAAGATTGTCCTGAAGATCGACGTCGACACCCTGCGCGGCACCCGTGAAGGCGTGCCCAACCTGCTCGCCGCACTGGCCGGGCACGACGCCCAGGCGACATTTCTGTTCAGCCTCGGGCCGGACCATACCGGCTGGGCGCTCAAGCGCGTCTTTCGTCCGGGCTTCCTGAAGAAAGTCTCGCGTACGTCGGTCGTCGAACATTACGGCTTTAAGACGCTCATGTACGGCACGCTGCTGCCCGGCCCGGACATCGGCAAGCGCGCCGCCAACGTCATGCGCACCGTGCAGAGCGCGGGTCACGAGACCGGCATCCACACCTGGGACCACACGTATTGGCAAGACAACGTGCGCACGCGCGACGGCGCATGGACCCAGCGCCAGATGTCACAAGCCTATGCACGCTTTGCGCAGATCTTCGGCGCACCGCCGCTCACGCATGGCGCCGCCGGCTGGCAGATGAACAACCACGCCTTCCGTCAGATCGATGCGTGGGGCATGAAATATGCGTCCGACGGACGCGGCACGGCGCCGCATTACCCGATCGTCGACGGCGTGCGGCTCAAGCATGTGCAGATGCCGACGACGCTGCCCACGGTCGACGAATTGCTCGGTATCGACGGTCGCGACATCAACGGTGTGGCCGAGCATCTGCTTGCCCTGACCCGCGATCCGGCGCAAGATCACGTGTTCACGCTGCATGCAGAACTCGAAGGCCAGAAGCTGGCGCCGTTGTTCCGTCAGTTGCTGGCCGGCTGGCGTCGCCAGGGCCATGATCTGGTCACGATGGGTCAGTATTACGAGACGCTCGATCTCGCCACCCTGCCGGCGCATCCGGTCGTGTGGGGCGAGATTCCGGGCCGCTCGGGCGATCTGATCCTCGAAGGCCAGGCAGCCGCCTGACCCAAAGCCGGTCGCCGGAGTTAATCACGCATCCATCCGGCATAAATCCGGCACCGATCCTGCCTCAACCCGCATTCGATACACTTCCCGAACCGGCCTCGCAAGGCCACCCAAGGAGACCATAGTGACGGTAGCCATCGACACTCCCGTGCCCGATTTCACCGCACCGGCCACCGGCGGCGATTTTTCGCTCAAGGCGCATCGCGGCAAGAAAGTAGTGATCTACTTTTACCCGAAGGACAACACGCCCGGCTGCACCACGGAAGGCATGAACTTCCGCGACAGCTACGACCAGTTCCAGGCCGCGGGCGCCCAGATCATCGGCGTGTCGCGCGACAGCCTGCGCTCGCACGAGAACTTCAAGAACAAGCTCGAACTGCCCTTCCCGCTGATCTCGGACGGCGACGAAGCCGTGTGCAAACTGTTCGGTGTCATCAAGCTGAAAAAACTGTATGGCAAAGAACATCTGGGGATCGAACGCAGCACCTTTCTGATCGACGAAAAGGGGGTTCTGCGCAAGGAATGGCGCGGGGTGCGCGTACCCGATCACGTGGCGGAAGTGTTAAGCGCCGTGCAGGCGATCTGACGCTGCCCACGGTGCCCGATGCCCGCCCGTGCGGGGCGTCGGGCATCGGCGCGAGCGCTATTCGGCCGGGTGTTGCTCAGCCGCCGATGCGACCGCCAGTGAGGACATTCGACGCTATACAAGCACGGCAAGAGACGTTATAGTCGGCCGTAATGATCAAGCGCATTGAACGAGACTATTGCAGGCGTCGCCACGGCGGCGCCTTCAGCCAAGCCGCCTCTCCGGTGCGTCCGGGCAGGCGGCTTTTTTGTTGCCGGGACCTGTTGTATTGCCGTCTGTCCCGGCCGAGTAGTGTTGTGTTTTCTTGAACGGGAAATCTATGCCATTGCCATCGGCGCCGACCAAACCGGGCACGCTGCTTGCCCCGGAACAATTCCCCACTCGCCTCAAACCTTCGCGCACGGAGGCCAAGAAACCGATTCCCTCGTCTGAACAACATGCACTGGGCGAGACGTCCGGTGCTGCGGGTGCCTCCAGCACGACCGAGTTGAAGGTCGTCCCCAAACACGCCCCGGCGACGCAGACTGCACCACAGCCGTCGCCCGCTGCACGTTCGCCTCAGTCGCCGCCGCCGGCCGACTCCACCGGCGCGACCCCGTCCCTGAAGGCCGTGAAGTCGACGGCGCCGGGCTCGGGTTCGAAACGCACACGCGGCAAGGACCCGGAACCCGCCAAGCTCTTCGTGCTCGACACGAATGTGCTCATGCACGACCCGAGCAGCCTGTTCCGCTTCGAAGAGCACGACGTCTATCTGCCGATGATGACGTTGGAAGAGCTCGACAATCACAAGAAGGGCATGTCAGAAGTGGCGCGCAACGCGCGTCAGGTGAGCCGCACGCTCGACGGACTGGTCGCGGAAAGTGGCACCAAGTCGATGGCAGAGGGCATTCCGCTCTCGCGACTCGGTAATAAAGATGCCACCGGCCGTCTGTACTTCCAGACCGACCTGCCCGAAGTCCCGCCGCTCGAAGGTCTGCCGCAAGGCAAGGCCGACAACCAGATTCTGGGCGTCGTACGCGCGCTGCAGGACAAGTTCCGCGACCGTCAGGTGGTGCTGGTGTCGAAGGACATCAACATGCGCGTCAAGGCGCATGCGCTCGGCCTGCCCGCGGAAGACTACTTCAACGACAAGGTGCTTGAGGACAGCGATCTGCTGTACTCGGGTGTGATGGCTCTGCCGCCGGACTTCTGGACCAAGCACGGCAAAGGCATGGAGAGCTGGCAGGACAACCGCACCGGCACCACGTTCTATCGCATTACCGGCCCGCTGTGCTTGAGCTTCCTCATCAACCAGTTCGTCTATCTGGAGACGAACAACGGCGAGGCGCCCTTCTACGCGCAGGTTCGGGAGATCAACGGCAAGACGGCGTTGCTGCAAACGCTGCGTGACTATGGCCATCACAAGAACAACGTGTGGGGCATTACGGCGCGCAACCGCGAGCAGAACTTCGCGCTGAATTTGCTGATGAACCCGGAGGTGGACTTCATCACGCTGCTCGGTCAGGCAGGCACCGGCAAGACGCTTCTGGCACTGGCCGCCGGTCTGGCGCAAACGCTCGACGAGAAGCGCTACAACGAGATCATCATCACGCGCGCGACCGTGCCCGTCGGTGAAGATATCGGCTTCCTGCCGGGCACCGAGGAAGAAAAGATGCAACCGTGGATGGGGGCATTCGACGACAACCTCGAAGTGCTGCAAAAGACCGACGACTCCGCCGGCGAATGGGGCCGTGCGGCCACGCAGGAACTGATCCGCTCGCGACTCAAGGTCAAGAGCATGAACTTCATGCGCGGCCGTACGTTCGTGAACAAGTTCGTCATCATCGACGAGGCGCAGAACCTCACGCCGAAGCAGATGAAGACGCTTGTGACGCGCGCAGGCCCCGGCACCAAGCTGATCTGCCTGGGTAACATCGCGCAGATCGATACGCCGTATCTGACCGAAGGCAGCTCGGGCCTTACCTACGTGGTGGATCGCTTCAAGGGCTGGGGACACAGCGGACACGTCACGCTCGCGCGCGGCGAACGTTCGCGCCTGGCGGACTACGCAGCGGAAATTCTCTGACGCCTGCGGCGCTATCCAGCGCTTCGATGCTCCACACGACGGCGCCTTCGGGCGCCGTTTTTTATTGACCTGGCATCCGGGCTGCACATCAACGGACATGCGGCTCAGACGACAATATCGCCCTGCGAGCGGCGAATTTGTGACGTCAACGCCACAAAACGTCGAGATTTCGGTACTTTTGCGATGCATTCGCGCGGTAAGCGTCGTAAACTCTGCGCATGCGAATCCAGCGCCCTCACCGCATGAATCATCCTCTGACTCGCCTGATCGCCCGAAGCACATCGTCCCCGGTAACGCCGGTGTCCGTGTCGTGGCGATGCGCTGGCGCACTGGCACTCACGCTATTGGTGGCCGCGTGCTCGTCCGGCCCGCCGGTGCGACAAGGTGGCAGTGCCAACTATGGCAATCGCGCCGTGGGCCCCGAGCGCAGCGCCGGGCAGGAGGAAATCACGCTCGAAGCGATGAGCCTCGTTGGCATTCCTTACCGCTACGGCGGCAACACCCCCGATTCCGGTTTTGATTGCAGCGGTCTGGTGCGTTACGTCGTGGCGCGCGCCGCAGGCGTCAATCTGCCGCGTACGACCGCCGATATGAGCGGCGTGGGCACTGTGCTGGAGCGCGACGACCTCGCCTCGGGCGACCTCATTTTCTTCAATACGACGGGACGCGCCCACTCGCACGTGGGTATCTATGTCGGTCAGGGGAAATTCGTGCACGCACCGAATACGGGGGGCACGGTGCGTCTGGAAAGCATCTACATCCCGTACTGGGCGAGACGCATCGACGGCGTACGACGGGTAGCGGCCAACAAGGCGCCGGCAGGCAACACGACTTACGTCAATCGGGCCGCGCCCGCGACGGTCGCCGAGGCGTCGGCCGCAACGCCCCTACCCAATGTGGCGAGTGTGCCGATGAACACTGCGCCGAATCGTCCACTGACGGCCGCCACGCCGTCACCGCTGGAAACGCCGCAGATCGCAGCGCCCAGAAGCACCGCCAACGCCACCTCGCCTCACGCACAGGACGACGATCCGATCGCACGCTTCGCCAACAGCGCGATGTAATGACTTCCGGCCAACGAGATACTGCACGCCGCCGGGCCGTAGCGCTCGGCATGGGCTTCGTTGGCTTCCAGATGGAAGACGTCGCCCTCGCGATACAGACGCTCGTCGTCGCCCACGCGGATGGCGATCTCGCCGAACAGGATCAGCGCCTTCGCCTCGAAGGGATGCGCATGCGTGTCGAGATCGCCCGCCTCCCTCGTCACTGTCACCAACGCCGTAAAGCCTTCGCGGGCCAGTTCCTGCTCGAATGCGTCGCGTTGCATACGCTCTGCGCCTTCCGTTCGGCGATGTCTTGTGAGATCAGCGCAGATGCGCAAGCAGTGTCGCCGCGCCACCGATATTGATTGCCGCCCCCATGAACATGCTCAACGGACGGCCACGCAGGGAATGAATCAATGCAGTCATCTTAGCCTCCAACGTTGCTCGATAAAACACTATGAATAAATGATAATCAATCGTAATTAACTATTAAAATTGATTGTCTCGATGAAGGCGATTTGCGCGCTTAATCACTGCTGCACTCCCCCTCGCAGGCATCACACCGCCAAAAAGCAGGCACAAAAAAAGCGGCCGAAGCCGCTTTTGAGCATTCCTGCGTTGCCGCCGGACGCACCGCCATGAGACGGCACGCCACGGCCACATGCATCACAGGAATTGTTTGCCGATCCACCAGGCGATCGCGGCGATGAACGCCGATGCCGGGATCGTCAGTACCCATGCCCACACGATGTTGCCCGCCACGCCCCAGCGCACGGCGGAGAGCTTGCGCGTAGCCCCCACGCCGACGATGGCGCCAGTGATGGTGTGCGTGGTCGAGACCGGCACGCCGAGCCACGACGCGAAGAACAGCGTGAACGCCCCGCCCGTCTCGGCGCAGAAACCGCCAACCGGCTTGAGCTTCGTGATCTTCTGGCCCATCGTGCGCACGATCCGCCAGCCACCGAACATGGTGCCCAGACCGATCGCCAGATAGCAGCCGATGATCACCCACAACGGCGGCTCGGCAGCTTCCTGCGGCCACATGCCCGCGGCGATCAGCAGCATCCAGATGATACCGATGGTCTTCTGAGCGTCGTTACCGCCGTGCCCCAGACTGTACATACCGGCCGAAACCAGTTGCAGGCGCCGGAACCAGCGGTCCACGCGTGCCGGTGGCGTGCGGAAGAACAACCACGACACGAGCAGCATGAAGAACGAACCGAGCACGAAACCGAGCAGCGGCGAGACGAAAATAAATGCCACGGTTTGCAGCAGACCGCTCGCCACGAGCGAGCCCGTGCCCGCCTTGGCCACCGCCGCACCGACCAGACCACCGATCAGTGCGTGCGACGAACTCGACGGAATACCGTAGTACCAGGTGATGATGTTCCAGGCGATCGCCCCGACGAGTGCGCCGAAGATCACATAGTGATCGACGATCTCGGGGTGAACCGTGCCCTTGCCCACCGTCGCCGCGACTTTCAGGTGAAAGACGAATAGCGCGATGACGTTGAACATGGCGGCGAAAGCCACCGCCTGATGCGGCTTGAGCACGCCCGTCGAGACCACCGTAGCGATCGAGTTGGCGGCGTCGTGAAAGCCATTCATGAAGTCGAACAGAAGCGCCAGTGCGACCAATAGTCCGACCAGCCAAAGGCTGATGTGCAGCGTTGCCATCGAAAGTCTCCGCTCAGGCGTTTTCCAGCACAATGCCTTCGATGATGTTGGCAACGTCCTCGCACTTATCGGTCACCGATTCGAGCAGCTCGGACACGGCCTTCTGCTTGATCAGCTCTTTCACATCGGATTCTTCGCGGAACAGCTTCGACAGCGATGCACGCAACAGACGGTCGGCTTCCGACTCGAGTCCGTCGATTTCTTCGCAGAGCTTCAGGATCTCTCGCGCGCGATCCATGTCGCCGAGCAGCGCCACGGTGCTTTGCACGCGCTCGCAGCACTTCACGCAGATCTCGCCAAGCGTGCGTGCCTCGCTCGGCACGCTCTTGATGTCGTACATCCACACGGCCGTCGCCACGTCTTCCATCAGATCCAGGATGTCATCCATGGTGCTGATCAGCTTATGGATCTCATCGCGGTCGAAAGGCGTAATGAACGTCTTGTGCATCAGGTCGATGGTCTCGTGCGTGATGCGATCCGCTTTCTTCTCGTTGTTCTGCACGGCAACGGTACGTGCCTCGGCATTGGGCAAATCGTTGAGCATGGCGGACAGCTCGCGGCTGCCAGCGACCATGCACGCCGCGTGCTGGTTGAACAGGTCAAAGAACTTGCCCTCGGTGGGCATGAAGCGACCGAACATTATGGGGAAACTCCGGGTATTAATAGGGGACGGGTCGACACAAAAACGTCACATTCTACCTCGTCGGAGGCGTGCGCTACCGCTCACGCCTCCGAACAGATGGAAATCGGTGCGTTAGTATTGCGGACCGGCCAGATTGTCGAACTTCGTATACGCACCGATAAACGCGAGACGCACGTGGCCAATAGGACCGTTACGCTGCTTCGCGATGATGATCTCGGCGGTGCCCTTGTCAGGCGTATCGGGGTTGTAGACTTCGTCGCGATAGATGAACAGGATAATGTCGGCATCCTGTTCGATAGCGCCCGATTCACGCAAATCCGACATGACCGGACGCTTGTTCGGGCGTTGTTCAAGACTACGGTTGAGCTGCGAGAGCGCAATCACCGGCACGTTCAACTCTTTGGCAAGCCCCTTGAGCGAACGCGAAATCTCGGAAATTTCAGTCGCACGGTTCTCACCACCGCCCGAACCGCTCATCAGTTGCAAGTAATCGATGATGATCAAGCCGAGCTTGCCGCATTGACGCGCCAGACGTCGCGCACGCGCACGCAACTCCATCGGATTGAGTGCCGGCGTTTCGTCGACGAACAGTTGCGTCTCGTTCATCTTCTGCATGGCATGCGTGAGCTTCGGCCAGTCTTCGTCGACCAGCTTGCCGGTACGCAGACGATGCTGATCGAGACGCCCCACCGAGCCCAGCATACGCATGGCCAACTGCGTGCCCGGCATTTCCATCGAGAACACGGCGACAGGCAGTCCTTCTTCCACGGCAATATGCTCGCCGATGTTCATCGAGAAGGTCGTTTTACCCATCGACGGACGCCCGGCCACGATGATCAGATCGCCGCCGTTGAAACCGGACGTCATGCGATCCAGATCGACGAAGCCCGTCGGAATGCCTGTGATGTCGCTGCCGCCTTCACGGTGGTACAGCTCATCGATACGCTCGACCACTTGCGTGAGCAGCGGTTGCAGTTCGAGGAAGCCGTTGGTGCTGCGCGAGCCTTCTTCGGCAATGGCGAAGACCTTCGCCTCCGCCTCGTCGAGCATCTGGCGCACTTCCTTGCCTTGCGGATTGAACGCATCCGACGCGATCTCGTCGGCCACGGTCACGAGCTTGCGCAGGACAGCACGGTCGCGCACGATTTCGGCGTAACGCCGAATGTTCGCCGCACTCGGCGTGTTCTGCGCCAATGCGTTCAGATACGCGAGCCCGCCCACATCCTCGGCTTTGCCCGCGGAGGTTAGCGATTCGAAAACGGTGATGACGTCTGCCGGGCGGTCGCTGGAAATCAGGCGACCGATGTGCTGATAGATCTGCCGGTGGTCGTAACGATAGAAATCGGACTCGGCCAGAAAGTCGCCAATGCGATCCCAGGCGCTGTTATCGAGCAGCAAGCCGCCAAGCACGGATTGCTCCGCCTCGATGGAGTGCGGCGGCACTTTGAGCGAATCGAGCTGGGGATCGGGAGCGTTCATGCCGGGCATTATACCGTCCCCGCGCTCTCGGTCCGAGCCGGCAAAATCCCGCTTGCGCGGCGATTTATCCGAACGTGATTTGTTCAGCAGTTTCCCTGGAGGCAGCATAAGGCGGAGCTATCGGACGGTGACTTACGTGGAGGGGGGCGCGGAACAGACAGACATAAAAAAACGGAAGCCGGTGACCCGACTTCCGTTTTTTATTCGCGTCGGGAAGCTGACGCGGAGACGACTTAGGCGTGTTCGCCCAGCACCGACACGGTGACGTCGATCACGACATCGGTGTGCAGCGCCACTTGGACCGGGAAGTCACCCACGGTCTTGAGCGGGCCGTTCGGCAGACGCACTTGCATCTTCTCGACCTTGAAACCTTGGGTGCCCAGGGCTTCGGCGATGTCGGCGTTGGTGACCGAGCCGAACAGACGGCCGTCAACGCCAGCCTTCTGCGAAATTTGCACGGTCAGGCCAGCCAGCTTTTCGCCTTCGGCTTGAGCGGACGCCAGCTTGTCGGCGGCAGCCTTTTCCAGTTCGGCGCGGCGAACTTCGAATTCGGCGATCGCGTCCTTCGTGGCACGGCGGGCCTTCTTGGTCGGGATCAGGAAGTTACGTGCGAAACCGTCCTTGACCTTCACGATGTCGCCCAGGTTACCCAGGTTGACGACCTTTTCCAGCAGAATCACTTGCATTATCTATTCTCCTTCGTCGACTGGCGATTAAGCACCGTGCAGATCGGTGTACGGCAGCAGCGCCAGGAAACGCGCGCGCTTGATAGCCGTATCGAGTTGGCGCTGGTAGTGCGCCTTGGTGCCCGTCAGGCGAGCCGGGGTGATCTTGCCGTTGTCGCCGATGAAGTCCTTCAGCGTTTCGACATCCTTGTAATCGATCTGCTCGACACCAGCGACGGTGAAGCGGCAGAACTTCTTGCGCTTGAACAGCGGGTTTTGCTGTTGGCGGCGGCGATCAAACTTCTTGTTTTTACCGTTAGGACGCGGCATGTTCAACAATCCTTTTCAAATGCTTGCAATGCTGTGATGTGAAACACCAGGGTGCGACTGTTGCGATGCTTCTTGGCCAGAAACCCAACCCACTGGGCCGGTTTCTCGAGTCCCAACGCCATGACTTTGGCACTGATGGGACCGATCGCAACTGCCGGTATCGAGAACTCGATCTGACGGGCTACGCCCGCCTCTTCGGCAGTTCCCGCATGGGCCAGTGTCACATCGATCACGGGAAGCCCGGCCGGGGTATAGCGCAGCGTGCCGATTTCGACGATGCTGGCCTCGAGCCGCAGGCGATTCACGCGGTCAATGTTTTCATTGGCACCCTGATGCGTTCCGGTGCGCTAATTACGAAGCGGCAGCTTCGGTCGCGGGCGGCGTAGCAGCCTTCTTGGCTTCTTCGCGGGCCACTTCCTTCATCATCGGCGACGGTGCGGTCTCAGCCTTCTTCGTCTTGACGACGAGGTGGCGCAGAACGGCGTCGTTGAACTTGAATGCGTGTTCCAGCTCGTCCAGGGTTTCCTGGTCGCATTCGATGTTCATGCAAACGTAGTGGGCCTTGGCCAGCTTCTCGATCATGTAGGCCAGTTGACGGCGGCCCCAGTCTTCGACGCGGTGGATCGTGCCCTTGCGGGACTCGACCGTGCCACGATAGCGCTCGATCATTGCAGGCACTTGCTCGCTCTGATCGGGGTGAACGATAAATACGATTTCATAATGACGCATATAAGCTCCTTATGGACAAAGCCGCCTGGGCGTCAGAACCAGTGCAGCAAGGTTGCAGAACCCGCGATTCTAGCGGAATTCATGTCGATCATCAACTCCCGCCCTATCGGTGCCCTGCGCGACGCCAAACACCACGCCGGGTGCCTTGCCCGCCCAGGCCGCACCGGACGGCCTCAGCCGTTTTCCAGCCAATAGTTCGGACGCGCGTAAATCTGCCGCAATTGCTCGATGAAAAGCCGCACCCGCGCAGGCTGGAAGCGCTGTTGCGGGTAGACGGCCAGGATGTCGTAATCGGGCAGCGCGTATTCGTCGAGCACGGTCTCCAGCTCCCCGGAGAGCAGTTCGCGCTGGATTTCCCACGTCGAGCGCCAGCCCAGCCCCAACCCTTCGAGCGCCCAGCGGTGCAGCAGCTCGCCGTCGTTGCAGTCCAGATTGCCCGCCACGCGAATCGTCACCAGTTTGCCCTGCCGCTTGAAGTACCACCCGCGCTGCTGACCGCCCTGCAGGTTGAACGCCAGACAATTGTGCTTTGCCAGATCCTCCAGCGTCTTGGGGCGGCCATGCCGGGCAAAGTACGCCGGGGTGCCGCACACCACGCGCCGGTTCTGGGCGAGTTTGACGGCCACGAAGTTCGGGTCGACGGAGCCGCCGATACGAATCCCCATGTCATAGCCCTCGCGCACGATATCCACCACGCGATCGGTCAGATTGAACGAAATCTGCACCTCGGGATGCAAGCGCAGGAACGCCGGGGCATGGGGCGCCACGTGCTTGCGCCCGAACGCCGCCGGTGCCGACACGATCAGGTGACCGGAGACGGCGTGCCGCCCCGCGCTGATCTCGTTCTCGGCCATCTCCCAATCGCCGAGCAACTGCTTGCAACGCTCCAGAAAAGCGCCGCCCTCCTCAGAGAGCGCGAGTCGTCGCGTGGAGCGGTACATGAGCTTGATACCGAGTCGTTTTTCGAGCGCGTCGATACGCCGCCCGAGAATCACTGGCGAGACCCCTTCCTTTAGCGCCGCGGCCGCCAGACTGCCCGCTTCGGCCACCTGCACGAAGGTTTCGATCTGTTTGTATCGGTCCATCTCGTCTCCATTCGATACTTTTTGTTCTTAAAAAAACGATCTTTTGTGATCTTATCAAACAAATCGTACCGGCTTAAAGTGACCTCCAACAACATTCACATTACCCATTGGAGGAGTCACATGGCCAAGATGACCGCCGTAGAGGCCGCCGTCCGCGTGCTGGAGAAGGAAGGCATCACTACCGCATTCGGCGTGCCGGGCGCCGCCATCAACCCGTTCTATTCGGCATTGCGCAAGGCCGGCAGCGTCGAGCACGTGCTCGCCCGCCACGTCGAAGGCGCGTCGCACATGGCCGAAGGCTATACCCGTGCGGAAGCCGGCAATATCGGCGTTTGCATCGGCACCTCGGGCCCGGCAGGCACGGATATGATTACCGGCCTGTACTCGGCATGGGCCGATTCCATCCCCATTCTGTGCATTACGGGTCAGGCCCCGCGGGCCCGTCTGTACAAGGAAGACTTCCAGGCCGTCGACATCGAGTCGATCGCCAAGCCGGTGACGAAATGGGCCGTGACGGTGCGTGAGCCCGCACTCGTGCCGCGCGTGTTCCAGCAGGCCTTCCATCTGATGCGCTCGGGCCGTCCGGGTCCGGTGCTCATCGATCTGCCGTTCGACGTGCAGGTCGCGGAGATCGACTTCGATCCGGAAACGTACGAGCCGCTGCCGGTGTACAAGCCTGCGGCCACGCGTGCGCAAATCGAGAAGGCCATTCAGATGCTGGTCGCCTCCGAGCGTCCGCTCATCGTGTCGGGCGGCGGCGTGATCAATGCCGACGCCGCCGATCTGCTGGTCGAATTCGCCGAGACGGTGAACGTGCCGGTCGTGCCCACGCTCATGGGCTGGGGCACCATCGCCGACGACCATCCGCTCATGGCGGGCATGGTCGGCCTGCAAACCTCGCACCGCTTCGGCAACGCCACGATGCTCGCCTCCGACTTCGTGATGGGGATCGGCAACCGCTGGGCGAACCGCCACACGGGTAGCGTCGAGGTCTTCACCAAGGGCCGCAAGTTCGTGCACGTCGATATCGAGCCGACGCAAATCGGCCGCGTGTTCGGCCCGGACTACGGCATCGTCTCCGACGCCAAGGCCGCCCTCAAGCTGTTCGTGGAAGTCGCCAAAGAACTGAAGGCCGCGGGCCGTCTGCCGGACCGCTCGCAATGGGTGGCCGACTGCCAGAAGCGCAAGCGCACCATGCTGCGCCGCACGGACTTCGATCAGGTGCCGATCAAGCCGCAGCGCGTGTATCAGGAAATGAACGCGTTCTTCGGCCGCGACGTGCGCTACGTCTCGACCATCGGTCTGTCGCAGATCGCCGCCGCGCAGTTCCTGCACGTGAACAAGCCGCGTCACTGGATCAACTGCGGCCAGGCAGGCCCGCTGGGCTGGACCGTGCCGGCAGCCATCGGTGCGAAGGTGGCGTCGCCCTCGTCGGACGTGGTGGCGATCTCGGGTGATTACGACTTCCAGTTCATGATCGAAGAACTGGCCGTGGCCGCGCAGTTCAAGGTGCCTTACATCCATCTGGTCGTGAACAACTCGTATCTGGGTCTGATCCGTCAGGCACAGCGCAACTTCGACATGGACTACTGCGTGCAGCTCGCGTTCGAGAACGTGAACTCGCCGGAAGTGAACGGCTACGGCGTGGATCACGTGAAGGTCGCAGAAGGCCTCGGCGTGAAGGCGATCCGCGTGTTCCAGCCGAACGACATCCAGCCCGCGTTCGCACAGGCACGCAAGCTGATGGCCGAGTTCTCCGTGCCAGTGATCGTGGAAGTGATTCTCGAGCGCGTGACCAACATCGCGATGGGCACCGAGATCAACAACGTCAATGAGTTCGAGGAAATCATCGACGTCGTGGAGGAAGACAACGCAGTGACGGCCTGAGCCTCGTAAGGCTCGCAGAGAGCTCACAGGGCTCACTCGGCCAGAACTGCCATCGGTTTGCGGGGCGTGTGCGTCCCCTGCGCTTTCGGCTAGACCCCGTCAACGCCCAAAGCATGCGCTCCGCAACCTTGCAGGCCCCTTGCATCACCCTTGCATCGAATCGTCGAAACCACCCCCTAAAAAAGAGAGAGGAGTCAGCGCAATGCCGAAATTTGCCGCCAATCTGACCATGCTGTTCAACGAGGTGCCGTTCCTCGACCGCTTCAAGGCGGCCGCCGCAGCGGGCTTTCGCGGCGTGGAGTTCCTGTTCCCGTATGCGTTTCACCGCGACCAGATCGCCGACAAGCTCAACCAATACCAGCTCGACCTCGTGCTGCACAACCTGCCCGCCGGCAACTGGGACGCGGGCGAGCGCGGCATCGCGATCTTCCCCGAGCGTGTGGCCGAGTTCCGCGACGGCGTGGGCGAAGCGATCACCTACGCCAAGGCGCTGGGCGTGAAGCAACTGAACTGCCTCGTGGGCAAGCAAGGCGCGGATCTGTCGACGCAAGCCGCCACGCAAACGCTCGTGGGCAACCTGCGTTTCGCCGCCGACGCCCTGAAGGCCGAAGGCATCCGTTTGCTGGTCGAGCCGATCAACACGTACGACATTCCGGGCTTCTTCGTGAACCGGACGAAACAGGCACTGGAGATCTTCGACGCCGTCGGCTCGGACAACCTGTTCCTGCAGTACGACATCTATCACATGCAGCGCATGGAGGGCGAGCTCGCCAAGACCATCGAGACGAATCTGGCGCGCATCGCCCACGTGCAGCTCGCGGACAATCCGGGCCGCAACGAACCCGGCACGGGCGAAATCAACTACGCGTACCTGTTCGCGTTCCTCGAGCGCATTGGCTACACCGGCTGGATCGGCTGCGAGTACAAGCCCGCGAGCACCACGACCGAGGGCCTCGGCTGGTTCAAGACAGCGGGTCTGCGCGAGGCCGCATAAGTCGCATAAGTCGCACGAGCCTGGCAAGGCTGTTTACCCCCGGTTCACCCGCACACCGCCTCCCCCGGCGCTGTGCAGACGACACGACGGCATGGCCGCACGTCACAGGCGGCACGCCGGCTGACCGGGTTTCGACGAGGAAGGGCCCCGCCGGCCGCATGCAGGGGGCATGCGGCCGGGGTACGGGGGATCACGGGCGACCACCGCCCCGCTCGTCCGACGCCCGGCGACAACACTTCAAACTTTGGCAACAAGGAGTCTCGAAATGGCACAACTCGGTTTTATTGGTCTGGGCATCATGGGCGCGCCGATGGCGAAGCATCTGCAAAACGCCGGTCACAAGCTGTTCCTGTACGAGCGCCGCACGCCCCCGCAAGACCTGATCGACGCTCAGGCCACCGTCTGCACGTCGGCCAAGGAAGTCGCCAAGCGCGCCGATATCGTGTTCGTGATGGTGCCGGACACCCCCGACGTGGGCGCTGTCCTGTTCGGTCAGGACGGTCTGGCCGAAGGCCTCTCGGCCGGCAAGATCGTTGTCGACATGAGCTCGATCTCGCCGATCGAAACCAAGGAATACGCCAAGAAGATCAAGGCCCTGGGCTGCGAATACCTCGACGCCCCGGTCTCGGGCGGCGAAGTCGGCGCGAAGGCCGCGTCGCTCTCGATCATGGTCGGTGGCTCGCAAGCCGCATTCGACGACGTGAAGCCGTTCTTCGAGCTGATGGGCAAGAACATCACGCTCGTGGGCGATAGCGGCGCCGGGCAGACGTGCAAGGTCGCCAACCAGATCGTGGTCGCGCTGACGATCGAAGCCGTGGGCGAAGCCCTGCTGTTCGCCTCCAAGGCCGGCGCCGATCCCGCCAAGGTGCGCGCGGCACTGATGGGTGGCTTCGCATCGTCGCGCATTCTGGAAGTGCACGGCGAGCGCATGGTCAAGCGCAACTTCGAGCCGGGCTTCCGTATCGCCCTGCATCAGAAGGATCTGAACCTGGCGCTCCAGACGGCGAAGACGCTTGGGGTGTCGCTGCCGAACACGGCCACGGCGCAGGAACTGTTCAACGCGTGCGCTGCCAACGGCGGCGCCGCGTGGGATCACTCGGGCATGGTGCGCGCGCTGGAAATGCTCGCCAACCATACCGTGGCGTAATCGGGTCGACCAGCAGGTTGGTCGGCAAATTGCCAAGTCAGAACGACAGGCCCTCGCCGTGACGACACGTCGCATCACGTCACGGCGACGCGGCCGCACCGCGTAGTTCGCGAGAAGACGAAGAAAACGGCTGGCAAAAGCCGTAAGCAGCGGCTAATAGCGGCAAGTCGCCGTAAATGGCGACAAGCAGGCAATAGCAGGGAGAGGTGAGAGGTACCGGAAGGTACTGGCAGCGGCGTCAGACGACACCCTGCCGAGCGTCACGGCGCGAGTCGAGCGAAAGTGCGACTGGCGCCGTATTTTTTTGCGCGGACGAACGAATCGCCGGATGGCGGATGGCGGATGGCGGCCCCGACGGCGGACGGACAGGCTAAGCGCCCTATCCCGATCCGCTGGCCACGCGATCGATCAATACTCGTCGAACAGACTCTGCATGCGCTCGTGCGGCACGCCGGCCTGCAATGCCAGCATCAGCAGCACGCGTGCTTTGTAGGGATTCAGGTTGCCGGTGCTCACGAAGCCGTACTGATCGTCGGGCGCCGCGCCGTTGTGCATCACGTGGCCACTGCCCACGCGCGACGCACGCACGACCGTCACCCCGCGTTGCACGGCCTCGGCCAGCGCCTGCTGCAACAGCGCATGCAACGAGCCGTTACCGGTGCCGGCGACCACAATACCCTGCACGCCAGCGTCCACGAGCGCGTCCACGGCGATGCGCGACACGCCCGCATAGCTCGACACCACTTCCACCGCCGGCAACTCGCCGGACAGCCCGACGAACTCGCTCTCGACCGTGTGGTATTGCAGCGGTTCGCGCTGGAACGCCACGCGCTCGTCCTGCACCCAGCCGAGCACGCCGATTTCCGGCGAATGGAAGGCGTCGACCTTGTAGGTGCTCGTCTTGACGACGTCGCGGGCGCAATGAATCTGGTTGTTGATGGCGACCATCACGCCGCGTCCGGCCGAAATCGGATCGGTCGCCACGCGCACCGCATTGAGCAGGTTGAGCGGGCCGTCGGCCGAGAGGGCCGTGGCCGGCCGCATCGCCGCTGTCAGCACGACCGGCTTGCGGCTGTTAATCGTCAGATGCAGGTAATACGCCGTTTCTTCGAGCGTATCGGTGCCGTGCGTGATGACCGCACCGGCCACATCCGGTTGCGAGAGCAAGGCGTTCACGCGCGCAGACAGTTTCTGCCACAGCGACACGCTCATGTCCTTGCTATCGATCTGCGCGACCTGTTCCGCGTGGATATGTGCCACGTTGCCCAGCGCGGGCACGGCGGCGAGCAGGTCCTGAACACCGAGCGCCCCGGCCTGATAACCGGCGGTGCGCGTGGCGTCGGCCGCGCTGCCCGCAATCGTGCCGCCCGTGGCGAGCAGCGCAATGCGCGGCAGCTCGCCGGAGGACACGGTGTAATGAGGAATCGGGTTGAATGAGGTCAATGTCATGCCAGCGATTGTATCCAATACTGCCCCGCTTCCCAATCGCTGAAAATAGGGATCCCGCCACGCGGGCGGGAGCGGGATCAGGCCGCAAATTCCAGCGCTTCGCGCAGTTGCGTCGAGATTTCCTGCTCTTTGAGTGCGGGGGCGAGCATCTCAATGAAGCGGTAAGCGTACGAGCGCAGGAACGCGCCGCGGCGCAAGCCGATCCGGGTGGTGCTCGGCTCGAACGCGTTGTCGAGCTCCAGCACCGCCAGATCCTGGTCCTTGCGCGGATCGACGGCCATCGCCGCCACGATACCCACGCCCAGCCCCAGTTCGACGTACGTCTTGATGACATCCGTATCGAGCGCGGTCAGCACGATGTCCGGCACCAGCCCCTGATCGGTGAACGCCTTGTCCACGTGCGAGCGGCCCGTGAAATCGCCGTCATAGGTGATGATCGGGTACTCGGCGATATCGGCGAGCGTCACGTTCTCACGCCCGACCAGCGGGTGATCCTTCGGCACGACCGCCACGTGATGCCACGAGTAGCACGGGAACGTAACGATATCGGGAAAACGGTCGAGCGCCTCGGTCGTGATGCCGATATCGGCCTCGCCGTCGATGACCATCTGCGCGATCTGGCGCGGACTGCCCTGACGCAGCGCCAGGTGCACCTTCGGATAAACGCTCGTGAACTGCTTGATCACCTGCGGCAGCGCATAGCGCGCCTGCGTGTGGGTGGTCGCGACCACGAGATGCCCGCTGTCCTGATCCGCGAACTGACGCGCCACGCGGCGCAGGTTCTCGGCGTCGAGCAGCATGCGCTCGATCAGTTGCAGCACTGCCTTGCCCGGCTCGGTCAGGCCCGTGAGCCGCTTGCCGCGGCGCACAAAAACGTCAACGCCGAGTTCGTCTTCCAGATCCTTGATCTGCTTGCTCACCCCCGACTGCGACGTGTACAGCGCACTCGCCGCTTCCGTCAGATTGAGGTTTTGTCGAACCGCTTCGCGCACATAGCGCAATTGCTGGAAATTCATGATGAGACTCCGCCCTGTTACTTGTCTGTCCGTGACGTCTGTTAAGTTGATTCAGCTCGCTGGCTTGTGATTGTGTGGGTTCGATGCAGCGTGTTTAGTGCGCTTCGTGGCTTCGCGGCGTCATTCCCCGATCACGCCTGCGCCGAAAACACCCGCAACTGGCGCGGTACGGCGCGCAGTGTCGTTCCCGCGTTCGCGCCGAGCGCCTTCCAGCCCGAGCGCGTGAGTTCCGCTTCCCACACCGCATCGCCGGGGGCGGCGAGTTCCACGCGCACGGTGCCGCCCAGCGGAATCGCGCGGCGCACGGCCACATCGATCCCCGGTCCGCCGTCGTTCGCGGGCACCAGCGCGAGATCGTGCGGACGCACATACGCAATCGCCCGTCCGTCCTGCGGCAGCGCGGGCAGATCGTCCCTGTGCACCGTCACGCGATACTTGCCCGCGTCGGCAATGAAATCGTGCGTCTGCAACTCGCCCGAGAGGCGGTTGGCGGCGCCGAGAAACTCGTACACGAAGGCGCTTTGCGGCGTGTCGTAGACGTCCTGCGGCGCACCGATCTGTTCGACCTTGCCGCGATTCATCAACACGATACGATCGGCCACTTCGAGCGCTTCTTCCTGATCGTGCGTGACGAAGATCGTCGTGATGTGCAATTCGTCGTGCAGACGGCGCAGCCAGCTACGCAACTCCTTGCGCACCTTGGCATCGAGCGCACCGAACGGCTCGTCGAGCAACAGCACCTTCGGCTCCACGGCCAGCGCACGCGCCAGGGCAATACGCTGACGCTGGCCACCCGAGAGTTCGGCAGGATAGTGATCGGCCAGCCAGTCCAGTTGTACCAGACCCAGCAGTTCGTGGACCTTGCTGCGAATCTGCGCGTCCGGCAAACGGTCGCGGCGCGACTTCACTCGCAGACCGAACGCCACGTTCTCGAACACCGTCATGTGACGGAACAGCGCGTAATGCTGGAACACGAAGCCGACCTCGCGCTCGCGCGTGCCGACGGCGGCGACATCCGTGCCATTGAGGACCACGCGCCCGGCATCGGCAAACTCCAGCCCCGCGACAATGCGCAGCAGCGTGGTCTTGCCACAGCCGGACGGCCCGAGCAGCGCGACCAGCTCGCCCGTGGGGAATTCGAGACTGACGTCGTCGAGTGCTGCGAAATCGCCGAAACGCTTCGAAACCTGTTGTACCTGGATGCTCATTTGTCTTGCTCCTCGAGGCGCCATCTACCGATGGCCGCCGATATCCGCTCAGGCCTGTACTGCGTCTGCACGACGCGCGGCCTTGTCCTGTGCCAGCTTGCGTTCCGCCCAGAGTTTGAGCCCAAGCGTGGCGAGTGCGAGCAACGCGAGAATCGACGCCGCCGCGAATGCCCCTACCGTGTGATAGTCGTTGTACTCAATTTCCACGTGCAGCGGCAGCGTGTTCGTCTCGCCGCGAATATGACCGGAGACGACCGACACCGCGCCGAACTCGCCCATGGCGCGCGCGTTACACAGAATCACGCCGTACAGCAGGCCCCATTTGATCTTCGGCAACGTCACGCGCGTGAATACCTGCCAGCCACTCGCCCCCAGCACGCGGGCGGCTTCCTCTTCTTCGCTGCCCTGCGCCTGCATGAGCGGAATGAGCTCGCGCGCGACGAACGGGAACGTGACGAATACCGTCGCGAGCACCAGTCCGGGCAACGCGAAAACGATCTTCAGGTTGTGTGCGTCGAGGAAATCCCACAGCGGGCCCTGACGGCCGAAGATCAGCAGGAACGTGAGCCCCGCGATCACCGGCGACACGGAAAACGGCAGGTCGATGAGCGTGGTCAGCACGCTCTTGCCCTTGAAATCGAACCGCGCGATGGCCCACGACGCCGCCACACCGAACACCAGGTTCAGCGGCACGGCAATGACGGCGATCAGCACGGTGAGGCGAACGGCCGAGAGCGCGTCGTCGTTCGTCAGGCCCTCCCAGTAAGCGGCGAAGCCCTTGCCCAGCGCGGTGACGAATACCGACGCGAGCGGCAACACCAGAAACAATGCGAAGAACAGCAGCGCCACCCCAATGAGCACGGCCTTGACGAGCGCAGGCTCGTCGGTCGGATCGGCTTTACGGGCCTGGGTCGCTTGCGGCAAGCTACGCGACAGTGCGAGGGAATCTGACATGGTCGAAACGTTCTCTTCGTTTTCCTGCGTTTTCCGGGTTGTGCGGGTTTTGCGATGTCACACGCCACTGGTGCGCCGGCCCGAATGACGGCGTTGCAGCCACCATTGCAGGATGTTGATAAGCAGCAACAGCACGAACGAGATCACCAGCATCACCACAGCGAGTGCCGCCGCGCCCGCATAGTCGAACTGTTCGAGCTTGGTGACGATCAGCAGCGAGGTGATTTCCGAGACCATCGGAATGTTGCCTGCGATGAAGATGACCGACCCGTACTCGCCGACGGCACGCGCAAAGGCCAGCGCAAAGCCGGTCAGCAACGCGGGCAGCACGGCCGGGAGAATCACGTGACGCAGTGTCTGCCAACGGGTCGCGCCCAGGCACGCAGCCGCCTCTTCCTGCTCGCGCTCGAACTCTTCGAGCACCGGTTGCAGCGTGCGCACGACGAACGGCAGCCCGATAAACGTGAGCGCCACGAAAATGCCCAGCGGCGTGAAGGCGATCTTGATGCCGAGCGGTTCGAACCAGCGTCCGATCCAGCCGTTCGGCGCGTAGATCGCGGCCAGCACAATGCCGGCAACCGACGTCGGCAAGGCGAACGGCAGGTCGATCAGCGCGTCGACGAAACGCTTGCCGGGGAACGTGTAGCGCACCAGCACCCACGCCAGAATGAAGCCGAAAAACGCGTTGAGAAGCGCCGCCGCGAGCGAGATGCCGAATGTGAGGCGGTACGACGCCAGCACGCGCGGCGAACTCACCGCGGCGACAAAGCTCGCCCAGTCGAGCGAGCTTGCCTTGATGAAGACCATCAGCAACGGCACCAGCACCACGAGGCTCAGGTACGCGACGGTGTAGCCCATCGTCAGGCCAAAGCCCGGTAAGGCACTTGGCTTGCGCCACAGAGGAAAGAGTGCGGTACTCATGCGATGGTCCCTGCCCTTACTTCTTGGTGTAGATCTGATCGAAGATGCCGCCGTCAGCGAAATGCTTGGCTTGCGTCTTCGTCCAGCCGCCCAGATCGGCGTCGACCGTGTAGAGCTTGAGCTTCGGATACTGCGACTCGTACTTCTTCGCGATTTCCGGGGAACGCGGACGATAGAAGTGCTTCGCGGCGATCTCCTGACCTTGCGGCGAGTACAGCCACTGCAGGTAAGCTTCGGCGGCCTTGCGGGTACCGTGCTTGTCGACGTTCTTGTCGACCACGGCCACCGGCGGCTCCGTCAGGATCGACGACGACGGCACGACGATATCGAACTTGTCCGGACCGAGATCCTTCACCGACAGCAGCGCTTCGTTTTCCCACGCGATCAGCACGTCGCCGATGCCGCGTTCCACGAAGGTCGTGGTGGCGCCACGCGCGCCCGAGTCGAGCACGCCAACGTTCTTATAGAGTGCCTTGACGAACTCCTGCGCCTTTTGCTCGTTGCCGCCCGGTTGCTTGAGCGCGTAGAGCCATGCGGCGAGGTAGTTCCAGCGGGCGCCGGCCGAGGTCTTCGGGTTCGGCGTCACCACGCTGATGCCCGGCTTGACGAGATCGCCCCAGTCCTTGATGCCCTTCGGATTGCCCTTGCGCACCAGCAACACGATGGTCGACGTGTACGGTGTGGCGTTGTCCGGCAGACGCTTCTGCCAATCCTTGTTCACGAGACCGGCCGCGGCCAGTTCGTCGATGTCGGCGGAAATACCGAGCGTCACGACGTCGGCGGGCGCGCCATCGAGCACCGTGCGGGCTTGCTTGCCCGAACCGCCGTGCGAGGCCTTGACCGTCACCGTGTCACCGGACACTTGTTTGTAGTGGGCTTCGAAAGCCTTGTTGTAATCGGCGTACAGCTCACGCGTCGGGTCATACGACACGTTGAGCAGCGACAGGCTTGCGGCCTGCGCCTGAATCGTCATGCCGGCGGCCAATGCCAGACCGCCCAGCGCGACTGCCAGCTTCTTAGCTTTCCATCCCCGTGCTGCTTTGCTCATGACTTGCACTCCTTGTTTGCTTCTTGTGTGTAGGAGGCCAGTCTAGGGAATCGTCTAAATAATTAAAAATAATATTTTCGCTTTTGTTTATGCCGGAATAAGGATTAGAGAATTTGTGCTGATGACGGGTGCAGCGCCCGCCACCGGGCGTCCAATCAGACGTAAGGCGTGTCCGCCACGGCAGCGGCGATCCCCGCTGCGCCTTGATCCACAAGGCTCAGGAAGCTTTTTTGCGCCACGAGGGTGTCCTGCGTCTGCCGGAACGTCCGGTGCGCGTGCAGGTAGGCCACGGTCCAGGCGGCGAGCAGCAAGCTGGCGGCGAGTTGGGCATCGACGTCCGCCGTCTCCCGATTGGCACTCTCGGCGAGCGCGCCGGCCACCAGATCCGCCAGTTCGTCCCGAATCGCCCGGGCACGGGCCTTGAGGGTCTCGCTGCCTTCGATGGTTCGCACGAATGCCTGGCTCTGCGCGGAAAACTCGACGAACGGACTGCCCTGCGCCACCAGCCGGTGCGCCAGCAGACGCAAGGCCTCAAGCGGCGACACGCCGCCGGCGCGCTGCCGGATCGCCTCGCGCAGGGCCTCGCGCCCTTCCTCGTCGCGGTCGAAGAACATGTCTTCCTTGCGTGGGAAGTGATTGAACACGGTCATACGTCCGACGTCGGCGGCGGCCGCAATCTGGTCGACCGTCACATGATCGAAACCGTGTTCGTGGAACAGCCGTGTCGCCGCATTGGAAATGCTCTGCCGCGTGGCAAGGCGTTTGCGCGACCGCAAATCGGAGGGCTTGGACATAGTTGACATATCGTTTTTGATGACTCAGCTTACATATACTCAGTACATATTAATGTGAAGTATACGACGAATGACATCAATATTGTGATTGTAGGAGCCCGTCATCCCGTGGGCCTTCCGAGCGCCGCCATTGCCGCCATTGCCGACGGGCGGCATCGCCGGTTTGCTGCACAGGCACCGAAAGTCCCGCGACGACAGGGCCATTCCGGTCATCGCAACGATGTATTCAAACTTCGAACATTGGCGCTACACTCCGCGGCGTGAAATGGCTCCGTCTCGTCTTCGTTCTGTTGTTGTGCGCCGCGCTTCCCCTGAGTGGGCTGGCGGCCAGCGGCATGGCGGGCGATTGTCCGATGCAGATGACGTCGATGTCCGGCGAGCAGACGGACATGATGGCGACTGGCGCGCCCATGACCATGGGCCACTGCGACGGCATGTCGATGCCCGCCAGCGGCAAGGTCAAGGGTGCCTTGTGCAAGGTCGCCGCGCAATGCAACCTTGGCAGCCTGTATCACCCGTCGGTCACGCCCGAAGTGGTGCGCACCCCGAGCGTCGCCCGCAAGACCGGCTTTCACTACACCGATTCCCTGCGCCTGCGCGCACCCGATGGCCTCTGGCGGCCGCCCACCTCGCTGTAACCCACTGCACCAGTTCTAGGTTCACCGCTTAAGCGTCGAGATTGAGCGACGCAATGCAGCGGCGAGTTCGTCCTTTTCAGGACGCGAATGCCTCGTGGCATTCGTACGCGTGGGGTTTCACATGCATCCGATTTTCAGCGCTCCGGGCTACCGGCGCGCCAGTGCACGCGCGTGCGTGCGCAGTATTCACTTTGCTATGCGCCGGCAGTGCCGCAGCGCAGGCACAAGACGCAGCAACACCGCCAGGGCCGACGTCCGCGTTGACCCTGGAGGCGTCGCTCCAATCGGCGATGGACCATTCCGCCGCCGTGCAAGCGGCACAAGCGTCGGTACGGGCGAGCACACAGGCCGCCGTGCGGGCCGGCCAGCTCCCCGACCCCGAACTCAAGGCCGGGATCGACAACCTGCCCGTCAACGGCGATCAGCGCTTCACCGTCGGCCAGGACTTCATGACGATGCGCCGGATCGGCATCGAGCAGGAATGGGTGTCCTCCGACAAACGCATCGCTGACCCTGTTGACCCGCCGCGGGCTTCCGAAGCCTGGAAGCCCGCGGCATGGGGGTGCCCCGGGTTTGAGACGGGCCTCACACGGACGTGGCGCGAAACATCGCGCTACCCATCGACGGCCCCATGGCGGGCACGTTCGGCGCGAACTTCATGCACGACTTGAAGTTTTCCCTTGCGTTTTTGCAAACACTGTACAAAAATACAGCCACCTGTGCTTCCATACAGTGATGCCATGATCAAACTTACCGCCCGTCAACAGCAGGTCTACGAACTGGTTCAGCAAGCGATCGAGCGCACCGGCTTTCCGCCAACGCGCGCGGAAATTGCCGCCGAGCTTGGCTTCTCTTCCGCCAACGCCGCGGAGGAGCACCTGCGGGCGCTGGCGCGCAAGGGGGTAATCGAACTGGCCCCCGGGCAATCGCGCGGCATCCGCCTCAAACGCCTGGACGAAGCCGGAGGCAACCACCAGTTCACGCTGCCGCATATGGGCCTGATGCAACTGTCGCTGCCGCTCGTCGGTCGTGTTGCGGCGGGGAGCCCCATCCTGGCGCAGGAACATATCGAACGTAACTTCCAGTGCGACCCGAACATGTTCGCACGCCAGCCCGATTACCTGCTGAAGGTGCGCGGGATGTCGATGCGCGACGCGGGCATTCTCGACGGCGATCTGCTCGCTGTACAGAAGGCTGCCGACGCACGCGAAGGCCAGATCGTCGTGGCGCGTATCGGCGACGACGTGACCGTCAAACGTTTTCACCGCGTAAAGGGGGGCGTCGAGCTGATTGCCGAGAACCCCGACTTCGAAAACATCAATGTCGACGAAGGCAGCGGTGACTTCGCGCTGGAAGGGATTGCGGTCGGTCTGATCCGCAACAACGATCTCTGACGATCACCCAGCGCGAACCCGGGGGCTGCGCCGACTAACGCAACGCCCCGCTCCCTGAAGATTTGCATTTCCGACTGCGCCGGGCTGGGTCCGGCGCCCGTGCCCTGCTGCGCCCGCGATTTGTGATGTTTTTTGCGAAACACGCAGCAAGACACGTCCCTCTGACCCGCATTGGAAGAAGGATCGCATCATGGCTCGACTCTTTGGTTTGCTGCGCACGTCTTTTGGTCAACCGCACGTGCGGGTGTCCTCACAGGCGCGTCTCTCGGCGGTGTATGGCCTGTCGGCGCTGTCCGGCCCGTTTGCCAGCGCACCCGTCATCGCTCGCTCCTATACCGTGCCCGCGCGCACGCGCGCCGTCACCCTGCCGCGTACGCTCGCTGCCGCGATGGTTTCGGCGACGCGTCGTACATGCCCGGCAGGAAAAGCGATGAAGGCTTCGCGGAATGTGCGCGAACAGCAAGCGCGTCGCGATGCCCATGAGGGACGTGAAGAACATGAGGGAAACGAGGGGCATGAGGCGCATGAAGGACACGATGTGCGCGTGTATCGCGACATGTCGCACATCGTGATGGTCGGCACGTTTGCCGATATCTGCCGCAAACTCGATCAGGCCGTCGGCGAGCAGTTCTGCCAGGCGGCGGTGTAGCGCTTCAGGCGAGGCCGCCGTCGCATAGTCCGACGTTGGCCCCCGGTCTCATCTGCCCAGATCCCGCAGCGGATGGTCGGCGCCGCACCGTTCGCCGTCAAAGAAACGTTCGACGTCGGCGGGCTTCACCGCTTCAATGTTCGGGTGCTGCCAGCGCGGCGCGTGATCCTTGTCGACGACCAGCGCCCGAATTCCTTCGACCCCTTCTGCGCCCGTGCGGCCGTCAAGATTGAAGACGCTGCGCATCATCAGCCATTCCTCGCGCAATTCGTCCGCCAACGACAGCTTGCGGGCGCGACGCACCTGTTCCAACGCCACGCACACCATCAGCGGCGAGCGCGTGGCCCGCAACAGATCTTCCGTCTCCTCCGCCCAGCCGGAGTACTCGCAACGCGCTTCGCGTTTGAGTGAGTTCAGAATCGCCGGCATATCCGCCAGACCGAAGTGCGTATCGATGACATCACGCAACGGTGCGAGCTTGCCCGGCGCCAGCCCGGCAGGTGGCAAACGCTCGCGAGCGAATGTCCGTGCCGCATCGAGCACCGCGTCGCTGCTCTGCCAGTCGCCATTGGCGAGTCGCTCGCACAACGCAGGCAACGACGCACGCGGGACGACAGCATCCGCCAGCCCGATCTCGCAGGCATCGACAGCGCCGAACACAATGCCCGTGGTACCGAGATACTCACCGAGATGTCCGGCGAGGTTGGCAAGGAAAAAGCCACCGCCGACATCCGGGAACAGACCGATGGCCGTCTCGGGCATCGCCATGCGCGTGGCTTCGGTCACGATACGCAGCGCCGCCCCTTGCGAGATTCCCATGCCGCCGCCCATTACCACACCCTCCATCAGCGCAATGTAAGGCTTCGGATACGACGCAATCGTGTAATTCAGCGCGTACTCGTCGGTGAAGAAATCCATAATGTCCGTGCGCCCGGCACCGATGGCCTCATGGAAATAGCGAATATCGCCACCCGCACACAACCCCTTCTCCCCTTCGCCTTGCAGCACGACGCCGAGCACCTGCGGATCGTCCCGCCACTTGGCGAGTGCCGCAGCCATTGCGCGAATCATCTCGTGCGAGAGGGCATTGAGCGCCTTCGGGCGAGTCAGGGTGATGAAGCCAATACGGCCGCGGATTTCGGTTCGAACAAAATCGGTCATGTCTGGCGAATGTTTCAGAAGCGTCAACGGAACGGATGCCGCAGCGTCCTTGCACGGTCATCTGACCATCCGGCAAGAACGTAACGTCATCCTCGGGGGCTATCGACATATCGATAACAAGTCAGCCACAGGCGCAGCCCCTGGCATTGGCAGAACGCAAAAAACAAAAAAGCCGGCGCAAGGCACCGGCTTTTCTTCCAACAGACGGGCATCGCGACGTGACGGACCGTGATCCGCGACGCCGCCATTCCATCGCCGGCTTTACTTCTCGTCGCGCGAGGCGCGCTTGCGCTCGTGTTCCTTCAGGAAACGCTTGCGCAGGCGAATCGTCTGCGGCGTGACTTCGACCAGTTCGTCGTCGTCGATGAATTCCACGGCGTACTCGAGGCTCATCGCGATCGGCGGCACCAGACGCACGGCTTCGTCGGTACCCGACGCCCGCACGTTCGTGAGCTGCTTGCCCTTGATCGGGTTGACCACGAGGTCGTTGTCACGGCTGTGGATACCGATGATCATGCCTTCGTACAGCGCATCGCCCGGCGACACGAACATGCGGCCGCGATCCTGCAGCTTCCACAGTGCGTAGGCCACCGCTGCGCCATCGTCTTGCGAGATCAGCACGCCATTACGACGCTCACCCAGCGAACCATCCTTGACCGGTGCGTAGGCGTCGAAAATGTGGCTGATCAGGCCGGTACCCCGAGTCATCGACAGGAAGTCGCCCTGGAAGCCGATCAGGCCACGCGCCGGAATGCGGTACTCGAGGCGCGTACGACCTTTGCCGTCCGACACCATGTTCAGCATTTCACCCTTGCGGCGGCCGATTTCTTCCATGACCGCGCCCTGGTGTTCATCTTCCAGGTCGATGGTCAGCATTTCGTACGGCTCGTGCTTCACGCCGTCGATTTCCTTGAGCACCACGCGCGGACGCGACACGGCCAGTTCATAGCCTTCGCGACGCATGTTCTCGATGAGAATCGTCAGGTGCAGTTCGCCACGGCCCGACACTTCGAAGACGGAGTCTTCTGCCGTGTCCTTTACACGCAGCGCCACGTTGTGATTCAGTTCCTTGTGCAGACGATCACGGATCTGACGGCTCGTCACGAACTTGCCTTCACGGCCCGCCAGCGGCGAGGTGTTCACGCAGAAGTTCATCGTGAGCGTCGGCTCGTCCACGGTCAGCAGCGGCAACGCTTCCGGGGTGTCGATGTCGCAAATCGTGGCGCCGATACCGACGTCTTCGATACCGTTGATCAGCACGATGTCACCGGCTTCGGCGCCTTCCGACATCACGCGCTCCAGGCCGTGGAACGTCAGCACCTGGTTGATCTTGCGCTTGAGAATTTCGCCGTCAGGCCCCGAACGCATGACCACTTGCTGGCCCGGCTTGATACGGCCGCGCGTGATACGGCCGATACCGATACGACCGACGAACGTCGAGTAGTCCAGCGAGCTGATCTGCAATTGCAGCGGCCCCTCCGGATCGGCATCGCGAACCGGAACGTGTTCGAGAATCGCGTCGAACAGCGGCTTCATCGTGCCTTCGCGCACGCTCGAATCGAGGCTCGCGAAACCGTTCAGGGCCGAAGCGTATACGACCGGGAAGTCGAGCTGCTCGTCGCTGGCACCGAGCTTGTCCATCAGGTCGAACGTCTCGTTGATCACCCAGTTCGGACGCGCGCCCGGACGGTCGATCTTGTTGACCACCACGATCGGCTTCAGGCCGAGGCCGAGCGCCTTGCGCGTCACGAAGCGCGTTTGCGGCATCGGGCCTTCAACAGCGTCGACCACCAGCAGCACGCTGTCGACCATCGACAGCACACGCTCCACTTCACCGCCGAAGTCCGCGTGTCCCGGGGTATCGACGATGTTGATGTGCGTGCCTTCGTATTTGACGGCGCAGTTTTTGGCGAGGATCGTGATGCCGCGCTCTTTTTCGATGTCGTTCGAGTCCATCACGCGTTCAGCGACTTGCTGGTTTTCGCGGAAAGTGCCCGACTGGCGCAGCAACTGGTCGACGAGCGTGGTTTTGCCGTGGTCGACGTGCGCGATGATGGCGATATTACGGAGAGCGCGGGTCATGAAAGAGGTGCTCGAAAAGCCTTTGGAGAATCCGCGATTCTAGCACTTGCGTATGTCTCGCGTCATGGTCTTTCTGCAATGCAACAACGGCGTGGGCCGCTGACTCACTCCTGTCACGAGATTCCCTCATCCCATTCGCCCGCCTCCCGATCCTCCGGTTTTGCCGTCACGCACCAATTTAGAGCTACCTGTCTAATCTTTATTGCAATATTTGCCTAGTCAACTATTGCATCGACTTGAAATTAATTAAGCACTCGCTATAATCATGACAAGTCAACTATTGCAGTAACACGAAAATGTCTGAGCTTCCTGTCACTCCGTCCAAGATTGCGCCGACATCGCAGCCGGACGCCCCGCAAGCCGATCCCCCACGTAACGGTTACGACATCGACGATTCCCTCGGGTATCTCGTGGCGCGCGTGCGTCAGTTGATCCTCGCGGAATTGACGAAAGAGACGTCGGAGTACGGCCTGACCAGCACGCAGGCGACCATGCTCTACAAGGTGGCAACGGGCAAAAGCAAGACGGCGGCCGATCTGGCCCGTGATTACTGCATCGATGCGAGCGCGGTCACGCGTCTGCTCGACCGGCTCGAAGCACACGGATTGCTCGTGCGCGAGCGCAGCACGATGGATCGCCGCACCGTCAATCTAAGCGCGACCGAAGCCGGCTATGCCATGGCCGACCGGATGCCGGCAATCTTCACGCGCGCCGCCGATCACCTCATGCGAGGTTTCAGCGCGGAGGAAGTGGGCTTTCTCAAGAGCCTGTTGCGACGGGTGATCGCCAACGGCGAGGGGGGATGACGGCGCCAGCGCCCCCGAATTGCCTCGATTTCCGTTCGGAAAAGCCTGTCGAGTCCACTATTGCAAGTCCTCGCCAGTGCCCGTTTCCCGATTATTGTCAGTACAAGACTTCACTCGTAAAGGTTTTGCGATGAAAGCGGCCTCCCAGTTCCTCCCGCGTATGCGGGCCCGCTCAGCGATTTCCGCCCTCTGCCTGGCGGCTGTGACGCTGGGCTTTGCCGGATGTGCGAATTTCGCCGGCATCCACAGCGACAAGCAGATCAGCACGCCCGATCAGTATCAGACCCAGCGCAGCCTGCCCTCGGAGGGCGGTCAGTGGCCGGGCACCGATTGGGCCCAGCGCTTCGGCGATCCGCAACTCGTCTCCCTGATCGACGAAGCCCTCGCCGGCAACCCCGATCTGGCCATGGCCGCTGCCCGTCTGAAGGCCGCCCAGGCGCAGACCGAAGGCGCCGCCGCGGCCCTGCTGCCGTCGGCCAGCTTCTCGGGCGACGTCTACCGCGAGAAATTCACCGAAAACACCATCTACCCGCCGGGCTACGGTGGCACGTGGTTCACGCAGGGCGACCTGACCGCCTCGCTGTCGTGGGAGCTCGATCTGTGGGGCAAAAATCGTTCGGCACGGGCACAGGCCACATCGGCCGAGCGCGCTGAAGAAGCCGAAGACCAGGAAGTGCGCCTCGCGCTCGCGAGTGCTGTCGCGCGTTCGTACAATCAGCTCGCGCAGCAATACGCATTGCACGACGTGCTCGATCGCATCAGCCAGCAACGCCAGAACCTCGGCAAGCTGACGGCCGACCGTGTGCGCGCCGGACTCGACACGCAGGTCGAACAAAAGCAAGCCGACAGCAACAGCGCCGACATTCAGACGCAAATCGCGCAACTCGACGGCCAGATTCTGCTCACGCGCCATCAACTCGGCGTACTGCTCGGCAAGGGTCCGGATCGCGGTCTGGAGATTGCACGACCCAAGCTCGCGCAACTGCCCACGCCCGCCCTGCCCGACAACCTGCCGCTCGCCCTGCTCGGCCGTCGCCCCGACATCGTCTCGGCGCGCTGGGGCGTGGAAGCGCAGCTCAAGGGAGTGGATGTCGCCAAAGCGCGTTTCTATCCGGACGTGAACCTGAACGCCGCGCTCGGTTTCTCCACCTTCGGACTGGGCAAGCTGTTCGATCCGAGCAGCCAGAACATTCAGGCCGGCCCGGTGATTTCGCTGCCGATCTTTGACGGTGGACGCCTTCGCGCCAACCTGAAAGGTCAATACGCCGCCTATGAAAGCGCCGTCGCGAACTACGATTCGACCCTGAACAAGGCGCTCGGCGATATCGCGGACCGCATGTCGTCGATCCGTTCGGCCGACAAGCAGATGGTGTCGCAACGCGTCGCGCAGGAAGCCGCACAACGCGCCTACGACCTCGCCATCGACCGCTACAAGGCAGGCCTCACGCCGCAACTGACCGTGCTCACCGCCGAGTCGTCGCTGCTCGCGCAGGAACAGGCGCGCGTGAATATCGACAGCGCCCGGCGCGACCAGCAGATCGGCCTGATCAAGGCGCTCGGCGGCGGTTTCGACGCCCAGAGCGCCGGTCTGGTCATCGGCCAGGAGCGCACAGCGAAGGCCGAAGGCGACACCGGCAACGGACAAACGCACTGAAGCACGGCCCAGAACACACCAGACAACGTCAAAGCACATTAAGAGATTAGTACGGAGCAAATGATGAGCGAGAACCAACAACAAGCGCCCGCCCAGCCGGCGCAGCCGACCCCGAACAACGGCAAACGCCGTCGCATGATGCTGACGCTGACCGCCGTGATCGCAATTGCGGCCATCGGCTACGGCGCCTACTACGCGCTGTATGCGCGTTATTACGAAGACACCGACGACGCCTATGTCGCCGGCAACGTCGTGCAGATCACCCCGCAAGTGGCGGGCACCGTCACCGGCGTGAAGGCCGACGATACGCAGATGGTCAAGGCTGGCCAGCCGCTCGTCACGCTCGACCAGACGGACGCGCGCGTCTCGCTGCTGCAAGCCGAAGCGAATCTGGCGCAGACCGTGCGTCAGGTGCGTACGTACTTCGTGAACAACGACGCCTATGCCGCCACCGTCGCCATGCGTGAGTCGGATCTCTCGAAGGCGCAAGCCGACGTGAAGCGCCGCGAGATGGCCATCGCCTCGGGCGCCGTGTCGCGCGAAGAACTGGCCCACGCCCAGGACGCCGTGAAGTCCGCCCAGGCCGCGCTCGAAGAGGCGCGCGCCCAGTTGGTGTCGAACAAGGCGCTCACCGACAAGACCTCGGTGACCACGCATCCGAACGTGCAGCAAGCCGCAGCGAAGGTGCGCGCCGCGTATCTCGACTACGCTCGCACGTCGATTCCGGCACCGGTCGATGGCTATGTGGCCAAGCGCTCGGTGCAAGTCGGTCAGCGCGTCGCCACGGGTGCCCCGCTCATGGCGCTGGTGCCACTCAACGAAGTCTGGGTCGACGCCAACTTCAAGGAAGTGCAGATCGCACACATGCGTGTCGGTCAGCCGGTGACGCTCACGGCCGATGTATATGGCTCGGCGGTGGAATACAAGGGCACGGTCGCGGGCTTCTCTGCAGGCACGGGCAGCGCGTTCTCGCTGCTGCCGGCGCAGAACGCCACGGGTAACTGGATCAAGGTCGTGCAACGTCTGCCGGTGCGCATCGCGCTCGACGCGAAGCAGTTGCAAGAGCATCCGCTGCGCGTCGGCCTGTCGATGCAGGTCAAGGTCAATGTGCGCAATACCGACGGCAAGGCGCTGAGTGAAGCCCCCGCCCTGCCGGTGTACTCGACCGACGTGTACGACAAGGTCGGTCATGACGCCGACGACATCGTCGCCAGGATCATCACCGAAAACGCCGGTGGCGCTGCCTCGAATGCAGCCGGTGCCAGCGACACGCGCAATCAGCCGGCGCGCGCACGCCCCCTGTAAATCGGAGGGGGGTGCCCCCCACCCCCTTTGACATCTCATGGCAAATCAAAATGCTCCTGCCCCCCTGTCGGGAGGGCAGTTGGTACTCGGCACCATCGCGTTGTCGCTCGCCACGTTCATGAACGTGCTCGACACCTCGATTGCCAACGTATCGATTCCCGCCATCTCCGGCGACCTCGGTGTCTCGTCGAGCCAGGGGACGTGGGTGATTACGTCGTTCGCCGTCGCCAACGCCATTTCGGTGCCGCTTACCGGCTGGTTGACGGAGCGCTTCGGCGCGGTACGACTATTCATCTCGTCGATCCTGCTGTTCGTGCTGGCGTCGTGGCTGTGCGGCATGGCGCCCACGCTCGAAATCCTGCTCGCCGCCCGCGTGTTGCAAGGCGCGGTGGCCGGGCCGATGATCCCGCTGTCACAGTCGCTGCTGCTCTCGAGCTATCCCCCCGCGAAGAGTTCGATGGCGCTCGCCTTATGGGGGATGACGACGCTCGTTGCCCCGGTGATGGGCCCGATTCTCGGGGGCTGGATTTCCGACAACTACCATTGGCCGTGGATCTTCTACATCAACATCCCCGTGGGCATTGGCGCGGCCTATGTCACGTGGCTGATCTACGCCAAGCGCGAAACGCCGACACAGCGCAAACCGATCGACACCGTCGGGCTGGCCTTGCTCGTGTTGTGGGTGGGATCACTGCAAGTGATGCTCGACAAGGGTAAGGAACTCGACTGGTTCAATTCGTCGACCATTGTCGTGCTCGCACTCGTGGCGCTGGTGTCCTTCTGCTTCTTCGTCATATGGGAGATTACCGAGAAGCACCCGGTGGTCGACCTGACGCTATTCAAGCGGATCAACTTCACCGGCGGCGTGATTGCGATTTCGGTAGGTTACGGGTTGTTCTTCGGCAACCTCGTGATCCTGCCGCAGTGGTTGCAGATCTATCTCGGCTACACGGCAACGGAAGCCGGTCTGGTGATGGCGCCGGTGGGGCTGTTCGCGATCATCCTGTCGCCGCTGATCGGCAAGTTCCTGCCCAAGCTCGACGCGCGCTGGGTCGTGACCGTCTCGTTCCTGCTGTTCGCGCTGGTGTTCCTGATGCGCTCGCACTTCAACACGCTGGTCGACACACGCACGCTGATGATCCCGACGTTCCTGCAAGGCGTGCCGATGTCGATGTTCTTCATCCCGCTCACGGCCATCATTCTGTCGGGCCTGCCGGCGAATCGCATTCCGGCGGCGGCGGGTTTGTCGAACTTCGTGCGGATTACGTGCGGTGCGGTGGGCACATCGATTGCGACGACCGTGTGGGACAACCGGATTTCGCTGCACCACGCGCAGTTGACGGAAAACCTGACGCCCTACGATCAGACGTTCAACAGCTCCGTGCAGTCGCTGGGCCAACTCGGCATGTCGACGCCGCAGGCCCATGGGTATATCGACCGGCTCGTCACGCAGCAATCGGCGATGCTCGGCGCGAACGACATCTTCTGGATCTCGGCAGTCCTGTTCGTGCTGATGATCGCAATGGTATGGATCACACGGCCTATCCGGGGCGGCGGTGGCGGCGACGCCGCAGCAGGCGCCCACTGAAGCCAGGTCTTCCCCCCGAGTGCCCGGCCCTGCTCTGTACTACCGGGCACTTCTTGAACCCCGCTGAAGTTAGCGGGGTTTTTTTATGGGAGGACGATGTGACGTCAACCGACGACATATCGCAACGCCGCCGTTGCGACAATGCTGATGATCACCGTGGACAGCAGCGAGCAGCGCATCGCGACGAGCAGCGTTACGGCCAACGCGATCAGATCGGCAGGCCGGTCGGCGACGAACGACGGCGCGATCACGGAGATCAGCACACAGCCGGGCAAGGTTTCCATCACCGAACGCATGCGTGGACTCAGCACGCGATCGCGCAGCAGCAGAAAGCCAACGACGCGCGTGGCATAGGTGGTCGCTGCCATGAGTGCGACCGTTGCAAGGGGCAGGAGCGTGGTGGCGTCAAGCATCGCGCGGCTCCATCACGATAGCTGCCAGCAGTCCGGCAACCGCGCCAGCGGCGACGAACCACGAGCCCGGCACGTAGAGATAGGTCAGCGCCGCCGCCACGAGACTGACGAGCCACGGCAGGCTCTTGCGCACGCCGCGCCACATGCCTCTGAGCAATACGAGGAAGACGGCGGTGAACGCCATGTCGAAGCCATACTGTTCGATATCGCCGAGCACCGGCCCCAACACGGCGCCGAGCGCGGTGAAGGCGACCCATGTGAGCCAGAGATTGATCGCCACCCCGAGGTAATACGGCAGGCTGACGCGGCTCGCCTGACGCGCCTGCGTATCGGCGAGCGCCATCGCCCAGGCTTCGTCGCACATGAGGAATAGCGACGGCAGTGCGCGACGCAACGGCACATGCCGCATGAGCGGCGCCAAAGCAGCGCCCATGAGAATGTGACGCGAATTGACGAGGCACGACATGGCCACGATCAGGGCGAGGTGCGGCGGTGAGGTCCACAGATGGACGGCCGTGAATTCCGATCCGCCGGCGAAATTCATGCCGGTCATGAGCGGCACCAGCCATGCGGGCATGCCCTTTTGCGTGGCTTGCGCGCCGAGCACCATCGCGAACGGCACGAAGCCGAGCATCACCGGCAATGAGGCGCGCATGCCGCGCGCGACTTCAAGTTTGACGTGCGACTGCGCTGACGATGCAGTCGAAGATGACATTCCAGACACAAATACTCCTGCAAAAACCAAAAACTACTGGCTTGGCAGAATAACGGACGTCAGCAAACGCGGTCTTGTATGTTCTTGCGCTTTTGGAACGGCTCAATGGATCGAGCGCCGGCAAGCGTCATGTAATCGCAGTATCATTGCGCATCCCCCCGCCCCCCGACGGTTGACCGCCGTTTGACGGGCTGAAACGCATCATCCGTCAGTAAAAAAGCCAACATCATGAACGCCCCCCAAACCCCGATCGAACGCTCCGAAGTCACTTTCCGTTTTCTGGCCGAGCCAGCCGCCGTCAATTTCGGCGGCAAAGTGCACGGGGGATCGTTGATGAAATGGATCGACGAAGTGGCCTACGCTTGCGCCGCGACGTGGTCGGGCCGCTACTGCGTGACGGTCAGCGTCGGTAACATCCGCTTCCGTCGTCCGATCCTGGTGGGCAATCTGGTGGAACTGCGCGCGCGCATTGTGACCACGGGCCGCACCAGCATGCATATCCACGTGTCGGTCCACGCCGGCGATCCCAAGTGGGGCGAACTGCGCCAGACGACCGACTGCCTGATGGTTTTCGTCGCCGTAGACGAAAGCAATCACCCGGTCGGCGTGCCCTCTTTCGAGCCGAAAACCGACGAGCAGAAGGCATTGGCCAAGTACGCCATGGATGTGAAGGCTGCGCTGGACGCCATCGTCGAGCTCAAGCCGGAGAACGTTGCAAACTGACGGGATCGTGTGGCGGACGGTCCGACCGTCCTCGTGTGCTGTTGGCGTCGGCCGTCCAGCCACTCGGATCCGGCATGTCGTTTCAAGGGAGAGCATGTCATGCCACGCGGAACCGTCAAAACCTACTACCCGGAAAAGGGGTACGGTTTCATCACGCCCCACGAGGGTGGCGAGGTGGTTTTCGTGCACGATACCGAGATTCGCGTGCCGGGCGCTTCGGTGCTTTACCCGGGCCAAATCGTCGAATACGAGACGAGACCTTCGGAAGCCTACGTCCTGGCGATCAATGTTCGCGTGGTGCCTGACTGACGTCCCCGTGGGCGTCGCGCCATGTGCTTCATGCGCTTCATGCGCGGCGTAGCACCCAAGGTGCCATGCCCCTTCGCATTTATTGCGTCTTCAACAGCCGTTGCGGGGTAAGCAATCCCTCTCCATCGAGACGTGCAACGCCCAACAACCGGGCGGCAGTGTCCGAGGTTGCTTCGGCGTAGACCTTCACTTCGATACCGTCATGCCCGGACGCGCATTCGCGCAGCGCTTGCGGGCAACGCACGTCGTCCAGACGCAATCGCTGTCCGTGGCTGAATCGCTTGGTCAGCGTGTCGTCGAGCCACACGGCCGGGAGCGTCTTGAGCAACGCATCGACCGGCGCGAGTTTCTCCACGCGTTGCGCATGATCGAGCGCATTCAGGTCTTCCAGCGTCACCGCACCGTCAAGCGTCAGCGGCCCCACGGCCGTGCGGCGCAATGCGCGCAAATGCGCGCCGCAACCCAGGGCTTCGCCAATATCCTCTGCCAGCGTGCGCACGTAAGTGCCCTTGCTGCACGTCACGCGGAAGGTGAATTCGTTTGCGTCCGGCAAATCGCACGCCGTCATCTCCAGCAAGTGGATGGTGACCGCACGCGCTTCGCGCTCGATGGTTTGCCCCGCACGGGCGTACTCGTACAGCGGCTTGCCGTCGCGCTTGAGCGCGGAGTACATCGGGGGTACCTGTGAAATCGGTCCGGTGAAGCGCGGCAGCACGGCGCGAATCGCCGCTTCGTCCACCGTCACAGGACGTGTTTGCAGCACCTCCCCTTCCGCGTCTCCCGTCGTTGTCGTCTCGCCGAGACGCACCCGAGCCTCGTAAGTCTTGTCGGCTTCGAGCAAGTCCTGCGAAAACTTCGTCGCCTCGCCGAAACACAGCGGCAACAAACCGGTGGCCAACGGATCGAGCGTGCCGGTGTGGCCCGCTTTTAACGCCTGAAGCGCACGCTTGGCCTTGATCAACGCGTCGTTGGACGACAGGCCCAGCGGCTTGTCGAGCAGCAACACGCCATCGAGCGCGAAACGGGGGAGTTTTTGGCGGGGTGCCTGCGAGCGCGGGTCCGTCATGTGCGGGGATTGCTTGAGAAATTCTTGTGGGATTCAACCCGGGCACCCATCGCAGGTGCGCAGGTATCGCCATACCGCCGGGCTCGCCTTCAGCCAGCCCGGCAGGCTGCGTCGTCAATCGACAGCTTACTTGCCGTCGTCTTCCTTGTTACCGCTGGCTTCGTCTGCGTCGCCACCTTCACCGCCTTCACCCGCTTGCGCTTCTTCCTGCGCGCGCGTGGCGTTGGCCGTGTCGATCAGACGGGACATCTCGATTGCACGTTCGATCGACTGGTCGAAGTGGAAGTGCAACGTCGGCACGGTGTGGATGTGCAACCGCTTGAACAACAGGTTGCGCAAATGACCGGCCGCCTGATTGAGCGCTTCACCCGTCGCCGCCGGATCGCCCGTCAGCGTCGTGAAAAACACTTTCGCATGCGCGTAGTCGGGCGTTACTTCCACGCTTTGCAGCGTCACCAGACCAATGCGCGGGTCTTTCACTTCGCGCTGAATCAGCTCCGACAGATCGCGCTGGATCTGATCGTTGATGCGAAGATTTCGACCGGGAACGCCACGTTTCTTTGCCATAACATACTCGCTAGTAAAGCAATGGCCCACGCCACCGGTTTCCCGGCCTGGTGGGCCATTCCACTGCCGTTGTGCAAATCGCGTTACAGCGAGCGCGCAACTTCCGTGATTTCGAACGCTTCCAGTTGGTCGCCTTCCGTGATGTCGTTGAAGTTCTTCACCGACAGACCACACTCGAAGCCTGACTTGACTTCCTTGACGTCATCCTTGAAGCGCTTGAGCGAATCCAGCTCGCCCGTGAAGATGACCACGTTGTTGCGCAACACGCGCACGTGCGACGAACGCTTGACGAAGCCGTCGAGCACCATACAGCCGGCGACCTTCCCGATCTTCGGCACGCTGAACGTCTGGCGCACGTCGACGAGACCCGTGATCACTTCCTTCTTCTCCGGCGACAGCATGCCCGACATCGCTGCCTTCACCTCATCCACTGCGTCGTAGATGATGTTGTAGTAACGAATGTCGATACCGTTCGACTCGGCCAGCTTGCGGGCCAAGGCATCGGCACGCGTGTTGAAGCCGATGATGACCGCCTTCGAAGCCGTGGCCAGGTTGACGTCGCTTTCGCTGATGCCACCGACCGCAGCGTGCACGATCTGCACACGCACTTCCGGCGTCGAGAGCTTGTTGAGCGACTGGGCCAGTGCTTCCTGCGAACCCTGAACGTCTGCCTTGATGATGAGGGGCAGCGTCTTGACTTCGCCTTCGGCCATCTGCTCGAACATGTTCTCGAGCTTCGCGGCTTGCTGCTTGGCCAGCTTCACGTCGCGGAACTTGCCCTGACGGAACAACGCGATTTCACGCGCCTTGCGTTCGTCCTGAACCACCAGCACTTCTTCACCGGCGCCCGGCACTTCCGACAGACCCTGGATTTCCACCGGGATCGACGGACCCGCTTCTTTCGCGCTCTTGCCGGTTTCATCCAGCATGGCGCGAACACGGCCGTATGCCTGACCTGCCAGCACCATGTCGCCACGTTTGAGCGTGCCCGACTGCACCAGAATCGTCGCGACCGGACCCTTACCCTTGTCCAGCTTCGCTTCGATCACGATGCCCTTGGCCGGGGCCTCTACCGGTGCCTTCAGTTCCAGCACTTCGGCTTGCAGCAGCACGTTCTCGAGCAGATCGTCGATACCCGTACCCGTCTTGGCCGACACCGGCACGAACGGCGATTCGCCACCGTATTCTTCCGGCACCACCCCTTCGGCCACGAGTTCCTGCTTCACGCGGTCCGGGTTGGCTTCCGGCTTGTCGATCTTGTTGATCGCCACCACGATCGGCACACCGGCCGACTTCGCGTGGGCAATCGCTTCCTTCGTCTGCGGCATCACACCGTCGTCCGCCGCGACCACCAGAATCACGATGTCCGTTGCCTGTGCACCGCGAGCACGCATGGCCGTAAAGGCCTCGTGACCCGGGGTGTCGAGGAACGTCACCGTGCCGCGCGGCGTTTCAACGTGATAAGCACCGATGTGCTGCGTAATGCCACCGGCTTCGCCCGACGCCACCTTGGCGCGACGGATGTAGTCCAGCAGCGAGGTCTTGCCGTGGTCGACGTGACCCATCACGGTCACCACCGGCGGACGCGGCAGCGCTTCGGCAACCGAAACTTCATTGCCCAGGTCCAGCAGGGTTTCCGGATCGTCCAGCTTTGCAGCGATCGCACGGTGGCCGAGTTCCTCCACCACGATCATCGCCGTTTCCTGATCCAGCACCTGGTTGATGGTCACCATCTGGCCCATCTTCATCATCAGTTTGATGACTTCCGCGGCCTTGACCGACATCTTGTGCGCGAGATCGGCAACGCTGATGGTTTCCGGTACGTGCACGTCACGCACGACCGGCTCGGTCGGCGCCTGGAATGCCTGACGGTCGTCCTGCGAATGACGATCGCCACGGCGGCCGCCACGGCCACCGCCACGCCAGCCATCCGAACCGCCGCTCGTGTCGCCGCGCGTCTTCATGCCACCGCGCTTGTTGCGGTTGTCCGCATCCTTCTGCCAACCGCCCGGCTTCTTGTCCTTCTTGTCGGCGGCGCCAGCCGTAGTCGCCGCAGCGGCTGCGGGCTTCTTGTCTGCCGGCTTGGCCGCAGCCCCTTCCGGCTTGGCCGGCTTGTGCAACGTACCCTTCGCAGCTTCCGGCTTCGCGGGAGCGGCCGCAGCAGGCGCCGGCTCCGGTGCCTTCAGCACGCGACGCGGCGCGTTCATCATTTCGCGAATAGCGCGTGCTTCGGCTTCCGCCGCAGCACGACGCTTGCGAATGGCTTCCTCTTCGGCGCGCGCCTTGTCAGCCGCTGCGCTTGCCTTCTCGGCGGCCACACGCGCTTCTTCGCTGGCCTTGCGGGCCTGCTCGCGCTCGGCGTCAGCCTTGGCTGCCGCTGCCTTGTCGGCTTGTGCTGCCTTCTCGGCGTTGGCCATAGCGGTCTTCTCGGCGTCAACCTCAGCGACCTTTTCGGCTTCGGCATCCGCCTTGGCTTCGGCCTTCGCCTTCTGCTCTTCAGCCGCCTTGGCAGCCGCTGCGCGCTCTGCTTCCTCGCGCGCACGGCGCTCGGCAGCTTCCTTCTCTTCGCGCTCGCGACGCTCGGCTTCTTCACGCTCCAGTTGCTCCTGGCGACGCTTGAGCTCGGCAGCTTCCGCCGCCAGACGCTCCGCCTCTCGGCGTGCGTCTTCTTCACGCAGTCGCAGGGCTTCGTCTTCGGCCGCGGCAGCCGCGTTGTCCGCGCCTTCCGCAACGTCGTCACGCTTGACGAAGGTGCGCTTCTTGCGCACTTCGACCTGGATCGTACGCGCCTTACCGGTCGCGTCGGCCTGCTTGATTTCCGAGGTCTGGCGACGCGTCAGAGTAATCTTCTTTTTGTCGCCGTCGCCAGCGCCGTGCGATCGGCGCAGGTGCTCCAGCAGACGGGCCTTGTCGGCTTCCGTCACCGAATCGTCGGCGCTGAGTTTGTCCACGCCGGCGGCTTTGAGTTGCTCCAGCAACACGCCGGCCGGCATTTTCAGTTCTTCAGCAAATTGGGCTACGTTGATGCTCGCCATTCAAACCTCTTCAAGCAAGGCCAGACGCCTTGCGGTTAACTTCAAAGTTCACTGTTCCATATGCATGCCGTGGCAGGTCATCATTGGAACCAGTGCTCTCGCGCTTTCATGATCAGGGCCTTTGCAGCTTCCTCGTCGACGCCGGTCATCTCGGCCAGTTCGTCGCCGGCCAGCTCGGCCAGATCATCACGCGTCTGAATTTCATGCTCGGCCAGCTTGGCCAGCAACTCGGGCGTCATGCCTTCGAGGCTCTTGAGATCGAGCGCAACACCCTCGACCTTCTCCTCGGTGGCAATCGCCTGCGTCAGCAGTGCATCGCGTGAACGATTGCGCAGCTCGTGCACCGTGTCTTCGTCGAATGCTTCGATTTCAAGCATTTCGTTCAACGGCACGTAGGCGATCTCTTCCAGGCTCGAGAAACCTTCCTCGATCAGGATGTCCGCCACTTCCTCATCCACATCGATACGCTGCATGAACAACGTGCGCAACACGCCACGCTCTTCGTTCTGCTTCTCGGCCGATTCGTCCGGCGTCATGATGTTGATCTGCCAGCCGGTCAACTCCGACGCGAGTCGCACGTTCTGACCGCTGCGACCGATCGCCACTGCCAGTTCGTTCTCGTCGACGACGACATCCATGCTGTGCTTCTCTTCGTCCACGACGATCGACTGCACCGCCGCCGGGGCCAGCGCGCCGATCATGAATTGCGCAGGGTCTTCGGACCACGGCACGATATCGACGTTCTCGCCACCAAGCTCGTTACGCACCGCCTGCACGCGCGTGCCGCGAATGCCCACGCAAGTGCCGATCGGGTCGATACGCTGGTCGTATGACACCACGGCGATCTTGGCGCGCACGCCCGGGTCACGGGCAGCCGACTTGATTTCCAGCAGACGCTGTTCGATTTCCGGCACTTCCATGCCGAACAGTTCGATCAGGAATTCCGGCGCCGTGCGCGAGAGTTCGATTTGCGGGCCGCGCGCCGTACGGTCCACCTTCACGATGTACGCGCGAACGCGGTCACCGATACGCAGGTTTTCCTTCGGGATGAGTTGATCGCGACGCAGCAACGCTTCGACACGGCCCGCTTCGACGATCAGGTTGCCCTTGTCGAGACGCTTGACCGTGCCGGTCATGATCTTTTCGCCGCGCTCGAGGAAATCCGACAGGATCTGCTCGCGCTCGGCATCGCGAATGCGCTGCAGAATCACTTGCTTGGCCGCTTGCGCGCCAATACGGCCGAATTCGACCGACTCCACCACTTCTTCGACGAAATTGCCGACTTCGAGGGACGGGTCGCCTTCCTTGGCTTCGAACGACAGGATCTGCCTGTCCGGCTCTTGCAGACCTGCTTCATCCGGCACTACCAGCCAACGACGGAAGCTCTCGTGCTCGCCCGACTCACGGTCGATGTGCACGCGAATGTCGGCGTCTTCGGTGTAGAGCTTCTTCGTGGCCGAAGCCAATGCCGCTTCAAGCGCGCCGAACACGACATCCTTGTCGACGTTCTTTTCGCGCGCGAGCGCATCGACCAACAGCAATACTTCGCGACTCATCGTTTGCGACTCCTAAAATCAATCTGCGGCACAAGGCGCGCACGGTCAATATCCGCGAGGGTGAATTCGAGCAGCGCCGGGCCGCCCTTGCCTTCGAACTCAAGGCTCAAGTTTTCGCCTTGCGGCGCCTGCAGAACACCGCGGAACTGCTTGCGGCCTTCAAGCGGCACACGCAATGTGAGACTCACTTCGACGCCGGCAAAACGCTCGAAGTCACGCAGCTTTCGCAGCGGACGATCCAGCCCCGGCGACGACACTTCAAGTCGGTCGTAATTGACGTTCTCGACCATCAGGACGTGCGAGAGCTGACGGCTTACCGTCTCGCAGTCATCGATCGCGATGCCTTCCGGCTTGTCGATGTACACGCGCAGCAGTCCACCGCCCGCGCGCTCAAGATCGACCAGTTCGTAGCCCAGGCCTTCGACCGTGGTCTCGATCAGTTCTGGCAATTGCAACTTTGCTCACCCTAGAAAAACTCGCGCGCATCAGCAGCGCCCGACATGTCTGCGCGCCCCGCATGGGACGTCGCACGATCCCTGCCTCGACCGTCCAGGCCGGCGTGCCTGAGTTGACACACCCACTCCCCGACGCGGCGGTATCGACCGCGCAAAACGCTCGCGGCAAAAAAAAATGGGCGAAACGCCCATTTCTTACAGCCTCATTGCGCATGAGGTGCGCGCCGCAGCAGAACGCGCGACACGCAAACCAGCTTATTCATTGATTTTATATGGTTTTGGGCCGATTTGCAACGCTTGACGCCCGAAAAGCCTGCCTGAGAGGCACGAGTGTCACATTGCCGCAATGCAAAATGAATGCGGCAATCACATGCCGCCATTCCTTCGTCCGACGGGGGAGCAAAACACCTTCCCCCCTCGTCTCAGCCGTCCCCATCGGGGACGTTCCCGCCAAATCAATGCAAGCTCAACTCAGCGCGACCGGTTGCCGCCTCGGCTGCCACGGTTGCCGTGATTACCACCACCGCCGCCGCTACCACCGCCCGTCCGGTTGCCGCCACGGCTGCGATTACCGTTGGCGTTGCCACCACCGTTACCGCCATTGCCGCCGCCATTCCCCCCATTACCGCCACGCGACTGACCACCGAAGCCGCCGCCCCCCGAAGCGTTTCCGCCACCGAAACGACGACCCTCGCCACGCGGCGAAGACGTCTGCCCCGGATAACCGCCGCTCGGGCCGACAAACGCCGTGAGCGGGTTGGCGCGCGGACGGCGCGACTGGCCCGGTTCGCGAGCGAACACGCCGAGCGCCGTCTGCATCGGATCCGGCTGGCGGCGCGGCTCCTTCGGCCCACCGGCCTTGGCGCCGCGAGCACCACCCTTGGCGCCCTTTTCGTCCGACGTCGCGCCCGGCATCTTCATGCCGACCGTCGCGAACAGCGAACGCACTTGCGCGTCATCCAGCTCTTCGTAACGGCCGCGCTTGAGACCGCGCGGCAGCGTCAACGGGCCGTAACGGGTACGGATCAGACGGCTCACCATCAGCCCCGCCGCGTCGAACATACGACGCACTTCGCGGTTACGGCCTTCGGTCAGGGCCACGTGATACCAGTGATTCGAGCCCTCGCCGCCGCCGTCCTGCAAACGCAGGAAGTTGGCTTGGCCGTCATCGAGTTCGATGCCGCGCAGCAGTTGCTGGCGCGACGATTCGCTCAGTTGCCCCACGGTGCGCACGGCGTATTCACGCTCGATGCCATAACGCGGATGCATGAATCGGTTCGCCAGATCGCCGGAGGTCGTGAGAATCAGCAGACCTTCGGTGTTGAAGTCCAGACGCCCGACGGCGAGCCACTTGGCCGTCTTCATCGGCGGCAGACGATCGAACACCGAAGCGCGGCCTTCCGGATCGGCATGGCTGACGATTTCGCCCGCCGGCTTGTGATACAGCAGGACTCGCGGCGGCTTGCTCGTGATGCGACGCTTGACGAGCTTGCCGTTGATGCGGACCTGATCGGTCGGCAGAATGCGCTGACCGATGTGCGCGGGCTCGGCGTTGACCGACACGCGACCGGCAAGAATCAGCTCTTCCATCTCGCGACGCGATCCCATGCCGGCTTCGGCCAGCACCTTGTGCAGCTTCGGCGCTTCGTCGTCCGGCGACAGCACACGGCGGTCGGCCGGGCGGCGGCCACGCTTCGCAGCGGCCTTGTCGCCCTCGGACTCTTCACCGTCGAAGCCGCCCGACGTCACGAACGCGAACAGATCGCTGTCGTCGCCCGGATGGTTTGCATTCCCCTTGCCAGCGGCAGGCCCCTTGCGGCCCCGGCCCTGCGCTTTCCCTGCTGCGCCGCCTTGACCACCAGCACCAGCACCGGCACCGCCGCCTTGCGCTGCGCGTTGCCCACGGCCGCCTTGCGAGGTGCCATTGGCACCGCCGCCGCCCTGCGTGGCTTGCGACGTCTGCGATGCAGCGTCGCGCTTGCCGCTACGCGGTTTGCGCGTATTGGTGCGCGCACGCCCCTGGGCGGCCGACGGCGCACCTTCGGCCGCTGCCTGCGCTTGCGGAGCATCGGTGGACTGGGTGCCCGGCGCGGCGTCCGACCCGGCAAGCTCGCCGTTGTCATCGCCTTCGCGCTTGGCTTGCTGAGCCGCACGACGGCGGGCGATCAGACTGCGCGGACCACGGCGCAAACCGCGGCGCGACGCCTTTTCATCGCCGCCCTCGGCTTCCGGCGTACGTGCTTCGGCGCCGGCATCGCGTGCGTGCAGGTCCTGGGATTCTTCGTTTTGTTTCAACACAACCTCATTGGAAAACGGGATCATGACGGGCAGGCGTAAGTCGCTGCCCTGATCCGTGTTCGCACCATGAATGCGCGGCAAATGCGCCGCGACTTCGTTCTTATCGCTAACGGCCCTGCTGCTGCGCGCGACGCTATGCGCCGACGCCTCAGGTACCCGTGACGAGATTCTTGTCGTCCCCGTCGTTCTCGTCGTCATCCATCACACCGGGCATGGGCTGCCCGGCGGCGGCTTCGTTCGCTGCCGAGTCGACAGCGTGCGGGGAAACCTCCTGCGCTAACGACGCTGCGGGATCTGCCGCCTGCGTCGCGCCTTCTTCGGTCCCGATGTCCTGCGCATCTTGCGGCAAACCCTCGCCGGTCGATACCGCAGACTCCGACACTTCGGAAAATTCCTTGTGCTGCGCGTCGCCGTCTTGCGCGACGCCGCTCGCAATGCCATCGCTCGGCGCTTCGGCATCGAGCGACGCGTCGTGTCGCGCGTTGTCTTGCGCGTTCTCTCCGTTCTCCCGCTTATCGTCGCCAGCCTTGTCAGAGGCTTCAGACGCTTCGCCGTGCGACGCAACGTCTTGCTCACTGACGTGCTCAGCGGCCGCGAGTTCCGCGACGTCCGAGGTAATTTCGGCAGACGGAGCCGCCGCAACTTCGGTCATGGCCTCTGCGCCGACCTCCGGCAATGCCTGCGCCTGCCCTTCGCCTTCGGCCATGACAGCCTCCAGCAGGGTATCTTCCAGCAGCGCCTCGTCGGCAGCTGCCTGCTCACGCTGCGCCTGCGGCACGCCTTGCGCGAGCGGAAGATCGTCAGCCCGCACCTGCGCCAGACGCGCTAGCGCTTCGGCATCCGCGACCGGTGCATCGTCCGATGCAGCCTCTTCGGCTTCTTCGCCCTCGGCACGCTCGCCGAATTCGATATTCTGCTGCGCAAGCAAATCGATCTGCGCCTGTGCGGCCGGATCTTCGAGCGGCGGCAGCGCATCGAGCGCACGCAGGCCGAGATCGTCGAGGAAGTCCTTGGTCGTGGCGTACAGACCGGGGCGTCCCGGCACGTCACGATGACCAATCACCTCAATCCAGCCACGATCTTCGAGCTGTTTGATGATCTGTGTGTTCACCGTCACGCCGCGAATCTCTTCGATATCGCCACGCGTGACCGGTTGACGGTATGCAATGATCGCCAGCGTCTCCATCACGGCGCGCGAGTACTTCGGCGGCTTCTCCGGATTGAGGCGATCAAGGTATTCACGCATGCGCGGACGGCTCTGGAAACGCCAGCCGGTGGCCAATGCCACCAATTCCACACCTCGGCCATCCCATTGCACGCGGATTTCCTCGAGCAGCGCACGCACCGTGTCACCAGACACGGCGTCATTGAAGAGCTTGCGCAGATCGCCGACCTTGAGCGGCTCCTGCGCGCAAATCAACGCGGTCTCGAGGACGAGTTTCGCCTCTTGGGTATTCATGTGCGACTAAGCGGACCGGGGGCTTGGCGACCCGGTATCAGGAATAAATGGATGCTTGGAACACGAGAAACGGTCGTAACCGCTTCGCATAAGCGCGCGCCCTTTTGTGTTCGGTCGTAGTGACGGCGGCGCGACCTGAATGCTTCGAAACGACCTGCCGGGAAAACGCCCAGGCCGATAGTGCGGCGAGACGGACGTCCGGTATGTGCGCAATTATTACTGAAACACCGACGCCCGTAAAGCGTCGTCGAAACTCGCCGCGAAACAGCGCGTCGTATCGCCCGCCAAAACGATGGGTCGACGCCTCATGGTAAACTCTCAAAATAACTTCAGGGGCCTTCATGACCACCGAGATCGGTCGCATTCCCGGCAACCCCATTCCCGTTGCCCAGCCTCGTTGTTCCACCTGCTCGCTGGGGCAGTTCTGCCTGCCCGTCGGCATCCCTGAGCCGGAGCTGGAACGACTTGACGCACTCGTGAGCGAGCGCCGTCGCCTCAAAAAGGGCGAAGTGCTCTATCGCGCCAACGATGATCTGGGCGCCGTCTACGGCATTCGCTTCGGTTCGCTCAAAAGCTGCGTCACGGCCCCGGACGGCCGCGAGCAGGTCGTCGGCTTCCACCTTCAAGGCGAACTCATCGGCCTGGACGCCGTGGCCGACAGCCTTCACCCGAGCACCGCCGTGGCGCTCGAAGACAGCGAACTGTGCATCGCACGCTTCGGCGAATTGGAGACGCTCTCGCGTCAGGTGCCGTCGCTGCAACGTCAGTTGCACCGCCTGATGAGTCAGGAAATTCGCAACGAGCACCAGCAACTGCTCGCCCTTGGCACCATGCGCGCCGAGGAGCGCCTGGCTGTCTTCCTGCTGAATCTCTCCGAGCGTCTTGCCGCCCGTGGCTACGCCGCCAACGAATTCGTGTTGCGCATGAGCCGCGAGGAAATCGGCAGCTTCCTGGGGATCAAGCTGGAGACGGTCAGCCGCCTGTTCTCGCGCTTCGCGCAGAACGGCATGATCGAAATCCGTCAACGCCACGTCAAGATCATCGACGGCGTGGCCCTGCGCGAGCTCGCGGGCGTTCATCACTGCTGAGCCCAGCTTCCGGGGGCGCTAGAGCGCCCCCGCTCATGCGCCCCCTTGCTGGCTCTCACTTCCCCGCTTCCCCGTTATTCCTGCTTTCGTCGGCGTTCTTAGCCGATCCGGCCGACCGGAACCTCCCGCGCCAGCCGTCTCGAAGCCGCACTTCCCCGTTACCGCTAAGCTACCGGCCTCGCCCGGCCGACGCCTTGCGCCAGATCAAGAGTCGCGCGACGCCGCCGGGCCGCCGGGCCGCCGGTGTTCGACAAGCCCGGGCAAACCCTCCATAATCGGCGCGTTCGCCGCCCGGCCCCCTGCCGCCCGGCGTTTCACCCCGACGGAGGCCGCCGTTATGCCCGCTGCCATTTTTCTTAGCCCGGAAGACGCCGAGCACGCTTTCTACGAAGCGCTGCGCGCCGGTGACCCGGATACGTTGATGGATGTCTGGTCGGAAGACGAGGAAGTCGTCTGCATTCACCCGTCGGGGCCGCGGCACGTCGGCCCGGCGGCCATTCGGGCCAGTTGGCGGCAAATTCTCGCCAAAGGCGGGCTGCACGTGACGGTGAGCCACCTGCAAGTGGCGCGCAACCCGTTGTGCGCCGTCCACAACGTGCTCGAACAGGTTCAGGTCGAGACACACCCGGAAGCGCGCTACGCCTTCGTGCTCGCCACCAACATCTATCTGAAGCAAGCCGACGGCTGGCGGCTCGTGCTGCATCACGCCAGCCCGGCCATCGGCCACGAAGACACCGGCTCGCCATTGGCACGCACGCACCGGCTGCACTGACGGCAGCCCCTCAGCCCGCTCGCCACTCAATCCGATGTGCCGCCCGGCGCAGGCCAAAGCGCCTCCCAATACGGCACCGGACCGAAACGCGCTTGCAGGAATTCAATGAACGCGTGTGTTTTCGGCGGCACAAACACCCGGCTCGGGTAGACGGCCCAGATCGCGACCTCCTCTGCCAGCGGATACGCCGGCAACACCGGCACCAGTTCGCCACGCTGCAAGTGCGCGGCAATATCCCATGTCGACTTGAGCGCAATGCCGAGGCCCGCCAGCGCGGCATCACGCAGCACCTCCCCGTTATCCGACACCAGACGCCCGCCTACGCGCACACTGAGCGGGCCACCCGGCGTCACGAACCGCCAGTCGCGCTGCTCCCCGAAAATCAGGCAGTCATGCTTGGCAAGATCGCCAGGATGCTTCGGCGCACCGTTCGCCGCGAGATAAGCCGGAGACGCGCACAACGTCCGCCGACTGGCCGCCAGTTTGCGAGCAACGAGTGTCGAATCCCGCAACGCACCCACGCGAATGGCAAGATCGCCCCCCTCTTCGAGCAGATCGACAACGCGATCCGTCAGTCGGAAATCCAGCGAAATCCCGGGGTAGCGTGCGAGGAAGTCGGGCAACGCGGGCGAGATATGCTGACGCGCGAACGAAGACGAGCACGACACCCGCAAACACCCTTGCGGCGCCGCCAGCCCCTGCCCGACGCTCGCCAACGCCTGAGCCTCTGCCGCGAGCAACGCCTGCGCCTGCGCCAGAAACACCTCACCTTCCTGCGTGAGCGCCACACGCCGCGTCGTTCGGTGCAACAGCCGTGCGCCGAGCGCGCCTTCGAGTTGCGCGAGACGCGTACTGGCTGTCGCCGGCGACAGCCCGCGCTCGCGCCCCGCCGCCGACACATTTCCCAGCGCCGCCACACGAACGAACAACGCTACGGTATCGAGGTCCAATGCCATTTAACGGATTTTCCAAAAAATCTTTTCCACATTATCCGAATTATCAAAGCAATCGACTAGCCGTAGTCTTTCGCCATCGCATCAAATTCAAGTGCGTCGCCAAAGCGCCACAGCGCAGGCGGTGCGTTACCCCTTCAGGAGAAAGCAGATGAAAGCTGTCGGATTGACCCGTTATTTGCCGATCGACGACCCGAAGTCGCTCGAAGACATCGATATCCCGACCCCCACGCCGACCGGCCGCGACGTGCTGGTCAAGGTCGAAGCCATTTCCGTGAACCCGGTCGACACCAAGGTTCGCGCCCCGAAAGACAAGGTCGAAGCCACACCGCGCGTGCTCGGCTGGGATGCCGCGGGCACGGTTGCCGCCGTCGGCGCTGACGTCACCCTCTTCAAGGTCGGCGACCCGGTGTACTACGCGGGCAGCATCACGCGCCCCGGCGCGAACAGCGAATTCCATCTGGTAGACGAACGGATCGCCGGCCATATGCCCGCATCGCTCGATTTCACGAGCGCCGCGGCCCTGCCACTGACCACGATCACCGCGTGGGAAGCGCTGTTCGACCGGCTCGGCATCGCCCCCGACGGCAGCGACGCAGGCAAATCGATTCTGATCGTGGGCGGCGCGGGCGGCGTAGGCTCCATCGCGATTCAGCTTGCGCGGCGTCTGGCCGGACTCATGATTGTGGCGACGGCCTCGCGCACGGCGTCGAGCGACTGGTGCCGTCAGCTCGGCGCGCAGCACGTGATCGACCACTATCAGGACATCCCCGCGCAATTGCAGGCCATCGACGTGCCGCAGGTGGATTTCGTGCTGTGCCTGAACGATACCGACAAGCACTTCCCGGCCATGGCACAAGCGGTCGCGCCGCAAGGCAAGATCTGCACGATCGTGGAGAACGCGAAGCCGCTCGAAATCGGGCTGCTCAAGAGCAAGAGCGCCACGTTCGTCTGGGAATTCATGTTCACGCGCGCGATGTACGAGACACCGGACATGATTGCGCAGCATAAGCTGCTGACCGAGGTCGCGCGACGGGTCGATGCCGGCACGCTGCGCACGACCGTTGGCGAAGTGATCGGCCCGATCAACGCGGCGAACCTGCGCCGTGCGCACGCCCAGCTCGAAGGCGGACGCACCATCGGCAAGCTCGTGCTCGCCGGTTTCTGAGCGGCGCGCGACATCGCCTTCGTCACCACTCAGCAAAAACAAACGGCGCTTGCCCCCTGAAGGGCAAGCGCCGTTTCATCATTTACCGCCGCCGGAAATCAGTTCGCCGACGCCGCCTGCGACACCGCGAGCGCCTCAGCGGGATGAATGATCTCGCCGCCCAGCGCGGCGACCCCCGCCGTCAACCGCTCGAACGCCGCGCCGACCAATGCCGGATCGCCCTTCACGCCGAGATCGATATGACGGCGCGCATAAATCGCGCCACGCTCCGCGTCGCCCACACTCGGCAGGCTGAAAACCTTCACACCGTCGTATTCGGCTTCGATGGCCTCCATGAGCGGCGTCAGCGTCGATTCGGCCAGCCCGAACACCAGCACCGAGCGCTCGGTGTGACGGGTCTGATGATGCAGGCCGGCGTAATAGGTATCGAGCGCCCACGCCATCATCGGCCATGCCATCACGGGAAAGCCCGGCATGAAATGGTGCTGATCGACGGAGAATCCCGGAATCTTGTTGTACGGATTGGGCAGCACTCGCGCGCCGACCGGAAACTCGCCCATCTTCAGACGGTGACGGTTGTCCGCCTGCGTCATGTCGGCGCGGCCATCCGGGCTGGTATCGGCAATGCGCTCCATGATGAGCGCCTCGGCTTCCGGCGCGAGCACCAGGGGCACGTTCAGCGCCGCCGCCGCGCACTGGCGCGTGTGATCGTCCGGCGTGGCGCCGATGCCGCCGGTCACGAAAACGATGTCGTCGCTGGCAAACGTGCGGCGCAACGTGGCTGTGATGCGTTGCGGATCGTCGCCCACGTACTCGGCCCAGCCGAGTTGCATGCCGCGCTGCGCGAGCAGTTCGATGAACTTGGGCAGATGCTTGTCCTGACGACGTCCCGAGAGGATTTCGTCGCCGATGATGATGATGCCGACCGCCATGATGCTTCCTTGTCTTGTCGTCAGTGCTTGGGGGGAAAGCGCAGCGCCGCCCTCTGGCGGCGCGCCGTGTGACGATTGTGCCACTTTCACGGCGAACCGTTGGGCGAGCCTCCGCCCGAAGGACCGGGCAATCCGGGGGGCTGCGGCGGCGCCAGCGCAGGCGGCAGATCCTCGCTCTCCGACGACGGGACGCTCGCCACCGGCAGCACCGTCGCGGCGAGCACCGGTTCGCGGTGCGCCTCTTCCGCGCGCATGCGCGAGAGCGCCCGCAGGCAATAGTGGGCGAACCACAGCGCCGAGAACACGAAGATCACCACGTACAGCCAGATCGCCAGCAGCGCAATGACCGGGAACAACACGATCATGATGACGGACGAGACCCACAGCAGCGTCGGCAGCGAGCCGAGCAACCCTGTCGCCACACCGATGATGAGCAACGGCAGCCGCCGCTCGCGCACCAGCCGACGCCGCTCTTCCGGACTCGCGTGATAGGCGAGCGCGTCGTAGCTCATCACGCGGTACGTCAGCCAGCCCCACAGCAGCGGCGGCACGATCGCGAAGAACGGCGGCACGAGCCACAGCGGCAACGTGACGAGCGCGGCGATCAGGAAGACGAACGTCGCGCCGAGCGATTGCCCGAGACTGCCCCAGAACGAGCCGCCCTGACGCGCTTCGAGATGAATGAAATGCCGTCGCGAGAGGTGACGCAGCACCGCCGGCATCGACCATCCGGCAATGAGCAGCAGCGCCGAGACCACGATCAGCGGCACGAGCAGCGCCACGAGAATGAAGGGCGCCAGCGCCATGCGCACGCTGTCCACGCCGAAATAGCCGAAGAAGCGGTAAATCCACTGCGTGAATTCCCACTGTTCGAGCCAGACGCGAAGGAAATCGGTGAACGGTTCCCATCCGAACCAGATCACGGCGCCCCAGAGAAGACCGGAGACGATGAAGGGCATTGCGGTGAGCCACAGCATGCGCGGATGCAGCAGGCTCACGAGCGCGCGGCCAAGCGCGCGAAGAATATCGTTCATGCAGGTGCGGTACGAACCGGGCCGGGTGTCGTCGGGACACCCGGCCGGCCAAGCCATTGGAGTAAGGCCTTGATGTTACAGCACCGGCGCGCGGTCGTAGAAATAGATCCCGTGCGGGGAGCGCCCGACCGGAATGGTGTTGATGAGCTTGCGCGACGCAAGATCGATGATGCCGACCTTGCGCGCCCAGCGGAACGTCACCCACAGCGTCTTCTTGTCGGCCGAGAGTTCCATGTCGTCCGGGCCCGGCAGCAGGCCGGTGATGTTGCCGACATTGGTGAGCGAATCCTGATCGATGATGCTGATCGTGCTCGACACGCGGTTCGAGATCAGCACATGCTTGCCGTCGGCGAGCGAGCGGAAGTTGTGAGCGCCCTTGCCCGTCGGGATCGTCTTGATGACCTTCTGATTACGCCAGTCGACCACCGCTGCGTAGTCGGCCCCGGTCATGCCCACGAGCAGATACTTGTCGCCGGGTGTGAGCCACACGCCCGCGGGGCTGTCGCCCACCTTCATCTTCCAGATGACCTTCTGCGTGGCCAGATCGATGGCCGCGACCTCGTTCGACTCCTGCAGCGAGATGAACACGAGCTTGCTGTCCTGCGTGAAGACCAGGTGGCTCGGCATCTTCTTGATCGGAATACGTTGCGCCACGCTCAGGTTCTTGCCGTCGAAGCGATACACGTCCACACGATCCAGACGCAGCGCATTGGCCACGAACCATTTCTTGTCCGGCGAGAAGCCGATCTGATACGGATCTTCGATGTTCTCGATCTTGCGCTGGATCTGCCCGGTCTTCGGATCGAGGAAGACCAGGTTGTTGCCCACCGAGTTGGCGACGATGAGCGACTGATTGTCGGGCGTGGCCATGAGGTGATGCGGTTCTTTGCCGACCGGGAACGTCTGGATGACCTTCTGCGTAGCCTTGTCGATCAGGCTGACGCTCGCATCGGCCGAGTTGAGCACGACCACGACGTTCTCGGGCACGGGCGCCGCGGCTCGGGCCGGGCCAGCCAGCGCGGCAAGACCGAAGGAGGCCGCCAGACTGGCAGCGATCAGAAGTTTGCGCATTACGGAATCTCTCGGGAGAAAAATGTGCAGATAACGACGACGAAAACGGTAGCCAAGCGTGCGGAAAATTCTGCAAAAAACGGGCAGATGCGACGCTTCGGAAAAGACTCGCTATTGTAGGCCGGGAACGCCCCGCAAACGCACGTCCAGCGTACCTTTTTTGATCTGTCGAAACACAATTCCAACACTTCATGACATAGCGCAAACGCGCCCGTCGATTGCATGCAAATTGGCGTTCCGGGGGTGTCCCTGGACGCCATTGCCAGCCAGCGAGTGCGCTGCGCGAGACGTGCCGTTTCAGGCACGCCTCTGCCACATCAGCGTTGCAACGCCTCCCAAACCTTGTGCAGACGCTTGACCGAGACCGGCATGGGCGTGCGCAACTCCTGCGCGAAGAGCGAGACGCGCAACTCTTCGAGCAGCCAGCGAAACTCGTCGAGCCGCGCGTCGCCGTGATCGCGGCGTTGCGAGGTCGCGCGTTGCCAGTTTTGCAGCAACGGCCCGAGTTCGCTCATGGCCCGTGCGTCGCGCGTCGGATCGGCCTTGAGCTTGTCGATACGCCCGGCCATCGCCTTGAGATAGCGCGGGAAATGCGCCAACTGTGCGTATGGCGTGTCGATCAGGAAACGCTTGCCGATGAGCCGTTGCAACTGGGCCGTCAGATCCGCATGCGCCTGTGCAAACGGCTTGGCCTGCGCCAGTTTCTTCTGCAACGTTGCGTACTCGGCGAGAATCTGCCCGGCGAGCCGCGCGATCTCCTGCGCGAGCAACGTCAGACGTCCCCGCCCTTCGTCCTTACGCGCGACGAACGACGCGTTATCGCTCGGCCACGGCAACTGCAAACACGCCCGCTCCAGCGCCAGATCGACGATCTGGTCGCGCAATTCCTCCTGCGTGCCCAGGCTCATGTACTGCATTGCCATCTGTTGCAGGCCGGGGATGTTCTTCTCCAGATACTTCACCTGCTCGCGCAACTGGATCGCAAAGAGGCGGCGCAGCCCCGCGCGATGCTGGCGTTGCGCTTCGTCCGGATCGTCGAACACTTCCAGGTCGCAATGATCGCCGCGGTCGACCAGCGCCGGATAACCGAACAACGTCTGGCCGCCACGACGAATCTCGAGCATCTCCGGCAATTCGCCGAAGCTCCACGTCGTGAGATTGTCGTAACGGCCTGGCTCGACAGCCGCTGCCGACGGGGCCGCTTGCGCAGCCGCCTTGCCGCTGCCCTTGCCAGCCACTTTGCCGCCGACCTTGTCGCCCTCCTGCCCGGCGTGCGGCGCCCCGCCCGACGTGCCACGCGACGGCGCGACGGGCGCATTCCCCGTGGGTGTCGCACCGCTCTGCGCGGCGAGTTGCTGGAACGTGCGCTGCGCCTGCTGGCCCAGTTCGGCGCGCAGTTGCGCGAGATTGCGTCCCATGCCGAGCTGACGCCCGTGCTCGTCGATCACCTTGAAGTTCATCGACAGATGCGCGGGCAGCACTTCGAGCTTGAAGTCGCTCGATTTGAGCATGACGCCGGTCTGCTCGCGGGCATCGGCCATGAGGGCATCGAGCAATGCGCCCTGCCCGAACGTCGCGCGATCGAGGAAACCCGCCGCGTACTCCGGCAACGGCACGAAGTGACGCCGCAATTTCTGCGGCAGCGACTTCATCAGCAAATGGGCTTTTTCCTTGAGCATGCCCGGCACCAGCCATTCGCAGCGACGGGCGTCGACCTGGTTGAGCGCGTAGAGCGGCACCGCGAGCGTCACGCCGTCGCGCGGCGAGCCGGGCTCGAAGTGGTAGGTCAGCGCCATCTCAACGCCCGCAATCGCCGTTTTCTTCGGGAACAGATCGGTCGTCACCCCCGCCGCCTCGTGACGCATCAGATCGTCGCGCACGAGATAGAGCAGCTTGGGCGTGCCCTTCGACGTCTCGCGATACCAATGCTCGAAGCTCGCGCCGTCGGACATGTCGGCGGGCACGTGGGCGTCGTAGTACGCGTAGATCAGTTCGTCGTCGACGAGCACGTCCTGACGGCGCGACTTGTGTTCGAGCTGTTCGATGTCGGCGATCAGCTTGCGGTTGTGGGCGTAAAACGGAAGCTTCGTCTCCCATTCGCCTTCCACGAGTGCGCTGCGCAGGAAGATTTCGCGTGCACGACGCGGATCGCGCGGGCCGAAATTCATGCGTCGGCGCGCGTAGATCGTCAGCCCGTAGAGCGTGCCTCGTTCATAAGCGATGACCTGGGCGGCTTTCTTCTCCCAATGCGCGTCGGAGAGCGACGTCTTCACCAGGTGCCTGCCCACGCGCTCGATCCATTCCGGCTCGATTCGCGCGAGGCACCGCGCGTAAAGACGGCTCGTCTCGACAAGCTCCCCCGCCATCACCCAGCGCCCGGCCTTCTTCACGAGCGACGAACCCGGCCAGATATGGAACTTGATGCCGTGCGCGCCGAGGAAATGCGGGTCGTCGTCGGCCTTGCAGCCGATGTTGCCCAGCAGCCCTGCGAGCAACGCCAGATGCACTTGCTCGTAGGTCGCTTCCGATTCGTTGATGCGCCAGCCCTGCTCGCGCACGACGGTGAGCAATTGGCTATGGACGTCGCGCCATTCGCGCAAACGCAATTGCGACAGGAAGTTTTCGCGGCAGGCTTGTGCCAGCAGACGGTTGGACTTCTTGTGCGCGATGGCCTCGTCGAACCACTTCCATATCTTGAGCCACGAGAGAAATTCGGACTTTTCGTCGGCGAATTTCTTGTGGGCGTTGTCGGCGGCGTCCTGCGCCTCGATGGGCCGGTCGCGCGGGTCCTGCACGGCCAGTCCGGCCGCGATGATGAGCACTTCGCGCAGCGACTGCTGGTCGCGGGCGGCCAGAATCATGCGACCCACGCGCGGATCGAGCGGCAGACGCGCCAGTTCGCGCCCGAGCGGCGTCAACTGGTTGGCATCGTCAACGGCGCCCAGTTCGTTCAGCAACTGATACCCGTCGGCAATCGCCCGGCCGGGCGGCGGTTCGATGAACGGGAATTCCTCGACCTTCGCGAGTCGCAGCGACTGCATGCGCAGAATGACGGCCGCGAGCGACGACCGAAGGATTTCCGGATCGGTGAAGCGCGCGCGCGACTGAAAGTCCGTCTCGTCATAGAGACGAATACAAATGCCGTCGGCCACACGACCGCAGCGCCCTGCCCGCTGGTTGGCGGCAGCCTGCGAGATCGATTCGATCTGCAACTGCTCGACCTTGTTGCGGTACGAATAGCGTTTGACGCGCGCGGTGCCCGCGTCGACCACGTAGCGAATGCCCGGGACGGTGAGCGAGGTTTCCGCGACGTTGGTCGCCAGCACGATGCGACGCGCGTTGGACGGCTTGAACACGCGCTCCTGATCGGTGGCGGACAGTCGCGCGAACAGCGGCAGGATCTCGGTGTGCGGCGGATGGTGTTTGCGCAGCGACTCGGCCGCTTCGCGAATTTCGCGCTCGCCAGGCAGGAAAACGAGCACGTCGCCCGATCCCTCCCGGCAGAGTTCGTCGACGGCATCGACGATGCCGTCCATCAGATCCCGCTCGCGATCGCGTGCGCTGGCGCGGCTGCCCTCTCTGCCCTCTCTGCCCTCTCTGCCATCACGACCGTCACGGCCTTCTGCGTTGGCGATGCGCGCGTCGTCCTGAATCGGCCGGTAGCGCACTTCCACGGGATACAGGCGACCGCTCACCTCGATGACCGGCGCGGGACGCAGGTCGTCGCCTTCGCCCGTGCCGAAATGGCGGGCGAAGCGATCGGCATCGATGGTGGCCGAGGTGATGATGACCTTCAGGTCGGGGCGGCGCGGCAGCAGTTGCTTGAGGTAGCCGAGCAGGAAGTCGATGTTCAGACTGCGCTCGTGCGCCTCGTCGATGATGAGGGTGTCGTACGCGCGCAACAACGGATCGGTCTGCGTCTCGGCGAGCAGAATGCCGTCCGTCATCAATTTGACGCTCGCGCCGTTGGACAGCGTGTCGTTGAAGCGCACCTTGAAACCGACGATTTCGCCCAGCGGGGTGTTCAGTTCGTCGGCAATCCGGCGTGCGGTGGCCGAGGCGGCGATCCGGCGCGGCTGGGTGTGACCGATGAGGCCGGTGCCACCGGCGCCGAGACCGCGCCCGAGCACCAGACAGATCTTGGGCAGTTGGGTGGTCTTCCCGGAGCCGGTCTCGCCGCTCACGATCACGACCTGATGCCCGGCGATGGCGCGCGCGATTTCTTCGCGACGGCCGGACACCGGCAGCGCTTCGGGGAAGGTGATCTCGGGCACACGGTTGGCCGCGGCCTGGCGGGCGGCGAGGCGTTCGGCGTCGCGCGCAGCTCGCTCGGCCGGGGACGAGCGGCGTGCAGCACCGTCGTTCGGGCCGCCGGCGCGTGCGGCGTTTTGTCCCGCCGCTTGCGCGGGTGTGCCCGCATTGCCCGCATTGCCCGCGTTGCCCGCACGGCCAGCATCATCTGGCGTATTCGGCTTGCCCGGCTTCCCGGCCTTCCCTGCATTCGCGGGTCTGGACGACGGTTGCCTCGGCGGCTGGGAAGGCCGCGGCGGCGGCTGCGGCTTGCCTGTCTTGGGCGGATGCTGGGGGTTAGGAGTTTGTGCGCTGCCCGTGGTTGGGGCGTGCGTCTGCCCCGGCGCCGTCACTTTCGGCTTCGGGGGCTTCAATTGTCGATTTCGTTCATCACTTGCCATGGGCGCGCATTATATAATCTGCGCATGTTTGCGCACGTACACCCATGCTGACCGAACCCGACCCCGCTATACAAGACGAAGAGACCGCCCACCAAGCCCAGTTCGTAGACTGGTTGCGTTCGGTCGCCCCTTATATCCATGCATTCCGCGACAAGACCTTTGTGGTCGCCTTCGGTGGCGAACTGGTCGCGGCAGGCGGGCTCGACTCCCTGATTCAGGACGTCGCGCTGCTGTGCGCCATGGGCATGCACATCGTGCTGGTGCACGGCTCGCGACCGCAGGTCGAGGAGCAGATGCGTCTGCGACATATCGAGTCGCACTTTGCCCAGCAGTTGCGCATTACAGACGCCGCCGCGCTCGAAGCCGTGAAGGAAGCGGCCGGCGAATTGCGTCTGGATATCGAAGCGTCGATCAGCCAGGGGCTGCCGAACACGCCGATGGGCAACGCACGCATCAGTGTGGTGTCGGGCAACTTTGTCACCGGACGTCCGGTGGGTATCGTCGACGGCGTGGATTTCCAGCACACGGGCGTGGTCCGCAAGGTGGACGCGGAGTCGATCCGTCTGTCGCTAGCGAACGGCAAGATCGTGCTGCTCTCGCCGCTCGGCTTCTCCCCGACCGGCCAGTCGTTCAATCTGACGATGGAGGATGTGGCGTCGTCGGCGGCGATCGCACTGCGCGCAGACAAGCTGATCTTCATCACGGAGACGGCGGGCGTTCTCAACGAATACAACGAGTTGCAGCGCGAACTGACGCTGGAAGACGCGCAGCGCATGCAGTCGCAAGGCACGATCGATCGCGATTCGGCGTTTTATCTGAAGTACGCCACGCGTGCCTGCCGGGCCGGCGTGGGCCGCGCACACATCGTCCCGTTCTCGCTCGACGGCAGCATGCTGCTCGAACTGTTCTCGCACGATGGCGTGGGCACGATGATCTCGTACGAGAATCTGGAAAGCCTGCGCGAAGCCACGATCGACGACGTCGGCGGCATCCTGCAGCTCATCGAACCGCTGGAGTCGGACGGCACACTGGTGCGTCGCGGACGCCACCAACTCGAGCGCGATATCGATCACTTCTCGGTCATCGAGCACGATGGACGCCTGTTCGGTTGCGCCGCGCTCTACACGTATCCGAGCGAGCGCATCGGCGAGATGGCCTGCCTGACGGTCGATCCGGAAGCGCAAGGCTCGGGCGACGGCGAACGCCTGCTCAAGCACATCGAGCAACGCGCCCGCGCTCGCGGTCTGGAACGCCTGTTCGTGCTCACAACCCGCACGGAGCACTGGTTCCTCAAGCGCGGCTTCGTCAAGGCAGGTGTCGACGATCTGCCCGCCGACCGCCGCCGGCTCTATAACTGGCAACGCCGCTCGCTGGTGCTCATCAAGAAGCTTTAATTCACGACGGGCAGGTCCGGCGTGGCAAGGAAGGCATCGCTTGCGTTTCTTCCCTTGCATCTCTCGCCCCTTGCCCCAATATCCGGACATCGGCCGCCGCTTCGCTGGTTCTCTCGCTGAGACCTGACCGACATACTCGACACTCGGCTCTGGACGCAAGCGCGGCTTCCATTCACGCTACACACAACGATTACGAAGGAGTTCCCCCCATGGCTCGCATGGTCCAATGCATCAAGCTCGGCACAGAAGCCGAAGGTCTCGATTTCCCCCCGATGCCCGGTGAACTCGGCAAACGCCTCTGGGAAAACGTATCAAAAGAAGCCTGGGCCGGCTGGCTCAAGCAACAAACGATGCTTATCAACGAGAACCGCCTGAATATGGCCGATCCCCGCGCCCGACAATATCTCGTCAAACAAACGGAAAAGTACTTCTTCGGCGACGGCGCCGATGTGGCCCAAGGCTATGTGCCGCCGCCTTCGGAATAAGTGCGGCTTCCGATTTTTCCTATACCTAAATCTACCCCCCCTCCGGACGGATCGGCGCCCCATTCCGGCGCTCAGACATAAACCCAACTCGCTCCAGAACGGGGCCCCGATCCGTCCCCGCATACGCCCGCTGTTCCCCGGTCCATACCCCTCATTGCAAAAAGGGCACACGTTTTTCTTTCGTGTGCCCTTTCTTCTTTCTTCTTTCTCTCTTTATCTCGCTGCCGGGCCGCCCTCGGCCACCACTCCCTTCGAACGCGCGCCACAGTGATGGCAGAAGTGCGCAAACGCATTCTTGCGCGTCGTGCACGACCCGCAATGGTCGAACAGACATATCCCGCAATGCACGCAGTAGTCCCGTTCTGCATCATCCAACTTTACCGGCCGCTCGCACCCCGGACACACCGATTTCGCCAATCTCGCCTGCGCCAGATCGTATGACAACGTCTTCCGGCGCTCTTCATCCGGCAACTGCTCTTCCGCTTTTTGACGCGCCAGATACCGCTGCAACGAAACGATGGCATAGCGGCCAATCAATATCGTCAACACAATGCCAACGAGGTAGCGAACGTAGCCGCCGTAATCCGGCAAGTACGGCACCAGCTCGACGAAGAACGCAAACAGCGCGAAGAAGATGAAGCCCCACACGAATGGCCACCACGTGCTCTTGCGCTGACGCACGAAGAGCCATCCGCCAATCGCCAGCAACGGCAGCGTCAACGCCAATCGAATGCCGAAGACTTTCAGTTCCTGTGACCGCTGCACGGCCGCAAGCTGCTCGCCCGCCGCCGTGTTCAGCGCAAAGCGCGCGGCTTGTGCCGACTGAGCGGCCCGCTGAGCATCCAACTGGGTGGCCTCCAGGCCGTCGACCTGGGTCTGCGCATCCCGCTCGGCCGCTTTGAGGGTGTCAAGCGCCCGGGTACGGGACACAAGCTCTGCATCCTGGCTGGCCTGCGCCGTCGCGGTTCGCGTGGCCACCCAGTCGTTGAAGGACTCACGGGCGTTGCGATAGGCAGTGCTGCGCGCCTTGAGCTGCAGGCGCGCAGTCTCTAACCGGCTCTCGATATCTTCCTGCCGGGTCTGCGCCTGTTTGATGGCGGCGTCGGCACGCTCGGCCTGCACACGGTCGACGAAGGCGTCGAGTGTCGGCGCCGGCGCGACACCCGGCAGTTGGTCGACGACGAGACCCCCCAGACCAATGAGGAACGCCGCAAACAATACGGCGATCAGCCACAGGCCTCGGCGGAACCAGGTTTCGGGAAGACGACGCGATCCAGCCATCCGGTCCTCCCGGGATCAGTCTTTGTAATTGATGGTGCGCACACCCTGGGGCGTGCCCATCAAGGTGATATCCGCACCGCGCTGGGCGAAGAGGCCCACGGTCACGACGCCGGGGATCTGGTTGACCTGGGTTTCGAACGCAACCGGGTCGAGAATCTGCAAACCATGCACGTCGAGAATGGCGCAACCGTTGTCGGTCATGTAGGGACTGCCGTCGGCGCGCACGCGGGCCTGCGGCTTGCCGCCGAGTGCGGTGAGCGCACGGGCAACGCTGGCCTGCGCCATCGGAATGACTTCAACAGGCAGCGGGAATATGCCGAGCACCGCGACTTCTTTGGAAGCGTCAACGACGCAGACGAATTCTTTGGCCACGGCGGCGACGATTTTCTCGCGCGTGAGTGCACCGCCCCCCCCTTTGACCATGTGGCCGAGCGCGTTGATTTCGTCGGCACCGTCAACGTAGACGGGCAGGCTGTCGATCTGGTTGAGATCGAACACTTCGATGCCATGCTTGCGCAGACGCTCGGTGCTGGCTTCGGAGCTGGAGACGGCGCCACGGTAGCGGCCTTTGAGGGCCGCGAGCGCGTCGATGAAGCAGTTGGCGGTCGATCCCGTGCCCACGCCGATCACGCTGCCCTCGGGCACGTGCTGGTTCACATAGTCGGCGGCTGCCTGGCCGACCAGGCGCTTGAGTTCGTCTTGGGTCATGGGGATTTCCGGCAAAGTTTGGTAAAGTCGGAAGTTTACCGGAGTCGGGCGCGGCGCGCCGTTTTTCGTCACCCTGCATCCCGTACTTCGTACCGGCTTGTCCGGCACCACGCCGGATTTCATGTCTCGCAGTGCATTTCTCGCAAGGGCGCTCTCATGAACCTGCTCGATCAACTCAAGCGTCACACCATCGTCGTGGCCGACACCGGCGATTTTCAGGAGATGGATGCCTACAAGCCGCAAGACGCCACGACCAATCCCTCACTGATTCTCGGTGCCGTCCAGAAGGACGCGTATCGCCCGATTCTCACGCGCCTGGTCGACGAACACAGCGCGGAATCGACGCACGAAATCATGGACCGTCTGCTGATCGCCTTCGGCCGTGAAATTCTCGATATCGTGCCGGGCCGCGTGTCGACGGAAGTCGATGCGCGTCTGTCGTTCGACACGGCGGGCACGGTGGCACGGGCTCGCAAGCTCATCGCGATGTACGAAGCCGAAGGCATCGAGCGCGATCGGGTGCTGATCAAGATCGCGTCGACGTGGGAAGGCATTCGCGCCGCCGAAATCCTGGAGCGCGACAAGATTCGCTGCAATATGACGCTACTGTTCTCGCTGGTGCAGGCAGCCGCTTGCGCCGAGGCCGGTGCGCGACTGATTTCGCCGTTCGTCGGCCGGATCTACGACTGGTTCAAGAAGTCGGCCGGGGCGAATTGGGACGAAGCGGCCAATGCCGGGGAAAACGATCCGGGCGTGCGCTCGGTGGCCGCAATCTATCGCTATTACAAGCACTTCGGCCACGACACGGAAGTCATGGGCGCGAGCTTCCGCTCGACGGGACAGATTCTGGCGCTGGCGGGCTGCGACCTGCTGACGATCAGCCCCGCCCTGCTGGAACAACTGCGCACGACGGAAGGCGAAGTCCTCCCTCAACTGGATGCGAAGGAGGCGCGCTCGGCCAACATCGATCGCGTGAAGACGGACGAGCCCTCGTTCCGTTTCGCCCTCAATGACGACGCCATGGCGACGGAAAAACTGGCCGAAGGCATCCGCGCGTTTGCCGCCGACGCCGTCAAGCTCGAAGGGCTGATCGAACGGGCCCGGTGATGCCGGCGATCCAGATAATCGCGGTGCTCCCCGCGATTACCGACTGATTTACCGGCTGATCGAGAGATTGCCCGCCGGAGTCTGGAATCAGACTTCGGCGGTTCGTCACCGGCAGTTGATGATGCTTACTTGCCAGCGCCCTTAGCCGCGACGCTGCGCTGACGCACGGCTTCGTACAGGCACACGGCGCTCGCCACGGAGACGTTCAGACTTTCGCAGCCGCCGGCCATCGGAATGCTCATGCGTTCGTCGCAGGTCTCGGCCACGAGACGGCGCATGCCTTCGCCCTCGGCGCCCATGACGATGGCCATCGGGCCAGTGAGCTTGGTGCCGTAGATATCGGCGGGCGCGTCGTCGGACGTGCCGACCACCCAGATGCCGCGCTCCTGGAGCTTGCGTAGCGTGCGCACGAGGTTCGTCACCATGATGTACGGCACGGTTTCGGCCGCACCGCTGGCGACCTTGGCGACGGTCGCGTTCAGACCGACGGCACGGTCCTTCGGCGCGATCACGGCGTGGGCCCCTGCCCCGTCTGCAACACGCAAGCAGGCACCGAGGTTATGCGGATCGGTCACGCCATCGAGCACGAGCAACAGCGGATCCCCGGAGATGCCGTCGAGCAGTTCGTCGAGGTTGAGCGCCAGCGACACTTCCTGCGCCTGTGCTACGACGCCCTGATGACGCGACGAACCGGCCATCCCATCGAGACGTTTGCCATCAGCCTGAATGACCTTGATCTTGAACGACTCCACCACCTTCAGGAAATCTGTCATGCGACGGTCGCGACGGGTCGGGTCGTAATAGATCTCTTCGATGCTGCTCGCATCGTGACGCAGACGGGCGGTCACGGCATGAAAGCCGAACAGCAATTTCAATTTACTCATTTCACATCCTCAAAATAGCGTGTGCCGGTGCGGCCGGTGGGTTCAGTGACTCACAACAGTCGCCGCACAAAGCACGACGGCGGCGGAGCCCGCATGGGCCACCGCCGCCGCAATCCATCGCGGGTACCGGATGCCGGTCATGCCGGCACAAGGCGCCCATCTTACTGCAAACCGCTCACTGCGCCGCCGTCCGATGTGAATTCCCATCGCCACCGCAGCGCCATGCCCGAATCAACGACGCGGCTTCTTGGCCTGACCGCCCGGGCCTCCCTGACGTTTCGCAGGCGCCTTGCCGCCGCCACCACCACCACCACCACCACCACCACCGCTACGCTTGGCGGGCGGGGTTGCGCCCCGCTCGTCGCGCGCCGCTTTCACCTTGGCGGACTTCGGCTTCGCGGGGCGCTTGCCCGCCGGCGCAGGTTGCACACCGTTGAGCAGCGCACCGCCCTTGGGCAACTGGCGGATACTCGGGCTGGCGTTCGCCGAACCGGCCACACCGGGCGTCCCCGCCGCGGGCGACGGGACCGGCGCGCCACCACGCTCACTGCGCCCCGAGGTCTTGGCCAGCGAACGCACGTTCGGTTCGCGCACGAGGCGGAAGTCGATCTTGCGGGCGTCCAGATCCACGCGGCTCACTTGCACGCGAACGCGGTCGGTGAGTCGATAGCGGATGCCGGTGCGCTCGCCGCGCAGTTCGTGGCGAACTTCGTCGAACTGGAAATAATCGCTGCCCAGTTCCGTGACGTGAACGAGGCCTTCGATGAAGAGATCGTCGAGCTGCACGAAGATGCCGAACGACGTGACCGCGCTGACCGTGCCGCCGTACTCCTCGCCGAGCTTGTCGCGCATGAAGTAGCACTTGAGCCAGGCCTCCACGTCGCGCGAGGCTTCGTCCGCGCGGCGTTCGTTGGCGGAGCAATGCAGGCCGAGTTCGTCCCAGATCGCGTCGCGCTTCTTCGCGGCCGGCGTCTTCCTGCCCTTCGCGGCGTCGTCGTCCTTCTGGAGCTTGCGTGCGTGCGGCGACAAGCCCGTCGTCAGCTCCACACCTTCCGGGATTTCCGGCTCGTACTTCCTGCCCGCGAGAACCGCCTTGATCGCGCGGTGCGTGAGCAAGTCCGGATAGCGCCGGATCGGGCTAGTGAAGTGCGTATAGGCCGGATATGCGAGGCCGAAGTGACCGATGTTGTCCGGGCTGTAGACGGCTTGCTGCATCGAGCGCAGCAGCATCGTCTGGAGCATGGGCGCGTCGGGCCGGGACTCGATTTGCGTCATCAACTCCGAGTAATCGGACGTGGCCGGTTCATCACCGCCGCCGAGCGAGAGCCCGAGGGTTTTGAGGAACGTGCGCAGCACCTGGAGACGCTCGCCCGACGGTCCCGCGTGAATGCGATACAGCCCGGGTTGCTTGTGACGCTTGAGGAAATCGGCAGCGCACACGTTGGCCGTGAGCATGCATTCCTCGATGAGACGGTGGGCGTCGTTGCGCGTGCGCGGCAGGATCTGCTCGATCTTGCCTTGCGCGTTGCAGACGATATACGTCTCCGTCGAATCGAATTCGATGGCGCCGCGCGACTTGCGCGCCTTGGCGAGCACCTTGTACAGATCGTAAAGATTCTGCAAGTGCGGCAGCAGTGCGGCGCGCCGTTGGGCTTCGGCGCCCTTCGTGTTGCCGAGCACGGCGGCGACTTCCGTGTAGGTCAGTCGTGCCGCAGAGTGAATGACGGCCTGATAGAACTGATAAGCCTTCACGTCGCCGTTCGGGGCGATCAGAGCGTCGCAAACGAGGACACAGCGATCGACATCCGGATTGAGCGAGCACAGCCCGTTCGAGAGCTTCTCCGGGAGCATCGGAATGACGCGTCGCGGGAAGTAGACGGACGTGCTGCGCGTGAGGGCGTCCGCGTCGAGCGGGCCACCGGCGGCAACATAGTGCGAGACGTCGGCGATGGCGACGATCAGGCGAAAGCCGTTGCTGCGGCCGACCTTGGCGGGTTCGCAATAGACCGCGTCGTCGAAGTCGCGTGCGTCTTCCCCGTCGATGGTGACGAGCGGGACATCGCGCAGGTCGATGCGATGGCGCAGATCGGGGGCGCGGACTTCGTCGGGGAGTGCGCCGGCGGCGGCGAGGGCTTCGGCGGAGAACTGGTGGGGCACGCCGTACTTGCGCACGGCGATTTCGATCTCCATGCCGGGGTCGTCGATATCGCCGAGGACTTCCGAGACGCGTCCGATGGGCTGGCTATAGCGGCTGGGGTAATCCGTGAGTTCGACGGAGACGACCTGCCCGACCTTCGCCTTGCCTTGCGCGCGGGGCGGGATGAGGATGTCGTGCCCGATGCGTTTGTCTTCGGGGGCGACGACCATCACGCCGTTTTCGTTGAGAAGGCGTCCGATGACGTGCGTATTCGCGCGACTGACGACCTCGACGATGTGCCCTTCGGGGCGACCGCGGCGGTCATAGCCGGCGATGCGCAGCAGGACACGATCGTTGTGCATGACCTTCTTCATCTCCTCGCTGGGGAGGAAGAGGTCATCGCCGTCCTCGTCGCGCACGGCGAAGCCGTAGCCATCGCGGTGGCCGATGACGCGGCCGGCGATGAAATTCGACGGATGGGTCAGTTGATAGTAACCGCGCCGGTCGAGGCGGATTTGGTCATCGCGCTCCATGGCGGCGAGGCGCTTGAAGAAGCCTTCGCGTTCCTGCTTCTTGATGGCGAGGGCTTCGGCGATATCGTTGGCGGACAGCGCGGAGTCGGCGGTGCGCAGGACACCGAGGATTTCTTCGCGGCTCGGGATCGGATAGGGATATTTGCTCAAAGGTCGGTAGCGTTACTGTGCCGGTTGAGTCCGGCCGAGTGGCGCACCATGCGCCCGACGGTCCGTGGAGAAGTATGACGCGCGAGGCGCGGGGGTCATACAGTCAGCGACAATCATACGGCAAACCTCACGAAAACTGCCACCTGCGCGGAATTTGAGCATGGTGACGCGCCTCCGTAAGAGGAAACAAATTTTTTTACGCATAACTGTTGACACTCACGCGGCACATCCGCATAATCTCACTTCTTCGCAGCGAGCAAGCAGTAAGCGAGCTGACGGGGCCCAGATGGCGGAATTGGTAGACGCACTAGTTTCAGGTACTAGCGGGTAACACCGTGGAGGTTCGAGTCCTCTTCTGGGCACCAAAAAAATACAAAAAAAGCCGATGATCGAAAGATCGTCGGTTTTTTTTATGCCTGCCCAGCAAGCCATGTGCCAGTGCACATTGCGTGGGGACTCGAAAGGCATCGCTTGCAAGCGATGCCGGGGTCGCGGAACGTGACCGAGTCCTCTCGCCGCCTTCGGCGCCGTATGCGAATTCAACGCTCACGCCCCTCCCCCAAACACGCCAAAAGCACTTCCCTGAGCCAAATCCCGAGAGGATTTCCTGTTGAACGGCGATGCCAGGCGACGGCTGCGGTAAACCCCTCGGGTTTGCCGCCGAAATCAATTTCGGGAAGCTGACAGGCGGTGGCAATCGCTGAAGGCACGAAAGCGAGCGCATCATTGAAGTCGAGAAATGGTCTGAGTGACGTATAGCAAGCCAGCGTCCCAACAGGCGGATGCAGAACATCATGCGCGGCGAGGAACCGGGACACCGCGTCCCCCGAGTGACTAACGCCTTCAGCAAAATCGACGCGAGCGAACTTCCCGACATCTCCCACTCGTCGAAGCTGCGCGGGAATCGTCGAGCGCTCCCCGACGACACAACAATAGTGCTCGTCAACCAGTGAAGCCCGCATTAGCGAAGCATCCAGAAACGTCGAAAACCCGATAGCGATTTCCGCGTCGCCCCGCGCCAGTTGCTCGGCATGATTCGACCGGTCGAAATCCATCACCTTGAGCCTGACGCGCGGCGCGACCTCGCGAATTCTCGCGACAAACTTCGGTAGCATCGAAAGCTGCGCGTATTCATTGGCGATGATACCGACGCACCGATCGAGCGCCGCGGGATCAAATACTTCCGCCTGAAACACCCCGTCCATCTCGGCAAGAATCCGCTCGAATTTCCGGGCGACGTCCAGCGCAAAATCCGTGGGTTCAAGTCCGCTGCTGTGGCGCAGGAAAATCTCGTGAGGCAATGCGTCTCTGAGGCGCTTGAGATATCCGCTGATCGCCTGTTGCGACATGCCGGATTCGAAAGCCACTCTTGACGCACTCTTTTCACGCACCAGCAGCAGAAAAATGCGCATGTGTTTTACATCGATACCTTCCACAACGACTCCTTGTAACCGATACAACCGGTGCTTGATTTACACATGCATGCTGCAATTCTTAAGATGACACCTCACATTCGGAACCCATACGAGGTATGCAAATGAAGACAGTCATCGTGATTGGCGCAAATGGAAAAATCGGGCAAGCGGCAATGAAAGGACTTGGCAAACACCGGGTGATCACGGCGAGCCGTTCGGGCAACGGCTGCGATCATCAGGTCGATATCACCGACAAGGCATCGCTTCATGCGCTATTCGCAAAAGTTGGCAAATTCGACGCCGTCGTCAGCGCCGCCGGCCATTGCGAATATGCGTCATTCGAGTCCATGACCGACGACCAATGGCAGGCCACCATCCAGAGCAAACTTGTCGGCCAGATGAACATCGTAAAAGTGGGCCTCGATTACATCGAAGATGGCGGGTCTTTCACGTTGATTTCCGGGATTCTCGACATCAAACCCATGCCACAGGGCATTGCGGACGCGACGACAAGCGGCGCCATCGACACGTTCGTGAAATGTGTTGCGTTCGAATTGCCGCGCGGCATCCGGATCAACGCAGTGAACCCCACGGTGATTGAAGAAGCGTGGGAGGTTTATGGCGAGATGATGCCGGGCTATCAACCGGTCCCAGGCGCGTTGGTCGGCAAGGCGTTCGAGCGTTGCGTCGACAGCTTCATCACGGGACAGGTCATTGTCGTGGACGCCTGATCGACCGTCCATCGAGTGACAAAAAATGGGGGCGATTCCCACAGAATCGCCTCCACTCCTGAGAACTGCGTTACGGCTTGGCACGCAACGCAGCGCCCTCACCCGCTACCGCCGCAAGCCGTCGATCACGCGGCAATCAAGCCGCCAAATCCCGCAGCCGCGGCGCCATGAACTCGGGGCCAACCGGCGACGTCACGTGCTTCGACAGAATCGCGTCGATGTCGGCGAGATCCTGCGCCGAGAGTTTCCAGCCGAAGGCGTCGTGAACCCCATTGAGCTGATCCGGACGGCGAGCGCCCCAGAGCGCGATCGTCGGGCCCTGATCGAGCACCCAGCGAATTGCGAGCGCCAGCACCGATTTACCGTAACGCGACTGCGCGAGGTCTTTCAGCTCAGCAACGGCTGCAAGATATTGCGCGAAGCGCGGCGCCTGAAACTTCGGATCGAATTTGCGCAGATCATCGCCATCGAACGTCGTCCCGGCATCCATCCGCCCGGAGAGCAGCCCACGGCAAAGCGCGCCATACGCCAGCACGACGAGCCCTTCGCGCGTGGCATACGGGAGTACATCCGCTTCGATCGCGCGCTCGAAAATGTTATACGGGGGCTGCACTGCGGCGAGCGGTGCGGCACGGCGAAACACATCCATTTGCGCGGGCGAAAAATTACTGACGCCAATCGCGCGAATCTTCCCCGCTTCACGCAATTTCTCCAGCGCGGCGGCCGTTTCATCGAACGGAACAAGCGTATCCGGCCAATGGATCTGATAAAGATCGATGTAGTCCGTGCGCAGGCGGCGCAGCGAATCTTCGACCTCTTTTTGAATGCGTGCGGGCGTCGAATTACGGCGAATGCCGCTATCACCCCACTCCAGGGCGGCCTTGGTCGCAATCACCGCTTTATCGCGCACCCCTTCGAGCGCGCGCCCCACCACCTCTTCCGAGTGACCGAAACCGTAGACCGGTGCGGTGTCGATCAGGTTGATGCCGCGCTCGACAGCGCTGCGGATCGTGGCGATGGATTGCGCGTCGTCTGCCCCGCCCCACATGGCCCCACCGATGGCCCAAGTGCCGAGACCGACACGACTCACGGGCGTATCGATACTGAGAATGTGTAGCGTTTCCGTCACGTCGCTCATGGCGCCTCTCCAGAATCAAAAGGAAATCGGTAAAATTTACCTCATAAAAAATTGAATATTGTTCAACGTACGCTTAATTCGTTGGGCTTGTCGGGTGTTTTTTGGTTTTTGTTGCTTGATACTTGTTGGGAAATACATGCCTGCCTTCACTCGCGGCGAGCTTGCCGATTTGAACGTTTTTGTCACCATCTGCCGCCGGCAGAGTTTCCGTGAGGCCGCCACAGAGCTGGGCGTGACGACCTCTGCGTTGAGTCACGCGATGCGTAACCTCGAAGCGCGTCTGGGCGTGAAACTGCTCAACCGCACGAGCCGTTCCGTGTCGCCGACGGCGGCGGGATCGGCTCTGGCGAAGGAATTGGAACAGGGCCTTGAGCAGATTGCATCTGCGATTGGCGCGCTGGATCGTTACCGTGCGTCGCCGGCTGGCCGTTTGCGCCTGAACGTGCCGCGCGACGCCGCGCGTTTGTTGCTCGACCCTATCCTGCCGCGCTTCGTCGCCTCCTATCCCGATATCGAACTGGACGTCACGGTTGACGACCGGATGCTGGACATCGTGGCGGAGGGTTTCGATGCGGGGATGCGCTATGGCGACACCGTGCCGGGCGACATGATTGCCACGCCGTTGACGCCTGCGCTGCGGTGGATCGTGGTGGGTTCGCCGGCGTACTTTGCCCGACATGGCCGACCGAAGGCGCCGCAAGATCTGATGTCGCACAATTGCATCCGGATGCGTCTGGGCGACAACACCTTGTACAAGTGGGAATTGGGTAACGGATCGACAGCGGTCGAGCTGGACGTGCCGGGTGCGTTGAGCATCAACGAGAGCGACGGCGTGATTGCGGCGGCGGTCGGTGGCCTGGGGTTGGGATACGTATTGGAGCGCAACGTGTCGCAGGAATTGGCGAATGGCACGTTGGAGGCAGTGTTGGGTGACTGGGCGGTGGATGGCCCGCCGTTGTCGATGTATTACCCGAGCCGACGTCAGACATTGCCGGGGCTGCGTCACTTGATCGATATGATTCGAACCGAGCATATGGGACGAGCGGCGTGAGGTCGCTTTGAATGTCGATGTGAGGGGTGGAGAAGAGGCGTGAGGGGGACGGAAAGATTTTTGAATTTTTTTGCACCCCAGTGTTGACAGCATGTAACACCCTCGGCATAATCTCACTTCTTCGCAGCGAGCAAGCAGTAAGCGAGCTGACGAGGCCCAGATGGCGGAATTGGTAGACGCACTAGTTTCAGGTACTAGCGGGTAACACCGTGGAGGTTCGAGTCCTCTTCTGGGCACCAAAAAATACAAAAAAAGCCGATGATCGAAAGATCATCGGCTTTTTCATGCCTGTCCGAAAAGCCATGTGCCAGCGCACATTGCGTGGGGACTCGAAAGGCATCGCTTGCAAGCGATGCCGGGGTCGCGGAACGTGACCGAGCGCCCTCAAGTCCCTCAAGTAATAAGCATCCAACGAAAAAATAGTTGCCCAGTCGTATGTCGGTGGGGAGGATGGTCGTTTTGCCGGGGATTGGCATACAAGGCGGGCGGCCATGTTTCACGACACGCGGGATCACACAGCGGACGCACAGGCGTCGGTAACACCGGAGCATCCGGCCCATCCAGACCGGGTGGCGGATTGGTTGTTGGCAGGGCTGGAGTTGAAGAGCACGTTATTCCACGTGGGGGAATATTGCGGCGTGTATCAGGCGTCGACGGCCGGGCATCAGCGTGCGAGCTTCCATGTGGTTCTGGACGGTGCGAGCTATCTGCACATCGGCGCGAATGCAGGCCAACCGGCGCGAACGATTTCGCTGAGCACAGGCGACGCCGTCTTCCTGCTTTCGGACATCCCGCACGCGCTCACCCCGAGCGCCACGCCGCCTGCGGACCTGAGCACTCGCGCCGGCACCATGACGCCATTGCCGCCGCAGCCGCGCATTCCTCCCACTGGCACCCCGTCCGTCGCCCTGGCCTGCGGTTTCTTCGAATTCCGAACCGACCTCGACGCGTTGGTGCTGGGCATGTTGCCGAATCCGATCATTGCGCGTCGAGCCAGTGGCCGGCTGGAAGGCATGACACAGGTGTTCACACTGATTCAGGCGGAAGCGCGCCGTCCGGGCGACACGCCGTCGCCGCTGCTCGCCCGCCTCACCGACCTCCTCTTCTACTACGCGTTGCGCGAGGCCGTGCACGCCGAGGACATTGCACCGGGCATGTGGCGACTGATGCGTCGCGACGCGTTCGGCAGACTGGCGGCCGCGATCATCGAGTCGCCAGGCGAGCGTTGGACGACCGATACCATGGCGGAATTCGTCCACATGTCGCGGGCCCGTTTCTGCAAACAATTCGCGGAGATCGGCGGTCAACCGCCAGCGCAGTTCGTCACGCTCGTGCGGATGAAAACCGCCGCCGCGTTGCTGCGTGCAGGCGCTTCCTTGCCGGACGCCGCAGAACAAGTCGGCTACCAGTCCGAATCGGCTTTTGCGCAGGCCTTCAAACGCGTGACTGGCATCCAGCCCGGCGCGTGGCGCCGTCAGGCGAGCCATACCGTCTCGCCGCCCGCCGCGACGGCCTCAGCAACGGTCTCCACGGCACCCGCAGCCTATCCGCTGCACTAAGCCGCACACTCTCTGCCGCCCGCTCGACCTACGCCGAGTGTGGAACGTCGCGCGCGCAAACGCGTCCCACGACGCGCACGTCTTCGGACACATCCGATGCGCACTGAGACAAATCCGCAGAATTTCCAGACACGCGCGCATTGAGCATCGGGCCGGGCTTGCGCACAATGGATGCTCGACTGTGAGGAGCCTGATATGAGCCGACTGCCACTGCATACCCTTGAGACCGCCCCGGAGGCGAGCCGTCCGTTCCTGGAGAAATCGCTTGCCGCGAACGGCTTCCTGCCGAACTTGGTGGCCTCGCTTGCGAACGCACCGACGGCGCTCGAGACCTATCTGAGCGTGGGCGCCATCAACGGCCGTGCCAGCCTGACGCTCGCCGAGCGCGAAGTCGTGCAGATCACGGCCGCCGGCATTCATGGCTGCGGCTTCTGCGTGGCCGGCCATACGGCAGTCGCGCTGAAGAAGGCGCAACTGCCGGAAGCCCTCGTCAACGAAATCCGCGATCAACGCCAACTCTCGGATGCCAAGCTCGATGCCGTCGCCGTATTCACGCGCGCCGTGATCGCCACGCGCGGGGCCGTGTCCGATGCCGAATTCGCCACTTTCAAGGCTGCGGGCTTCGACGATGCCGCGGCCCTCGAAGTGGTGCTTGGCGTGTCGCTCGCCACGCTGTGCAACTTTGCGAACAACCTCTCGCAAAACGAGTTGAATCCGCAACTGGCGGCGTACCGCTGGGAACCGAAGGAACAAGCGGCATGAGCAGCGAAGCCAGCCTGCGCGGACTCGCCGCACGCGCCCCGGCGCTCGCGGCCTGGCTCGACGCCCACGCCGAAACGCTCGATACGGATGCCACACTGAGTGGCGACGTCGTGCCGCAACTGGCCAACGCCGGACTGCTGCGCATTGGTGTGCCGGTGGCGTTGGGCGGGGCTGGCGGTTCGATTGTCGACGCGATCGATAGCGTCGCCGAGGTTGCCGAGCACTCTTTCGCCGCAGCCTTCGTGCTGTGGGGCCAGCGCACCTTCATCGAGTATTTGCTGCAAAGCCCGAATCGGGGCCTGCGCGAGCGTCTGTTGCCGGCCCTGCTGTGCGGCGAACTCGCCGGCGCGACCGGGTTGTCGAACGCCATGAAGTACCTCTCCGCCATTGAGCCGCTGCAAATCCGGGCGACGGACGTGGCGGGGGCGCCGGGAACCTGGCGCGTGAACGGCGGATTGCCGTGGATCACGAATCTGCGCAAGCAGGGATTCGTTGCGGCGGCTGCGGTCGACCACGAAGCCGGTGGCCCGCCGTCGATTTTCGCCATCGCCCATAACGCGCCGGGCGTGACGCGCAGCGACGATCTGGATCTGATCGGCTTGCGCGGCACCCACACGGCGGCCCTGCAAATGGCCGACACGCCGCTGAGCGACGACGACCGCATTACCGACAACGCACCGGCATGGCTCGTGCGCGTGCGCCCTGCATTTCTCGGGCTGCAATGCGGCATGTCGCTTGGGCTCGCGCAACGCAGTCTCGCGGGCACGAACGACAGCGGACCGGGCGCGCGTGCGGCAGTCGCCGACGAGGTTGCCGCACTGTCAGAGCAACTTGATACACTCTCGGCGCGTCTGAAAGCGGGCGTCGCCCAGGGCGATTTCGTCGAGACGCCTGCGCATTTGTTTGAACTGCGCATTGCGCTGGCCGCACTCGTTCACGACGCCGCCACGCTGGAAGTGCAAACTGGCGGCGGACGCGGCTATCTGCGCGGACTTTCGGGCGTGGCACGGCGCCAGCGCGAGGCAGCGTTCGTGCCGATCGTTACCCCGAGCCTTGTGCAATTGAAGAACCAGCTTGCCGCACAACGCGCACAGCAACTCAAGACCGGAACGGCTTCATGACACAACCCACGGCGACGCAGCGCGCGCATTCCGACCCGTTCATCGCCGAGACGCGCGAGCATACCTCGCGCGCATTGCCACTGGCATCTCCCTTTCTGACGCTGCGCAACATCGGCTTGTCTTACGGCGAACGCGCCATCTTGCGAGGCGTCGACCTGTCGGTGGCGCCAGGAGAACTCGTCTCCGTGCTCGGCCCCAGCGGCTCGGGCAAATCGACGCTGCTGCGCATTGCCGCCGGCCTACTCACGCCGAGCGACGGCGCCGTCGAAGTCGATGGCGCACCGCTCGCGGGCCCGCGGCCCGATGTCGCTCTCGCGTTCCAGGATCCGTGTCTGCTGCCGTGGCTCTCCGTAGAACGTAACGTGGCCTTCGGCCTGACGTTTGCGCGACAACCGGTGCTATCGCGTGACACGCGACGCGCACGCATCGATGCGGCCCTGACCGAAGTCGGCCTCGCGCATGCGCATCACTTGCACCCGCGCCAGCTCTCGGGTGGCATGGCGCAGCGCGTAGCGCTCGCCCGATGCCTTGCACGCCAGCCGCGTGCGTTGCTCCTCGACGAGCCGTTCGGCGCGCTCGACGAAGTCACACGGGCCGACATGCAGCGCCTGCTCGTCACTGTCGTGCAAGACACAGGGGCCGCGACGGTCCTCGTCACACACGACATCGACGAAGCCCTGCTCGTCTCCGACCGGATTGTGCTGCTCGGCAATCAGGGCCGCACGCTGGCGCAATGGCAGATCGACGTGCCCTCGCCGCGCGAAGCGCAAGTGCAGGCGCTCGGCGCGCTGCGTATCGAAATCCTGCAAGCGTTGCAGATCGCGATGTCTCGCGACGCGACACCCCCTCACACAACACGCTAGGTCAACACGACCCAACCTTCGGGGATTCTCAGACCATGTGCCAAATTTCCCGCCGCGAATGGCTCAAACTCGCTTCGATGATGACGGTTGCCGGCGCGGCACCGCTGCTGGCTTCGGCCGCTGCGCGCGCCGCCGCCGAGCCGGACGCGCCACTGCGCATCGGCTATCTGCCCATTACCGACGCCACGCCGTTGCTCGTCGCACATAACAACGGCTACTTCGAACAAGCGGGCATCAAGGCGGAAAAGCCCACGTTGCTGCGTAGCTGGGCGCAATTGATCGAGGCCTTCCTCTCGGGACAGGTCAACGTCGTCCATCTGCTCTCGCCGATGACGGTATGGGCACGCTACGGCAGTCAGGCACAGGCCAAGGTCGTGGCCTGGAATCACGTCAACGGCAGCGCCATTACCGTGACCAACGACATCAACAAGGTCAGCGATCTCGGCGGCAAGACGGTCGCCGTGCCCTTCTGGTATTCGATTCACAACGTCGTATTGCAAGGCTTGCTGTCTGCCAACGGCCTCACGCCGGTGCTCAAGAAGAGTGGCGCGCCCGCCGCCAACGAAGTCAATCTGATCGTAATGGCGCCCTCGGACATGCCGCCGGCACTCGCCGCCAAGCAGATTGCCGGTTACATCGTGGCCGAGCCGTTCAACGCCGCTGCCGAGAATCTCAAGGTCGGCAAGGTGCTGCGCTTCACTGGCGACGTGTGGAAGAACCACGCGTGCTGCGTCGTCACCATGCACGAGCGCGATCTGAGTGCGCGTCCGGAATGGTCGCAAAAAGTGGTGGACGCCATCGTCAAGGCACAGGCATGGACGCGGGCACATCCGGAAGACGCAGCTCGCCTGCTGTCGAAGGAAGGCGAAAACCGCTACACACCGCATCCGTTCCAGGTGCTGCAACGCGTGCTGGCACCGGCGCCGTCCGAACAGGGCCGCTATCTCGCCGACAAGGCGATTTTGCATGCGGATTGGCACGAGAAGCGCATCGACTTCCAGCCGTACCCGTATCCGAGCTACACCGAGGCGCTGGTGCGTCACATGCAGAAGACGCAGGTCGAAGGCAACGCGCAGTTCCTCGCGAAGCTTGACCCGGCATTCGTGGCCCGCGACCTCGTGGACGATCGCTTCGTCAAGAAGAGCATCGCCGCGGTCGGCGGCATGAAGGCTTTCGGTCTGCCGGAGGGTTTCACGCGTCAGGAGGTAATCGTTGTCTGATCTTGCCTCCGAGCGCGCGAGTCACCCCGTCGCCGATAACGTGAGCGCTGCGCTCCGCCCTGCGGGCGCGGGGAGCGTGCGCGCTGCTCGCCACGCATGGCTCGGGCTGGCGGGACTCGCTGGCGTTGTTGCGATCTGGTGGCTGGGCATTGCCCTTTTCACCACGCCGGACTCACTCGCGTCGCAATTCTCGCCCGCCGCTGCGTTACGCGCGCTGCCCGATCTGGTGCGCGACGAGCAGCTTGGATTGCATATCCTGGCCAGCTTGCGACGCATCGCCGTTGGGCTTGCCGGGGCCGTTGTGATCGGGGTGCCGCTCGGCTTTCTGATCGGACGTGTTCGCTGGCTCGATAAGGCACTCACGCCGTCGATGCAGTTCTTGCGTATGGTGTCGCCGCTGTCGTGGATGCCAATCGCCGTGATGTCGCTCGGCGTCGGCGATCCAGCGGTGTATTTCCTGCTCGCTTTTGCCGCGCTGTGGCCGCTGGTCATGAGCACGGCGGCAGGCGTCACGCATATCGACCGTCGCTGGGTGCAGTTGGGCGAGAGTCTGGCGGCGACGCGCTGGGAAATGCTCTGGCACGTCTATGTTCCGGGCATTGCTGCGCACGTGCTCACGGGCGTGCGGTTGGCCATCGGCATTCTCTGGATCGTGCTGGTGCCGGCGGAAATGCTGGGCGTCAATGCGGGTCTGGGCTATCTGATTCTCGACACCCGCGACCGTCTGGCGTACTCGGAATTGACGGCCGTCATTCTCGTGATCGGCGTGCTGGGCTTCGCGCTCGATTGGGCTGCACGCTTCATCTACCGCCGCTTCAGCGGGGCGATGCAGGACGAGTGATCGGCAAGCAAGTGCGGGGGCGAGCCGCTCGCCGTCTCCGGATCACAGCACGGCTGGCATCGCGCAGGGCACCGATGCCAACCCGCCGCGCTTAAGCAAATCCCCATATCTCCAACAGGCGTCTGCGCCGACAGGCCGCTACAATGGCGGCCTGAATCCAGATACCTTCCAGATACCTGACGGAGAACGCATCATCGAGCTAGATCGTTTACTGCAATCGCAAGGCTTCGGCAGTCGCAAGATGTGCCGCAAGCTCATTCAATCCGGTGCTTTTGCCATCGACGGCGTCGTGCACGACAATCCGCGCGAATCGGTGGACCCGAAGGGTCTGCAATTCACGCTCGACGGCGAACTGTGGGATTACCGTGAGCGCGTCTATGTGCTGCTCAACAAGCCCGAGGGCTTCGAGTGCTCCACGAGCCCGACGCATCATGAGGGCGTCCACTCGCTGCTGCCGCTGCCCCTGGCCGTGCGCGGCGTTCAACCTGCCGGACGCCTCGATCAGGACACGACCGGCATGTTGCTGCTCTCGGACGACGGTCCTTTCCTGCACGCCATGATGTCGCCGCGTCGTCACGTGCCCAAGCGCTACATCGCAACGACGAAGCATCCCGTGACCGAGGAAATGTTGCAGGCGTTGCGCGACGGCGTGCTGCTACGCGACGAAACCGAACCGCTCGCGGCAACGGACGTCATGAGCCCGGCCTCTCACGAAATCGCGCTCACGATCTCGCAAGGCAAATACCATCAGGTCAAACGGATGGTCGCCGCCGCAGGCAATCGGGTGGAGGGGCTGGTCAGAACCGCCATCGGCGGCCTGCCGATGGGCAATCTCGCGCTCGGAGAGTGGCGCTATCTGTCGCCGGACGAACTGCTGTCACTGCCGTACGAAGTTCCCCCGTCCGGCAAGTGAGCGTCAGCTCTGCCTGCCTTCGAGCAGGAATTGCGCGCCCTTGTCCTGACCGAGCGTCTTGACGAGGTACGGCAGCGTGGTCTTGAGCGTGTCCTGGAGCATGTACGGCGGGTTCACGATGAACATGCCGCTGCCGTGCAAGCCCATGCCACCCGGCACCGGATTGCACACGGTCAGCGAGCAGTGAACCCAGTTCTTGATCGGCTGATCGTTGATCGTGAGACGCTTCATACGTTCCGGCAATTGCGACGCCTCACGGCGCTGCACAAGCGGATACCACACGGCGTACATCCCCGTCGGGAAACGGTCGAGACCTTCCTGCACCGTCTGGGTCGTACGCGTGTAATCGCGCTTGTCCTCGTACGACGGATCGATGAGTGTGAACGCGCGCCGCGTCGCCGGCGGCAGAATCGTCTTCAAACCGGCGAAACCGTCGGCACCGAAGATCATCGTGCGGCGCGCCACTGCCCGGCCCTGCGCTTCAAAGTTCTCGCGCAGCACGTCCTGCTCGGTCGGGTGTGCCTCGAACAAGCGCAGCCGGTCCCGGTCGCCCAGCAATTGCAGGGCAAAGTACGGCGAGCCGGGGTAGTAGCTCAGCTTGCCGTCCGGATTGAACTCGCGCACCAGCGTAACGTAGTCCGCCAGCGCCGCCGGCAGATCGTCGCGCGTCCACAGACGGCCGATGCCGGTTTCGTACTCGCCCGTCTTGTCGGCCCATTTGCCATCGAGCGCGTAACCGCCTGCGCCGGCATGCGTGTCGATGTACCAGAACGCCGTGTCTTTCTGGCGCATGTAATCGATGCATTCAACGGCGATGAAGTGTTTCAGCACGTCGGCGTGGTTGCCGGCGTGAAAGGCGTGGCGGTAGCTGAACATTAGGCAGATCCTGATTCGTCAGGCGCGATTGTAGCCGACGATGCCCCCACCCGGCGTTTCCGGGCCGATGCGATGCCGTTTTTTGCTTCGTTCGACGCCAGCGTTTTCACCGCTTTGTGGCGCGGACACGCGACCAGATGGTCATTCACCATCCCCGCCGCCTGCATGAACGAATAGCAGATGGTCGAGCCCACGAACGTGAAACCGGCCTTTTTCAGCGCGCGGCTCATGGCGTCCGAGACAGCGGAAGTCGCCGGCACCTCGGCAAGCGACGTCCAGCGATTCTGCAACGGCTCGCCGCCGACGAACTGCCAGACGAAATCGCTGAAGCGCGTGCCTGCCGCCTCCATCGCCAGATAGGCCCGCGCGCCCTTGATCACCCCATTGACCTTGAGACGATTGCGTACGATGCCGGCATCTGCCATCAACCGGACTTCATCCTCCGGCCCGTATTTCGCGATGCGCACCGGGTCGAAGTTGTCGAAGGCCTTGCGGTAGTTCTCTCGCTTCTTGAGGATCGTGGACCACGACAACCCTGCCTGCGCGCCTTCGAGCATCAGCAATTCGAACAATTCGCGCGAATCGCGCAGCGGCACGCCCCACTCCTGGTCGTGATATTGACGATATTGTTCGAAGCCTTCACTCCACGGACAGCGTTCCATTGACCCCTCGATGGTTAAGCCCGCGCATCGATGCGACGGACGTTCTCGGACGAATGGGGCAAGTGTGCCAGCAATTGCCATAGAAGCGAACCCAAGCGCACGATTCCCGGCCACATTGGGCCGCAAGGCAATGCCGATACAGAATTTTCCGGGGTCACAGCAAGAGAAAGCCCAGCGAATCCGGCCACGGCGCGCCGTCTGAGGGAAAGGTCACGGGTGTCTCGAAGGGCCATGAACGCCACGAAGCCTCCCGCACGAACGACAGCCATCGCCCTGCGCGCCGCCGCCCCTCACCCATCAGCCCTCACCTCCCCCCTCGCGCCCTCGTCGAACGCGAGCCGACGTCAGACCATCAGTTGCCCGCCGTTGACCTCGATGATCTGCCCCGTCACATAGCTGGCCAGCTTTTCCGATGCGAGATACAGGAACGCCCCCGAGCACTCGTCCGGCTCGCCCAGACGCCCCATCGGAATGCTCTGACGGAACGCGTCGATCTGCGCCTGCGTGCTGAATTGCTCGTGGAACGGCGTCATGATCACGCCCGGCGACACGGCGTTCACGCGAATGCGATCCGGCATCAGCTCCTTGGCCATGCCGCGCGTGAGCGTGCTCACGAACCCCTTGGCCGCCGCGTAGATCAGCGCGCCGGGGCCGCCGCCATGACGCGCAGCAATCGACGTCACGTTGACGATGGCTCCCCCGCCCTGCTTGCGCATCGCGGGCACGACCGCGCGCGAGAACGCCACAACCGAGCGCGCGTTGACGTTGAGCACGGCATCGAAATAGGCGTCGGTCACTTCGGCAAACGGCGTACGTTTGACCAGGCTGCCCGCGTTATTGATCAGCACGTCGATACGACCGAAGCCATCGAGCACATGTGCCACGGCGGCATCGATCGCGCCCGTGTCCTGCACGTCGGCGGCCACCGTGATCGCCTTCACGCCGTGGGCGCGCACCGCTTCGGCCACGGCCTCCGCCTTGTCGGCCGAACGGTTGTAGTGCACTGCCACGTTCGCGCCCTGTGCGGCGAATGCCGTCGCTGCCGCAGCGCCAATGCCGGTGCTCGCGCCCGTAATCAGGACGAATTTGCCTTTCAGGTCTTCCATGATGAATCGCTCCCAGGGGTGTCGTTGAGTGTCGTTGACGAATGCGCGGAGGCACGAATGCAATGCGGCGACGCCCAGCGCCGCCGCCCCACATCCATCAACGTACAGGAGGAATATGAAATGAATCCGGTACGCCTCTCAATCGAGCAGACTCGCGTCGTACGCCCGAACTTCCTGCGTCTGCTCGCCCAGTCCGTCGATGCCCAGTCGCATGACGTCGCCCGGCTTCAGGAACACCGGCGGCTTCTGGCCGAGGCCAACGCCCGGCGGCGTGCCCGTCGTCACTAGATCGCCCGGCTTGAGCGTGGTGAACTGGCTCAGGTAATGCACCAGATACGCCACGCTGAAGATCATCGTCGACGTGCTACCCGTCTGACGGCGCACGCCGTTCAGATCGAGCCAAAGCCCAAGCTGTTGCGGGTCGCGGATCTCGTCGGTCGTGACCAGCCACGGGCCGACCGGTCCGAACGTATCGAAGCCTTTGCCCTTGTCCCACGTGCCGCCGCGCTCGATCTGGTACTCGCGCTCCGACACATCGTTCACGACGCAATACCCCGCCACGTAGTCGAGCGCGCGCTCCAGCGGCACGTAACGTGCCGTCGTGCCGATCACGAAGCCCAGTTCGACCTCCCAATCGCCTTTGACGGAATCTTTCGGCAGCACCACCGGGTCGTTCGGTCCGTTCAGACAGTTGTCCCACTTGGTGAAGAGCACCGGCTCGGACGGCACGGCCAGCCCCGACTCCGCCGCGTGATCGCTGTAGTTCAGGCCGACGGCCAGAAACTTGCCCAATCCCGAGAACGGCACACCGAGACGCCCCGGCGACGCCACCACAGGCAACGCCGTCACGTCGAGTGCCCGCAATGCCGCCAGTCCTTGCGGGCTCAGCGTCTCGGGGGTGATGTCGGCGAGCACGTTGGAGAGGTCGCGCACGTTGCCCTGGGCGTCGAGCAGGCCCGGCTTTTCCTGGCCCTTCGGGCCGTAACGAAGCAGTTTCAAAGCAATTCTCCTCGCGAAATCAATTGGACCAGCCGCCGTCGATCACATGGATCGCGCCGGTGGTGAATGCGGATTCGTTCGAACCCAGGTAGACGGCAAGTGCCGCAATCTCGTCAGGCGTGCCCACACGCCCCATCGGCTGACGTGCCACGAACTGCTCGCGCACCGCCGCCAGACTCGTGCCCGCCACGTCGGCCTGCGTCGCGATACGCTGACGCAGCGACGGCGATTCGACCGTCCCCGGACAGATCGCGTTGCAGCGAATGCCGCGCGCCACGAAATCGGCAGCGACCGACTTCGTCAGACCGATCACGGCCGCCTTGCTCGTGCCGTAGACGCAGCGATTCGCCACGCCCTTCACGCTCGACGCCGCCGACGACATGTTGATGATCGCCCCACCCCCGGCGTCCAGCATGGCTGGCAGGAAGGCGCGTGTGGTGCGGTACATGCTCTTCACGTTCAGGTCGAACGAGAAGTCCCACGCCGCTTCGTCGCACTCGAGAATCGAGCCGTGATGCACGAAGCCCGCGCAATTGAACAGCACGTCGATGGCGCCGAGCTCAAGCGCGAGTGCTGTTACGGCCGCCCCCTTCGTGACATCGAGCGCGCGCCGCGTCAGATTCGGGTGATCGCTCAGTTGCGCGAGCGCGTCCGCATTCAGATCGGTCGCAATCACGCGCGCGCCTTCGCGCAAGTAGGCTTCGACGCAGGCGCGTCCGATGCCTTGTGCCGCAGCAGTAATGACAGCGGTTTTGCCCGCCAGCCGGCCAGTCATGCGTGTCTCCTCGTGAGTCTTGGGGATGCGTTGGGGGTACGTTGGGGGTACGTTGGGGGTACGTCGGAAAAACTTGAGATGCCGCAACAAGGGGATCGCTCAGGCGTCGGCGATATCGGTTATCCCGGCGACATCCTCCGAAATGCCGGCCGACGCGGCATACGCATCGCGCACGCGGCACAAGTGCCGTCGCATGGCCTGCGCCGCCCGCTCGGAATCACGTGCTTCGAGCGCGTCGAGAATTTCACGGTGGTCCTGCAAGCTGCGTTCGAGCACGCCGTCCACGCGGGACGTCACGCGCCGGCTCTTCTTGCCGAGCAGATACAGGCTGTTCGCGATGCTTTGCAGAAACGGGTTTTCGCAGGCGTCGATGATCGTCTCGTGAAACGCCATATCCGCCGCCGAAAACGTTTCCGGATTGCCCAGCAGTGCCTGTTCGTCGTCGACGAGCGCATGCAGACGCGCGATGTCCGCGTCGCTGATATGGGCCGCCGCGAGCGCCGCGACGCCCGGCTCGATGACCAGACGCGCGTCGAACAGCGACTCCAGCGTGCCGGCATTGAGCTCGATGACCATTTCGAGCGGTTCGAGCAGCTCACGCATTTCGAGCGAGCCAACGAACGTCCCCTCGCCCTGACGGATACGCAACAGACCCAGCAGCGCCAGCCCTCGGATCGCCTCACGCACGGCCGGACGGCCGACGCCGAGCATGGTGGCGAGGTCGCGCTCGGGCGGAAGCTGCTGACCGGGCTTGAGCAGCCCGGTGCGGATCATCGTAAGCAAGCGCTGTGCGACTTGCTCCGAGACGGAAACCTGCACGATGGGATCGAAGGACATAAGGGTGTGGCGACAAGTGAACAGGTTCGCGGCTCGAAACCTGTCGTTCAGTGGTAAGACCAATGAACGGAACATTACGCCCGTCACCCATCGGCTGTCAACACATAAAGCCGTCGATCTTGCGCGTCATCTTCCGACCCATCGCGCACTCGCCCTTCCCTCCATGGAATTTCTTGACGGATTCGCACTCCGAGTCAAAAGTAAAATCGCGCTAGATCGTTTGTCCATGCGCTTTTCGGTGGACATCCACGGCGCGATCCATCTCGCGGCAAGTCAACGCCTTTCTGTTGTCGGGGTGACGCTTTTCTGCGACCATGCTTGGTCGTCCCGAGGTTCTCATCGGGGCAATGTTCCCGCCGTCGCTTGATCTGCCGTACCTCGAGCCGCACCCGTTCCCCGAAATTCTGGAGTCTCCGACGATGTCCTCCTCAAAGACCGCCAAGCTAGGCCACTGGACGATGTATATGCCCATCGTGGCCCTCATCGCACTCGGTGTTGCCGGTTTCCTGCCCAATGCCGCTGCGCTCACGCTTTGCGCCGCTGCGCTGGCCGGCGCCGTATTCTCCGCCGTGCACCACGCCGAAACCGTCGCCCACAAGGTCGGCGAGCCATTCGGTACGCTAGTGCTCGCCGTCGCCGTGACCATCATCGAAGTGGCGCTGATCGTCTCGGTCATGCTCTCCGGCGGCCCTGACAAGGCAGGTCTGGCGCGCGACACCGTGTTCGCCGCCATCATGATCGTCTCGACGGGGATTGTCGGCCTGTGCCTGCTCTTCGGCGGGGTGCGTCACCACACGCAAGGCTTTCATGTCGAAGGTGCGAGTGCGGCGCTCGCCGTGCTGTGCGCACTGTCGGTGCTAACGCTGGTGCTGCCGAACTACACGAGTTCGGTACTCGGACCGGGACTCACGGCGTCGCAGTTGGCCTTCGAAGGCATGATTTCGCTCGTGCTTTATATGGTGTTCGTATTCGTGCAGACGGTGAGCCATCGCGATTACTTCCTCGCGAAAGCGCCGAGTGAAGAAGTGCACGTACCGCCGCCTTCGCGCCGTACGGCCGTGCTGAGTCTCGGATTGCTGGTGGTGGCGCTGCTGGCCGTGGTGGGACTGGCGAAAAAGCTTTCGCCCGCCGTCGAGCATGCGGTCGCGGTGGCCGGCGCTCCGAAGGCGGTCGTGGGTATCGTGATTGCAGCGCTGGTGCTGCTACCGGAAGGCCTGGCGGCCTTGCGCGCGGCGCGCGCGAACAAGCTTCAGACGAGCCTGAATCTCGCGCTCGGCTCGGCGCTGGCGAGTATCGGACTGACGATCCCGACGGTGGCAGCCGTCTCGCTGCTGCTCGATCAACAGATCGAACTCGGTCTGGGTCCGAAGGAGACGGTGTTGCTCGCGGTCACGCTCCTGGTTGGCGTAATCACGCTGGGCACGGGACGCACCACGGTGCTGCAAGGCGCCGTCCACCTGGTGCTGTTTGCCACGTTCCTGTTCCTGGCCATCGTGCCCTGAGCTTGGCCTTGGGCCCGTTCCCGAATTGTGCGCTGGACCGAGGATGGACGAGCTAAGGCATGGGCGAATGAGCGGGATGCGCTCAGGCCTTGGACTTATCCTGCCCGGCGGCGTCGGTGGTCGCTGCGGACTCACCCGCGCCGGCCTCTTCCACGGGTGCGCCGAGCAACGCGCCCAGCAACTTGCTGCCAGCCGCGCCGCGCTTGCCTTGCGCGCCAACCTGCTTGCCCGTGGGCGGGCCACGACGCACGCCGGCGTCGATCTTCAGGCCGCGGCGTTTCTGAATTTCAAATTTAGTCTGTGTCATGGTGCTATCCGTGATGGGCTTGCCCGTCGGGCACGTCCGGTGAATTCAGGGGTTCAGGGATCGATCCCGAGCTCGCCTTCTGCGGCCAGCATCTTTGCCAGCGCGTGAGCGGCTTCGAGGGCATCGCTCGCCCAGCGGTACGCCTCGGGCGTCGTATGGGTGAGGGGCGGGTCGAGCGTTTCGATGACATCGTCCACGTCGCGCCATCCGGTAAAGTGCACCACGCCGTGGAACTGCCCGTGCGGCGCGGGCGACGTCTCCGCCCAGTAGTAAAAGTGCTCCGCCTCCAGGCAGCCTTCGAAACCCATAGCGATCTATCGAGATCCCGTGAAAAGGCGGCATCGTAGCACGACGCATGACGAGCGGCATACCGTCGCGACGCAGTAGAATACGGCGGCATAGCAACCCACGACTCTTATTACCGACATCACGATGTTCACCGGAATTGTTCAAGGCACGGCCACGCTGTCGTCCATCGAAGATCGCGACGGCATGCGCACACTCGAGCTCGCGTTTCCCGAGGGCTTCTGTGAAGACCTCACCCTCGGCGCCAGCGTCTCTGTCGACGGCTGCTGCCTGACGGTCACGCAACTGCTCTCGCCCACCGCGGCGTCGTTCGACGTCATCCTCCAGAGCCTGAACGTAACGACGCTCGGCAGCTTCGGCGCGGGCGCTCAGGTCAACGTGGAGCGCGCCGCCAAAGACGGCGCGGAAATTGGCGGCCATCCGCTGTCGGGCCACATCGACTTCTCGACCGAAATCCTGAGCGTGCGTACCTCGGATACGAACCGGGTACTGCGCATCGCCATTCCCGAAGCGTTCCGCAAGTATGTCTTCGCGAAGGGCTACATCGCCATCAACGGCGCGAGCCTCACGGTCTCGGAAGTCAACCGGCAGGAAGGCTGGTTCGAGGTGTGGCTGATTCCCGAAACGCGTCGCATGACGACGTTCGAAGACAAACCCGCCGGCGCGCGCGTGAATATCGAGATCGAGCGCAGCACGCAGGTCGTGGTCGACACCGTCCGCGAAGCGGTACAGGAAAGCCTCGGCCGTCTGCAACCGGTGCTCGAAGCGCTGCTCAAGGAAAAGGGCCTCACGCTCGACGACTTCGTTTCCGTGCCGCAATTGCCGGCCGGCGACGCACAAGACAAACCGGCCAAGTCAGTCGACAAGGCCTGAGCCCGACGCTCAATTTCGAAGGACATTCATGCAACTTGCCACCTGGAACGTCAACTCGCTCAAGGTTCGTCTCGGTCACGTGCAGGATTGGCTGCGCAGCAATCCGGTCGACGTCCTCTGTCTTCAGGAACTGAAGCTGACCGATGAGAACTTTCCGATCACCGAAATCGCTGCACTCGGCTACACGTCGCACTTTATCGGCCAGAAGACGTATAACGGCGTCGCGTTGCTGGTCAATCACGCGAAGGTCGGCGAAGCCACGGACCTGGTGAAGAACCTGCCGAACTTCCCCGACGAGCAGCAACGCCTCATCACCGCCACGATTGGCGGCGTGCGCGTGGTTTGCGGCTACTTCCCGAACGGGCAGTCGCCGGAGTCCGACAAATTCGTCTACAAGCTGAACTGGCTCGACGCCCTGACCCACTGGCTGTCGGACGAGATGGCGCGTCACCCGCAACTCGCGGTGCTCGGCGACTACAACATCGCCCCCGAAGACCGCGACGTGCACGATCCGGCCAAATGGGCGGGCGGCAATCTCGTGTCGCCGCAGGAGCGTCAGGCGTTTGCGCGTCTGCAAGGACTCGGTCTGCGCGACACGTTCCGGATGTTCGATCAACCCGAAAAGACGTTCAGCTGGTGGGACTATCGGATGGGCGCGTTCCGACGCAATGCCGGGCTGCGTATCGATCACATTCTGGTGTCGTCGGCGCTTGCCGAGCGCTGCACCGCGTGCGACATCGACCGCGTGCCGCGCACGTGGGAACAGCCCTCGGATCACACGCCGGTCGTCGCTACGTTCAAGGACTGAGGACTGAGGACTGAAGCATCGTCCCGCGCCGCGCGCATCGATCTCGCGGCTATGAAAAACGGCACCCTCGGGTGCCGTTTTGCTTTGCGGGATGCGCCCGCATCACTGCTGCACCGCTGTCGCGTCACTGACCCGCGCGCGGATCCGTCAGACGGGACTCGTACACGAAGCATCGGATCGCCGCCTTGTTGCGGGTGTCCATCTGCATAAACTCGAGACCGTAGGCCCAGGTGCCATCCGCACGCGGCCCCTCGACGCCACGCACTGCCGCCATGCCGAGAATCGGCACGATGTCCGCGCCGATCGGCACACGGACTTGCAACGCGACGTGATGGCAGCCCTCAGGTAGCGGCGCCTTCGCGATGATACCCGCCCCGTCGGCACTGATATCGCGCACGAGGACGAGCCACTCGGGTGTGTCCTGCGGATCGGCCAGCAAGCGTCGGAACGAAGCACGCGACGTCTCGTCGATCGGCGACAGCCGTGCCACCAGCCGCGTATCGACGCGAGGCGTGCGGCGCACCGGCGTCTCCCGAACCTGCGAGGGACGCGACAGCACCACGTAGTCGAACGGTCCCTGGTGCACGCTGTGCACGTCGCAGGTGAATTCGTAGAGATTGTCGCCCGGGAAGGTCCAGAGGGCGAGTCTGTCGCCCCCGACCAACGGCATGCGCGTCTCGCTCGACGACGGTGGTGTGATGATCAGCATGCCGTTCGGCGCCCGCCCGATCAGCCGGGCGCGCACACGCGTGGTCTCGGCGTCCGGCGGCACGCGCACCTGCACCCACGCCCCGATGGGGAGCGGCACAGGCAAGCCGTGCAGATACACCGTCGAAGCGGCTGTCCCGAGCGGGGACGCGGAATTTGCCGCTTCCGTGCGGCCTGCCGCCTCGCCCGTCGTCGCGCCGTCGGGAAGCGGCCGATGCGGCGCGAACATCGTGAAAAGCCAGTCGAGATCGGCCTCTGACGGCAGACGCTCGCCCGCCGCCAGCAACGGTGTGCCGTCAGCATCGAACAAAGGCCAGGAAAGTGGAACGTGTGCGTCAAGCTCGCGACGGTTGACCGCCACGAACCCCGGATAGCCTGACGCAATACAAGTCGAGTGCATGATGCCTGGGAGGGTACGAAACCCCTGAGAGCCTGGAAACATGGCCTTGGCCTTCCTCGCATTCCCGAACGTAGGGCCACGTCTTTGGCGACCCTCTTCGCACAGGCATCCGCGACCAAAACCCCACAAATGTCGCCAATTTACGTAAATACCACGCGCCCGGCCGACCAGAAACGCCGCCCTCACGGGCGGCGCATTGCGCGTACGTATTTTTACCACGAAAGTCCGTCGATTCTGCGTGCGGAATATCAGGTAAAACCAGCCTCAATCCCGAGCCACGCCGAAGCGCCACTCCGTCGCGGGCAGCGACCCGGCCGCCACCGCCTCGCGAACTGCTGCCGTGTCCAGCGGCAAACGAATGGCCCAGAACCACGGGAGCGTCTGACGACATGCCTGCGCCACGCCCGGCAGGTCCAATACCTCCGGGCATGTCAGCCACGCGATCAGCCGCTGCGCCAATAAATTGGGTGAGCCCGCCTCGTCAAACAAACATGCCCGCAATGCCACCGCCTGCGGCAGCAGACGCCAAGCGGCGTCTCCGTTCATCGTTTCGTTGAGGGCTGCCAGCGCGTACTGGCGGCAAACCTGGCGCGCCTGTCCATCGGGCAGAGCGTTTAGGACTACGGAAGACGGCAGCGAGCGCCATTCCGGTTGCATGGCCAACCAGCTCAAACCCGCTGCCACCGAAACCAATCGAACGCGACGAGACATCGAAACGCTTGGCGGCGCCTCGCCGTCCGGCACCATGAGCGGGAATTCACGGAACACGTCTTCGATATCCGCGTGTCCCGTCGCCCGCAATTTCACATGCCTGGACGAATGCGATGCGAACACGAGCGCATCGAACCGGTCGGACGGACTCAAGCCCTCCGGCGCCGCCCGCCGGCCGCCCTCACTGGACGGCACGGGGGATGGCTGCCACGGCCTGCGGCATGCGGCACTCGCCGCTTCCGTACCCGCGTCACCAAACCATCGACCAACCAGCCGGACAAACGCATCAAGCGAGCGCTCGACCGGCCAGAGTCCGGCAAGACATCCGAACTCGCGCAGCAATCCCTGGAGTTGCCGCATGGTGCCGGGCAGGAAGTCGTCGGGCGAAGTCCTGTCTCTCACCACCACCCGCGTGCCCGCCCATGCCAGACCGGGCAACGGATCACGGGCGAAGACCGCGTCGCCGTCCTTTGGCTGAGACGCCGTGGCTGAACCGAAAACGCTGGCGAGCAAATGTTTCGGCAGACGTGCCGCTACCTCGCCGTCTGCGCGCATCAGTACGATGTAAGACGCATCAAGCGCGTTGATGCCATCCGCAGACAGCGCGACGTGCACCTGCGGCGGCATGGCCTCAAACCACGCCGAGCGCAGAGCGTTCACACGCGCATGCCCGACCCCGCCCCCTTCGTCCGCCCAATAGAGCGTTTGGCACATCGCCCCGGCGTACCGCCACACTGCATTCGGGGAAGCCGCCGCGCAGTGTCCGTGCAACAAGGTCATCAGCGACGCCGTGGCCCATTGCGCCTCACCACGCGAGAGCCGCACGTCAGTCAGCTCGCTCAGTTTGCGCGCCAGCCATTGGGTGCGCAGTTCGGCAAACCCCTCCTGCTCGCCAACACCCCCCGTCTCATTCGGCGCCACCAACAGACGGCCAAACCACTCGCTGCGCCGCACATGTTCCGGCAGCCGCTGCATCGACAATGCCGCCTCTTGCCCGAGATAAACGGCGCCCGACTTGCGACTCAACGCGACAAGCAATTGCATGAAGACACGTGCGCGCATCGCGGGCTGATCGACGGGAAGCGTCATCAGCGATTGCGCCACCTGATCGAGTTCGACGGGGCTCAATTGCCGCAGCCACGCGTCGTCGAGTCGAATCTGTGTGTCTTGCCACTGCGATCCTCCCAGATCGCAATCACGCCCAAAACGCACGCGCTTGAGACTCGCCCCGCAAAACCGCGCGTGACGCAGATCGCATGCCTCGAAGAGCGCACCATTGAGTTTTGCGCCACGCGCGTCCCACCCCACGAGTTCGCAGTGACGGAATTCGGCCCCTCGCAAATCGGCCCCCGGCGCGTGCCCGTGGTTCATCACGACCGACGTCCACTTTGAATGCTTCGCCTTGACGTCGACGAGCAGCAGCCCCCGCGCGCTGCCATTGATAACGCATGCGCCATGCAATCGTGCGCGGTTGAACGACGCGTCATCGAGACACACTTTCGTGAACGTCATACCCTGGCACAACGCCTCGCTCAGATCGCCTCCCCTCACCACGGTATGCAACCACGCTGCACCGCGCAGGTTGGCCCTCACCATCCGGACTTCGCTCACGTCCGCTGCGCGAAAACAGGTCTCACGCAAATCTGTCCGCTCGAAATCGGCATGGATCTGCGTAGACAACGCGAATCCCGCGCCCCGCAGGTTGGCGCCGACCCACGCCGTGCCGTTGAATTGACCGCCGCAGAACTGGGCGCCCGGCGCATTCACCCCACGAAGATCGGCGTTGGGCAACGACAAGTCGGGCAGGACAGCCTCTCGCAAATTCGTGACCGTCAATGCCGCGCCGAGCATCGCAGCCGGCCATTCACGCATCGGCAAATGCGCGAACGCCGGTACATCGAGCGATGTATCATCGGCCGGCGACAGCCAATGCCACTGCGCGGCGGCAGAAGGCTGATCGCCATGCGCCGCGCACCACTTCATCATGTCGCGTGCGACATCCGAGGCGCTCGCCCCGTCGAGCAAATGCAGGAAACGCGTGTTCCACGCCCGCTTCATGGACGCCTTATCGAAAGGCAGCTCACCGCGAGCAGCGTTCGCTCTCACGCACAATCGCTCGACGCTGGCATAGCGATCCGCCCCGGCCTCCTGCGCGAGCACGTGGGCCACCCATGCGCTCTGATGCAGGATGGCGCGACGCTCCCCGGCATCCGCACGCAAAATCGCGTGGCGTAGCGCCTCAGGCGGGGCCACGCTGCGCGCCGCCAGGTCGTATGGCGACAGGGCGCGCTCACGACCGGCAACGTCCTCGATACTGTTTTCCGGACGTGTGAATGCCGAGCCTACCGAGGCTTGCCCACTACCGCCTGAAACCTTGGCTTGATCCAGCATGATGCGTCGCTCCTAGGCACGCACTTGAGCGCGTGCACAAAGCGACAATGTTGCCGAAGGAATTCGGGGCTGCGCGCTAAGGAATTTCCGATTTAGTCGCGCGCCCCGCGGGGAGACTCGTCGCCTCAGGCGAGGCAGAGCTGGAGGGCATCGCGCCAGTCGGGCGCGCGCACGCCGAAAGTGCGGGCGAGTTTGTCGTTGTCGAGGATCGAATACGCCGGACGTTTGGCCGGCAGCGGATACGCAGAAGTAGGAATTGCCACAACGTTCGGACGCCTCTCCGGTGCGCTCAGATCGAGAATCGCCTCGGTGAAACCGTGCCACGTTGTCTGACCTGCGGCCGTCAGATGGTAGAGACCGCCGCGCTCGCGCCAGAAATCGGCGTCGATGCCGGTCTCGCAGAGCCCTTGCACCAACACCTGCGACGTCAGTTCTGCAATCGTGCGACACCACGTCGGCGCGCCATGCTGATCGGCGACGATACGCAATTCGTCGCGCTCGCGGGCCAGTCGTTGCACGGTCAGCAGGAAGTTTGCGCCGCGCGTGCCATACACCCAGCTCGTACGCAGCACCAGATGATTCGCGCCGCTCGCCGCGATGGCGGCTTCACCGGCCAGCTTGGTGCGGCCGTACGCGTTCCGAGGATTGGTCGGTTCGTCTTCGCGATAAGGCGTCGATGACGTGCCGTCGAAAACGTAGTCGGTCGAGTAATGGACGACGAGCGCGCCGAGGCGCTTGGCCGCTTCGGCCATGATGCCCGGCACCACGGCATTGACCTGATACGCGGCCGCCTCATCCGTCTCGGCGCGATCGACCGCCGTATAGGCCGCCGGATTGATGATCAGATCGGGAGCGAAGTCGCGCAAGGTACGCACAACGCTGTCCGTGTCGAGCAGGTCCATCTCATTGCGTCCGGGGGCGTGCACGTCGCCCATGCCTTGCAGGCAACGTGCCAGCTCCCAGCCCACCTGTCCGGTAGCGCCCGTCAACAGGATGCGTCTTGCCATGGTACGGCTCCCTTGTCGCGAAATGACGAAACAGAGGAGCCTACCCCGTTTCGCATCAGGTTTCCAGCCCGAGCTCCTGGATCTTGCGCGTGATGGTATTGCGACCGATGCCCAGACGGCTCGCCGCTTCGACCTTTCGGCCGCGGGTAAAGTCGAGGGCTTCGTTGATCAGCGCGGTCTCGAAACGGCGCGTCAACTGGTCCATCACATCGGGCGACGCCGAGCGCAGCAACCGCGCTACTTCGCGGCGCAAGATCGACTCCCAGCCCTCGGCACCCGCCACTTCGCCGTTCGCACCGCTCACGCCCTGCGCGGACGCAGCCCCCCCCGTACCGCCGACGGAGGCCGAAGGCACAGCGCCGACACTGCCATACCCCGGGCTCCCGCCCGCCGGCATCGGCGCCGCCGCGGCAGCGCCTGAAATACCCGAAGGACCCGTAGCGTTCGCGTAAGCAGACACGTTAGCCGAGCCGCCCACCGTCGACGCCGACATCTGGAACTCCGGCGGCAAGTCCTTGATTTCCACCGTCTGCGCAGGCGCCATCACCGTCAGCCAATTGCTGAGGTTCTCCAACTGACGCACGTTGCCCGGGAACGGGAACCGCGTCAGATGCGCCAGCGCCGCTTCGCTGATGCGCTTGGTCTCGACCCCCAGCTCGCGCGCACTCTTTTGCAGGAAGTGACGCACCAGCAGCGGAATGTCTTCGCTACGCTCGCGCAACGACGGCAGACGCAGTCGAATCACATTCAGTCGGTGATAGAGATCCTCACGGAACAGCCCCTGACGCACGCGATCTTCCAGATTCTGGTGCGTTGCCGCGATCACGCGAACGTTCGCCTTGATCGGGCTATGGCCGCCCACGCGGTAGTAATTGCCGTCCGAGAGCACGCGCAACAGACGCGTTTGCAAATCGAGCGGCATATCGCCGATTTCGTCGAGAAACAGCGTGCCGCTCTCGGCTTGTTCGAAGCGTCCGCGACGGGTGGCTTGCGCGCCCGTGAACGCACCGCGCTCATGGCCGAACAACTCGGACTCCAGCAGATCTTTCGGAATTGCCGCAGTGTTCAGCGCAATGAACGGACCCGACGCGCGCGGCGAGTGGCGATGCAATGCCCGCGCGACGAGTTCTTTACCCGAGCCCGATTCACCGGTAATAAGCACCGTGGCACTCGAATGCGACAGCCGGCCGATGGCACGGAACACGTCCTGCATCGCACTCGCCTGCCCAAGAATCTCGGGTTCTTCGGTAATGCGCTCGTCGTCCGTCGCCTCGCGCAGGCTTTCTTCGACGGCGCGCAGAATCAGTTCGACCGCGCGGTCCACGTCGAACGGCTTGGCGAGGTATTCGAACGCACCGCCCTGAAAGGCGGCCACCGCGCTATCGAGATCCGAAAACGCGGTCATGATGATGACCGGCAGTCCGGGATGCCGTTGCTTGACCGTTTGCAGCAGTTCGAGCCCCGAGCCGCCCGCCATGCGGATGTCGGAGACCAGCACCTGCGGCGAGTCGTGTTCGAGCGCAGCACTGGCTTCGCGCGGGCCGGTAAAGCTGCGTACCGGCAAGTTGGCTCGCGAGAGTGCCTTTTCCAGCACCCATCGAATCGATTGGTCGTCGTCTACTATCCAGATCGGCTTCATTGTTCACCGTGTAACGTCTATGCCCGGCCGCAGGTGTTACGGCCGACGGCGTGAGGGCCGCATCAGCCCAGGGGCAGCAGGATTCGGAAATCCGTCCGTCCGGGCCGGCTTTCGCATTCGATCAGACCGTCGTGACGCTGTACGAACGATTGCGCCAACGTGAGTCCCAGACCGCTTCCCCCTTCGCGCCCGGAGACGAGCGGATAGAAGATGCGATCACGAATGTCGGCAGGAATGCCTGGCCCGTTGTCGATCACATGCAATTCCAATGCCAGCTTGTGCAATCGCTTGGCAATCGTGATCTTCCGCGCCACCCGTGTGCGCAAGACAATGCGTGCATCGCCGCGCGCGATCTGCTCGCGCAGCGCTTCGGCACCGTTGCGCACGATGTTGAGTAGCGCCTGAATGAGTTGCTCTTTGTCGCCCCGGAAGTCAGGCAGGCTCACGTCGTAGTCGCGCTCGATCGATAACCCCTGTGGAAACTCGGCCAGCACCACCGAACGCACACGCTCGCACACTTCGTGGATGTTCACGTCGGTGGCGATGTACGGGTGACGGTGCGGCTCCAGCAGGCGGTCGACCAGTGTCTGAAGCCTGTCGGACTCCTTGATGATGACCTGCGTGTACTCCCGCAACTCGCGTTGATCGAGCTCGAACTCCAGCAACTGCGCCGCGCCGCGAATCCCGCCCAGCGGGTTCTTGATTTCGTGCGCCAGATTGCGAATGAGCTGTTTGTTCATCAACGCCTGATCGATGATCCGCTCTTCGCGCTCGTTCTTGAGCTTCTGCTCGTTCTCGATGAGCTCGACGATCACGAAATCGGGCACCGCCTCCGGAGCGACCACGATGGCGTGGGTGTGCAGCGGCTCCTGCGCGGTGCGCTCGAGCACCAGATCGAGGCGCGTCGACTGAAAGTGGTTAGCGATGAGTTCCGCCATCGTCGACGCCAGCACCTCGCCGTTCGTGAAGACGTCGTTCCACGTCATCTGCGAGAGCGAGCGACGCGAGAGCGCGAGCAGCGCCTCGGCCGCGGGGTTGGCGAATACGACACGCAGCGAGTGCTTCTCGAGCACCAGCAGCACGGTCGGCAATGCTTCCAGACCAGGCAGAATGCCGGTCGCCGCGAGCTTCGTCTCCCAGGGATCGACGGCCCCGGGCAACGCAGACGGGTATCCGCCGGCAGCCCCGGCAGCATCGGTCGTCAAATCGGTGGCAGGGATGCCTTCGGCGGCCTGAGCCGCCTGCGGCACCCGCTTCGTCTGCCCTTTCTCACCAGCGCGGACACTTTTCATCAAGGATCGGGGTGATAGGTTCATGGCGAGCCACGCAAAGAATGAGAGGAATGCTCAGCGGATAAAAAAGGGGGGACGGCCGCGGCCATCCCCCCGTGCTTGTCGAGCATGACGGTCGGCCGCTGGCGTTCCGTCATGCCGGCGCATTCCCTGCGCAGCGATTCGATTACAGCGAGTAGTACATTTCGAACTCGAGCGGGTGCGTGGTCATTGCCACGCGACGCGCTTCGTCCGTCTTCAGTGCGATGTACGAATCGAGCATGCCGTCCGTGAACACGCCACCACGGGTCAGGAACTCGCGGTCTTCGTTCAGGTACTCCAGCGCCTGTTCGAGGCTCGAGCACACGGTCGGGATCTTTGCATCCTCTTCCGGCGGCAGGTCGTACAGGTTCTTGTCGGCAGCTTCGCCCGGGTGGATCTTGTTCTGCACGCCATCCAGACCGGCCATCAGCATGGCCGAGAAGGCCAGGTACGGGTTGGCCATCGGGTCCGGGAAGCGCGCTTCGATGCGACGGCCCTTCGGGTTGGCAACGTACGGAATACGGATCGAGGCCGAACGGTTACGGGCCGAGTAGGCCAGCTTCACCGGGGCTTCGAAGTGCGGCACGAGGCGCTTGTACGAGTTCGTCGACGGGTTCGTGATCGCGTTCAGGGCACGGGCGTGCTTGATGATGCCGCCGATGTAGTACAGCGCGAATTCCGACAGGCCACCGTAGCCGTTACCGGCGAACAGGTTCTGACCGTCCTTCCAGACCGACTGGTGAATGTGCATGCCCGAGCCGTTGTCGCCAACGATCGGCTTCGGCATGAACGTTGCCGTCTTGCCGTAGCTGTGTGCCACGTTGTGCACGACGTACTTCAGGATCTGCGTCCAGTCGGCGCGCTCGACCAGCGTCGAGAACTTCGTGCCGATTTCGTTCTGGCCCTGGCCCGCCACTTCGTGGTGGTGCACTTCGACCGGCACGCCCAGTTGCTCGAGCAACAGACACATTTCCGAGCGCATGTCCTGGAACGTGTCGACCGGTGCGACCGGGAAGTAGCCGCCCTTCGTGCCCGGACGGTGGCCGGTGTTGCCGCCTTCGAAGTCCTTCGACGACGACCACGGCGCTTCTTCCGAATTGATCTTCACGAACGTGCCCGACATGTCCGTATTCCACTGGACCGAGTCGAAAATGAAGAATTCCGGCTCCGGACCGAAGAAGGCGGTGTCGCCCAGGCCCGTGCTCTTCAGATAGGCTTCAGCGCGCTTGGCGATGGAGCGCGGATCGCGGTCGTAGCCCTTGCCATCGGCCGGCTCGATCACGTCGCAGGTCAGCACCAGCGTGCTTTCTTCGTAGAACGGGTCGATGTAGGCGGTGTCGGCGTCCGGCACCAGCAGCATGTCCGAGGCTTCGATGCCCTTCCAGCCAGCGATCGACGAACCGTCGAAAGCGTGACCGCTCTCGAACTTGTCGGCGTCGAAATGCGACACGGGCACCGAGACGTGCTGCTCTTTGCCGCGCGTGTCCGTAAAGCGGAAGTCGACGAACTTGACGTCTTCTTCCTTAACCAGGTTCATCACATCTGCCACAGATTTGCTCATGCTATCTCCCGAAAGATTCAATCTGGCGCTGCTGGCGCTTATCGCCCGCGTCGCCGCACCCTCTTAACGAACTCCGTGTTCGGATTCGCCAGTAATAAGCAGGAAGCGTGCCAACGCATCACTTACCCGCTGTACCTTTTACCCTCGCCCACTGATTTCTAAGGAAATAATCGATTCTGGTGCGTCCAGTACCGAATTCCCTCTTGCGGGCTTCGATTCGCCATTTCGGTGCGCGATGCACCAAAATATCGCCAAATTGGTGCATCGATAGATTATGCACCTTTTTGGTGCAATCACGCCCTCACCATGATCCGAAGTTGTGCGCCAGCCTGCACCGTCATCATGCGTCGTTGGATTTGCGTGCCCGAAAATCCGGACAACGCCTACGCCGCGAATCGCCACGTATTGTCGCGCCGCGTCACTTTGAGCGCCTCTTGCGTGAAGTGCACGCTAGAATGAAGGACAACCATCGACTAACGAGATCACAGCAATATGACAAGCGCCAAAGCCATTCTCGATCAAGCCAAGCAACGTCGCGCCGCCGGCCAACTCGCCTACGCAGGCGCCGTGACCCCGGAGGAAGCGCTGGCGCTCCTCACTGCCGATACCAATGTTCGCCTGATCGACGTGCGCACGCGCGCCGAACTCGACTGGGTGGGTCGTCCGCAGGTGCCGGACGGTCAGTACGCCAACGTCGAATGGGTGCGCTATCCGGGTGGCGTGCCCAATGACCACTTTCTCGAACAGTTGACCTCCCAGACACCGGACAAGAATACGCCGCTGTTGTTCCTGTGCCGCAGCGCCGCCCGTTCGAAGGCCGCTGCGAAAGTCGCCTATGAAGCCGGTTTCACGCAATCGTTCGATATTCTCGAAGGCTTCGAAGGCGACAAGGACAGCGCCGGTCACCGCAAGCACGTGAGCGGCTGGTGCTTCCGCGGTCTTCCGTGGCTGGGTGCCTGAGCGCGCCGGTCAGCCGCATAAAAAACGCAGCTAACAAGCACAAGTCACGCACAAATCACGCCGCTTTTTCAGACGACGCTGATCGTCATCGACTCATCGACGCCAGGAGATGCCGAGATGGACTGGACACATTTGCTGACCTTCGCCCTCGCCCTGTTCGTGGGCGCCGGCACCCCGGGGCCGGGCATCGCCGCCATTGTGGCCCGAGTGCTGGGACGCGGCACGCAAGGCGCGATCGCCTTTACTGCGGGCGTGGCAATCGGCGACGTCGTCTGGCTCACGCTGGCCGTACTCGGCGTGGCCGCCCTGGCGCATACGTTCTCTGGCGTGTTCCTCGCCATCAAGTATGCCGGCGCAGCCTACCTGCTCTATCTCGCATGGAAGATGTGGCACGCACCGGCCATTGCCCCGGCAGAACCGATGGCGGCCGCACCACGTGAGAAGTCGTGGCGTCTGTTTCTCGGCGGCCTGTCGGTGACGATGGGCAACCCGAAAGTCGTCGTGTTCTACTTCGCGCTGCTGCCCAACCTGCTCGATCTGCAACGGGTCACGGCGCTCGGTTATATCGAGGTCGTGGCCGTCACGCTGACGGTACTGGCGATTGTGTTCGGCAGCTATATCGCGCTGGCCTCCCGTGCTCGCCGTCTGCTCAGCTCCGCGCGCGCCGTGAAGCGCCTGAATCGCGCTACCGGCACCGTCATGGCCGGCGCCGCTGTCGCGATCGCCACACGCTGAACGTCGCAGCGCCGCCCGCACTCGTTTGACGGACGCGACATCGAACGCCACCTTCGGGTGGCGTTTTTTCATCCCGCCGCCAGTCACCTCACCCCATCTCGCCAAATGAGAATGCGCCACGCATTGTTGCAGTCCACGTAAGTATCTATTGGCTTAATTGCCGTTTTTCTGCGATAGCCAGACGCTTAGACTGGCTTGAACGGTCGCGCCCGACACGTACCGCGTCACACCGCAAAGCATGCCGGTTTGCCCATCGGTAAGCACGTACGGCGCGCCCGAGCAACACAGAAGAACAGGAGTTATCGCCATGAATCGCAAGCACATCGCATCCGCATTGATCTCGGCCATGATGGCCACCGCAGCAGGTTCCGTTTTCGCACAATCGCCCCTCTCCAGCGACGCCTATCCCGACGGCTCGCCCTTCGGCTGGGTACCGCAGACGTCGCAAGTCACGCGCGAGCAGGTCCGTCAGGAACTGATCGACGCCCGCGCTCAAGGCTTGATTCCGCAGAACGATTACGACTATCCGGCGCTGGCCACGTTCAAGCAGGCCAACACGCCCCGCAAGACCCGCGCGCAGGTCTACGAAGAGCTTGTACGTGCGCGTCAGAACGGCGATATGACGCACTCGAATCCGTGATCGCGTAAGCACCAGTACCGTCCCTCGTTGTGTTGCCTCCCTCCGGCAGCACGACACGACGCACGCAGGCTGGACGGCATCTCCGGTCTGTGTTGCGTCACCTCCTTGCCTCCTATGGTCCCCGCCGACAGGCGCGCCCAGGCCTGACCGGGCAAACCGTGATGCACCCCAGACCAGTTCCCTTCCCCGCTGGTCGAGCAGGCACCCACGGTTTCCCACGGGCGCATCTCCTGTCGCCATGCGTTCCCCGTTATCGCATGGGACTTTCGCCCGCTCCCCGCCCAGGGAGCGGGCTTTTTTCGTGCCGGGTTTCGTGGACAGCGCAGGCTGCGTGCTACCATGCAGCCGTTTCAATTTGCATAGACAGGATCATCCGGTGAGTGACATCCAACTAGATATCGAGTGGACCGAGCGCGCAGCGAAGAAGGCCGAACGGCTCGTTCCCAAGGACACCCCGCTGGGGTTGCCGCCGCTCGAATGCCTGCCGCAGGAAGGTGACGTGATGTTCCTCGGCAAGGGCGACAAGAAGCAACCGTTCGTCGTGGTGGAGCGTCAGTACCATCATGAAGGCGACGACGCATGGACGATCATTCTGATTCTCGATCTTCCGGAATAACGACGACGTTCGTATGCGGTGTCCGACGACACAATGAAGCGGCAACGAAGACCATTCGATCCGCAGATTCGGACAGATCGCAAGGCAGTCAGGTGGGAAAGCACGGCGCGGCCACTGGGGAAATCCCGGTTGTCGCGCCGCTTTGCTTGGTGGGGGCCGTTTTCTATACTTGAAGCGCGTCTTGCATCGTGTGATAGCGACAGGGAGATCGATCATGATCATGCCCCACCTCTCCAACGCCCAGCTCGTGAGCATGTTTGCGATCGCGGTATTCGGTGCGATCGTCGTCGGTGCAATGCCCTGCAAGGGCGCGGTTCGAATGTGCTGGCGCTCGCTGCTCGTTGTCGTCGGCGCGGTGCTCGCCGTGATCGCATTCGAGCTGGTTCCATTGCTCGCCTGAGACCTTTTTGCGGATTTTCATCATTAAGGGTTGACCCCATGCGGAAGAGCCGATATTATCTCGGTCTCGTTGGGGCGTTAGCTCAGTTGGTAGAGCAGCGGACTCTTAATCCGTAGGTCGAGTGTTCGAGTCACTCACGCCCCACCAAACGAATCTTGAAAAAGGCTGCGATGCCGTGCAGCCTTTTTTATTCCCGGTAGCATCGGGGCGTTAGCTCAGTTGGTAGAGCAGCGGACTCTTAATCCGTAGGTCGAGTGTTCGAGTCACTCACGCCCCACCAAGCATCACGAGAAGGCTGCGCGCTTGCAGCCTTTTTTGTTCCCGGTAGCACCGGGGCGTTAGCTCAGTTGGTAGAGCAGCGGACTCTTAATCCGTAGGTCGAGTGTTCGAGTCACTCACGCCCCACCAGATGCATCGCAAGGGCCGCACATTGTGCGGCCCTTGTTGTTTGCGGCGCGAGTTCGGGTTCCGCTTGTGCGATCCCCTCTTGGCGCGCGTCATCCCTCTCCTGCCTGTCGTCCTATTCCTACAGTCAATTCAGTCGCAACCGATAGTGCGCGAAATACTGGCACGCTAAGCTGAATGTACGTCGCTGCGCTGCGCGCGGCCGGCAATGACTTCAGGAGACGCATCATGAAAACGGCAAAGTCGATTCTCGTCGTCATCACAGCGCTGGCAATGGGTTCGTCCATCCTCGGGTGTACCCTCGGCGGCGCAGCAGCAGGCGGTGTCATCGGTCACGAAGCCACCGGTGGCAGCACCGCAGGGACCGTCGGTGGCGCTGTCGTAGGTGGCGTTATCGGTCACGAACTCGGCAAGTAATCGCTACAACGCTTCCCGGTTGATCACGGAGGAAGCGGTGCGTGACGGGGGTAGGGCCGCGCAGTATCACGTAATGCCGGGTACTGCCGCGTGATGTCGGATAGTGTCGAATAGTGCCGGATGGTGCCGGGTACTGCCAAATCATGACAGCCACTCTCGGCATCGCCCTGGCAAGCCGTCTCGCCAGACCGGAGGGGTGCCGCGTCACTGTCTGCGACGTTACGCGAAGTCCCATCAGGCCCGACCGATCTGCGGATCTGCGCACACGCGCTCGACGCCGTCATCGCCCCACGATGTACAACGGACTGTTGGCGGCGTAACCGTACATGATCAGAACGTCACCCACCAGCGTCTCCCCCGCCGCTCTCGCCTGCGCCACGCTCGCGTAACGCTTCGCTTGCGCCGTGCAACTCGCGTAATGACGTCCACCGCCCTTTAGCGTGCCGTCGAGCCGGCCGATAAACGCCGCCTGCCTCACGCTCCACACGAAGTGGCCTTCGCACTTCGCCAACTCCGGCGGACGCTTGACCGCCGGATCCTGCGTCTGCGAGGCCGCACCCGCCTTGTGCAAACGCCACTGACGCCGAATCGCCGCATCCGACCAACGCCCCATCCCGATGTCTTTCCCTCTGTTCTTTGCCATCACTCCTCCTGGAATTTGCCTGCGGCAGTGCGCTCGCGGGTAACGCCGATAATGGTGAACAATAATGAGGGGAATGGGGATGGGGAGTGTCCGATATGCGATGCCACACCTTACGATAACGCTTCACGAGATCCGAAACTCGTCGCGCGTCATGCAAAGGACACCAAATAGCGCTCAGTGCGCTTCGTATAGCCGCAATGTGCGTTATTTCCAGTCATACATAGCGCGGCATACACACCACAATGCTGCGACGCACGCTGTACGGATGTGCCTCATTGTCTACACTGAAAGTCTTATTGACGCAGACTGACCGCCCCGTTCGTCGAGACGGCATACGCACGGCACAGACATGGCGACCGTCACCTTCGCCCCCGCAATCCAGCGCCACGTGGCTGTCGACGAGCAACACGTCGACGGCACGAATGTGCACGACGTGCTCACGCAATGCATGGCTCTCACGCCCGGCTTGCGCGGCTATCTCTTCAACGATCAGGGACGTTTGCGCCCGCACGTCGCCGTGTTCGTCGACGGGCACCTCATTCGCGACCGTCGTACGCTGCGCGATACGCTAAGCGGCACCAGTCGCGTCTACGTTGCACAGGCGCTCTCGGGCGGCTGAATACCGATAGCCATCGACAGACGCAAAAGCCGCGACGGACACAATAGCCATCGATGGCATACAACCGCCACCGCCTACCGAATCAACATCCGCGCCACGCGAGCATCGAACAAGGCAGGACAGGCAGCACAACGCTCGCGCCAGCCAAGGAGAAACACCATGGAACATGCAACCGGCGCAACGCTACTGGTCGCGACTCGTAAAGGACTGTTCACGTGGCAGCGCGATCCGCATGATGCACGTAACGCCCATGACACACGTGAATCACGCGATGCACAGGACAACGCCGTCTGGCGGCTGACGTCGGGCACGCCGGATTTTGCGGGCGAGCCGGTGAGCATGGTGTTGCACGATGCCCGCGACGGCACCGACTACGCCGCGCTCAATCTCGGGCATTTCGGCGTGAAGCTATGGCGTCGCGCGCGTGAGGCGAGCACGTGGACCGAACTCCCTCCCCCGGCCTTCACGCCGCAAGCCGCGCAGTCCGAAGCATCGCAGGCCGACGCGCAAGCCCCCTCGGTCGACCTCCTCTGGTCGCTGGAGACCGCCGGCCCCGACGCTCCCGGCGTGCTCTGGGCGGGCACGATACCCGGCGGCCTGTTCCGCTCGGGCGACCACGGCGCGAGCTGGCAACTGGTGCAAAGCCTGTGGGATCGTCCCGAGCGCGCCGAATGGATGGGCGGCGGCTACGATCACGCAGGCATTCATTCGATCTGCATCGATCCGCACGACAGCCGGCAGGTGATGGTCGCCGTGTCGACCGGTGGCGTCTGGCGCACGCGCGACGACGGCGACACATGGGCACTGGCCGCCCTGGGTATGGAAGCCGACTACATGCCTCCCGAGCGCCGACTCGATCCGAACGCACAGGACGTTCACCGTCTCGTGCAGTGTCGCAACGCCCCCAACGCCCTGTGGGCGCAACATCACAACGGCATCTTCCGCACGCTCGACTACGGCGCGTCGTGGCGACGCATTCAGGCGGCACCATCGAGCTTCGGCTTCGCGGTCGCCGTCGATCCGCACGATCCCGACATCGCCTGGTTCGTCCCCGCACAGCGCGACGCCTGCCGCATCCCCGTCGACGCACGCCTCGTCGTCACACGCACGCGCGACGGCGGGGAGTCCTTCACCGCGCTCTCGCACGGCCTGCCGGAGATGCCGTCCTACGATCTCGTCTATCGTCACGGACTGGATATCGACGCCACCGGCCGCACCCTGGCGATGGGCTCGACCACGGGCGCGCTATGGATCACCGAGAACGCCGGCGAGCAATGGCAATGCCTGTCGGCACACCTCCCGCCGATCTATGCCGTGCGCTTCGTTTGATCGATCTGCGTCGCCCGATCGGGCCGATTTGTCGGATTTTTTGAGGCTGCCTGTCAGCATTCGCAACGTGGCTCATCTCGTCGTTTACCTCGTTTTGTCGTAAGACACCTTCAGTTCGCATATTTCTTGTCGTATACGAATGCAGACGGACTGACTTCATCGAATCCCCCGTCACTCGTCGCCGGACATGTCACACGTGTCGATCCCGGCGCGTGAGCCTGCGGCGTGTCGTGCCTCATCCATGGCATCGACGCGCCCCACGGCAGACCGGCGACCACTCCTCGCAACGCCGACAGCCACACGCCATCCGTGTTGTTCTGGCATCAAATCCCTAAAAGGAGTCACTCCCTATGCGAATCGCCGACCTGAAGATCCGAACTCGACTGGCCATCGGCTTCGGCACATTGCTGATCCTGCTATTGAGCATGCTGATCATTGCACTGGTGCGCTTCATCGCCATCGAACAGGCCAACGAAGAGCTGCTCACCCGGGCATGGGCCAAGGCCGACGCAGCACACAGCATCGACGCCATGGTGCGCGGCAACGGCCGCCGCCTGCTCGAAGTTGCCATCACACCGGACACCACCCAGCGTCAGGCCGTCAACGAACGCATCGACGTCAATCTCGCGCGCATCGTCACGGCACAAACCGTGCTCGACAAGTACGTGACGTCGGGACGCGGCAAGGAGCTGATCACGAGCATTCAGGCTCACAACGAGACCTTCAAGAAAGCGCGCAATACCATCGTCGCCGAATTGAATGCCGACCAGCGCGGCGTGGCGCTCGCCATCGTGCAACAGGAGGCCATGCCCGCGCTGGACGCCATGCAGACCGAAGCCGCCGAACTCGTCACGCTTCAACAACAGATCGTGGACGAAACGGGCTCGGCCACCGCGGCCGACATCGTCTTCGCCAAATGGCTGCTGCTGGCGCTGGGCGCGCTCGCCGCCGTGGTCGGCGTAGGTGCCGCCTGGTCGGTCACGCGCAGCATCACGCGTCCGATCGCGCGCGCGGTCGAAGTCGCCGAACGCGTGGCCCAAGGCGATCTCACGAGCCGTATCGACGTGACGAGTCTCGACGAAACAGGCCAACTGATGGCCGCCCTCAAACACATGAATGAAAGCCTCGATCAGATCGTGCGACGCGTGCGCAGCGGCACCGCCGCCATCGCATCGGCTTCGGGCGAACTGCTCGCGGGCAACACCGATCTGTCGTCGCGCACCGAAGAGCAGGCCGCGTCGCTCGAAGAAACCGCGTCGTCGATGGAGCAGTTGACGGCCACCGTCAAACAGAACGCCGACAACGCGCGTCAGGCCAGCCAACTGGCATCGAACGCCTCGGAAATCGCAGGCGAAGGCGGCCGCGTGGTCGAGCGCGCAGTGACCTCGATGCAGGAAATCGCCGAGAGCTCGACGAAGATTAACGACATCATCGGCGTGATCGACGGCATTGCTTTCCAGACGAACATCCTCGCGTTGAACGCCGCCGTGGAGGCCGCGCGTGCGGGCGAACAGGGGCGCGGTTTCGCCGTCGTCGCCGGCGAAGTGCGCACGCTCGCGCAACGCAGCGCCGCTGCTGCCAAGGAGATCAAGGGACTCATCGAGACCTCCGTGGGCAAGGTGTCGGACGGCTCGTCGCAAGTGCGCGACGCCGGTCGCACGATGACGGAAATCGTGCAGGCCGTGCAACGCGTGACCGACATCATGGGTGAGATCTCCGCCGCGTCGAGCGAACAGTCGGGCGGCATCGAACAGGTCAATACCGCCGTCATGCAGATGGACCAGGTCACACAGCAAAATGCGGCACTCGTCGAGCAGGCAACGGCCGCTGCCGGGTCGCTCGAAGACCAGGCGCGCAATCTGCGTGAGGCTGTGGCCATCTTCCGACTGCCCGGGGGCGATGTCGTGACAGGCAGTCATGACGAGAGCGCCGATGTTGCCGCCAACGGTCCGCGCGGTGCGGTGCTCGCGTTCGCACGTCAACGTCAGGTGGCGTAGCAAGTAACGCACATCACGTAGCACTGCCTCGCCAAATTGCGTATCACACCCAACGCCCCGGCCCCCTCGCCGGGGCGTTGCTTTTTGGCGCAAGGCCTGTGCGACGGGGGGGCGCAGCCCGTCGAAAAGCCTCATGGCTGCTGGCGTTGCGGGCGATGTCACCGTCAGCGCGGCATCGCAACATTGGAGTATGATGGCTGCTGCTATGCTTTTTCCTCACCGTCTGAAAAGAGGTGTACTGTGGCCCGAAAGACCCCCATCGAGCGCTACCGAAACATCGGCATCAGTGCTCACATCGACGCTGGCAAGACAACGACAACCGAGCGGATCCTGTTCTACACGGGCGTCAATCACAAGCTGGGCGAAGTCCACGAAGGCGCTGCCACGATGGACTGGATGGAGCAGGAACAAGAGCGCGGCATCACGATCACGTCTGCCGCGACGACCTGCTTCTGGCGCGGCATGGCCGGCAACCTCCCCGAACATCGCATCAACATCATCGACACGCCGGGACACGTCGACTTCACCATTGAAGTCGAGCGTTCGATGCGCGTGCTCGACGGTGCGTGCATGGTCTACGACTCGGTCGGCGGCGTGCAGCCGCAGTCGGAGACGGTCTGGCGTCAAGCCAACAAGTACAAGGTGCCGCGCATTGCGTTCGTCAACAAGATGGACCGCGTGGGCGCCGACTTCTTCCGCGTGTACAAGCAGATTCACGAGCGTCTGCGCGGCAACGCCGTGCCGATCCAGATCCCCATCGGCGCCGAGGATCACTTCCTTGGCGTGGTCGATCTCGTGAAGATGAAAGGCATCGTCTGGGACGAAGAATCGAAGGGTGTGAAGTTCGAATACATCGACATTCCCGACAATCTCAAGGACACGGCGCAGGAGTGGCACGAGAAGATGATCGAGGCCGCCGCCGAAGCCGACGAAACGTTGCTCGAGAAGTACCTCGGTGGCGACGCGCTCACGGAAGACGAAATCAAGGCCGGGCTGCGCAAGCGCACGGTCGCGGGCGAGATCGTGCCCATGCTGTGCGGCACTGCCTTCAAGAACAAGGGCGTGCAAGCCATGCTCGACGCCGTGATCGATTACCTGCCCTCGCCGGTCGACGTGCCCGCCATTGCCGGTCACGACGAAGACGACAAGGAAATCGAGCGCCATCCGTCGGACGACGAGCCGTTCTCCGCCCTCGCCTTCAAGATCATGACAGACCCGTTCGTCGGCCAGTTGATCTTCTTCCGCGTGTACTCCGGGGTGATCGAGTCCGGCAGCACGGTGTTCAACCCGCTCAAGGACAAGAAGGAGCGACTGGGCCGCATCTTGCAGATGCATGCGAACACGCGTCAGGAGCTCAAGGAAGTGCGCGCGGGCGATATCGCGGCGGCCGTGGGCCTGAAGGAAGCCACGACCGGCGACACGCTGTGCGATCCGAACCACGTCATCATTCTGGAGAAGATGGAGTTTCCGGAGCCGGTAATCTCGCAGGCGGTCGAGCCCAAGACCAAGGGCGATCAGGAAAAGATGGGCCTCGCGCTCAATCGCCTGGCGCAGGAAGATCCGTCGTTCCGCGTGCAGACCGACGAGGAATCGGGCCAGACGATCATCTCCGGCATGGGCGAGTTGCACCTCGAAATTCTGGTCGATCGCATGCGCCGTGAGTTCGGCGTGGAGGCGACCGTCGGCAAGCCGCAGGTCGCGTATCGCGAAACCGTACGCAAGAAAGTCGAGGACGTGCAGGGCAAATTCGTCAAGCAATCGGGCGGACGCGGCCAGTATGGCGACGTGGTCATCACGCTCGAACCGGACAAGGAAAAGCCGTACGAATTCGTCGATGCCATCAAGGGCGGTGTGGTGCCGCGCGAGTACATTCCGGCGGTCGACAAAGGCATTCGCGAGACGCTCAACAACGGCGTGGTAGCGGGCTATCCGGTCGTCAACGTGAAGGTCACGTTGACGTTCGGCTCGTACCACGACGTGGACTCGAACGAAAACGCGTTCCGCATGGCCGGCTCGATGGCCTTCAAGGAAGCCATGCGCAAAGCCGATCCGGTGCTGCTCGAACCGATGATGGCAGTGGAAGTCGAGACCCCCGAGGAGTTCATGGGCAACGTGATGGGCGACCTCTCCGGGCGTCGCGGCATCATGCAGGGCATGGACGACATCATAGGCGGTGGCAAGATCGTTCGCGCGGAAGTGCCGCTCTCGGAGATGTTCGGCTACTCCACGTCGCTGCGCTCGCTCACGCAGGGTCGCGCCACATACACGATGGAGTTCAAGCATTACGCCGAAGCCCCGAAGAACGTGGCCGACGCCATCGTGACGAAGAAATCATGAAATAACGCGCCGGGCGTCGGTTGCGGTGAGGTGAAATATGCCCGCACTGGCGTCGCTGGCGCGATTGGTGTGATTTGCGCGATTCGCGCTATCTGCGTTATTGGTCAGCAACGCCCGCCACTGGCACGCTCGCGTCTTCGGATGCGGAACGTCCCACTAGCGGGCGTTGTACTTTTTGCGTACTGTCTACGGACTTATTGCGTACCGCTTCGTACGGACTACGCACTTTTTGCCCCTCGCTCCCCCCGCGACATCATGATGAGAAACGTCCTGAGCATTCAGTCCCACGTCGTGTTCGGCCATGCCGGCAACAGCGCCGCCGAGTTTCCGATGCGACGTCTGGGCGTCAACGTCTGGCCGATCAACACGGTGCAATTCTCGAATCACACGCAGTACGGCAAATGGACAGGGCAAGCGCTGCCGAGCGAGGAAATCCTGCGACTGGTCGACGGCATTGCCGATATCGGTGAGCTGGTCAATTGCGATGCCGTACTCTCCGGCTATCTCGGCGCACCGGAACAGGCGGGCTTCGTGCGCGCGGCGGTGCAGCGCGTCAAGCACGCCAATCCCGCTGCGATCTATCTGTGCGATCCCGTGATGGGGCATCCGGAGAAGGGATGTCAGGTCAAGCCGGGCATCGAGCAGTATCTCGTCGAGCACATGCCCGAGATCGCGGACATCATGACGCCGAACCATCTCGAACTGGAAAAACTCTCGCAGCACCCGATCGATACGTTCGACGACGCCCTCGCCGCCTGCCATGCCCTGCTCGCTCGCGGGCCGAAGATGGTGCTCGTCAAGCATCTGGAGTACGCCGGCAAGCCTGCGGATCGTTTCGACATGCTTGTGGTAACGGGCAGCGAGGCATGGCACGGCTCGCGTCCGCTGTATGCGTTCGCGCGTCAGCCGGTCGGGGTGGGCGACCTGACGTCAGGCGTGTTCCTCGCGCGCCTGCTTCAGGGCGATACGGTGCGTGCGGCGTTCGAACATACGCTCGCAGCGGTTGACGCGGTGTTGTCGACCACGCATCTTATCGGTCGCTACGAACTGGAAATCGTTCGCGCGCAAGACGAAATCGTCACGCCGCCGCGCCATTACGAAGCGCGGGCGGTGTGACGTCGGGGTGATCTCGCCAATGGGATGGGGGATGCGGGGATGACCCGCGAATCAGTACGCGATGCGTGGGTCATGCGCGGGCGACAAGCGGGCGATCAATACGCAATCAGTACGCGCGAAGATGCTCGGCGTGATGTGACAGATGGTCTGCCATGAAGGTCTGGATGAAGTAGTAGCCGTGGTCATAGCCGTTGTGACGCCGCAGATTCAACGGCTGCCCCGCCTCACGGCATGCACGCTCGAAGATGTCCGGATGCAGTTGCGCTTCGAGGAACTGATCGTTCAGACCCTGATCGATCAGGATCCCGCCCGGGAACACCGCCTGCCCGGCCTTTGCGATCAGCGCGCTCGCATCGTACTGACGCCACGTCTCGCGATCCGTCCCCAGATAGCCGGTGAACGCCTTCTCGCCCCACGGGCAATGCATCGGCGCAGCAATCGGCGCAAAGGCCGACACGGAACGGAATTTGTCAGGATTACGCAGCGCGAGCGTGAGCGCGCCATGACCGCCCATCGAGTGGCCGAAGATGCCGATCCGCTCGGCGTCGATCGGCAGCGATTGCGTCACGAGCCCGTATAGCTCGTCGACGATATAGCGGTACATGCGATAGTGCGTCGCCCACGGCGCCTGCGTTGCATCGAGATAGAAGCCCGCGCCAACGCCGAAGTCCCACGCGTCGGCCTCGCCGGGCACACCCGCTCCCCGCGGGCTGGTGTCGGGCGCAATCAGCGCCACCCCGTGTTCTGCGGCAAGCCACTGAGCGCCGCCCTTGATCATGAACGTTTCTTCCGTACACGTGAGCCCCGCAAGATAGAACAGCGCGGGCACGGCGCGGCCGTCGCGTGCCTGCGGCGGCACGAATACCGAAAAACGCATCGGCAAGCCGATCACGGACGACGTGTGACGATAGAAACGCTGCGCGCCGCCGAAACAGCGGTGTTCGGAAATGAGTTCGAGCATGACGGAATCCGGGAACGTTCGGGGAAGTCGGCAAGGGGGCCGCGCCGTGGCATGACGTGGAATAACGCGATTTGCGTCGCGACGGTACGTCCCTTGCGCTGTATCGCAGCTATCTTACCTCGCGATGCGACGCGTGACATGGCCTAGGCACCCGGCGTGCGCAATACGCGCCCCAACGTCCCCGAGGGCGGTGGCTACGTCGTGGCTATGTCGCGCTTGTCGCCTTGTGACAGGCGAACACGCGTCGCTACGGTTGGCGTCCCTTACTCGTTACCAGGAGCGCCCCATGCCGACCTCCCCGTTCGACCTCGACGACGTCACCAATCTCGTTCAGCGCGATGGCATTTCCGCCCGCTTGTCGGAGCAGGAAAAGCGTTTGTTGGTGCTGCTTGTTGCGCGCGCCGGCACGGCGCTCGGCAAGCGTGCGCTGATGGAGGCGCTCTGGGGCCAGCGCGCGCAGTGGATGGAAGACGCTGCGCTCGTGCAACTCGTCTCGCGCCTGCGACGCTCACTCGCCCCGCTTGGTCTGCAACGCGCCATAGTGACCGTGGCCCGCGTGGGATATCGCTTCGATACGCCAACGACGGATGCGATCATCGCCAGCGGCGCCGCTGGGCGCGGACCTACGGCATCAGCGTTACGCAGCGATGTGGGCGCAGACGACCTGACAATCGGCGACGCCGCCGCCCCCACGGCATCCGCCTCAAACGCGCCGCCGCTGCAGCACGGCGTGGTGCGTGACGGGCATGGGGAGGTGTGTCGACACGGCATTGTCGTGCGGATTCCCCAGATCGAGTACCGCTTGCTGTGTGCGCTGCGTACACCCGTGAATGTCGTGCATGACAAACGTGCGCTCATCGCGATGCTGTGGCCCGCGCGTCCCGATCAGGACGATACGAATCTGATGCAGGTCGTATCGCGCCTTCGCCGCAAGCTGATTCCGCTCGGTCTGCATCGCCATATCGTGACGGTGCCACGCATCGGCTATCGCTTCGAACCTTGCTTCGACCCCTGTCCTGAACCGTGCACCGACCCTTGCTCTGAATCTGGCAACAGCCCCTCGACGCCCTTCCCCCCCATGCCGCCCATGCCGCCCACACTATCGCAACGCTTTCGACAGTGGCTCCTCGCCACCGTGCCCCGCGCCCTCGTCACCCTGACACGTCATTTGCGCTGGCGAGCGCGCTGAGCACACGCGACGCTGGTCTCGCCGATGCCACTGCGGCCAACGCCGCCCGGCGACGGCACCTGTCCATCCACTCTCAGGAGCCACACCATGTCCAGTACGTCAAATACGCCCAAGCAAGCCACGCAAACCAAGCCCACCCCGCAGACTGCTGCCCCGGCCTCCAGCGCACCCGCGCAGTCCGCAGCGAACGCTGCCCAGAGCGAGCTCGTCTATCCCACGGACCCGCAAGATGGCGCCACCGAGACCACCTATACGCAGAACGGCTTCGATCCCTCGACCAGCACGACGCAACTGTCGTACACGTCGGCGCGGGTCGCAAAACGCGTCTACAACCGCTACGCAAAGAACGCCTTCGAAGTCTCCGGCTATTACACCGACTGGTCGCAATACGACGGACGTCTCGACGGCGACTTCAGCAACGATGACGCCGGTCGCGGCGTCGATCTGATGCTGCTCGACCCGTTCGCGTACGACCGTCTGATCATCGGCTTTTCGGGCATCGTCGGCGACCAGGGCGAGAAGGCGCAGACGATCGAGCGCGCCGCCGCCGACTTCGCCCGCAAGACCGATCAGGCCACCTTCGTCGACAGTTGGGGCGACGTGCTGGCCTATCGCAACTGCGGCTTCGCGGGCTGGGTGAGCAACGACGTGATCCCGATGTTCCAGCAGTCGCGTGCGCAGGGTGTGCTCGGTGGTCTGCGTTTGCTGCATGCGAAGAATCCGGCGCTCAAACTGGCGCTTGCCATCGGCGGCTGGACGATGAGCCAGGCCTTTCACGGCATGGCGGGCAGCAGCACGCGACGTCAAACGTTCTGTGCGAGCGTCGTCGATCTGCTCAAGCGGTTTCCGATGTTCGTCGAGGTCAACATCGACTGGGAGTATCCCGGCTCGCCAGGTGACGACGGCAATACGTACGACGATACCGACGGCCCGAACTACGCAGCGCTCGTGGGCGATCTGAAAAAGGCGCTCGTGGCTGCCGGACGCAAGGACGTCGAGATCTCGATTGCCGCGTCGGCCAACGTCTCCGACTTGCAGAAGGCCAATCTGCCGGGCCTGATGGCGGCGGGTGTCTCGCGCATCAATCTGATGACGTACGACTTCTTCGGCACGCCGTGGGCGCCGGCGCTCGGTCACCACACCAATCTGCACGACACGGACCCGAGCGCTCCGGACGGCTTTTCCATCGACCGGGCCGTGAACTGGCTGCGTCAGGCCGGCGTGCCGCTCGCCAAGGTGCACATCGGTTACGCGGGGTACTCACGCAACGCCCTTCAGGCGGAAATTACACAGGTCTCGGCGCTCTCGGGCACCTATTCGCCGGGCGACGGCCTCACCGTCGGCACGTTCGAATCGGGCACCACCGAGTACTACGACCTACTGCGCAATTACCTCGATCTGGAGGACGGGACCGCACGCAACGGCTTCGTGCTGTACACGGACCCGGTTGCCGACGCCGACTTTCTGTACCAGCCGTCGAGCGGCATGTTCATGTCGATCGATACGCCGCGCACCGTGCGCGCCAAGGGCGACTATGTGAAGCGCAACGGCCTCGGCGGGCTCTTCACCTGGACCATCGATCAGGATAACGGCGTGCTCGCCAACGCCGCGCACGAGGGTCTGGGGCAGGCGGCCACGGTCTCGAACATCGACATGACACCGTTTTACTTCAGCGGCCAGACCTCGCTCGACGGCTCGACGACCGGAGACTGACCATGAATTTTCTTCTGTCTCGATTGCTGGAACCGTCGACGTGGGCGGGGCTGACCGGGCTGGCCGTTGCGCTCGGCACGTCGCCGGACGTGATGCATGAGCTCGCGCAGGCGGGGGCTGCGCTGGCGTCGCTGGCCGCCATGGCGTTGCCGGAGAGCGCCGTACGGCGCGGGGTAAGCGACGGTATCTCGCACCAGCCGTAAGGGCGTTTGTCCGTCAAACACGGGCCGAGGGGGCGCTGGCGTCGCGCTTTCGGTCCGTGTCGAAAAAAAGTTGTCACGATTTCTAAACTTTTCCCCGCATGCGTCGCTATACGTTAGAGGACGTGTGGTGACTTGCTGCGCCGCCGATCCACGCCCGGTTGACGGGGTAGCTCTTGGGAAGCGCCGGCATGTTGTCATATTTGCAGGCTATGATGCCCGCGATGCAAAAATGGCGTGAGACACCCCGAGCCCCGCCCCATCGGGCAATAGCGGCAACGAAGTCCCTCAGCAATGCATGACGGAAGCGGCGCGCTACCCTCGCCGGCACGGCTCCCCAGAGGACCGGTCAGGACGATCAGGACGAATGCGACGCCGTATCGATTACACAGACCAGACACACCAGAGATCCACCCGGGGGCCATATGAAGCTGATCCTGCTAGCGCTTGCCGCTTCGCTGTTTACGCTCGTCATGATGGTGCAGGCGCGCAGCGAAACGAGTGACACCGCCGTCGCCACTGGCAATGCACAGTCCACAGGCATCAATGCGGGAGAGCGTGTGCGCACTCGCAAAGACATGGCGATGTGGAACGCGCGCCGCAAGATGCACGCGGTACGTCAGGAAGACTGAGCCCGTCACCACGAATTTCGACGGCGCTGCATTGCGTAGTGCAGCGGCGCAAAACGTGACAAGACGCTTGGCGCAGAAGCCCGTCGAACCGGCATTTCCCTGGCAGCAACATGCTGCGCCGCACCAAATTTGGGCATCCTCCAACACCGTCCTATAGTGGAAAAGCACACATAGGCGAGGAGACAAGAACGATGCCCACCTTCCACTTCAATCTCTACGACCTCACGTTGTTCCTGCCGATGGCGGTGGCTGGCGCCCTGCTTGTCGGCGGCATTCCTGTGACCACGCGTGCCACGCGCTATAGTCTGCGCGCGGTCGGTGCCATGGTCGGTGCGCTCGTAGCGCTCCTTGTCGTGGAGGCGCTGCCCGTGCTCGTGTAGTCGGCACGCGTCAGACGCTTCAGCCAACATCGAACGACGAAAGGCCATTCGCGCGCGCAGCGCGCGGTGAATGGCTTTTCCGAAACTGTCCCGATTCCCTGCCGCGCGCCGGTCTCTGGGCGCGGGCTGCGACGCCCGTCTGTTCGTCCGTTCGTCCACTCGATACGACGAGCACGGCGGTGATGGCGATGACGATAACGGTGACGTCGGTCATCGTGCTGTCATTGCTGCGCCTTACGCTGATCTACGGCAACTTCGGTTGCGCTGTCACCCTCTCTGTTGCGCCGCCGACCCGCTCGGCGGCTTTTTTATACCGGCCCCGGCATGCGCCCCCCCGGTGCTTCCCCCATCATCGCTTTGTGCCGACGCGCGCCGCGCCATCGCCTACAATCACCGGAAGTACAACGTCATGTGCGTGCCTCCGATGGGCGACATCGGGGATCTCGCGCTACGCCGAAAGAGGAGGTTTGCGCATGTCCGACGCGTTCTCCCGCGCCTTCGCCGTGGTCGTCAATCAGTACCGCTCGCCCCGCCAGTACACGGTTTCGGTCGAACGGGCGAGCGAGATGATCGCCAAGAATATCGGCCTGTTCTCCGACGGGTTCGCTTCGGAACCCCATCTGATCGTGGGTCTGTTCGAAAGCGAAGCCGAAGCCTGGGCCCTCGCGCGACGTCTTCAGCGTACGCGCACCACCATGCAGGCGCTGCTCCAAACACCCGCGCGCACCGCCTCCGTCTCCCCGCCCGAACTCGATCCCAGCGATTGATTCGCTGGCGGCAGCCCCCGTACTGCGCCCTCGCCGCCACGGGCATTCCCGCGTTTTCGCGGGCGTCCAGGTCGCGTCGTAACATCCCCCAACGAAAAAGCTCTGCCATCGTCCACCCCGAGGAGTAGAATTCTGAATTCCAGATATCACGAAGCCGGCGAACGCCGTAAAGTTATGTCACACCCCGCGGCATCCGCCGATTTGCCGGCATCCGACGCCACACTCCCTCCCCTCACCCCATTGCCGCCCCTCGCGCCGCTGGCCAGCACACCGGTCCTCATCGATCAGGTGTATTCGCGTCTGCGCGACGCCATCGCCGATCTCACCCTGCCCCCTGGCGAACGTATCCGGCAAGCCGAACTCGCCGATTCGCTCGGGGTGTCGCGCCAACCGGTGAGCCACGCCTTGCAGTTGCTCAAGCGCGACGGGCTGGTCTGCGACAGTGGACGTCAGGGCCTCGAAGTGGCGCCCATCGATGCCGATCATCTGCGTCAGCTCTATCAGGTGCGCACCGCACTCGACGGGCTGGCCGCGCGGCTCGCCGCCACGCGCGCAGCCGAGAGCACGTTGCCGGAGACGGCGCTGCATCGTCTGCAAGACGCCGTCGCCACCGGGATGGTGATGACGCGAGGCACGCCGGTGGCACGTCAGGTGCGTATCGAAGTCGCGTTTCACACGGCACTGCACGAGGCCTCGGGCAACCCGCTGATTGCGCAGACGGTGGCACCGCAATGGCCGCACATCATGCGCGCGATGGCCGCCACGCTCGGGGCGATGCCGATGCAGGAAGTCGTGTGGCACGAGCACGCAGACATCGTCTCGCGCATTGCGGCGGGCGACGCCCCCGGCGCGGAAGCCGCTGCACGCGAACACACCGAAGCCGATGGCGGCAATGCGCGCCGCGAGTGGCTTGTCAGGCTTGCGCAATCGAACAACGGATGAACTGAACCCCATGCAAGCCGTCATCTCTGCCGCTCTACCCGTCTTCGGGCTGATCTTCCTGGGCTATCTCTGCGCGCGCCGGGCATGGCTCGGCCCCACCGCACTCGACGCCCTCAATCGCTTCGTCGTCTATCTCGCGCTGCCCGCCGTGCTGTTCCAATCGATGGCGCAGATTACGTGGGCGGAGCTCGTCAACCCCGGTTTTCTGGGCGCATTCGGCGGCGGTATGGCTGCGACATTTGCGCTGTCGTTTCTGCTGGACCGCACGGTGCGCGGGCGTCTGACCGACGCGAGCATCGAGGGCATGGGCGCGGCCTATCCGAACGCCGGCTTCATGGGTTTTCCACTGTGTCTGGTGGCGTTCGGACCGGCCAGTGTGCCGGCCGTGGTCGTCGCCATGCTGCTCACCGCGACGATACTCTTCGCCGTTTCCATCGCGATCATCGAGACGGATCTGCAAACCACGCCCAACTGGCGTCGCACGGCGGGGTTTGTGGCGCGTGCGCTCGTTCGCAATCCGCTGGTCGTCTCGCCGTTCGTCGGCATGGCGTTTGCCGCGGCCGGCATCGCGTTGCCCGCGCCGGTGCTGCACTTCACGACGCTGCTCGGCGGTGCCGCCAGTCCTTGCGCGCTGGTCGCCATCGGCATGTTCCTCGCACAAAGTTCGGGGGCGGCGAAGGAGCCGCGGATCGCACGTGCCGTGGGACGTCTCGTCGGGCTCAAGCTGGTTTTTCAACCGGCGATCACGGCGTTTCTCGCGTTCCGCGTGTTCGACCTTCCGGCGATCTGGGCACATAGCGCACTGCTGCTCTCGGCATTGCCCATCGGCACCGGTCCGTTCATGCTCGCGCAACTTTATGGACGCGAAGCCGCCGTCGCTTCACGCGCGATTCTGGTTTCGACGGTGCTGTCAGTGGTGACGGTGTCGTTGCTGATCGGCTGGTTCAGCGTGCGGTAGCTGGCAACGTCTGACGGCGACGCCCTCAAGGGACGCGAGGCCACCGTCGCTTCACTTACGATTCGGGTTTTGACAGTGCTATCGGTGGTGACGATGTCGCTACTGATCGGCGGCGCCCGCGATCAACGCCCTTAGTTAAAGCTCGCCGCGGGTGCCACGACCACGCGATCGCGTCCGGAGCGCTTCGCTGCGTATAGTGCCGCATCGGCCGCGCCGAGCAAGCGCATGGGAAGCGTTTCCGGGTCGGCAATGTCGCGCGGGTCCACGCTTGCGAGGCCAATAGAGATCGTAAGCGGCACGAGAATGCCGTCGTCGTCGGGCACTTCCAGACGCGCCACGGCACGACGCACGCGCTCGGCCACCGTCCCCGCCCAGTTCTGCTCAGTCTGCACGAGCAATGCAGCGAACTCCTCCCCACCGTAACGCGCAAGCGTATCCGTCACCCGCAGTTGCGCACGCATGCACACACTGGCCGCCCGCAAAGCGCGGTCGCCGGTCGCGTGACCGTGGCTGTCGTTGACTCGCTTGAAATGATCGATGTCGATGAGCAGACACGCCAGCGGCGCACCGTAACGTGCGCCCCGGATGACCTCTTCACGCAAACGCTGATCGAAGTAGCGACGATTCGACAGACCGGTGAGCGGGTCGGTCAGACCGATACGCTTGAGTCGTTCGCGATTCCACATGTTCTCGAGACACACCGCGACGACCGCACCGAAGCGTTCGATGAAGTCGGTCGCCATCTCGGGCGCGAAGCGGCGCGCGTCGCGACTTCCCAGTGCGATCACGCCGATGTAACGGCCGTTGCGCGCGAGCGGCATGACAACGGCACTTGCGGGCGGACGCGCCCCGAAGAGCGGTGCATGACGCTCACGCGGTGCCCCGATCCAGAGTTGCCCGTCGCCATAGACGGCGGCGAAAGTACCGGCGTCCTGCGCGATGCACAGGCCGGCGTCGAGCGCGCGGATGCCTTCGGCAGTATCGATGAGATCGCGCAACGTGTCGTCGACCTCGGCGAGCATCAGATGCACACCCGACAGATCGAAATCGTGACGCAGGCGATTGAGCACCACTTCCAGAAACTGGCCGAAATCCGGCGCGCCCATCAGCGCCAGCTCGATGTCCTGGAAACGTTTTAGCGAACGCTCGTTGCGCTGGACGGTCTCCAGCAGCGATTGCAGAGTGTCGAGCGTCGGTGCCTGATTGGTTGCCACGTAAGGTCTCGAAAGACACGCGGCACTGCGCGGCCGCCTAGCGTGCTTGCCCCACCATGATGGCTTCACGACGATGCCTGTTGCAGCGCCGTCATGAGGCGACCATGAGGCCGTTAACGGCATGTGCCCGTCAAATTTGAGGGTAACGAGAATCTATTTTGACGCCGCCAAATCGAGTCGTGGCGCGCGTTTTATGCGTTGCTAGGGAAAATACCTATCTCATATGAAAGCTATGCGGCAGTGCACAAAAAAGGTTCGATTCGGTGCGGAACGTGAGGCGGGCGGTCGGCCGACCATCTCGACAACGCATTTTTGCGGCCCTACAATCGCGGCCGCTCGCACGCACTATCGGTGACAGATGGGCCGCGCGGACCGGCGCTCATTGCTGACGCCTTTATTCCCACGGAGACACTGTTGCCCAAGCTCTACCCGCGCTTCCTGCGCCATGCGTACGTCGCCCTTTCGCTGGCACTCGTCGCAACGTTTGCCCCCTCGGCATTCGCCGCCCCGGCATCGCACCCTGAGTCCCACGCCAGGTCCCACCGTCACGCGAAAGTGCATTCAGCAACCACGAAGCATCGTCACGATAGGGCGACGGCCTCGTCATCGAAGACGCGACACCCGTCAAAAACAGCAGGTACGCATCGCGCTGCCCATCATCCGAAACCAGCCCATGCGAAGGGCGCCGCGAAGCATCGGAAGACGGTGAAAACGCGTCACACGATGCCGCCGAAAACGACGCATCGGGCGCGCCCAAGTGTCGCCAGCCATCGTCACGCCCACGCACGCGCCCGGGCGTGACGACGTCTACCGCGCTATAGTGAACGCCGGGTGGCAGCATGTCGCCCGGCTCCTTCGCCCTGAGCGCATAGCGCGGTGACACCTCCATGAAATGCCGGTACAGCGGCGCATCCGTTGCGCCAACGCCACAAGACTGCCTGTCGGACACACGGTCCGGCGAGATGCTTTTGTCTCGTTATTTTCTCGGTGACGGCACCCGGCGCTCTCATCCGAATCGATGCACTTCCCGGCGCCTGGGAAACGCAGCATGACGACACCCCACATCCTGCCCGCGACGGTGCAGGACGCGACGCACATCGCAGAACTGCATGCGGGTAGTTGGCAGGCGACTTACGCGCCGTGGCTGCCGGGCGAACATGTGCGCGATCAACTCCGGCGCGAACACGCAGTGTTGTGGCGCGAACGCTTGATGCGTGCCGACGACCCCGCGTTGCGTATATGGAAGGCGTGTCCCGAACTGGCGGACGGACCGCTTGCCGGTTTCGTATGCGCGTTATCGGGAGCGGACGGCATTCTGCTCGACAACCTCCACGTCGCGGCGCCCTGGCAACGACGAGGCATTGGCCGCGCGCTGTTCCAGCGCGTGCAGCGGTGGGCAACGGTACTCGACCCAGGGGCGCCGCTTTACCTGTGGGTACTGGCGCGGAACCTACGCGCCCAGCGGTTCTATGAGCAGATGGGTGGCAGCGCGGGGGCGGTTCACCCTATCGCCGTCTCCCCCGGCATCGAGGTGCCAGCGGTACGGTATGCCTGGCGGCCGGTGAAGCTACGTTCCGAGCGTCTCGAAAGCGAATGACCTCGCTCACAACGAAAGGCATCGCATGGCGACAACGCCACGACCGGTCGCCCGGCATTGCCGGAGGTATGTCGCAACGCAGCGAAAAAATGGCTGGAAACTGGCGTGGATCAACAATCCCACAGTTTCCCTGCTTGACACCTTCCCACCTTTCCCGTAAAAAAACGGGTGCATGAACGTTGTATGGCGAGTCTTGTGTCATCTAATGTCGCCCTCTGCGTCAACTCGGTTGTACCTGATCAGCTTTTTAATGTCATGCGCTCGCTGAGCATCTCGCTCGCTCATTTGAAAACTTTAAGGATTTAAGAAATGGCAACTGGTACCGTCAAGTGGTTCAACGACGCCAAGGGTTTTGGTTTCATTACGCCGGACGAAGGTGGTGAAGATCTCTTCGCTCACTTCTCGGAAATCCAGTCGAAGGGCTTCAAGTCCCTGCAAGAGAACCAAAAGGTCAGCTTCGAAGTGAAGATGGGACCGAAGGGCAAGCAAGCCGGTAGCATCCAGCCCCTGTAAGGTCTGGTGACTGGCTGCACGGTCGCTCACGCGACCGGCATGCCTCGGGCAGTACGCTGCGTCTCGTAGCCCTGCCCAATTAGAAAACCCCGCTCAGGCGGGGTTTTTTTCGTTATCGGACGGCGCGCGGCTTGACCCGACTTGCCGCTTCCACCGCATTGCGGCGCGCGACATCCAGATCGTCGTCATACGCGAGCGCCACCCCCATGCGACGCTTCACGAAGCTCTCCGGCTTGCCGAACAGACGAATATCCGTCTGCGGCACTTGCAGTGCGCGCTCGACGTCGTCGAACACGACACCCGTGGCATCCACGCCGCCATAAATAACAGCACTCGCACCCGGTGTCTTGAGCGTGGTGTTCACCGGCAAGCCGAGAATCGCTCGCGCATGCAGTTCGAACTCGTTCTGCCATTGCGTGATCATCGTCACCATGCCGGTATCGTGCGGACGCGGACTGACTTCGCTGAACCACACGTCGTCGCCCCTCACGAACAATTCGACACCGAACAAGCCCTGACCGCCGAGGTTGTTCGTCACTTCACGCGCGATCACGCGGGCGCGTTCGAGCGCGACGGACGACATCGGATGCGGCTGCCAGCTCTCGACGTAATCGCCGCTCACCTGCTTGTGGCCGATCGGGGCGCAGAAGTGGGTCTCGACCTGGGCGTCGGCGCCACGCGCGCGCACGGTCAGCAGCGTGATCTCGTAATCGAAGTCGATGAAGCCTTCGACGATGATGCGGCCGTGACTCACGCGTCCGCCCGCCATCGCGTAATCCCATGCGGCCTTCACGTCGGCCGCACTGTCGATCTTGCTCTGTCCCTTGCCCGAGCTGCTCATGACCGGTTTGACGACGCACGGATAGCCGATCCCGCCGTCGATGGCCGCTTGCAGTTGTTCGAGCGAATCGCAGAACTGATACGGGCTCGTCGGCAGCCCCAGCGTCTCGGCGGCCAGACGGCGAATGCCCTCACGGTCCATCGTCAGACGCGCCGCACGCGCCGTCGGGATCACACGCACCACGCCGTCGGCTTCCAGCGCTTCGAGCATGGGCGTCGCAATAGCTTCGATCTCGGGCACGACGAGATCCGGCTTCTCGGCTTCGATCAGCGCCTTGAGTTGCTCGGGATCGGTCATGGCGATGGTGCGCGAGTGGTGCGCGACCTGTTGGCCCGGCGCGTTCTCGTAACGATCGACGGCAATCGTCTCGACACCAAGACGCTGCAACGCGATCAGCACTTCACGGCCGAGTTCGCCTGCGCCCAGCAGCATGACCTTCGTCGCATGGGGCGACAGCGGGGTTCCGATAGTGGTCATTTGCGACCTTTTGGAGAGTGAAAAATAGGGGATGACGACACGCATGACGCCATGCTTGCGTCATGGACATCGTACGCGGAAGTCGTATTGTAGCGAGGCATGCCACAAGCCTCACCTTCAGCCGTCAGATCAACGCGCCGCGAAGCACGCGACGGCAGCTCGCCACCATGCGCGCCTCGGTGTCCTGATAGCCGGTCAGCACCCAGGCGGTCCCCGCGTGGGTCATGGCACCGACCAGGGCGAGGCCGACGATTTTCGCCTGTGCCTGCGCCTCCTCGTTGACCGTGCCGTCCTTACCGCTCTCACTGCCCTTGCCGACCCGCCCGCCCTCGTGCGTAAACACCGACGCGTCGGCGATGGCGAGAATCACCTTCGCAAATTCGAAGAGATAGCGCTGATAGGTCAGATCCGTCTCGTGGCTCACGCCCATCACTTCGAGCAGCAGCACACGCGCCGCGTGGGGATCGCGCAAGAACGCGAAGAAAGCGTGCAGACCGGCGTCGAGTTGCGCGTCGAGCGTCGGTGGGCTGGCCGCGATGGCGTCGCGCAACTGGTCGAGTAACGTTTGCGCATGATGGGCGTACGTCGCACGCAGCAGGTGCTCCATATTCTCGAACGCCGCGTAGAAGTACCGGTCGTTGAGCCTGGCCAGCCCGCACACCGACCGCACGGTGGCGCGGCGAAATCCGACCGTGCCGAACACTTCGCTCGCTGCCCCGATGAGCGCTGTGCGTCGCGCCTGTTCCCGCTGCGCCTGCTCCACGCCGCCATAGCGCCGCCCGCCAGCCGTGCCGGACTTGGCGGCCGCCGTTGTCGAACGCATCGTATTCGTCGATTCGAGTTTCCGTTCCATTTCGCTATTTGACATCACCCGGACGCAAAACTAAAGTGGTGACAATTAACACCAAATTTACACGACGCTTGATAGCGTGCGATTTTCATCGCACACCGGCGTACCCGCCGGCACTCATGAGAGGCATTTCAATGAAGACATTCACGGGTAAGGTCGCCGCCGTCACGGGCGCGGGTTCCGGCATCGGTCGTTCGCTCGCCCTTGCGCTGGCGCGTCGCGGCGCGCATCTCTCCTTGTCCGATATCGACGAAGTCAGCGTAGTTAATACCGCCGCCGCCTGCCGTGCACTCGGCGTGCGGGTCACATCGCAGCGGCTCGACGTGGCCGATCGCGACGCCGTCTTCGCCTGGGCGCGCGAGACAGCCACCGCGCATGGCACGGTCAACCTCATCTTCAACAACGCCGGGGTCGCGCTATCTGTGCCGGTCGCAACGGCGCGTCGCGAGGACTTCGAGTGGTTGATGAACATCAACTTCTGGGGCGTCGTGCACGGCACCCAGGCGTTTCTCCCCTACCTCACCGAGTCGGGCGACGGGCACATCGTGAACCTGTCGAGCCTGTTCGGCATCATCGCGATGCCCACGCAATCGGCCTATAACGCGAGCAAGTTCGCCGTACGCGGCTTTACCGAAGCGCTGCGTATGGAGCTCGAGCTGGGGAACTCAGCGGTATCGTGCACTTGCGTGCATCCGGGCGGCGTCGCCACCCACATCGTGCAGTCTTCGCGTATCGACGACAGCATGACCGCCTTCACCGGCGTCGACGTGCAAACGCATCGGCGCCGCGCCAACAAGCTCATCGACGTGACCAGCGCCGACGCCGCCGCGCACCAGATCCTCGCGGGCGTCGAGCGCGATGCGCGACGCGTTCTCGTGGGCGCGGACGCTCGCCGTCTCGACAAGCTGGCTCGCCTGCTGGGTGCGCGCTATCAGGCGATGATCGTCTGGTTCTACCGTCGCTGCGCCATGTCGCGCAAGCGTGCTTCGGGCACATCGGGCAAGCCCGGCGCAAGCAACAACGCGACCGAATCGTCGACGAACTGAAGTCCTCACGGCCGGAGACGCTCGCTATGACGTCCAGTACCGCAACCAACGCATCTGATGCATCCGATGCAGTCACAGCCGCCATCGATCTCGACGTCATCGTCGTTGGCGCCGGGCTCTCCGGTATCGCTGCCGCGCACTATCTGCGCGAGCGCTGCCCGGGCACGCGCTTCGCGATGCTCGAAGCGCGTCAGTCGCTCGGTGGCACGTGGGATCTGTTCCGGTATCCGGGCGTGCGCTCCGACTCCGACATGTTCACGCTGGGTTTCAGCTTCCGCCCCTGGGCCAGCGATCAGGCCATCGCCGACGGCGGCAGGATCCTCGACTACCTGAAAGACACGGCCCGCGCGGAAGGTCTCGACGGCCTGATCCGCTACGGTCACAAGGTGAGTGAAGCCCGCTGGGACTCGAGCATCGCGCGTTGGACGCTGTACATTGAACGCACGCTCGCCGACGGCCGTCAGGACACGCAATCGCTCACCTGTCGCTTCCTCTTCATGTGCAGCGGGTATTACGCCTACGACGCCGGACATGCGCCCACCTGGCCCGGCATGGATGCCTTCACCGGCACCGTCGTTCATCCCCAGCACTGGCCCGCCGATCTCGACTATCGCGACAAGCGCGTCGTCATCGTCGGCAGCGGCGCCACGGCGGTGACGCTATTGCCGAGTCTGGCCGCGAGCGCCGCACACGTCACCATGTTGCAGCGCTCGCCGAGCTACATCCTGTCGATGTCACAACGCGACGGCGTAGCCGAGCGCTTGCGTGCGTGGCTGCCCGCGGGCGTTGCGCATCGCCTCGTGCGTATGAAAAACGTCTTGATTACGCTCGGCTTTTACAACGCGGCGCGACGCTGGCCCCACGTCATCCGTCGCTTGCTGATCCGACGCGCCGCACAGCAAGCGCAAGGGCATGCCGACGTCGAACGCGATCTCACGCCGCGATACCACCCGTGGGATCAGCGTCTGTGCCTCGCGCCGAACGGCGACATCTTCAAGGCATTGCGCAGCACACGTGCCGACATCGTGACGGACGAAATCGCCACCTTCACGGCGAACGGACTCGCGCTCAAGAGCGGCAAGACGCTCGATGCGGACATCGTCGTGACCGCCACCGGTCTGCGCGTACAGTTGATGGGCGGCGCGCGGCTGCTGGTCGACGGCAAGCCGGTGGTGCTCGCCGACACGGTGTCTTACAAGGGGATGATGTATAGCGGCGTGCCCAATCTCGCGTCGATCTTCGGTTACACCAACGCGTCTTGGACGCTCAAGGCCGAGCTGATTGCGCAGTATGTCTGCCGTCTGATCCGTCACATGGACGCGCACGATGCGGACACCTGCGTGCCGCATCTGCGCGAGGGCGAGCATGGCGGACTGCCTGCGATCGGTCTGACGTCGGGCTATATCCAGCGCGCCACCGGTGTGTTGCCCCGGCAAGGTGGACGCAAGCCGTGGGTCTTCTACCAGAGTTACCTGCGCGATTTGCGGCTGATGCGCTGGGGTAGCGTCGATGACGGGGCCATGCGCTTCGAGCGGCGCGCCACGCGGGCGGTGGCGAACACGTCTGACGCATCGAGTGAGCCGGACGTCGCGACGCGCGAGGCGAATAGCGCCAACACCCCGAACGCCGCGCCCGTCACCGAGGCAACGCGATAATGCCCACCGCACACGCAAAACACCGCGCCCGGCGATGCAACGTGTCACCGCATCGCCAAGTGGCGTCCCGAATGGTTTCGATGCGGTTTGACTGACGCGCGCCCCCCCGCACTGCCGCCCCTTCGACACGACATCATGCTCATCGCCTACCTGCTAATTTGCCTCGTCATCGCCCTAGCCGCCGTGGTGCTCGTGCTCAGACGCTTCACGCGTCGCGTTGCCCGGCGTGCCGAAGCGGCCGTGCCGCCGGACGGTCAGTTTCTCGACATCGACGGCGAACGTCTGCATTACGTCGATTTCGGACAGGGCCCGGCGATGGTGTTCATCCACGGGCTTTGCGGTCAGCTACGCAACTTCGCGTACCTACCATTAGCAGATTTGGCGCGCACGCATCGCATCGTGCTCGTCGATCGCCCCGGCTGCGGTTACTCGACGCGTGCACCGCAGCGCGATGCCGCGATCGCGTGGCAGGCGAGCGTCGTCGCGCGGTTGATCGACAAGCTCGCGCTGCATCGTCCGCTGGTGGTGGGTCACTCGTTGGGCGGCGCGATATCGCTCACGCTGGCGCTCGACCATCCGCAACATGTGGGCGCGCTCGCGCTGATCGCGCCGCTCACGCAACCGGCGACCGAAGTCCCTGCGCCCTTCCGTTCGCTGGCGATTCGCAGCGCGTGGTGGCGTCGCTGGATCGGACACACCCTCGCCGTGCCCATCGGCATGATGACGGGCCGCACGACGCTCGCGTATGTCTTCGGCCCGGAAGCGGCCCCGAAGGACTTTCTGATTCGCGGCGGCGGCGTGCTAGGCTTCCGTCCGGGCAACTTCGAAGCCGGCAGCGTCGATATCCTCACCGCGGAACGCGACATGCCGGGCCTTGCCGCGCGCTACGCCGAACTGGCGGTGCCCGTGGACATCCTCTACGGACGCGGCGATCTTATCCTCGATTACCGTCAACACGGCGAGACGATGCCGGCGGCCAGCGAGCACGTGCGTCTCACGCTCGTCGACGGCGGCCATATGCTGCCCGTCACGCAACCGGAAGCGACCCTGCAATGGCTGCAAACGGTGGCGGCGCGCATGCCGGCAGGGCAAAACTATCGTCCCCGCAACGAGATGACGACGGTGTCGACCCACGCCGCGAACGATGGCGCCTGATCTGCAACGCCGGTGGGCGTCGCGGCTCGCTTCGCTTCGTTACGCTGAGTCTGGGCTAGTCCCGATTTCGCTGCCATCGCAACGCAGCGCACGCCACGCTGTCCCTCCGGGGTGGCCCCGCGTGCGGCGTCTCTTTTCCGATGGCACACTAGAGACTTTCGGATATCGCGCGGCTTGAGAGCGCCCATCTCATGTCAGATCGCCCTGAAGCGTCACCGGCACCCGCACCGACCCACGCCCCCGACCGCCCATCGCTGCGCATGGCCGCCAGTCTCGTCGTGCTGCGCGAGCGCGCGAGCGGCATGGAAGTCCTGCTGTTACGACGCGCCGTACGGGCTAACGACTTCAGCTCCGACGCCTACGTTTTCCCCGGCGGCGTGGTCGACGCCACCGATCGCCTCGGGCATGCCGCCTGTCATGGCATCGACGACGCGACCGCCAGCCAACGTCTCCGGCTTCCCGAAGGTGGCCTCGATTACTACGTCGCCGCGATACGCGAGTGCTTCGAGGAAACGAGCGTGTTATTTGCGGACGATGTCATCGGCACTCCCGTGGACGAGCGCCGCCTCGGCGCCATGCGCGCACAACGCGAGGCCCTGCATGACGGGAAGCTCGATATCGCGTCGTTGTGCCAGTCGTTCGGGGTACGGCTCACGCCGCAGCGTCTGCACTATCTGAGTCACTGGGTCACGCCGCAGGCGCTGCCCAAGCGCTTCGATACGCGGTTCTTCCTCGCGATGCTGCCCGAAGGCCAGCAGGTCGAAGTCGATCGGATCGAGACGGCGGCGCACCGATGGATGCGCCCGCAATACGCCCTCACGCACGCCGATCAGCTCCGGTTGCTGCCGCCCACGCGAAAATTGCTGCAATGGCTGGAAAGCATGGGCACGGCCAAGCAGGCGATCGCGACGGCAGCAGCGCAGCGCGAGGTGCCGCGGATTCAGCCGCGTCTCGCGCACGGCAAACGCGGGCGCTGGCCGATCACGCCGGACGAACCGGCGTGGGCCGAACTGACGCTGATCGATCCGCAGGAGGCAGGCACCGGCAGTTACGAGATCGTGCCGGGGTGTGCCGTCACGCTGATGCCGGGCGTGCTGCGTGTCGCAGCGCCGAACCCCGGCATGATGACCGGCCCCGGCACCAACACCTATCTCGTGGGCGGCGGGCCGGACAACGCCTGGGCCGTCATCGATCCGGGACCCGACGATGCGGCACATATCGACGCGATCCTGCGTGCCTCGCCCGGCCTCATCCGCCAGATTTTCGTCACGCACACGCATCGCGATCATTCGCCCGGCGCGCGGTTACTGAAAGCGAAGACGGGGGCCACGACGTATGGCATGCGCGCGCGTCACGACGAGGGGCAAGACACCGCGTTCGTGCCGGACGTGGCGCTGTCCGATGGCGACGTCGTGACTTTGCCGGACGCTCGGGTACTGCGCCCGATCCACACGCCGGGGCATGCGGCCAATCATCTGTGCTACGCGCTGGACGATGCCGGGCTGGTCTTCACCGGCGACCACGTTATGCAGGGATCGACGGTCGTCATCAACCCGCCTGATGGGCATATGGCGACGTATCTGGCGTCATTGGAAAAGCTGTCGGCACTCGCGCCGCGGTGGCTCGCCCCGGGGCACGGCTTCGTGATGGATCATCCCGCGCAGCGCATCGCGCGGCTCATTGCGCATCGGCTCGCGCGCGAGGCCAGTACGCTCGCGGCACTCGAAAAAGTTGGACCGGCGAGCCTCGAAACACTCACACCGGTCGTCTACGCCGATGTGCCTGCCGCACATCACGGCGTGGCCCAACGCTCTCTGCGCGCTCATCTGGAGAAGCTCGCGGAAGACGGACGTGCCGCACGCTCCGAAGACGGCCTATGGCATCGCATCGGCACTCACGAAGAGGGACGAAGGTAGAAGGTAGAGGGGCCAGGCCCGCAGATCGGTGATCGGTGCGGATACGACCCTGCCCCATCGGCCTCAGTCGTACTGCTCGTCGCCCAGCACCTCGTCGACGATACGCTCTCCGGCTTTGAGACCGGCCATCTCGGCGTCCTGGCGGTTGTCGCGGTGCCCGTCGGGCGAGCGCACCTCCGGACCTTCCGGGGTGCCGTGGCGGCTGACCTGCACCAGATAGTCCCACGGACCGGCGTACTCACTCTGGAATGCACGAACGCGGATTTGATAGCCCGCGCGATACTCGTAGACCTGCTCATGCGATGTGTAGCTCATGACAGCCTCCGGTTGGCGAGATGCAGGAACCTCAGCCCGCGCGGCTGGCAGGCGTACGCGGGGCACATTCAATACCGATTCAGGGCAAGCTCAGTCCGTGCCAACGACGATGGGTTCCGTGGCGGCTCCCTTGGCGATCGCCTGGGCCGCAAGTTCGACGATGTCGTCCTCGAAATCGACGAACTGGTCGAAAAGCGCTTCGCCGCTCGCGTCGGTACCGGCGAGACGGTTCAGCGCGGCGCGCCCGATCACGCAACTCCGGATGTTGCCGTCGACGTTGACGTTGAAACGCACGGATTCGCCGTCGTTGCCAAGACCTAGGCCGCCGTGCAGGAAAATAGCCATTGCCGTCTCCGCGATGTCCTGAATATCCCAAAAACGCCCTGCCTGTCAGAAAATCGTAGCACGTTCGTGCTCTATGAGTTACATCGCAACGGCACGCCGCCGAAAGACGTCGCTCACGGACGAAAAAAAGCCCACCTAAGGGAGGCGGGCTTCAAAACCGGGGCGCATGGGGCACCATGACACTCCCGGCAAGACAGGGTCATGAAAACATGACGAATCCATTATGGACGGCCCGTTGCCCGCTGGCGGCATGCGTCGAACGGGGAATTAGACGTAGATCAAACTTTGCGAACTTCGGCGCGCGAATGCTCAATTTCATTACGCCAATGCTCACGTACGCGAAATCGCGTCGCCCCTTCCGAAGTCAGTCGCGCGGCATGCTTGCCTCGCCATTCCCCGGTCACTAGACTCCGTCGAACACGTGCCGAGAAGCGTGGACGCACGCGAAAACGCTCGATACGAACGCATCGCCGAGTCGCCAGTGCGGGGAGTATGAGGTGCATCTCCCCATCTCCCGACCGACCTTCCCGCCTCCGGGCCGCACACGGGCGCTCCCGACAGGATTCCGCCGGGCAAGTACCGCGTCAGCAGCCTGGCGTCGGGCGGGCTCGATCTCACGGGCGTGACGGTCAACGGCGCGGGCATGTGGTATTCGACGATCTATCGCAACGTGCCACTGCCGCCGCCGTCCAAGCGGTGGCGCTCGAACGTCCGTCTCGGGACGAACTCGGTCATCCGCGACGTGTCGATCGACTCGAACGCGATCTATCGCGGCATCGGCGGCGATGGCGGCGACGATTACGGCATCACGTCGCAAGGCAACGGCTGGCTGATCGAACGGGTCTGGATTCAGCACTGCGACGCCCAGTGGCTGAGCGGCAGCAACGGCACGATTCGCGACAGCCGCGTTGCCGACAGTTGGGGCGACGGCATCAACCTGAACAACGGCAACACGCTCGATCCGCGAAAGCTCGGGTTGAACCTCACGGCGCAGAACAACTTCGTTCGCGGCACCGGCGACGACGGCATCGCCACCGACTCCGACGCTGGCGACGCCGGCACCAACAGTCAGATGGACGGCACGCGAATCCTCAACAACACGTCCGTCGCACCGTACTGGGCGAACGCGTTACGCGTGGCGGGCGGCAAGCATGTGCTGGTGCAAGGCAACCGGGTTCAGGATCCGTCGTCCGGCAATGGCATGGACGTCAGCATCTTCGGCGCGCAAGGCGTCTGGATCGCCAAGGGCGTGACGGGCACGGGCAAATTCGCGGGTAATAGCGTCACGGATCTCAGTGCGGGGCAAGCCGCCTTTCAGAATAGTTCGCCGGGGACATTTACCGCCACGCAAAGCGGGAATTCGTGGAATTGATGCGCGGGCGCGCCCTGTCGCAATGATTGACGAGTCCGCTCGATCGGCGGCGGCGTGTGCGCGCAGTTCTCGCTCAAGACCGTCCGTCAAATACCGTTACACTCCTGAGCAAGTTGACAAAATCACTTAGGATATCAAGGTATGAAAGCGAAACTCGGGGTGCTGTTGACGCTACTTTCCGCGTCCTTCGGCGCGATCGCGGCCGGCGAATACACGGTTTCTTTCTTCGGCGACGGAAAGCCAGCCGACCCCGCGGCGCTCATCAGCGATATCGTGACGCGCGAATATGTGACGCGGTTTCCTGCAGAACGCTATGAAATCGTCCTGATCTACAATTGCACTCAGATTTCCAGCGGCGGAGACACGGTTTGCACGGCGGTTTCTGGCGTGTCTCCGAAAATCAACGTACAAGGTCGCACCGGAGGGCTTGTCCCGCTGGAGCGCTTCAACACAGCGGCCATTCAACCGAAAGGCGCCTCGACACGTGATATCGACGCCTTGCGAGACACGGTGATTCGGGCAAGCGTTCGCTCCATGATGGCGGACTTGCCCGCCACCCCGAAGGCACGGCCGACTACGCCGCGCCTTTAAAACGTAAAGAAGCCCGTGCAATGCGGGCTTTTTTCTGCGTATGGATTTGCGACAACATGCCGACGTGCGGCAAACGCAACGCGTGTATGAGACGGCCAATCGTTGAGAACCTTCCGAGAATTGCCACAAGAACAACGCCTGAACTGGCAGCCCCACCATGTATGAGCATCTGACTCGTTTGCAGCCGCAAGGGATTCCCCTTTTTGCGAACCTGGCAAAGCGACAGGCTTCAGAGATAGCCGTTGTTGCTGAACGATACCGGGCATCCCGACTGACTAATTGCGTTATTTGAGTGAGATTGGTCGTGGCGAATGGCTGAATGAGGCTGGGCTAGCGCCCTATTACTTTTTTCCGATGCCAATCGACATCGACAAGGAGCGTTTCAAAGACTCGTTGATATGCGAGGCCAGCAACGACTTCTCCGGAGCCGTCGGCCTTGATCCGATGACTAATAGCTTTGAGTATTTCGTTTTACCAGTGCGTCATAGGTGAGCTTGCAGGCGCCCCCTTTCGACAACGCGTAAACGCTGCGACCGATGTCGAATGCAACGCACATCAGCATCCGATGTGATGCGGAAAAATTTGATTTTTATCGGGAAGATTTCCCGGATCGGGAAAGAAAGACGCGTCTAGCGCTTTGAACTACAAGGGGATTTTGGGGTGACCGATGGGACTCGAACCCACGACGACTGGAATCACAATCCAGGACTCTACCAACTGAGCTACGGCCACCGCCGTGATCAGCGCCTTGACTTGCTCGCTGAACAGAAACAAGATTATAGCGACGTTTTTATCGTGTTGCCAACACTTTTTTCACTTCATCGAAAGATTTCTTCTCTCGCGTGCATGATCGATGCGCGACATCGTCTTCTCACGCGGCGAACGCCCATCGCTGAACGTCGCCTTTCGATGCCGATGAGCGATGCCCGACACTGTCAGACAGCGCCCCACCCATCGCCTCACGCCGCGGCCACCGACTCCGCATCGTCACGTTCGGTGAACGCGCCCGCACGCAACTGCGCTCGCGCTTCTTCAAAGGCGCTGACGCCCGCCTTCAGACGCTTCGGGTCCGACAACACGCGACGCCATCCGCGCGCGCCCGGCACGCCGCGATACAGGCCCAGCGCGTGACGCGTAATCGCGCCGAGATACTGCCCCTTCTCGACTTGCGACGCCGCATATTCGATCAGCGCATCCTCGACTGCTTCACGTGACTTCACTGGCGACGCATCACTATAGAAGCGCGCATCCACCTCCGCCAGTACGTATGGATTGTGATACGCCTCTCGGCCCAGCATCACGCCGTCGACGTGCTGCAAATGTAGTTCGACCTCGTCGAGTGTCTTCACGCCGCCGTTGATCAGAATCTCCAACTGCGGAAATGCTTGCTTGAGACGATACGCATAGTCGTACTTCAGCGGCGGGATCTCGCGATTCTCCTTCGGGCTCAGCCCCTTGAGAATGGCGTTGCGCGCATGAACGATGAACGTCGTGCAACCCGCTTCCGCAATTTTGCCGACGAAGTCCTCGACGAACGAGAACGACTCGACGTCGTCGATACCGATGCGATGCTTGACCGTCACCGGCACTTGCACCACATGGCGCATCGCTTTGACGCAGTCCGCCACCAACGTCGGCTCAGCCATCAGACACGCCCCGAATGCGCCGCGCTGCACGCGCTCCGACGGGCATCCGCAATTCAGGTTGATCTCGTCATAACCCCACTGCTCGCCAAGCTTCGCCGCACGCGCCAGATCCTGCGGCTCGCTACCGCCCAATTGCAACGCGACGGGATGCTCCATAGCATCGAAATCGAGATGACGCGCGACATCGCCGTGCAACAACGCACCGGTCGTCACCATCTCGGTATAGAGCCACGTGTGACGCGACAACTGACGGTGGAAGACCCGGCAATGCGAATCCGTCCAATCCATCATCGGCGCCACGCTGACGCGGCGGGCAGGCAGGTTCATGCAAATTCCTCTGATACGGCAAACGTCGTCTCGTACGAGCAGGTGACCCAAGACAGGCAACCTGAAGCGCTCGCAAGACGACGTCTCTTGATAAACGAAACCCAAAGTATACGTCATGCCCTCATCGTTCGCCGGGGGCGAACGAACCGTACAACCCCATCCAGCGCCCGCCGCAACGGGCCTTTCGACGGGATTTTCACACGACACGTCGACGTCCCGGGAGTACACTTTCGCCTTGCGACAATAACCAATACAAGACAAGGAGACGCCAGCATGGCACCGAAGGATCTCTTGCAGGCACTGATCGTCGTACTCGCCTGGGGCGTGAACTTCGTCGTCATCAAGGTCGGCCTGCATGGCGTCCCGCCAATGTTGCTGGGCGCACTCCGATTTCTGCTCGCAGCATTCCCCGCGATCTTCTTCGTCAAACGTCCGCAAGTGTCGTGGCTATGGCTGATCGCGTACGGCGCCACGATCTCGTTCGGGCAATTCGCCCTCCTGTTTACAGCAATGTACGTCGGCATGCCCGCGGGACTCGCGTCGCTCGTGCTGCAAGCGCAAGCGTTCTTCACTCTCGCGCTCGCAGTGCTGTGCCTGGGCGAACGCTTCCGGGTGCAAAACGTTATCGGTCTGCTGATCGCCGCGGCCGGCCTCGCCATCATCGGCATGCAAGGCGGCAGCGCCATGACGCTGATCGGCTTCGTGCTCACCCTGTGCGCATCGCTGAGCTGGGCGACGGGCAACATTGTCACGAAGAAAATCGGCAAGGTCGATCTGGTCGGCCTCGTCGTCTGGGGCAGCCTGATCCCACCGATTCCGTTCGCCCTGCTCTCCTACTGGTTTGAAGGGCCCCAGCAAATCGCGGACTCGCTCACGCATATTTCCGCGTCGTCGATCTTCGCCATCGCATACCTCGCCTTTATCGCAACGCTTGTCGGCTACTCGCTGTGGGGCCGCCTGATGACGCGTTACCCCGCCAGTCAGGTCGCGCCGTTCTCGTTGCTCGTGCCGATCATCGGGCTGGCATCGGCCGCACTGCTGCTCGACGAACAACTCACCACGCCGCAAATCGCGGGTGCTGTGCTCGTCATGTCGGGCCTCGTGGTCAACGTGTTCGGCACGAAGATCAAACAGCGTCTGCTGCCGGCGGCGCGGTAGCCAGCCGCATGTGCAACAGCGGGAACGGCCGCCCCTGGCCGTCTAACGCCGAGCGTCCCGTCACTTCGAATCCCTCTCGACGATAGAACGCCAACGCCTGCGGGTTCTGCTCGTTGACGTCGACACTCGTGCAGTCAAGCTCGCGAACCGCGTAGGCGAGCAACGCGGCACCAATGCCCTGCCGACGCGCTTCAGGCGCAACGAACAGCATCTCGACATTGCCCGGGGAGGCCCCGAGAAAACCGCGAATGACGCCGGCGTCGTCACGGAACACACGCAATGTGACCGCCCCGAGATAATCATTGCGAATGCGCGGACGCAACCACGCAATATCGTCATCGCTCAGAAAATCGTGCGTCGCACGCACCGAGGCCTCCCAAAGTTCGGCGATCGCGTCGAATTCGCTTTCGTTCGTGCTGAAGATGCCAGACATAAAGAAACCCGTGATTGGATATCGTTGGCGTGACGTATACGTATGTAGAGTGCGCGAGGAAGTCGCGGCGGCATCCATGTTCCGTGCAACGCTCATCAGAGCACTCACAGGAACCACACATGCCACGTAGTACAAGTGGACAAAAACAAACGCAGAAATGCAAAAAGCCTGATTTCTTGTGGAAATCAGGCTTTTCAATTTGGTTGCGGGGACAGGATTTGAACCTGTGACCTTCGGGTTATGAGCCCGACGAGCTGCCAGACTGCTCCACCCCGCGTCTGAAGAATTAGATTATATGGCAATTGCCATCGCAGTGCAACATGACATGCCGAATATTTTTCAAATACTCGCTCACGTGCCGTTGAAAACCGCCGTGTCGCCCCGCACCACGGGTTATCCCGACACCCTGTGTGCGTCGCCGCACAGCGCGCTTTGCCGGTGATACACTCGCAGCAACCATGAACCGACGCCCTCCCATCCAATTCTGTTCCGCCTGCGGCCATCCGGTCGAGTTGCGCATTCCGCCCGGTGACAACCGCGAGCGGCATGTCTGCACGCATTGCGGCACCATCCACTATCAGAACCCGCGCAACGTGCTCGGCACGGTGCCTGTTTGGGGCGATCAGGTGCTGCTGTGCAAGCGCGCCATCGAGCCGCGACTCGGATACTGGACGCTGCCCGCGGGCTTCATGGAAATCGGGGAAACGACGTCGCAGGCCGCCGCGCGCGAAACGCTGGAAGAAGCCGGCGCAGTCGTTGAAGTCGGCGCGCTGTTCTCGCTGCTCAACGTACCGCACGTCAATCAGGTTCACATCTTCTATCTGGCGCAGATGCGCGAGCCGCAGTTCGCCGCCGGCGAGGAGAGCCTCGAAGTCGCCCTCTTCTCGGAAGACGACATTCCGTGGGACGACATTGCCTTCCCGACCGTCGCAAAGACGCTGCGCTTCTTCTTTGAAGATCGCCGCGCCGGCGCTTTCGGCGTGCACCTCGAAGCGCCGCAAGACACCGCAGTTGCGCTCCCGGGCGCACCGGTGCCGTCGTTGCCGGTGCACACGGCGCACACCGAGGACATTCTCACGCCCATGCTGCGTGTCTGAGCGCCTCGCCGTCACCTTCGTCGAGCTCAGCGCCCCCGCCATGATGTCGACGAAATCCCCGCAAGGCTAACGTCACCATGGTCGTCTGGCTCGAAGCAAACGATCCCTTCCCCTCGGTCGATGAAGCGCTCGATGCGTCGAGCGACGCCCCGGGGTTGCTCGCCGCCGGACTCGACCTCTCGCCGCAACGCCTGCTCGCGGCCTATCGGCAAGGCATCTTCCCGTGGTACTCGCAGGGCCAGCCGGTACTCTGGTGGAGCCCCGATCCGCGCATGGTGCTGCGGCCCGAGAACTTCGTCGTCAGTCATAACTTCCGCAAGTTGCTGCGCCGCGTGCTGCGAGACAACGCCTGGGAAATCCGCCTCGACGCCGACTTCCCCGCCGTCATGCAAGCCTGCGCGCAGGCACCGCGCCGGGGTCAAGACGGCACCTGGATCACGCCGGCCATCGTCGCCGCGTACCGCGCCCTGCACGACGCCGGACTCGCGCACAGTGTGGAGACGTTCTTCGAAGGCGAGCGCGTCGGCGGCCTTTACGGCGTATCGCTCGGACGCATGTTCTACGGCGAATCGATGTTTGCCAAGCGCACCGACGCCTCGAAAATCGCGTTGGCCGCGCTCGTCGCGTTTGCACGCACACACGCAATAGAGGTGATAGACTGCCAGCAAAGTACCGCTCACTTGGCGTCACTTGGCGGCGGCGAAATTCCCCGCCAGGCCTTTCTGGCACACGTGCAAAAGGCGGTCACGGCCCCCGCACCGGCCTGGCGTCTGGACAAACAGATGCTCAGCGCGCTGGCCTACGGTAACGCAGCAGATAAGGCTCACGAGGTTTCGCAGTGACCCATCCGAACGAACTGCCGCTCTCTCCGCTGTCTGCCCTTCAGTTCTACGCAACGGCGCCCTACCCTTGCAGCTACCTCGACAGTCACACGGCACGCTCGCAGGTCGCCACGCCCAGCCATCTGATCAACTCGGACGTCTACAGCGAACTCGTGCGCGCCGGGTTCCGTCGCAGCGGGGTATTTACCTATCGTCCGTATTGCGACGGCTGCCGCGCGTGCATTCCCGTGCGCGTACCGATCGCCCGCTTCGTTCCTAACCGCACGCAACGACGTATCTGGCGACGCCACGCGTCGCTCGCCGTCAACGTCTCGGGGCTTCACTACACCGAAGAGCATTACCAGCTCTACATGCGCTATCAGTCGCGACGCCACGCGGGCGGCGGCATGGATCACGACAGCCGCGAGCAGTACGAGCAGTTCCTGCTGCAAAGCCGGGTGAACTCGCGCCTGGTGGAATTCCGCGAGCCGCCGGGGCATCAGGGCGCGGGCACGCTGCGCATGATCAGCATGGTCGACATCCTGAGCGACGGCCTGTCCTCGGTCTACACGTTCTTCGACCCCGACGTCGAAGGCGCCTCATACGGCACGTACAACATCCTCTGGCAGATCGAGCAGGCCCGCGCGCTCGGGCTGCCACACGTCTATCTCGGCTACTGGATCCAGCAAAGCCGCAAGATGGTCTACAAGGCCAATTTCCGGCCGCTACAAGGCCTGATCGACGGTCAGTGGCAGGACATGCCCGAGGCCATGCTCGACGCCGCAGGCCAGTAGCCCACCGCCCGTCGACACTGCCCATCGGCAGTGCGCACCGCGCTCATCCCCCTTGGGAAACTGCACAAAACAGGAGTACGCAGAGCGTAGAAAAAGACGCGCTCTGCGACCGGGATACCGGTAAAATGGCGACTTTCCGATTCTGCCGAACCCGACATCGTGCTTGCGCCCCTCTATCCCCTGGCCCGTCGCGCCCTGTTCTGTCTTGATGCCGAACAGGCCCACCATCTGACGCTGGCCACGCTGCGCGGCGCCGCCTCGCTCGGTCTGAGTGGTCTTGTCGGTCAACCGCTGCCCGAAGATCCGCGCACGGTCATGGGCATTCGCTTCCCGAATCCCGTGGGCCTCGCTGCCGGTCTCGACAAGGACGGCAGTTGCATCGACGGTCTCGCCGCGCTCGGCTTCGGCTTCGTGGAAGTCGGCACGGTCACGCCGCGTCCGCAATCGGGCAATCCGAAACCTCGCATTTTTCGTCTGCCGCAAGCCGAAGCGATCATCAACCGGATGGGCTTCAACAACGGCGGCGTCGAGCAGTTCCTGCAAAACGTGCAATCGGCCCGCTACAAGGGACCGCTGGGCCTGAACATCGGCAAGAACGCCGATACGCCCATCGAGCGCGCCGTCGACGACTACCTCATCTGTCTCGAGAAGGTTTATCCGTACGCCACGTACGTGACCGTCAACATCTCGTCGCCCAACACCAAGAACCTGCGCCAACTGCAAGGCGGCGACGAACTCGACGCCCTGCTCGGCAAGCTCAAGGACAAACAACGCGCGTTGTCCGATCGTCATGGCAAGTACGTGCCGATCGCGCTGAAGATTGCGCCGGATCTCGACGACGAACAGATCAAGGTGATCGCTGGCACGCTCACGCGTCATGGCTTCGATGGCGTGATCGCCACCAATACCACGCTCTCGCGCGAAGCCGTCGCAGGCCTGCCGTACGCCAACGAAACGGGTGGCCTCTCGGGGCGCCCCGTGTTCGACGCCTCGAACCGCGTGATCCGCGCGCTGGCCACCGAGCTCGGCGGCGCGCTGCCGATCATCGGCGTGGGCGGCATCCTCTCGGGCGCCGATGCACAGGCCAAGCTCGACGCCGGCGCCAGTCTGGTACAGGTGTACAGCGGTCTGATTTACCGCGGCCCCGAGCTGGTGCGAGAATGCGTGCAGGCGCTGCGTACGGCCTGACCGGCCGCACGATCGCGCTCCCCTTCATTCGACACAGGGAAAACCCAACATCATGAAATCCTGGCTCAAGACACTGTGCCTCGTCCCGATGGCCGCTGCCGCGCTGATGAGCACTTCGCCTGCGCACGCTGCCGACCTGCTCGACAACGTGAAATCTGCGGGCGTGTTGAAAATCGGCATCGAAGGGACTTATCCCCCGTTCAACTATCGCGGCACCGGCGGCCAGCTCGAAGGCTTCGACGTCGATGTGGCCAAAGCGATCGCGCAACGTCTCGGCGTCAAGGCCCAGTTCGTCACGACGGAATGGAGCGGCATCATCGGTGGGCTCCTCGCCGGCAAGTTCGACGTCATCGTCAATCAGGTTACGATCACCGACAAGCGCAAGGAGTCGCTCGACTTCAGCCAGCCGTACACCTACTCCGCAGCGCAGCTCATCCGACGCAAGGACGACAACCGTGAGTTCAACACGCTTGACGCCCTCAAGGGTCACAAGCTCGGCGTGAGCCTCGGCAGCAATTACGCTGACATCGCGAAGACCGTGCCGGGTATCGACGTGCGCACGTATCCGGGTGCTCCCGAGTATCTGAGCGATCTCGCCGCCAGCCGTATCGATGCCGCACTCAACGATCAGTTGATGATGGCGTACCTGATCAAAACGTCGAAGCTGCCGTTGAAGCCGGGCGCCGTGCTACCCGGCACCAGCCAGGCGGTCGGCATTCCGTTCCGCAAGGGCAATCCGAAATTCGCCAAGGCGATCGACGACGCACTGTCGGAGATGAAGAAGGACGGCACGCTCGCCAAGCTCTCGGAAGCGTCGTTCGGCAAGGACACGTCGAAGCCGGCGCAGTAAGACGCAAACCGCGCAGGCCGCGCAAGAATGCGCTGGGACACCCGCCGCCGCGCCGTTTGATGGCATGAACGGCATTACCGACATCAACGGCATCGTGCGAACTCCGGGCTACCCACGCGCATCACGGCCGGCATCACGCCATTAACGCGGGTGCCGGCCGTCGTCTTTGTGCTCCACGACATATCACCAGACACCCCCATGAATCCATTCGAACTCGCTGCCCAATCCATGCCTGTGCTGTTGCAGGGCACCGTGCTCACGATCAAGTTCGCCGTGATGTCGATGGTGTTCGGTCTGGCGATCGGCGTCGTCGTGGCGATCATGGGCATCGGCAAGTTCCGCCTGCCTCGCGCCATCGCGCGCGCTTACGTCAGCATCATGCGCGGCACCCCGCTGCTGGTGCAGATCTTCGTGATCTATTACGGGCTGCCCGGCATCGGCATCTCGCTCGAACCGACACCCGCGGGCGTGCTGACACTCAGCCTGAACGCCGGCGCATATCTGTCGGAGAGCATGCGCGGCGCGCTCGCCGGCATGCCGCGCGGGCAGTGGCTGGCGTCGTACAGTCTCGGACTTTCGTACTGGCAGACGCTGCGCTATATCATCGCGCCGCAAGCCTTGCGCATTGCAGTGCCGAGCCTTGGCAACACCCTTATCAGCCTGATCAAGGACACGTCGCTCGTCTCGGTGATTACCGTGACCGAGTTGCTGCGCTCGGCGCAGGAAGTCATTGCGTCGACGTATCAGCCGTTGCCGCTCTACCTCACATGTGCCGCCATTTACTGGGTGCTATCGACGGGATTGTCGGCGCTGCAACGACGCATCGAGAAGCGTCTCGCGCTGCACTCGCGCGCCTGAGACACTTGAGGGTGCTTGAAGGCGTCCGAGGGCGTCTGAACGCCAAGGACGAAAAAAGCCGGTGCCCCTTTTCGCTGCTTGCGCGAATCAGGCGGCCCGGCTTCTTTCGTTGACGGCCGCCCCTCGTCGGCAACGGCCTTTACAACAACGCAACAGCGCCCCATCGTTCAACGCGGCGCGCGACGCTCCCGATACATCGCGCGGAACGTCTTGCCGCTGGGGGCGGGCATCTCGCGCGTGTCGGTCCATCCGCCGCCGAATGGCAGCTTCGAGATGCTGCCGCGATCGCGTCCCATTCGCTTCAATGCCCACGATCCCAGCCCCGACAGCGTTGCGTAGAGACGCGGACGTCGCGCAGCAAACGCCCACGCGGCGAGTGCCGCCCGCTCCTGCCACGGCCGCAGACCGCGATCCACCTGACGCTCGCGCAGCTTGCGCAGCAAGTCGGAAATCGGAATCCCCACCGGACAAACGCGATTGCACTCCCCACACAGCGTTGCGGCCTGTGGCAGATCGAGCGTCTTCTCCAGGCCCACATAGCTCGGCGTCAGCACCGATCCCATCGGCCCCGGATACACCCAGCCGTACGCGTGACCGCCGATCTTCTGATACACCGGGCAGTGGTTCATGCACGCGCCGCAGCGAATGCAGCGCAGCATCTCCTGAAACGCGCCGCCGATCAGCCCCGAGCGCCCGCCATCGACGAGCACGAAGTACATATGATCGGGACCGTCGACTTCGCCCTCGGCACGCGTGCCAGTGAGCAGCGAGAAGTAGTTCGACGTGCCCTGCCCGGTGGCCGAACGCGGCAGCAGACGCATCGCCGTCGCCAAATCCTCAAGCGTGGGTAGCACCTTCTCGATGCCCGTCACGGCCACGTGCACGCGCGGCATGATCGTGCACATGCCTTCGTTGCCCTCGTTCGTCACCACTGCCACGGAGCCGGTTTCGGCAACGAGGAAGTTGCCGCCCGTCACGCCCATGTCGGCCGAGAGAAACTGCGGACGTAGCATCTCGCGCGCCTCGCGGGTCATCAGCGGAATTTCGGTCAGCCGCGGCTTCTGGTGAACGCGCGCGAACAGGTCCGCGACTTCGTCCTTATCCTTGTGCACGACCGGCGCGATGATGTGCGACGGCGGCTCGTTATCGTTGATCTGCAGGATGTACTCGCCAAGATCGGTCTCGACCGACTGCACGCCCATATCGGCGAGCACCTTGTTGAGTTGCAGCTCCTCGGTGACCATCGACTTCGATTTGATGACCTTCCTGACGTCGTGCTTGCGCGCGATCTCGGCGATCAGACGCGCCGCGTCCTGCGTCGATTCGGCGAACAGCACGGTCGCGCCGCGTCGGGTGGCTTCGCGCTCGAAGATTTCCAGCCAGACGTCGAGCGTCTCCAGCCCGCGATTACGGCGCTCCTTGAGCGCTTCGCGCGTCGCCTCGAAGTCGATTTCCTCGATGGCGGCCGCACGCGCCGTCACGAACTTGGTCGAGAGCTTCTTGAGATTGGCTTGCAGACGCTGGTCCGCGAGCTTTTGCCCGGCGCGCGCCTTGAATTGCATCGATTGAACTTGCATCGCGACTCACGAGAAGTGAAGACTGCCCGCGCGCGCGGCTGCGCTCGCGCACGTGAGCATGACGATCGGGAGAATGGCGGCGACGAGCTTGCCGAACCGGCGGAGCTTAGGCATCGCCGGCGAGCACCTGCGCAATATGCAGCACGCGTGTCTTGGTGTCGCCGGTGCGGCGCAGACGCCCTTCGATATTGAGCATGCACCCCAGGTCACCCAGCACCACGGCGGGCGCGCCGCTTGCCGCGATATTGGCGCACTTCTCGTCGACGATGGCCGTCGAGATGTTGCCGTACTTGAGCGCGAAGGTGCCGCCGAAGCCGCAACATGCCTGGCAATCCTTCATCTCGGTCATCTTCACGCCGGGCATTTTCGCGAGCAACGCGCGCGGCTGGGCCTTGACCCCGAGTTCGCGCAAACCCGAGCACGAGTCATGGTAGGTCACTTCGCCGTTGTAATCGCCGGGCACGGTGTCGACGTGCAGCACATTGACGAGAAAGTCCGTGAGCTCGTACACCCGCGGACGCAGGCGCTCGTAGCGGCCCATCAGTTCGGGGTCATCCGCAAAGAGGTCGCCGTAATGCGCCTTGACCATGCCGCCGCACGACCCCGAGGGTACGACCACGTAGTCGAACGAATCGAATTCGTCGAGGAATTTCTGGGCGAGATCGCGGGCGATGGCCCGCTCGCCGGAGTTGTAGCCGGGCTGGCCGCAGCAGGTCTGGGAATCGGGAATCACGACCTCGCAGCCGGCGGTCTCGAGCAGCTTGAGCGTGGAGAAACCGATCTCCGGCCGCATCATGTCGATCAGACACGTGACAAACAGTCCGACACGCATTGGGGGAATCCTCTTTTCGGGAATAATGCGCCATTATAAGTCGCCGGGCCTGAGCGGCCCAGCGTGGATTCCCGGATTCCCCAATGCCGCGTTACGCCATGAGGTGACGCATACTGCGCGAGGTCTGAAAGGCGTCCAGCGACGTGGCCCGCGCCATCGGCACGCGCGCAGTCGCTCCCTGTGTCCCGGACGGCGCCTCCAGCGAATCCGCCGGCGCAGTTCTGCGCGAGGCCGAATCGAACAGGATCGTGTTGCGCATCTTCTTGAATTCACCGCTGAGTGACGTCACGGTCTGCTCAAGTGAGCCTACTTTGTGGTCAAGCGACCCTAGCTGCCCCTGCATCTGCTCTTGGGTTTTCTGCATCTGGTCTTGGGTTCTCTGCATCCGGTCTTGGGTTCTCTGCATCCGGTCTTGGGTACTCTGCATCCGGTCTTGGGTACTCTGCAGCTGCTCGTGGGTTCTCTGCATCTGCTCGTAGGTTCTCTGCCCCTGCTCGTGGGTTCTCTGCATCTGCTCGTAGGTTCTCTGCCCCTGCTCGTGAGCGGCTTTGGCCAGATCCCAAGTCTTCTGCACCTGATCGTTAGTTCTCTGCACCTGATCGTGAGTCCTCTGCATCTGCTCATGCGTAGCTTTCGCCAAATCCCAAGTCCTCTGCCCCTGCTCCCAAATCAATCGATCCTGGTCGGCCTGAGCAAATGAGATCATTCCGGTCAATGTTGCATACATGTTGTTCTCCTCGCTGTTAATGAATTCCTTCGCCTGATCCAGAAGGCCTTCTACGGCTTTCCAGCCCTTCTCTCTGTCGAATCCACGAATACTTCCGAGACTCACGCACCGAATCAGCATCGTCACGGCAAAACTGGCAATCGCGATCACCGAGGTCGATACCAGGAACGCGACGCCCGTCACCATGGCCGCCGCCACGTATAACCCCCCATTGATCGCTTCACGCTTGCCGTGATGCTTCTTTTCCGGGCGCACGCATGAGCGCGCCCGGTCGACTGCGCGTCGCATCTGCTCCATCATCGGCGCCGTTTCGGCGCGCAGCGCCATGCTTCGACGTTTCGCGCGATCCAACGCATCCCATTCTCCACGCGGCTCGCTCTGCCGCTCTGCCGCATTGCTCTTCACGAGTTGCTCGTACTGGCTCAACAGGTCCCGCTCCACCTCAAGCATCTCCGTCAAGGAATTCAGGATCTTCAGGAATCGCCTCGCAGATGGCGTCAACAGCTCGGGGCATTGCGCTTCGAGCTGATCGGCGACCATCGAGCAAAAGAACCCCGGCGAATTCGGCGTCGTGAGACATCGCCAGAACGGGTCGCGCAGGCCGCCGCGCCAATATCCGGCTGTCGCCTTGTCGTAGGATTTGTTGAAGGCCGCAGACAGCTTGTCGACGGCATACGTGCTCACACCGAGCGCCTGCTGTGCATTTCGGATTCGCTCCAACTGCGAAGCGATCTCCGAATACTTTTCCCCGATCGATGCGCCCTTCTTGTAAAGCCGCGTTGTAACGGGCCACTGGTCAACCATCATCGGCAAAGTTGAGTGCCGCGCATAATTAACGTATTCGTCGTGCATGCATTCCTCCTCCTTGTTGATGCTCGACGCACCCGCTCGCGAGACGGGGGCTCGACATCGTTGCGGAAATGAAGGTCATGGTAGTGAAGCGCCCGTCGGTCCACTTTAGATTTCTGTCACCGAATGAATGCAACTCGTCACTCGACATCGCGCGGCAATGACTTCCGGCCGGGCAAGATGCCGCCGAAAAGCGGCCTTTTCGCGCTGGATTACCGAAGCGGTGCGTCGCCTTTTCGGATGAAACCTCTATCCGAAATCTGCGAATTTTTCACAATATGATATAGAATCGACGCTATACGAAACTCGGCCCTACCTCATGAAAGACGACAGCAGTCAAGGCGCGGAGTCACGCACGTCCATTCAGGTGATCGAGCGCATGATGCGTCTGCTCGATGCACTTGCCGGTCATGCCGACCCCGTCAGTCTCAAGGAGCTGGCGCAAGCCACCGAACTTCACCCGTCCACCGCGCACCGCATCCTCAACGACATGGTGGCCTGCCGCTTTGTCGATCGTTGCGATCCGGGCACGTACCGGCTCGGCATGCGCTTGCTCGAACTCGGCAATCTGGTCAAGGCACGATTGTCGGTACGCGACGCGGCGCTCACGCCGATGCGCGGCCTGCACCGCATTACCGGGCAGACAGTCAATCTGTCGGTGCGTCAGGGCGACGAAATCGTGTACATCGAGCGCGCCTACAGCGAACGCTCGGGCATGCAGGTCGTGCGTGCCATCGGCGGTCATGCGCCGCTGCATCTCACCTCGGTCGGCAAGCTGTTTCTCGCGGCTGACGAAGCCTCGCGCGTGCGCGCCTACGCTACGCGCACCGGGCTGTCGGGACATACGCGCAACAGCATCACCGATCTGCAAAAACTCGAACGTGAGCTGACACACGTACGCAAGTCGGGTTACGCCCGCGATAACGAAGAGCTTGAGTTAGGGGTGCGATGCATTGCTGCGGGGATTTACGACGATAGCGGCAAGCTCGTGGCCGGGCTTTCGCTGTCCGCCCCGGCCGATCGTCTGCAAGATGCATGGCTCGCCAATCTGAACGAGACGGCGCTGCAAATTTCCGCATCGCTCGGCTTTCACACCCCGAATCCGGACATCGGCGGCGCACTGTCGCAGATCGCGACGGCGGAATAATTTTACGGACGGCAGCGGCTTGCGTTATGCCGCAGGTCACGGCGGCATGGTGGTGCTGCGAGATAAAGAGATGGCGAATGGTATCGCGTCATCTCATCGTCACTGATGTGCGGCATGTGGACTCGCTGTCGCTGACTGACCACGCAGAAAACAAAAAGGCGCTCCCTTGGGAGCGCCTTTCTTATGCGGCCTACGCGACGAACGTCAAGCGGTCAGCTAACGCGACACGAATTACAGCGCGTGTCCGTTGTTGGTTGCGACCTGCGCCGTCGGCGTGTTACCCGCCGTGCGTTGCGGGGTAGCGCCGCCGCCTTCGAGCAGCCACTTGCGAACGCGCGTTGCGTCTGCGAAGCGCGAGTACTTGCCGGTCGAGTCGAGCAGAATCATGATTACCGGACGGCCTTCGACATTCGCCTGCATCACGAGGCACTGACCCGCTTCGTTGATGTAGCCCGTCTTTTGCAAACCGATTTCCCAACCCGAATGACCGATCAGGTGGTTCGTGCTGACATAGTGCAGTTCGCGACGACCCGTGTTCACGTCGTAGTTGCTGTCCGTCGAGAAACGACGAATCGCCGGGTACTGATAAGCGGCCTTGACCATCTTCACGAGGTCACGCGCGCTCGACACGTTCTGGCTCGACAGACCCGTCGGGTCATTGAAGTGCGTGTCGTTCATGCCGAGTTGCTTCGCCTTGGCGTTCATTGCCGCGAGGAACGCCGGACGGCCGCCAGGGAAGTAACGCGAGAGCGCTGCGGCGGCACGGTTCTCCGAAGACATGAGCGCAATGTGCAACATGTCTTCGCGCGACAGGCGCGAGCCCACCGACAAACGCGAACCCGTCCCCTTCTCGTAATCGCGATCTTCGTCGGTCACTTCCATGACGTCCGTCATGGGAATACCGGCGTCGAGCGACACCATGGCTGTCATCAGCTTCGAGATCGATGCGATCGGCAGCACGGCTTGCGAGTTCTTGTCGAACAGCGATTCGCCGGTACGCTCGTCGACGACGTAAGCCACCGAAGAACGCAGCGCGAGGGCGTCGGGCGTTTCGTGCAGACCGAAGGCACGGCCGGTCGACAAACGCTCCGGTGCCTGCGGTGCAAAGTTGACGGTGCGATACGACGTCACGACACGGCGCTTGCCGTTCTTGTAGACGACGCGTTTGACGGCGACCTTTTTCGCCGCAGCGCCATCGTCTTCGACGGCGGCGAGCTTACGGGCTTTGCCGCCTGCCTTCGCGCTCTTGACTTCGCGCACGGCAGGCGTAGCGGCAGCCCGTTTGGCGCCGGTTTTGGAAGCGGAAGCGGCGACGGATTTCGTCGCTTTAGGATTCGCGCACGCGCGTTTCTGGGCGGCAGTCTTGGCCGTCTTGGGCGAGCATTCGCTCGTCTTACCGGCGGCGTAGACGACTGCCGGAGCACCGGCGGCGAGCGAGATCGCCACGACGGCAGCACCCCAGATACGGGAGCGGCACAGACGCGCAAGGGTGGTGATCGCGTACATAGATTGGGAGTAGCGTAAGGTTGGCAGGCAACGAGTTTGGGAGAAGTTTAGTAACTTCCGAAAAAATAAGCAATATGAATGACTTAGCTGAAATACTTAAACCGGCGTCTGGCAGTTTTGTGCAGCGCAACGCGCCAAATTACACATTCGCCAAATTTCGCCAAATAATGCCAACCCTCTTATTTACGTCAGGTTAAAAAGTGCGCCCATTCACCGAGCGGCGCGCGCTCGGTGACGAGGCCGTTTTCGACGGCATTCGGATCGGCGTAGCCCATCGCCATCCCGCACACGACCATTCGGGTCTCCGGCAGACGCAAGTCCGCAGCAATCACCTGATGGAACGTGGCAAACGCTGCCTGCGCACAGGTGTCGAGCCCGCGCGCCCGTGCCGCGACCATCACGCTTTGGAGGAACATGCCGTAGTCCAGCCAACTCCCCTGCTCCAGTTGCCGGTCGATCGTGAAGATCAGCCCGACCGGCGCATCGAAGAACGTGAAGTTACGCGCATGCTGTCCGTGCATGCGCTCCTTGTCGGCGCGTCCGATGCCCAGCAAGCCGTACAGATCCCAGCCCACCTTGCGACGTCGCGCCTGGTACGGCTCGCTCCACTCGCGTGGGTAGTACGCATACTCCTCTTGATGCATCAGACGCTGCGCCGGATCGTTGAATGCCTCCAGCAAGCGCGACGTCAATCGCGTTAACGCTGCCCCGGTGAGCACATACGTTTGCCACGGTTGAATGTTGCTGCCCGACGGCGCACGCGACGCGACCGAGAGAATGTCCGCCACGGTCGCTTGCGGCACCGGTGTCGGCAAATAGGCCCGAATCGAACGTCGGCTGCGAATTGCCTCATCGACATATTCCACGCGCGGACCCGCGTTATCGTTGACAGCCGACGCATGCGTACTTTCCCGAGCCTCGGGCGATGCCGCGCCGCGCGGGGCTGTCGCAGCATCGTGTTGCGACGAACGCGGGGCGTGCGCTTGCGGATGTTGAGATTTCATAGGAATTCGTTCCGGGCTTACTGAGAATGGAAGGTGCGGCGCGGTGACTTACGGCTGAGGGCTCATGGCGCTGCGGACGTCGATGACGATGATGACGCTGCCGCTGACGAAGCGCGTCGCTCGATCACGAGCGCAACGCCCAGGGCCGCGACGACCATGCCGGCTGCGCTCAGCGGGGACAGCGTCTCACCGAACAACAGCCATGCCATGACCGCCGTGGTCGGCGGCGTCAGATACATCAGACTGGAAACCTTGGTCGCCGCCCCGCGACGGATCAGCAGGAACAGCAGCGAGATCGCCCCGATCGACAATGCGAGCACCGACCACACGAGCGCGCCGATCATCTCGGCGTTCCAGCGCACTTGCATGGTCTCGAGTGCCCACGCGGCGGGCAACGTCACCACGAAAGCCGCGCCGAACTGCACAACCGTGCCAACGCGCAAATCGAAGTGCGCGCAGAAGCGCTTTTGATAAAGCGTGCCGGCGGTGATCGCGAACAGGCTCAAGACGCACAACGTCACCGCCCCCGCGCCAATGCCGCGAACGCCCACCTTGTTGGCAACGACCAGCCCGACACCGATGAACCCGCACAACAACCCGAGCCACTGACGTCGCGACACCGGCTCCCCGACCACGCGCGCGAAGAGCGCCGTCAATAGCGGCTGAATGCCGACGATCAGCGCCGCCAATCCCGCGGGCGCGCCCTGCTTGATCGCCGCCCAAACACCGCCGAGATACACCGCCTGAATCAGAATGCCGGACACGGCCAGATGCGCGAGCAACGGCCAGTCGATGCGCTCAGTGGCTGAGGGGGCGGCGTCGGGGCCGCAGGCGTAACGAGGGTCATGAGCACCAGGAGCGTCGTGAGACGAGTGAGACGAGTGAGCGCGCCGCCTCGGCCATGGCGTGCGCGTCAAGAGGGCGATCGGCAACATCACCATCAACGTGCAGCCGAAGCGCCACGCGAGAAACGTCAGCGGTTCGGCATTCGGCATGCCGTACTTGGCGACGATAAAGCCGGTGCTCCAGATCAGCACGAACCACCAGGGCATCGTCGCAGTCCAGATCGCCATGCGCGCGCTGCCCGGCGTTGCGTGGATGTCAGCCGACGGGTGAACGCGATTCGAGGGTTGCGGCGAGGTCGTCCGGGGCTCGCTCATACGAGGACACCCCCCGTTGCGGCGTGATAGACGCGACGGCTGGCGCGCTGAAACCGGCTGGCCAGACGAATCGTCGCGAAGTGCGCCGCGACCGTCTGACCGATGTCGCGACCGTAGCCGCCCGCCATCGCGATCGCAACGGGCAAGCCGCGCTCGGCACAGGCCGTCAATACCCGATGGTCGCGCGCGAGCAAACCGTCATGCGTGAGGGCGAGCCGGCCGAGCCGGTCGTTTTCCAGCGGATCGGCACCGGCCAGGTAAATCGCGAGCGTCGGCGTGAACTGCGCGAAGAGATCCGTCAGCGCATGGCCGAGCGCGACGAGGTAATCGTCGTCACCGCAACCGTCGGGCAACGCCACATCGAGATCCCCGGTCGTCTTGTGAAACGGGTAGTTGTGTTCACCATGCAGCGACAGCGTGAAGACGCTCGGGTCGTGCTCGAAAATGGCGGCCGTGCCGTTGCCCTGATGCACGTCGAGGTCGATGATTGCCACACGCGTGTCCGGGCCTAACTCGGCTTGCAGGGTACGTGCGGCGACGGCGGCGTCGTTGAACACGCAGAAGCCCTCGCCTCGGTCGGCGTAGGCGTGATGCGTCCCGCCGGCCAGATTGGCCGCCACACCATCGGTGAGCGCTGCACGGCAGGCGGCGACCGTCGCCCCGGCGGAGCGACGCGAGCGCTCGACCATCTGCGGCGACCACGGGAACCCGATGCTGCGCTGCTCTTTCGGATCAAGCTCACCGGCGCTCACGCGCGCCACGTACTCACGCGAGTGAACACGACCGAGCATCACGTCATCTGCGGGCAACGCTTCGGCCAGCTCGACCTGCGGCAGTTCGGCGGCGACCCGCTCGCGCAGGCGTGCGTACTTCTCCATGGGGAATCGGTGCCCGGGAGGCAACGGCAAGACGAAATGGTCGCTGTAAAACGCTTGCATCGATGCGAATGGCCGGCAGATACGGCACGCAAAAAAGCGTTGAATGACAGCGGCACTGGCAGACGGCAATGGCGAGGCCCACCTCTAAACGAGTGCATGCCATAGCGCGCGTGACCGTCCCACCAGTGCCGGAACCCGTCGATAGTACCATCGCCTCGAGGGGTCCGCCGGGCGCCAAAATGGTGCAAATCGCGGCGTCGATCACGGTGCAAAGCCGCACCAATCAAGGCTTTGCGCGTGGGGCGATGGTTCGCCGCAACGCAGTGCCCTACACCCATCACGGGATCCCAAGCTTTTGATTTATCAAGGTTTTGTCGAATTTGTGCAACGCACAAAAATAACTTGACAGTGCCAAAAATATCTCTACACTAGCAATTGTGCGATGCACAAAAGAGATCGCACTCATTTGAGAAGGCCCCAACCGTGTTTTCACCGAGATAAGGTGAGAACCAACGAGCGAACACGGAGTGGGTCGATATGTTGTGTATGACACCATAGGAGAACGCCATGTCGTTTCTGACCCCCGAGCAACTCGCAGCTGCACACAAAGCCAATCTGGAAACCCTGTTTGGTCTGACCAATAAAGCCTTCGAAGGCGTGGAAAAGCTTGTCGAGCTGAACCTGCAAGCCGTCAAGGCATCGCTGGCCGAATCCGCTTCGACCGCACAGAAGGCTTTCGCAGTGAAGGACGCACAAGAGTTGCTCGCCCTGCAAGCCAACCTCGTTCAGCCGGCTGCCGAAAAGGCACTCGCGTATGGCCGTCACCTGTATGAAATCGCTTCGTCGACGCAAGCCGAAGTGACCAAGGTGGCGGAAGCCCAACTGGCCGAGAGCTCGCAGAACGTGCAGGTCCTGTTCGACAACCTGTCCAAGAACGCCCCGGCAGGTTCGGAGTCGGCAGTTGCACTGGCCAAGTCCGCTCTGTCCGCTGCCAACAGCGCATTCGACAGCGTGCAGAAGGCCACCAAGCAAGCCGTCGAAATCGCCGAGACGAACTTCGCTGCTGCGACCAATGTCGCCTCGAAGGCTGCCGCTCAGGCTTCGCGTGCTGCCAGCGCCAAGAAGTAATCGATAGCGTCCTGCCGGTCGTTACCGGGGACGCCAACCGTTTGTCGCTGCACCCCAAGTGATAGCAACACCCAGTTGTCTCCTCGGTACCGCAGGTACCCTTCGAACCCGGCCTCGTGCCGGGTTTTCTTTTTGGGGCGTGCGTTGGCTATTTCGCTCGCCCGCTCACCCGCCCCTTGCACCTTGCACCTTTTCAGCCCCGACCAACCACTTTGACGCCACGGGCCACTTTACCCGCCCAATAAAAAACCGCCATCCCGAGTGGAATGGCGGTTTTGACGTCAGCGCTCGCGTTCGCGAATTACTTCTTGCGCACCGGCGGAACGTCGGTACAAACCCCTTCGTACATCTCGGCGGCCATGCCGATCGATTCAGCCAGCGTCGGGTGCGGGTGAATCGTCTTGCCGATGTCGACAGCGTCAGCGCCCATCTCGACAGCCAGGCAGAGCTCACCGATCAGATCGCCCGCATGCGTGCCGACGATGGCGCCGCCCACGATGCGATGCGTCTCTTCATCGAACAGCAGCTTGGTGAAGCCCTCGTCGCGACCGTTCGCGATCGCACGGCCCGAGGCTGCCCACGGGAACACCGCCTTGCCGTACTTCACGCCATCGGCCTTCAACTGGTCTTCCGTCTTGCCGGCCCAGGCCACTTCCGGATCGGTATAAGCCACCGACGGGATCTGGATCGCGTCGAAGTAAGCCTTCTCGCCCGCAGCAGCTTCGGCGGCCACGTGCGCTTCGTGCACGGCCTTGTGCGCGAGCATCGGCTGACCGACGATGTCGCCGATAGCGAAGATGTTCGGCACGTTGGTGCGCATCTGCTTGTCCACCGAGATGAACCCGCGATCGCCCACCACCACACCAGCCTTCTCCGCGCTGATCTTCTTGCCGTTCGGGCTGCGGCCCACGGCGACCAGCACGAGGTCGTAGCGTTGCGGCTCGGCCGGCGCAGCTTCACCCTCGAACTTCACGTAAATACCGTCGGCCTTGGCCTCGGCGCTCACGGTCTTCGTCTTGAGCATGACCTGCCCGAAGCGCTTCGTGTTCTTCTTCTCCCAGACCTTGACCAGATCGCGGTCGGCGCCCTGCATCAGACCGTCGAGCATTTCCACGACATCGATCTCGGAGCCGAGCGCGCTATAAACCGTCGCCATTTCCAGACCGATGATGCCGCCACCGATGACAAGCATCTTCTTCGGCAACTGACGCAACTCGAGTGCCCCCGTCGAATCGACGATGCGCGGGTCGTCCGGCAGGAACGGCAGCTTCACGGACTGGGAGCCCGCGGCGATGATCGCCTGCGCAAACTTCACCACGCGCTTGTTACCGTTCTGATCGACCACTTCGACATGGTTCGCATCGAGGAACGCGCCAACGCCGTGCACGACGTCCACCTTGCGCATCTTGGCCATGCCGGCCAGACCGCCAGTGAGCTTGCCGACCACGCCTTCCTTGTACCCACGCAGCTTGTCGAGATCGACCTCGGGCTTCGCGAACGCAATGCCGTGATGGCCGAGCGACTGTGCTTCTTCGAGGACTGCCGCCGTGTGCAGCAGCGCCTTCGACGGAATACAACCCACGTTCAGGCAAACACCGCCGAGCGTTGCGTAACGCTCGACGAGCACCGTCTTGCGACCGAGGTCGGCGCTACGGAACGCGGCCGAGTATCCGCCCGGACCGGCCCCTAGCACGAGCACTTCACATTCGATGTCCGCGCCGCCGGCATGCTTCGCAGCCACGGGCGCCGGTGCGCTCGGGGCAGCCGCAGGTGCCGATGCGGGGGCTGCGGCCGGAGCGGCAGCGGGAGCGGACACCGCGGCCTTGGAGGCGCCTGCGTCTTCGGCCTCGACGATCGCGATCAGCGTACCTTCGCTGGCCTTGTCGCCGACCTTGATCTTCACTTCCTTGACCGTGCCCGCCACTTCGGACGGCACTTCCATGGAAGCCTTATCGGATTCCAGCGTAATGAGCGACGCATCCTTGGCGATCTTGTCGCCGGGCTTGATCATCACTTCGATGACATCCACGCCCTCTGCGCCGATATCCGGCACTTTGACTTCAATGAGACTCATGCGGGGTCTCCCTGTCGCATTTATGACTTGATGGTGGTATCGATCGGAAACGCATGCACCTGAAACGGGCCGGCAGAACTCTTGTCGAATTCCGCCCCTGCCTTCACGCCCGCTTCGGCGATGGCGCTTGCGCTCAGATCCTGGTCGTAGAGGGCATACATGGCGCCGAGCGCGAAGTTGCGCCCCGAACCGATCCCCCAGAACCGATCGAAAACAAACACTTCCCGGTAGGAATAAACCCCGTAGATGCCTGTCGGATTCGCAATCACGCTCGTGATCTGCGACGACTCGTACGGGTCGTCTTCCTCTTCCTTCGTGTTGAGGAAATACTCTTCCTTGAGCTTCTGATGGACGCGGCAGAACGTGCGGAAAACTTCGTCGCGCGAATGCAGACGGCATTCGTCCGCCATGCCGGAGAGAATGGCGCGCATGACCGGGAAATGCGCGGTCGTGCCAGCCAGACCGACATAGGAATCGCCTACGAGGAAAACCTTGCGGTTCTCTTCGTACGATTGCGAGAGCCGGGTATCGCCGAACGTCACGAGCGAATCGGCGGCAATGGCGATCTCACCTGCCTTCTTGACGACTACCACGGTGGTCATGATGCCCTCCCCGTCCAGGATCCTGAAGCTTGCGCGTGCCGCCAGCGCGCTCACGCGCGGCCGGCGGCACCTGCCATTACAGCATTGCGCGACGGAAGTCCGCCAGCAATTGCCCCAGGTAGGCGTTGAAGCGCGCAGCCTCAGCACCATCGATCACGCGGTGATCGTAGGACAGCGACAGCGGCAGTGTCAGTTGCGGCAGGAACTGTTGCTTGCCCTCATCCCACACCGGCTTCTGATACGAACGCGACAGACCGAGAATGGCCACTTCCGGAGCGTTGATGATCGGCGTGAAGGTCGTGCCGCCGATACCGCCGAGCGACGAGATCGAGAAGCAACCGCCTTGCATCTGATCCGGCTTGAGCTTGCCCTCGCGAGCGAGCTTTGCCAGTTCCGAGGTTTCGCGAGCGATCTCGAACACACCCTTCTTGTCCGCGTCGCGAACGACCGGCACAACGAGGCCGTTCGGCGTATCAGCCGCGAAACCAATGTGGAAGTACTGCTTGAAGACGAGGTTGTCGCCGTCGAGGCTGGCGTTGAACGTCGGGAATTTCTTCAGGGCCAGCACGCAGGCCTTGATGACGAATGCGAGCATCGTGACCTTGATGCCGGCCTTTTCGTTTTCCTTGTTCAACTGCACGCGGAACGCTTCGAGCTCACCGATATCCGCTTCGTCGTTGTTCGTGACGTGCGGGATCATGACCCAGTTGCGGTGCAGGTTCGCGCCCGAAATCTTCTTGATGCGCGAGAGTGCCTTCGGCTCGACCGGACCGTACTTCGAGAAGTCGACCTTCGGCCACGGCAGCAGGTTCAGCTCGCCGCCACCTGCCGGTGCAGCACCGGCAGCCGCCGGGCGATTGCCCGCGAGTACGCTCTTGATGAAGGTGCGCACATCATCGACGACCACGCGGCCCTTCGGACCGGTGCCCTTCACTTGCGTGACGTCCACGCCCAGTTCGCGGGCGAACTTGCGCACCGACGGGCTGGCGTGGCTGATCGGCCGAGTGCCCGTTGCTGCGGCAGCAGTTGCAGGGGCAGCAGCGACCGGGGCCGGGGCTGCGGCAGGTGCCGGCGCAGGCGCTGCGCTCTGGGCTGCCGGGGCGGGTGCTGCCGCCGGTGCTGCGGCCTTGGCCGGTGCTGCCGCGGCAGCACCTTCGAGCACGACGATCAGCGAACCTTCGGACACCTTGTCGCCGACCTTGACCTTCAGTTCCTTCACCACGCCGGCGGCCGGGCTCGGTACATCCATCGATGCCTTGTCCGACTCCAGCGTGACGAGCGATTGCTCGGCGGTGACAGTGTCGCCCACCTTGACCAGCACTTCGATCACGGGCACGTCGTCGTAACCGCCGATATCCGGCACCTTCACGTCGATCTTGCTCGTGCCACCGCTGGCGGCCGGGGCAGCAGCCGGCGCTGCGGCAGCCGGTGCCGGAGCCGCAGCTTGCGGCGCGGCAGCGGGTACCGCCGCCGGTGCCGCGGCACCGTTGGCTTGCGCGCCCGAGCCGTTCGCGGTCTCGAGCGTCAGAATCAGGGAGCCTTCGGACACCTCGTCGCCGACCTTCAGGCTCAGTGCCTTGATGACACCCGCAGCCGGGCTCGGCACATCCATCGTGGCCTTGTCCGATTCCAGCGTGATCAGGGCCTGCTCGGCGTCGATCTTGTCGCCCGCCTTGACCAGCACTTCGATTACGGGCAAGTCCTTGAAGTCACCGATATCGGGGACTTTCACTTCGATCACTTGACTCATTTTCTACAGTCTCCTCGAGGCTGCGCGTGACATGCGGCACGCGCCGGCCTGCCGCTGGGGGGCGGCTGACAGGCGCGCTCACCGCACGCAGCGGCCTTTAGACGGTCATCGGGTTGGGTTTGTTCGGATCCAGGTTGTACTTGGCAATCGCTTCGGCAACCTTGCTTGCCGGCAGCGTGCCTTCGTCTGCCAGTGCCTTGAGGGCAGCGACCGTGACCCAGTTACGATCCACCTCGAAGAAGTGACGCAGCTTCTCTCGCGTATCCGAGCGGCCATAACCGTCGGTGCCGAGGACCACATAACGACCGCGAACGAACGGACGAATCTGATCGGCGTACGTACGGATGTAGTCGGTCGATGCGATGACCGGACCACGCGTATCGTTAAGGCACTTCTCGACGTGCGACAAACGGGCCGTCTCGGTCGGGTGCAGCAGATTGTGACGCGCCACGTCGTTGCCTTCGCGGGCCAGTTCCGTGAAGCTCGGGCAGCTCCACAGATCCGATTCGACACCCCAATCGTTCTTGAGCATTTCGGCGGCAGCGATCACTTCGTTGAAGATCGTGCCCGAACCCAGCAGTTGCACGCGCGGTGCCTTGCTGTTGTCGGTGCCGCGACGGAACGCATACATACCCTTCAGAATGTCCTGCTCCACGCCTTCCGGCATTGCCGGGTGCGCGTAGTTTTCGTTCATCACGGTCAGGTAGTAGTACACATCTTCCTGATCCTGCACCATGCGGCGCAGACCGTCCTGAACGATCACGGCGAGTTCATAGGCGAACGTCGGATCGTACGGCAGGCAGTTCGGGATCGACGATGCCCACAGCAGCGAGTGACCGTCTTCGTGCTGAAGACCTTCGCCGTTCAGGGTCGTACGACCGGCCGTGCCGCCCACGAGGAAACCGCGAGCGCGCATGTCGCCAGCGGCCCAGGCGAGATCGCCGATACGCTGGAAGCCGAACATCGAATAAAAGATGTAGAACGGGATCATCGTCTCGCCGTGCGTCGAGTACGACGTTGCGGCGGCGATCCAGTCGCACATACCACCCGCTTCGTTGATGCCTTCCTGCAGAATCTGACCGTTCTCAGATTCCTTGTAGAACATCAGCTGGTCCTGATCCTGCGGGATGTAACGCTGGCCGACCTGGCTCCAGATACCGATCTGGCGGAACAGACCTTCCATACCGAAGGTACGCGATTCGTCCGGCACGATCGGCACAATGCGCTGACCCAGCGCCTTGTCCTTGAGCAGCACGTTGAGAATACGCACGAACGCCATGGTCGTCGAAATCTCACGGCCATCGGCGGTTGCCTTGAGCAGCGCGTCGAATGCGTTCAGCGCGGGCACCGGCAGCGAAGCCGCCTTGGTACGGCGCTGCGGCAGATAGCCACCCAGCTCCATACGGCGTGCGCGCATGTATTCCAGCTCCTTCGAGCCTTCGTCGAACTTCAGGTACGGCACGTCGGCAATCTGATCGTCCGAGATCGGCAGCTTGAACTGGTCGCGGAACTTCTTGAGCGACTCCACCGGCATCTTCTTCTGCTGGTGGGTGATGTTCATGGCCTGACCGGCCTCGCCCATGCCATAGCCCTTGATGGTCTTGGCCAGAATGACGGTCGGCTGACCCTTGTGCGTCGTTGCCGACTGATAGGCCGCGTAGATCTTGTGCGGATCGTGACCGCCGCGGTTCAGTGCCCAGATGTCCTCGTCGGACCAGTCGGCCACCATGGCCTTCAGCGCCGGCGTGTTGAAGAAGTTCTCGCGAACGTAGGCGCCATCCTTCGACTTGTAGGTCTGATACTCGCCGTCCACGCACTCCATCATGCGCTTCATCAGCAGGCCCTGCTTGTCGCGGGCGAGCAGCGAATCCCAACGGCTGCCCCAAATCACCTTGATGACATTCCAGCCGGCACCGCGGAATTCCGATTCGAGTTCCTGAATGATCTTGCCGTTACCGCGCACCGGCCCGTCGAGGCGCTGCAGGTTACAGTTGATCACGAACACGAGGTTGTCCAACTGCTCGCGACCGGCCATGCCGATAGCGCCCAGCGATTCCGGCTCATCCGTTTCGCCGTCGCCGAGGAAGGCCCAGACCTTGCGGCCTTCGGTCTTCACAATGGTGCGCGACTCGAGGTACTTCATGAAGCGCGCCTGGTAGATCGCCATGATCGGACCGAGGCCCATCGACACCGTCGGGAATTGCCAGAAGTCCGGCATCAGCCACGGGTGCGGGTACGACGAAAGACCGCCGCCGTCCACTTCCTGACGGAAGTTCTCGAGCTGCGTCATTTCCAGACGGCCCAGCAGGAACGCACGGCTGTACACGCCCGGCGACGAGTGCCCCTGCACGAAGACAAGATCGCCACCGTGTTTCTCGGACGGGGCATGCCAGAAGTGGTTGAAACCGACGTCGTAAAGCGTTGCGGCCGAGGCAAACGAGGCGATGTGACCGCCGACGTTCGTGTCCTTGCCGGCACGCAGCACCATCGCGATCGCGTTCCAGCGGGTGTACGAGCGGATCTTGTGCTCGACATCCTGATCGCCCGGGATACGGGCCTGCTGTTCGACGGGGATGGTGTTGATGTAGGGGGTGTTAGCCGAGAACGGGAGATGTTCGCCGTTGATGCGGGCGAATTCGATCAACTTTTCAAGCAGGTAGTGAGCGCGCTCCGGGCCTTCGGCCGCCAGCACGCCTTCGAGCGAGGCCAGCCATTCTTGCGTTTCTTGGGGATCGGCGTCCGCAGGGGATACGATCTTCAGGGCTTCTTCAGGTACGGCGGACATGGTGTCTCCTTGTCTGTCGTTAGCGGGTTGGCGTAATGGTCGATACCCGCTTCATGGACGGGCCTACCGGCATTTTTACCGGGGCATTGTACGAAGGATATTCCTGCCTTCGCAAGCGAAATTTCAGATTACGATAGCAATTTTCACAATACGGAATTCTGTTGCAGTGCACATAAAATCAAGGGGTTGCCGACATCATCAGAGCACGATCCCCAGTCGTACCGCTCGGTCTCAGTTGCACAATGAGCGGCCGTCTTACCGAAAAGATCGGACAGTTCCGAAAAGCAGTCCACAACAGACTACAGCAGCGGGAAACCGGTCGGCCTGAGCTACAATCTCGCCATGCTTTCGCCACGCCTCGCAAACTCCTCCCCGCCGTCCCGGTCCTCAGCTACGCCTGCCCGCTCCAACCGTTGGTTGCAGGGGTTCGCGGAGTCGCACTACTACTTGCTGGTGCCGCTCGTCTCCATTGTGATCTTCCTCGTGGTGATGAGTCTGATTCTGTGGAGCCTGAATCGCCGGGAGACGGAGCAGCAACAGGACACGCTTTACCGGAACGTCGCGTGGGCGCAGCAGCAGATCCGTCTGAATATGCTGGCCATTCAGGACCAGATCAGTTCCCTTGCGCGCGACACGGCGGCCAAGCCACAGGACATCGCTCACTTCCAGAACACGGCGAGCGAGTTGATGCAGAATCATGCGGACATCGTCTTCATGAACTGGCTCGACGCCTCGCAAAGACCGAAATGGTCGGTCCCGGCCGACTCCCCGTTCGCCTCTCGCTTGCAGGGCTCGGCGCAACATCCGATGGAGGACGAACTATTGGTGGCGTTTCGCGCGGCCCGCGATTCCCGCCGATCGGCCTATTCCACTCTGATCTACGACGCCTCGGGCGCGAGCTATATCGTCGTGCAGGTGCCCGTGCTGCGCGAGCGCGAATTCCTCGGCACGATCAGCGCGGTGTATTCAGTAGAGGGGCTGCTGATCCACGAATTGCCACAGGAGCTCGGCGACAAGTTCAAGGTGTCGTTCATCGACACCCACAACAATGAACTGGCGACGACATCGACACGACCGCCATTGCCTCGCGATGTGTCTTACGAACTGTTGCTCGATCCGCCCGGACATAGTCTGGCGGTGCGCATCTATTCCTATCCGGCAGTCGGCAATTTCGTCAACAACACGCTGGTCTGGCTGATCGCCGGGTTGTCGTGCTTCGTTCTCTGGAGTCTCTGGAGTCTCTGGCGGCACACACGCCAGCGATTCGAGGCACAGCAGGCGCTTTTTAACGAGACGTCGTTCCGGCGGGCGATGGAAAACTCCATCGTGATCGGCATGCGGGTGCTCGACCTTCAGGGCCACATCACTTATGTAAACCCGGCGTTTTGCCGGATGACGGGCTGGGACGAGCCGGATCTCATGAACCGCGCGCCGCCCTATCCTTACTGGCCGAAAGACGATATTCACGAAATGCAGCGTCGCATCGACATGACGCTGCGCGGCAAGGCGCCGTCGCACGGCTTCGAAATCCGCGTGCAACGCAAGGACGGCACGATTTTCTACGCGCGCATGTTCGTTTCGCCGCTCGTGGATGCACACGGGCGCCAGACGGGCTGGATGTCGTCGCTGACCGACATCAGTGAGCCCAAGCGGGCGCGCGAGGAACTCGCCGCAGCCCACGAGCGGTTCACGACCGTGCTGGAAAGTCTCGATGCATCGGTGTCGGTCCTTGCCGTCGACAAGGCGGAACTGCTCTTCGCGAACCGCTATTACCGACAATTGTTCGGCACACGCCCCGAAGGTCACCTGGAGTTGTCGGGCGGTGGCGAGCTTTCGCCAACGTCGCTCGACCACATCGACATGGTCGACGCCTTCGCGGGGCTGCCGGCCGCCTCACTGACGGACACGGCCGCGGAAACGCAGGAGATTTACCTGCCGACTCACCAGAAATGGTTCGAAGTCCGACGCCAATACATTCAGTGGGTCGACGGCCATCTGGCACAGTTGCAGGTTGCCACGGACATTACGGCGCGCCGTCATGCGGAAGAGCTGGCCCGTCAGGAAGAAGAACGACTGCAATTTACGGGGCGTCTGACGACCATGGGCGAGATGGCCTCGTCGCTCGCTCACGAACTGAACCAGCCGCTCGCGGCCATCAACAACTACTGCATGGGCACTGCGGCGCTGGTCCGCGCGGGCCGTACTTCTCCGGAAACGCTGCTACCGGCGCTTGAAAAAACCTCGCAACAAGCTGTCCGTGCGGGCATGATCATCAAGCGGATTCGCGCGTTCGTGAAGCGTAGCGAACCGAAGCGTCAACCGTCATCGATTTATGAGATCGTCGCAGATGCAGTTGGCCTGGCCGAGATCGAAGCGCGCAAACGGCGCATTCGCATCGTCACCGAGCTTCCGGCAGGACTGCCACAAATCAACGTCGACCCCGTGCTCATCGAACAGGTGCTCATGAACCTGCTCAAGAACGCCGCCGAAGCCATGCACGGCTATACGCCGCCTCCCGGTCAGCGACGTGACCCGACAGTGCGCCTGCATGTGGAACGGCGAGACAAATCTGTCGAATTCCAGGTGTCCGATCATGGACCCGGTGTCGACGAAGCAACTATCGAACGATTGTTTGAACCGTTCTTTAGCACCAAATCGGATGGCATGGGCATGGGCCTGAATATCTGCCGTTCGATCATCGAATCGCATCACGGCCGTCTGTGGGTAGAAAACAATGAAATCGACGGCGTGCGGAATGGTTGTACTTTTTGTATTCTGTTACCGTTAGAAAGCGATACGACATCCGGATCCGGGGGAGGACTATGACGACACCCAATATTAATATCGATCAAGAAACTGTCTTCGTTGTTGATGACGACGAAGCAGTCCGCGACTCGCTTCGCTGGCTTCTCGAAGCCAATGGTTATCACGTGCGAGGGTTTGGCAGTGCAGACGATTTTCTTCAGTACTGCGCCGACGTCACCCAGAGTCATCGACCAAGCAATCTGGTCGGCTGCCTGATTCTCGACGTTCGCATGCCAGGCATGAGCGGCCTGGAACTTCAGGACGCGCTGATCGAGCGAAACATCAACCTCCCGATCATCTTCGTGACCGGTCACGGCGACGTGCCGATGGCCGTCGAGACGATGAAGAAAGGTGCCATGGACTTCATCGAAAAACCGTTCGATGAAGCCGAACTTCGCCTGCAAGTCGAAAAGATGCTGTCCAAGGCCCGTCAGGAGGCCAGCAGTCATCGTGAACAGCAGGCTGCCGAGGAGTTGCTCAGGAAACTGACGAGCCGCGAGCATCAAGTGCTGGAGCGCATCATTGCCGGTCGCCTGAACAAACAGATTGCCGACGACCTTGGCATCAGCATCAAGACCGTCGAGGCGCACCGCGCCAATATCATGGAGAAGCTCAACGTCAATACCGTTGCCGATCTGCTCCGTCTGGCGTTGTCGAAGCGCTCAAGCGGATCGCCTCGCCCCTGAGCCTGCCGTAGAGACTTGCAGGCATTCGCAGGCGCCCCGCTCGTTCATGAGGGGCGCCTGATTACCGAGCCCCGACCGGCGGCTGGATTGCCGGTCGCCCCCTCCACGGCGTCGCCGTGGCGTCTCCACGCGAGACACCCTGCCCCTCCCGTGTGCGTCGGTGGCCCGTTATAATACGGTCTTTGCGCTCGTCACCCGCCTGACCGGCGCTGCCGTATCCGGCCCCTTGGGCCAGCCCCCTTCCTTCATACGATATCCACGCATCATGACCGCCACCCTCATCGACGGCAACGCCCTCGCCAAACGCATTCGCGCCGAAGTTGCCACGCGCGCCGCCGCCCTCACCGCCCGCGGCCACCAACCCGGCCTCGCCGTGGTTTTGGTCGGCGAAGACCCGGCCAGTCAGGTGTATGTGCGCAATAAAGTCAAAGCCTGTGAAGACAACGGCCTGTATTCGTCGCTCGACCGCTACCCGGCCGACCTGTCTGAGCGTGACCTCCTCGCGCGCATCGATGAACTGAATCGCGATCCGAAAATCAACGGCATCCTGGTGCAACTGCCGCTGCCCAAGCATATCGACAGCCACAAGGTGCTCGAAGCGATTGCGCCGGAGAAAGATGTCGACGGCTTTCACGTCTCGAATGCCGGCGCCCTGATGACCGGTGCACCGCTGTTCCGCCCGTGCACGCCGTACGGCTGCATGAAGATGCTCGAGTCGGTGGAATTCCCGCTGCGTGGCGCCGTCGCCGTAGTGATCGGCGCGTCGAATATCGTGGGCAAGCCCATGGCGATGATGCTGCTTCAAGCCGGCGCCACCGTCACGATCTGCAATAGCAAGACCCGCGATCTGGCGGCTCACACGCGTAACGCCGACGTGATCGTTGCGGCTGTGGGCAAGCGCAATATCGTGACCGCGGACATGGTCAAACCGGGCGCGGCCGTGATCGACGTCGGCATGAATCGCGACGACGAGGGCAAGCTGTGTGGCGACGTAGACTTCCGCGGCGTCAAGGAAGTGGCAGGCTTCATCACCCCGGTGCCGGGCGGCGTCGGCCCGATGACCATCACCATGCTGCTCGTCAACACCATCGAAGCGGCGGAACGTACGCTGGGCTGATCGACTACCGATCCCCCGAGCGCAGCACGCTTCGCCTTCACACAGGGCGCGCACGGCCCGTCGGGTCATGCGCGCCCTTGTCATTCATGGGTCGGCGCCGAAAAATCCAGCGAAATGCCTGATGCCGGCGTCGGACTATCCCGAAAATCGCGTCTGTGCCGAGTGACAAAACGGGCCGCTTTGCCGGCCCTTCCCCACGCTGTCTCGCCCCCCTTCCCGCTCGATGCCGCGCCAATCAAGGCGGCACAAGGCTTTGCCGGAATTTTCACCTTCGGGAACGCCAATCGATCCGGTTGAAAAAAACGACTGGAAAATTCGACAGGTTGCCCCCACACTCTTCGTAAGCCCCTTCAAGTGGATAACGAACGCATGAATACGCCGCAAACCAATCCTCTGCTCGACATCGAAGGACTTCCCCGCTTTGCCGACATCCGTCCCGAACACGTAACGCCTGCGATTGACGTGCTGCTGGAGCAGGCGCGGGCGGCGGTCGACCGCGCAGCGGATTCTGCCACGCCGGCGACCTGGGCCAATATTCTCGACGCGGTGGAAGATGGCACCGAAGGCCTGGGCCGCGCCTGGGAAATCATCGGACACCTGAACGCTGTTGCCGACACGCCAGCGTTGCGCGCGGCTTACAGCGACAACCTGCCGCGTGTGACAGAGTTCTCGGCGAGCGTCGGGCAAAATCTGGCACTGTTCGAAAAGTACAAGGCGATTGCCGCCGGCCCGGAATTTTCCGGTCTTTCGGCCGCCCGCAAGAAGATCCTCGATAACGAGATGCGCGGTTTTCGTCTGGGCGGTGCAGAACTCCCGGAAGATCAGAAGCCGCGATTTGCCGAGATTCAGGAAGCGCAGGCCAACCTGGCCAAGAATTTCTCGGATCACGTGCTCGACGCCACCAACAAGTTCTCGCTTGTCGTGACCGACGAGAAGGAAATCGCCGGCCTGCCCGACGATGACAAGGCGGCAGCGCGCGCCGCAGCCGAACGCGATGGCATGGAAGGCTGGAAATTCACGTTGCACTTCCCGTCATACTTCCCCGTGTTGCAGTATGCGGATAACCGCGCACTGCGCGAAAAACTCTATCGCGCCAATGTCACCCGCGCGTCGGAACTCGGCCCGCAATTCGGCGATGGCGAGGCCGACTGGGACAACACGGGAATCGTGGTCGAACAACTGGCATTGCGTCGCGAAGAAGCGCAGATGCTGGGCTTCAAGAACTACGCCGAAGTGTCGCTCGAACCCAAGATGGCCGAATCGCCCGCCCAAGTGCTCGAATTCCTCGAAGACCTTGCGCGCCGCGCACGTCCGTACGCGGAGCAAGACTGGGAAGAATTGCAAGCGTTCGCGGCCAAGTCGCTGGGCATCGAGAAGCTGCAACCGTGGGATACCGCTTACGCTTCGGAGAAGCTGCGCCAGCAACGATATGCGTTTTCGGAAACGGAAGTGCGTCAGTATTTCCCATTGCCCAAGGTGCTGGACGGCCTGTTCCGGGTCGCCGGTACCCTGTTCGGCGTCACGATTCGTCCCCAAGAGGCCGAGACGTGGCATCCGGACGTGCGCTTCTTCCGCATTGAGCGCGATGGTGAGCTGGTCGCGCAGTTCTACATGGATCTGTTCGCTCGTGAAGGCAAACGCGGCGGTGCGTGGATGGACAGTGCCCGCACGCGCAAGCGTCTGCATGACGGCGCGCTGCAAACGCCGGTCGCCTACCTCGTGTGCAACTTCCCGCCGCCGGTGGGCGAAAAGCCCGCCCTGCTGCCTCATGACGACGTGATCACGTTGTTCCACGAGTTCGGTCACGGCCTGCATCACATGCTCACGCAAGTGGAAGATGCCGGGGTCGCGGGCATCAACGGAGTGGAGTGGGATGCTGTCGAACTGCCGTCGCAGTTCATGGAGAACTTCTGCTGGGAATGGGATGTTCTCGAGCACATGACGGCTCACGTCGATACCGGTGCAGCGCTGCCGCGCGAGCTGTTCGACAAGATGATTGCCGCGCGTAACTTCCAGAGCGGTCTGATGATGCTGCGTCAATTAGTCTTCTCGGACTTCGACATGCATCTACACTACGATTTCGACCCGCATGGCAAGGAATCGGTGCTCGAGGTTTCGCGTCGTATCAACGATCGTCTGCATGTCACACCGCAAGCGGAATTCTCGCGCTGGCCCAACACGTTCAGCCACATCTTTGCCGGCGGTTACGCGGCAGGGTATTACAGCTACAAGTGGGCCGAGGTGCTGTCGGCAGATGCGTATGCAGCTTTCGAAGAAGCTGCCCAGGTGACCGGCTCGGTATTGGATACGGCGACGGGTACCCGCTATCGCGATGAAATTCTCGCGGTGGGCGGCAGTCGCAAGGCGATGGAGTCGTTTATCGCATTCCGTGGCCGTGCGCCGCAAGTCGACGCCCTGCTGCGCCATAGCGGTATGTCGGCTAGCTGACGTTTCTTCTGCATCATCTATAAGAAAACGGGCGCCCAGCGTAAGCTGGCGCCCGTTTTTGCTTTCATGATGGCGATAAGCGACGCAGTCGAAAGACCGCAGCGTCTGCCGTATCAACCGTCGTCGTCGCAGCCGTTCGGTCGCCATACATAGCTGTTCGTCTCTTTGTCCAGGCAACGAGCCGCCTGGAACCGAACCGTGCAACCGTTCTCGAAGGTCCGTACGCACTCGCCGTTGACGCATTGCGTCTGCATGCGTACCACCCGCCCGGTGGGTATTCGACACTGCGTAGGTGCAGCCTGAGCCGCTTTAGGCGGCGGCAACCGCTTCCCCGGTCGCTGACCGTTGTCGAACCAGACCTGCGCCCCCTCCATCGCACATTGGCCGCCTCGCTCACAGACGACAAAGGCGTCCTGCAGGGCAGATTCCTGCGTGTCGCCAAGCGCGACCCCGACTTCGCCATTGCTGGCGTGGACAACCGCCCAGTACGCGGGACCGTTGCCCGCCATCAGCACGTCGCATCGTGCGCCCCGGCTGCCGGAGGCCAATTGCGTTCTACAGCGCTCCAGCGCGGCCAGCTTGGCCTTGGCCATCGACGTCTGATTCGTCACATGGACGTACCGCAGGCCATGCCCCGTGCGCACACCCGCCACGGCCGACGCCGCGAAAGTCGATGTGCTGGCCAAAGCCAGCACACTCGCGAGCCACACGGCGCAAATCACGAGGAAGAAACGAAACGACCGAATCATGACGAAGTGGCAGGCACGAGATGCGCAATTGACGGAAAGCGATACCGCATCAGACCACATGGCGAGGCTCGACGAAGCGTCAAGTAAAGGGGGAATTGCCTGTTTAATGCCTCACCTGACGAAACCCGCGACATATCCGTCATACCTCAGCACACCTGCCGCTCTCATGCTCTGCATACCCGGGCGCCAACAGCGCGAAAACCACCAAGTACTCGCGGCACGCCAATATTCCCGGCACGATCAGAGAATCCCTGTGCCCTGTGCCCCATCACCACGCAAATACAAACCACCAAAACAAAACAGGCGGTGCATCTTGCGATGCCACCGCCTGCCAATGCCCGGATGCGCTTACCGCACACCCGGATGCATCAGAACCACTCAGGTACCACGCTTGATCCACGCCGCGAGATTGTGCGGACTCAGCGTGTCGTACTCTTCGAACGGCTGGTGAATCCACGGATTCGTCGCCAGGAAATCAACCGCGTAATCGGGCGCGACCTTCGAACAGGCCTTGTGCCACAGCACTGCCGAGCGCACGTCCGTCACCTTCGGAAAACGCTCCTTAAGGTGCTTGCCAACGCGCTCAAGCGTCACGCCCGAATCGACCAGATCGTCGACCAGCAGCACGCGGCCTTCCAGCTCGCCGCGCGTGATGGTGATGTACTGGGCGATGTCGAGATCACCACGAACGGTGCCTTCGGCTTCACGATACGAACTCGTCGCCAGAATCGCGAGCGGTACGTCGTAGATACGTGCGAGCTGATCGCCCACACGCAAGCCACCACGGGCCAGACACAGGATCTTGTCGAACTTCCAGTTGGACTCATAGACCTTGAGCGCCAGGCGCTCGATCAATCGATGGTATTCGTCCCACGAGACCCAGAGGTTCTTATCGTCGTTTTGGGGCTGATTCATGGTTGTCTTGCCAGTCGTGCTGTTTTTCAGTTCTTGAAGGGATGACGCAAAAGGATCGTTTCGTCACGGTCCGGGCCAGTCGACACCATATCGATCGGAATACCGCTCACTTCCTCGATACGCTTCAGGTATGCCTGCGCCTCGAGCGGCAGTTTATCCCACGACGTCACACCGACCGTGCTTTTATCCCAGCCCTTGAAATTCTCGTAGATCGGCACGCAGCGTGCCACGTCGACAGCGCCAGGCGGAAGGATGTCGACCGACTTGCCATCGAACTCATAACCCACGCACAGACGAACGGTTTCGAGACCGTCGAGCACGTCGAGCTTCGTCATGCACAGGCCCGTGACACCGTTAATCTGGATCGAGCGCTTGAGTGCGGCGGCATCCATCCAACCCGTACGACGCGGACGGCCCGTCACGGAACCGAATTCCTTGCCGACCGTTGCCAGTTGCAGGCCAATGGCTTCCTGACGTGCGGGATTGTCCGCATCGTACAGTTCGCTCGGGAACGGACCGGCACCAACGCGTGTGCAATATGCCTTGGTGATGCCCAGCACATAATGCAGCTGTTGCGGACCCACGCCGGCACCAGCCGACGCCGCACCTGCCACGCAGTTGCTGCTGGTCACGAACGGATACGTACCGTGGTCGATGTCGAGCAGCGTGCCTTGCGCGCCTTCGAACAGCAGATTCTTGCCTTCCTTATTGACCGCGTAGAGCTCTTGCGACACGTCTGCAATCATCGGACTCAGGCGCTCGGCGTAGCTCAGCATGGTACCAAGCGTTTCCTGGAAATCGACAGCCTCCGCGCCCAGATATTGCGTCAGGACGAAGTTGTGATAATCGAGGTTTTCGCGCAGACGTTCGGCAAATGCCTTCGGATCGAGCAGATCCTGCACACGCAGTGCACGGCGACCGACCTTGTCTTCGTAGGCCGGACCAATGCCGCGACCGGTCGTGCCGATCTTGCTCGCGCCGCGACGCACTTCGCGCGCCTTGTCGATGGCAATGTGGTACGGGAGAATCAAGGTGCACGCTTCGGAAATGCGCAGACGGCCACACACGTCGAGCCCGGCGCTTTCCAACTCACCAATTTCCTTGAACAGAGCTTCGGGCGACAGCACCACACCGTTGCCGATGTAGCACTTCACATTCTTGTGCATGATGCCCGACGGGATCAGGCGCAGGATCGTCTTCTTGCCACCGATGATGAGCGTATGTCCGGCGTTGTGTCCCCCTTGGAAACGCACCACGCCTTGCGCGTGATCGGTCAGCCAATCGACGACCTTACCCTTGCCTTCGTCGCCCCATTGGGTTCCGATAACGACGACGTTGCGTCCCTGATTCAAAGCATTGCCGGACATAACAATAGTTGGTTTGGTTAAAAACGTATTCTACCCGTGTTGGCGCAGGCGAGTGCCGCTTTTTTCAGCGCATCACCGGGGCGTAACGACCCACTGGCCGTCTTTTTCAACGAGCACACGGTCTCCCGTGAATTCCTCGAAATCCTGATCGTGGCCCGGCAGCATGCGGATGACCACCTCGCCCGCGTCGCGCAGGCTGTCGATCTTGGCTCGCAACCCCGGAACGTCGTCCGCCGGCGCCAAAATCGCGTTACTACGGGCTTCGACCGGCGAAATGGCGGCCAACTCCCGCAAATCGAGCGAAAAACCGGTTGCCGGACGATCGCGACCGAACGCCTGCCCGACCTTGTCGTAACGGCCACCGCGCGCAATCGCGTTAGGAATGCCGTCGACGTATGCAGCGAACATCACGCCGCTGTGGTACTGGTACCCGCGCAGATCCGCCAGATCGATCGACAGCACGGCCGGGCCGTCCTTGCTCTGCGACGCCGCCAGATAGGCCAGATCGTCCAGCGCAGCCTTCACGCCCGGCAGATCCGGCAGGGCCTTGCGCGCACGTGCGAGCGTGTCGGCCGGCTCACCATACAACGTGGTCAAGCTCAGCAGCGCATCGCGCACATGGGCCGGAAGATCGCGCGTCAGCGCTTCGAGCTGCGGCACGTCCTTGGTCGCAAGCGCCCCGAACAACTGGCTCTCGATAGCTTCGGCAGCAGGCACCCCTTCGAGCAACGCTTCGAGCACGCCTGCGTGGCAAAGGTCGATGCGGATTTGCTTGAGGCCGGCCAATTGCAGGCAGAACAGCAGCAGTTCCTGAATTTCGAGATCGGCTTCCAGCCCACTGTGCCCGAAGATTTCAGCACCGATCTGGAACGGCTCACGCGTGGCCAGCAGATTACGCGGGCGCGTGAACAGCACGCTCCCGGCATAGCACAAACGCGTCACGCCCTTGCGGTTGAGCAAGTGGGCGTCGATACGGGCGATCTGCGGCGTGATGTCCGCGCGCAGGCCCATCGTGCGTCCCGAGAGCTGATCGACGAGCTTGAACGTGCGCAGATCGAGGTCATGGCCGGTGCCGGTCAGCAGCGACTCGACGTACTCGAGCATCGGCGGCATCACGAGTTCGTAGCCGTAGGTACGGAAGCGATCGAGCATGAGTCGGCGCAGATCTTCGATCTTGCGCGCCTCGGACGGCAGCACGTCGGCGATATTTTCGGGGAGTAGCCAGTTCGGCATGGGTATTTCGGAATTCAGACGGCGCGCAAATGCGCCTTTTAGTAATCGGCCAGCAGCATCAGAATCAGCCCCAGCAAGACGGCGGCCAGGCCGAAGAAGCGAATCTGGCCGGACGGCATTTCCGTTATTTTACGAAAACTTTGCCGCCACCGGTCCGGTGCGACAAACGGAAACAATCCCTCGACGATCAGCATGAGGGCGAAAGCGAGAATTATCGTGCTGCTGGTCACAGGCGGACTCGGCCAAAACGCCACCGCCCGCGTTGACGCGGGCGGTGGCAGCTACTCGGATGTCAAAGGCGCTATTTTCCCGCTTTTCCGGCTGACGCGCCAGCACCGCCGGAACTGCGCATGAATCGGAAGAAGTCGCTGTTCGGGTCGGCAATGATCACGTCCTTCTTGTCACGGAAGGTCGCTTTGTAGGCTTCGAGGCTCTGATAGAACTGAGCGAACTGCGGATCACGGCCAAATGCCTGCGCATAGATGTTGGCGGCAGCAGCGTCGCCCTCACCCTTGACTTGCTGTGCCTTGGCATACGCTTCGGCGACAACTACGTCACGCTGACGGTCGGCGTCGGCACGAATCTGCTCTGCCTCGGCAGCCCCGGTCGAACGCAGTTCGTTCGCCACGCGCTTGCGCTCGGCCGCCATACGGCTATACACCGAATCGCTGATGCCCGCAGCCAGATCCACGCGACGCATACGCACGTCGACAATTTCAATACCCACTTGAGCGGCTTCGTCGCCCACCTTCTGCTTGACCCACTGCATCACCTGATCACGCTGCGTCGACACGACTTCGGTCACCGTGCGCTTGGTGAAGGCTTCCTGCAATGCCGAGCGAATCTGCTGCGTCAGACGATCCTGCGCGAGGCGGTTATCTCCCTTGAAGCTCACGTAAAACTTGCGCGGATCGATGATGCGCCACTTCACATACGAGTCGACGATCAGGTTCTTCTTCTCAGCCGTGATGAAGCGCTCCGGCTCGGGGTTGTCGATGGTCATGATGCGCTTGTCCAGATACAGCACGGTCTGGAGCGGCGGCGGCAACTTGAATTTCAGACCGGGCTGGCTGTAGACATCCTTGATCTCGCCCAGCGAGAACACCACGGCATAACGGCGCTGGTCCACCACGAACATGGTCGAGGCGAGCACGATCAACAGAACGATCAGCGCGACAATAACGGTTCCAATACGGTTCATGCGCTTATCCCCTTAGCGTGAATCGCGGTCGCGGTTGCGCAGTGCCGCTCGCGATCGATCATGGTCGACATCATTGGTGTCATCAGCGGCCGGTGCACCCGCCGCCGCCCCCGTGCCTGCACCGGACGCCGGTGCCGGGGTCGACGCGTCGCTACGCGAACGCTCCATGATCTTGTCCAACGGCAGATACAACAGACTGTTGTTCTTCGAATCCACCATGATCTTCGTAGTGCGCGAGTAGATCTGCTGCATCGTATCGAGATACATACGCTCGCGAATCACACCGGGGGCCTTGGCGTAGGCTTCCTGCACCGACTTGAAGCGATCGGTATCCCCCTGTGCCTGCGACACGACACGCGCCTTGTAGCCCGCGGCCTCTTCCGTCAGACGCGACGCCGTACCCTTGGCACGCGGAATCACGTCGTTGGCATAGGCTTGCGCTTCGTTCTTTGCGCGCTCCAGATCCTGACCGGCCTTCACGGCGTCGTCGAACGCCGCCTGTACCTGCTCGGGCGGCTGCACGCTCTGCATCGTGACGCTGGTGACCAGAATGCCAGTCTTGTAGCTGTCGAGAATGCGCTGGATCGACGTGACAAGCTCGTTGGCGATCTCTTCACGACCGGCGTAGAGCACGAAGTCCATCTTGCTCTTGCCGACGATCTCGCGCACAGCCGTTTGCGCGGCCAGATTCACCGACGATTCGGCGTCCACGTTATTGAACAGGAACTCGGTCGCATCCTTGATGCGGTACTGCACGGCGAAGCGCACATCGATGATGTTTTCATCGCCCGTGAGCATCGACGAGTCCTTCAGATCGGTATCGCGAATCGTGTTCGAACGGCCGATTTCCACCGACCGGATCTGCGACATGTTGACGATTTCGACCGACTGGAACGGATACGGCAGGCGCCATTGGATACCCGAAGTCGTCGTGTACTTGTACTTGCCGAACTGGGTGACGACACCGACCTGACCTTCCTGGACGATGAAGAGCCCCGTGGCCAGCCAGATCAGGAACGCCAGCGCGAGCACGACGCCCACGCCGATGCTCGACCCACGCGAGCCGCCGGAGAAATTATTGTTCGAACCGCCATTACCGCCCCCGCCGTTCTTGCGGCCGAAGATACGGTTAAGACGCCGATTGAAATCGCGCCACAGTTCGTCGAGATCGGGCGGGCCATCCTGCTGCGGACCTTGCGGTCCGCGCTGCGGCTCCTTCGGATCTTGCGAATTCGGATTGTTCGCACGATCGGGGCGGTTCGGCTCCTGATTGCCGGACGGCGTATCGCCGCCGCCGTCCCGCCCCCAGCGCGGGTCGTTCAGGGAGAAAATCAAGCCAACTCGTCGCATCAAAGCTCTTGGAAGCATAGGTAGAAGCGTGGTGACTGAAGCGGGTTTGGCGTTGCGACCGGCGTGCCTCACTTCGGAGCGCGCATGTTGCCGGTTCGCGCGTGGTTCCCGAATCTGGTTTGCCGATCGGCGGCCTTGCCCGGCCTCCGTCTAGTCTCTTGCCAGTTCGTCACCCGTGTCGGGCTGTGCTGCCGGTAAAACCCCGTGGCAACCTGCCCTTCACGAGGCGACGTCTCGTGTTATCTGTCTTCTGCGCGCGGCACATCGTCCCAACGGTCGATGAGCCGGACATCGGGCGCTTCGTGCTGCGATTGTAACCCAGTGCCGGCCACAACCGCCTCGCAGATGGCCTCGCGCAGCAGCTCAAGGCCCTGACCGGTGCGCGCGCTCAAAAAGACTCGCGTAATGCGCCCGGCCTCGTCCCGTTCGATTCTCGGCCCTTGCGCGGCCAGTTCCGGCACCGCGTCGATCTTGTTCCAGACGAGAATCTGGGGGATATCGGCCGCGTCGATCTCCGCCAGAACGGCATTGACCTCGGCCATTTGCTCCTTGCGCACCTGACTCGAGGCATCCACCACATGCAGCAGCATGTCGGCGTGTACCGTCTCCTCAAGGGTCGCCCGGAATGCCGCGACCAACTGGTGCGGCAACTCGCGGATGAATCCGACAGTGTCAGACAGCACGATGTTCCCGACATCGCCAAGATAAACGCGACGCGATGTCGTATCGAGCGTGGCGAACAGTTGATCGGCGGCGTAGGCATTGGCCTTCGTCATCGCATTGAACAGCGTGGATTTGCCTGCGTTCGTATACCCGACAAGCGAGATCGACATGGTGCCGCTGCGCTGACGCGCGCGACGCTGCGTATCGTGCTGACGCTGCAGCCTCTCGAGCCGCACTTTGAGCGATTTCACGCGATCGCCGAGCAGCCGGCGGTCGGTTTCGAGCTGCGTTTCGCCCGGCCCGCGAAGACCGATACCGCCCTTCTGACGTTCCAGGTGAGTCCAGGCGCGCACCAGGCGCGTGGACAGGTACTGCAATTGCGCGAGTTCGACCTGCAGCTTGCCTTCATGACTCTTCGCGCGTTGGGCGAAGATATCGAGGATCAGGCTGGTACGGTCCACCACCCGGCGTTGCAGCAGGTGTTCGAGGTTACGCTGCTGACCGGGGGTCAGTGCGTGATTGAAAATGACCAGTTCGACGTCGTACTCGGCGATAGCATCGCGCAGTTCTTCTGCCTTGCCGCTGCCGATGAACAGCTTGGCATCGGGGCTGTGGCGACGGCCAGTGATCGTCACGACAGGCTTGGCGCCTGCGGATTGCGTCAGAAGGTCGAGTTCCTGGAGGCTGGCTTCGAAATCGAGTTTGCCGAAATCGATGCCGACGAGCGCGGCGTTGGTGGTCAAGCTACGCTGGGAGTGGGGATTGGGACTGTTGGACAAGAGCGGGCGATGGGGAGGAGAAATTCGCCCGGCCGGAGAGACTCCCGGTCGGGCGAGCCTGAATCAGGACTGCTCGGCTTCCGGATGGAAATTCACCGGACGCGCAGGCACGACCGTCGAAATGGCATGCTTGTAGACCATTTGGGTGACCGTGTTGCGCAGCAGGACGACATACTGGTCGAATGACTCGATGTTTCCCTGCAGCTTGATACCGTTGACCAGATAGATCGAGACGGGAACATGCTCCTTACGCAAGGCGTTCAGAAACGGGTCTTGTAGAAGTTGCCCTTTGTTGCTCATAAGTTACTCCATTGTATTTTTAGCAAATGACCGTAAGCCAAGGCGTGTGCGCGCTTCCCACCCTGACTTCCACACTATAGCTGATTTTGCTAGCGTCGCCAGCAAAACCCCGCCCAGGATCGGCTTTCACTCGCCCTTGGCGTAAGGGTTCGCGCTGTTCCGGAACTCTATGCGTAATGGAGTGCCCTTCAACTTAAAAGTTTCGCGGAAACGGTTCTCAAGATAGCGGCGATAGCTATCGGTCACGCCATCCAGACTATTCCCGTGAATGACGATGATCGGCGGATTCGAGCCCCCTTGGTGAGCGTAGCGAAGCTTCGGACGCGAGAAGCCCGCGCGCCGCGGCTGCTGGTGCTCCACCGCTTCGATCAGCGCCTTGGTGAGCTTCGGCGTCGGCAGTTTGCTCATCGCCGCCGCGTACGCCTCATCCACCGAGCGCATCAGCGGGCCAATGCCCGTCGCCTTCGCGGCCGAAATGAAGTGGAAGTTTGCGAAACCGAGGAATTTGAGCTTTCGCTCAAGCTCCTGCTTGGCCTGATCGCGGGTGTATTCGTCCAGCCCGTCCCACTTGTTCACGCCCACGACCACTGCACGGCCCGATTCCAGGATGAAGCCCGCAATGTGCGCGTCCTGATCGGAGATGTCCTGGCGCGCGTCGAGCATGAGGATCACGACGTTCGCATCGGCGATCGATTGCAGCGTCTTGACGACCGAGAATTTCTCGATGGCCTCGAACACCTTGCCACGACGACGCAAGCCCGCCGTATCAATCAGCGTGTATTCCTTGCCCTGACGCTCGAAATCGATGTGAATCGAGTCGCGCGTGGTGCCCGGCATGTCGAACGCGATCACGCGCTCTTCGCCGAGCAACGTGTTGACCAGCGTCGATTTGCCCACGTTCGGACGGCCAACGATGGCGATCCTCACGCGCCCGTTGCGCGTCTCGTCGTCTTCGCTCTCGTCCTCATTGGCATAGAACGGCGCAATCGCTTCGTCGATGACTTCCTTCACGCCGTCGCCGTGCGCTGCCGAAATTGCCAGCGGGTCGCCCAGACCGAGTTCGTAGAAGTCGTTCGCGACCGTGGTGTACTTCATGCCCTCGGCCTTGTTGACCACGAGCATGATCTTGCGCCCTGTCTTGCGCAGGTAGTCGGCAATGATCTGATCTTGCGGCGTGAGGCCCTGACGGCCGTCCACGATGTAGATCACGACATCGGCCTCGACCACGGCCTGGCGCGTCTGCTTGGCCATTTCGTGGAAGATGCCTTCCTTGGCCACGGGTTCGAAGCCGCCGGTGTCGATCACCAGATACGGATGCTCGCCAACGCGCCCCTCGCCATAGTGACGGTCGCGCGTGAGCCCGGGCATGTCGGCGACGAGTGCGTCGCGCGAGCGGGTCAAACGGTTGAATAGCGTCGATTTGCCGACGTTGGGGCGCCCTACGAGCGCGATCACGGGTTTCATGAATAAGCCCTAAAAACGAAGACGGCCGGCGCGCTGCCGGCCGTTCCCGGAAAATGCCCGGGTGCTTGCCGGTTACCGGTTATTCCGGACGGAAGCCATAAATATTGCCGTCGCGGGTTTGCACGACCAGCGTCTGACCGGCGATGACCGGTTGTGCGCTGATTGCACCGCTCAGCTTGACGCGGGCGAGGAACTCGCCATTGTCACGCGACAGGAAATGCAGATAGCCCTGCTTGTCGCCCACCACTACCACGCGGCCGAGCGCCAACGGCGCCGACAGGTCGCGGTACTTGAGCTTGTCGTTCTGCCACAGTGTACTGCCATCGGCAGCGTTGAACGCGTACACGGCGCCGTCGGTATTGACCGATGCCACCACACGTTCGTCCTGCGACACGCCGTTAGGCGACGAGAATTCACGCGCCCACAGGCCGTTGCCGGTCTGCACGTCCACGCAGCCCACACGGCCCTGGAACGTTGCACCGCACACCTGACGGCCGAACACGACCGGCGAACCCGTCACGTCGTTCACACGCTCGACTTCGGTCACACCCTTCGGGTACGACAGCGGCGTGATCCACTGCGGGTTGCCCGTGTTGGCGTCGAGCGCTACCAGCTTGCCGCCGGGGAAGCCCGTGACGACCGAACGGTCACCCACGAACGTCATGCCCGTGCCGGTACGCAGCGTCAACGTCGAGCTCGGCTGCGAGTACGACCAGCGCACCGAACCGGTACCCGAGTCGAACGCGGTCACTCGGTTGTTGATCGCACGCACCACCACCAGGCCGCGACCGACCAGCGGTGCGGTGAGCACTTCGCTGCCGGCGTTGGCCTTCCATGACGGCTTGCCATCGTGATCGAACGCGATCACGTCACCCTTGTGCGTAGCGACGACGGTCGTCTCGCCATCGCTGCCCGGACCGGCGGTGATGCTCGTATCCGCCTTGGTCGACCAGGTCGACGCTCCCGTATCCGCATCCAGACGCACGATGCTGCCATTCGCGCCCGCCGCAAACACCGCATTGCCCACGGCAACCGGCGCAAAGCTGTAAGCCCCGGCCTTGCCGACGCTCGCTGTCCAGATCTGCTTGACGGTCAACGCCTGCTTGATCTCCGTGAGCGGTGTCGGTTCGTGCGCCGGCTTGCTGCCGAAGAGTCCGCAGCCACCCAGCGTACCCAGCACCGCCAGCGTCAGCACAGCAGTGCCCGCGCGCTTGAAAAGGCTACGGCGGCGCATCGAGGCGGACGGCTCGGACTGTGACATGGCCATCGTTTGCGGCATCGATCGACGGAAGTCGTTAAGGATCATCATGTACCCGGTTATGCGTTATGGGAGGGTAATACTTGCCAACGGAATGCCGACGCGCGTCAGGCCCCCAGCGCGTCGAGCTTGAACTGAACGAACTGACGCATGCCCGAGTCCTGCTTGTCGAGCTTGTCGAGTGCGAGCTTGTAAGCGGTCCGTGCATCGGCCACCTTGCTCTGCGCAACCAGCACGTCACCGCGACGATCGGCAAACAGCCCGGCGTACGGCGCCGGCGGATTGTCGAGCAGCTTGAGCGCCTCGTCATACGCCTTCTCGTCGAGCAGCACGCCCGCCAGACGCAGCTTGGCCAGTTGCTTGTACTCGTCGTCCTTGGCGTTCGACACGGCCCATTGCAGTTGCGCCTTCGCGCCTGCGGCATCGCCCGCGTCCGCGAGCGTCTTGGCCGCGAGCAGCGCGGTCATTTGCGCGTACGGCGTGCCGCTGAACTTGCTCTCCATGTCCGACGCAATGCGCGCGACCTTCGCCTTGTCCTTCGCGTCGATGGCGCTTTCCAGTTCGCCATACAACACGCCAGCTTCCACCGTCTGCTTGCGTTCGTAATAGCGCCACAGGTTCCAGCCGCCATAGGCCAGCATGATGACGACGAGCGTCCAGATAACGTAATTGCCGTACTGCTGCCACCAGGCCTTTACGTTCTCGATCTGTTCCTGTTCCTCGTGATAGCTGCTCATTCGCCGGGGTTCTCCGTGTCTGGCGTCTTAATGAAGGGTTTCGTTGCCCGCGCCGTCGCCGGCCAGGCTTTCGTTCACACTTTCGTCGGCACTGGCGACGATGGCGTCGATCAGGTACTCGGCGAGCGCCTCGAACGGCACGCTCGACTGATTGTTCGCCTGCTCGGCCGCACGCATGTGCTTGACTTCGGCAGTTCCCGAAGCCACTTCGTTCTCACCGATGATGACCGCGAAGTTCGCACCGCTCGCGTTCGCGCGCTTCATCTGCGACTTGAAGCTGCTGCTCTTGCCGTCCGGGCTGCAATGGAACACGACGTTCAGCCCGGCGTCGCGCATGCGCTCGGCCGCGATCAACGCCGGCGCCACCGCCGACTCGCCTTGATGCACGACGTAGACATCAGCACCTTCGGCCTGCGGCACGAGATCGTCTTCGCGCAGCAACTCGAGAATACGTTCGACGCCCATGGCCCAGCCGCACGCCGGCGTGGGGTCACCGCCCAGTTGCTCGATGAGCGGGTCGTAACGTCCGCCACCGGCCACCGTGCCCTGCGCACCCAGCTTGTCCGTCACCCACTCGAACACGGTCAGATTGTAGTAATCCAGACCACGTACCAGACGCGGATTGATCGTGAATGGAATGTTGTTCGCCTTGAGCAGCAACTGCACGCCTTCGAAGTGCCTGATCGATTCCTCTCCGAGATAATCGATGAGCTTCGGCGCACCTTCGACCATCTCCTGCATCGCCGGGTTCTTCGTGTCGAGCACGCGCAGCGGGTTCGTGTAGAGACGGCGCTTGCCGTCTTCATCGAGCAGGTCGACGTGCTTTTCGAGGTAGGCGATCAGATCGGCACGATGACGCGCGCGCTCTTCGCCCTGCCCCAGCGAATTCAGTTGCAGGTGGATACCAGTCAGACCGAGATCGTCCCACAGGCGCTGGCACATCAAAATGATTTCGACATCGGCATCGGGTCCCGCGAGGCCGAGCGCTTCCACGCCCACCTGATGGAACTGACGATAGCGGCCGCGTTGCGGCTTCTCGTGACGGAACATCGGGCCGAAGTACCACAGACGCTTCGGGCCGCCGTACAGCAAATTGTGTTCGAGCGTTGCGCGAACGGCAGCCGCGGTGCCCTCGGGGCGCATCGTGAGCTGCTCGCCATTGAGCGAATCGGTAAAGCTGTACATCTCCTTCTCGACGATGTCGGTCACTTCGCCGATACCGCGCGTGAACAACTGCGTCTGCTCGAGAATCGGCGTACGGATTTGCTGATAGCCATACGCGCGCAGCATCGCGCGCACCGATTCTTCGAAAAACTCCCACAGGGCTTCGTCCTGCGGGAGGATGTCGTTCATGCCTTTGACCCCGGCCAGTTTGGCGAGGCGATTCTTCTTTGCGTCAGTCATATTCTCTTGTGTTCTGCCTGCTTGCTGCCCGGGCCGCGAGTGCCTTACATCGGCTTAAGTGGACCTTGTGCCGGTCTTAGGCGGCAACCGCTCCTTCGGCCTGACCGTAATGGGTCTTCACATAGTCGTCGACGATCTGCTGGAACTCTTGGGCGATATGATCGCCGCGCAGCGTACGCACCTTTTCGCCATCGACGAACACCGGCGCCGCCGGCGATTCACCCGAGCCCGGCAAGCTGATGCCGATGTTCGCGTGCTTCGATTCCCCCGGACCATTCACGATGCAGCCCATGACGGCGACGTTCATATTCTCGACGCCCGGATATTGAGCCTTCCACACCGGCATTTGTTCACGCAGATATGTCTGAATACTCGAGGCGAGCTCCTGGAACACCGTGCTCGTCGTGCGGCCACAACCCGGGCAGGCAATGACCATCGGCGCAAACGCGCGCAGGCCCATCGTCTGCAGGATTTCCTGCGCCACCACAACTTCGCCCGTACGCGCGCCACCCGGCTCGGGTGTCAGCGAAATCCGGATCGTATCGCCAATGCCTTCCTGCAACAGCACCGACAGCGCGGCCGTCGACGCGACGATGCCCTTCGAGCCCATCCCCGCTTCGGTCAGCCCCAGGTGCAACGCGTAGTCGCAGCGCTTGGCCAACTCGCGATACACGGCGATCAGATCCTGCACCGCGCTCACCTTGCACGACAGCAGAATCTTGTCTGCCGACAGACCGACGTTCTGCGCCAGTTGAGCCGATTCGAGTGCCGACGTGATCAGCGCTTCGTACATCACGCTTTGCGCGTCCCACGGAGTTTCGCGTTTCGCGTTTTCGTCCATGATGCGAGCGAGCAACGACTGATCCAGGCTGCCCCAGTTCACGCCGATGCGCACCGGCTTGTCGTACTTGATCGCCATTTCGATCATTTGCGCGAACTGCGTGTCGCGCTTGGCACCCTGCCCGACGTTACCCGGGTTGATGCGGTACTTCGACAACGTTTCGGCGCATGCCGGATAGTCGGCAAGCAGCTTGTGGCCGTTGTAATGGAAGTCGCCCACCAGCGGCACCATCACGCCCATGCGATCGAGTTGCTCGCGAATCTCCGGCACGGCAGCGGCCGCTTCCGGCGTATTCACCGTGATACGCACGAGCTCGGAACCCGCTTGCGCCAGCTCCTTCACCTGAATGGCCGTGCCGATCACGTCTTCCGTGTCGGTGTTGGTCATCGATTGCACGCGAATCGGTGAATCGCCGCCGACCGTCACGAGCTGGCCGCCCCAACGGATCCCGACCTTGCGCGACTGACGGCGAGGCGCCGGACCACCGATGATCGGCATGCATTCTACAGAAGCCATGATTACCCTCTTTCGGTCTTACTGGAGCGTCAGACGCGCCACGTTGCCCGCATTGCGGGACTTGATCTCGACCGGTTGACCGTTGAATTCCAGCGACTCGACGCCCGCGACGTTACCCACAACGACCTTGAGCGGCGCATCGCCCGTAATTTCCTGTTCGGCACCCGCGCGCATCAGCTGGGAGAACAGCACTTTGCCGTCCTTCGAACGCACTTCCACCCAGCTATCCGCCTTCAGGCGCAACGCAATCTTGCCATTGCCCGGCACCCCCACGCTCGATGCCTTCGCGTCAGCCGGTGCCACCGGTGCTGCCACGGCCGGTGCGGTTGCCGCACTGGCCAGGCCGGCGACAACGTGCGTCGGATCGGCGGCAGCAATCAGGCCCGCCCCCGCAGTGGCCGCACTGGCCGACGCGTTGTTCACCGTGTTTTCCGTATTGCCGCTATTGGCCGCATTCGTGCCGTCGGCGCCCGGCGGTGTGCCGTTGGCATCGGCAACCACCGGCTGGCTGGCCGGCTCGGCGGCATCCGGCGCGCCCTGCGCCGACGCGGCGCTGGCGAGTTCCGCCGGTTCGACCGAACCCCGTCCGGCCTTATGTGCGTTACCGAAGTACCACGCGGCACCGGCGATCACGACGAGCGCAGCGAGGGCCCACGGCCACTTGGCTTGCGACGCCGCCACCGGCGAGCGGAACCGTACCGGGCTCTTCGGAATGCTCGGTTGCCCCGACTGGGGCTGGGGAATATCGATGGGGACCGGCGACGTACCGCTGAAACGGCGCAGCGACTCGATCATCGGCTCGGGGTCGCCCCCCACCATACGCGCGTAGCTACGCACCACGCCCTGAATAAACGGCATTTCCGGCAAGGCATCCCACTCGCCGGCTTCGAGACGCTTGAGCTTCTGCACCGAGACCTTGAGACGCGCCGACACGTCTTCGACCGACATGCCACGCTTTTCTCGCAATGCCGCCAGTTGCGCCCCCACTTGCGCTCCCAGCTCAGCCCATCCGGCAGGTGCGCCTTGCGGCAATCCCTGGCCTTGAGCCTCGGCTTGCCCGCCTGCATCCGCCTGATTCTGGTTATCCATCGATACGCCCCCGTTCGTAAGCAGCCACCCGCAGCGGCTGAGGATATGCTCGCGACAGTTTCAGTGCGTCATCCGCCGTGCGCGCGACGTGAAGATCTGCGCAACGCATCGGAAAACCCGGCAAGAAACTGACGGAATCGCGCGGGACACGATACTCGCCCCGCGCAAGGAATGCTGTAGTGCAAGACTGATCCGACGGGCGGCATGGCGCGAGCGGGGCCGACGGCCCTCGCCACGGTCCACGCCCGCCCATGCGTAACCTCATACGGTACGCACCTCGACCGCGATTTTCCCGAATTTTCCGCGCTGTGCAAGCCGCGTGCGATCCTGCACTTCGCCGGCAAGCTGCCCACAAGCGGCGTCAATGTCGTCGCCGCGCGTTTTGCGCACGGTCGTGACGAGGCCTGCGTCGAGCAGAATTTGCGCAAAACGCTTGATCTGCGGATCTTTCGAACGCAGCAGGCCGGATTCAGGGAACGGATTGAAAGGGATCAGATTGAATTTGCACGGCACGTCGCGCGTCAGGGCGACAAGCTCGCGCGCATGCGCTTCGGTGTCGTTCACACCGTCGAGCATGCAATACTCGAACGTGATGAAATCGCGCGGCGCCACTTCCAGGTAACGCTCGCACGCGCCCATCAGTTCGCGTAACGGATATTTTTTGTTGAGCGGCACGAGCACGTCGCGCAGCGCATCGTTCGGCGCGTGCAGCGAGACGGCCAACGCCACGGGCAGCTCCTGGCCCAGGCGGTCCATCATCGGCACCACACCGGAGGTCGACAAGGTCACGCGACGACGCGACAGCCCATAGGCGTTGTCGTCGAGCATCAGGCGCATGGCGCCCACCACGTTGTCGAAATTGAGCAGCGGCTCGCCCATGCCCATCATCACCACGTTGGTGATGACACGCTCGTTCTTGCCCTCGCGCCCGAGGTCCCGACGCAACGCGAATTCGGCCATCCACAACTGACCGATGATTTCGCCTAGCGACAGATTGCGCGAGAAACCCTGCTTGCCGGTCGAACAGAACCGGCAATTGACGGCGCAGCCCGCTTGCGACGAAACGCAAAGCGTGCCACGCGTCTCCTCGGGAATGTAGACGGTCTCGACGGCATTGCCGTTGCCCACATCCAGCAGCCATTTGCGCGTGCCGTCCGCCGACAGGTGGTCGGTGATGGCAGCAGGCGCAACAATATTCGCGCGCGTTTTCAACTTCTCGCGCAGCGATTTGGCCAGATCGGTCATGCCGTCGAAATCGGCGGCGCCCATCTGGTGGATCCAACGCTGGAGCTGGCGAGCACGGAACGGTTTCTCACCGAGCGTGCCGCAATAGGCGGCCAGACCGTCCGGATCGTAATCAAGCAGATTCGTGAGGTTGGTCATGGCCCTGGTCCGTCAACATCCCTTCGGTATCTTCCTGCGATTGAGCGACTATACGCGGCTTAGCGCGAGTAGACGTTCATGCCCGGGAAGAAGAAAGCCACTTCCACAGCGGCCGTTTCAGCGGCGTCCGAGCCATGCACGGCGTTGGCGTCGATGCTGTCGGCGAAGTCGGCGCGGATCGTGCCCTTCTCTGCCTTCTTCGGGTCGGTGGCGCCCATCAGTTCGCGGTTCTTCGCGATGGCGTTTTCACCTTCCAGCGCCTGGATCATCACCGGACCCGAGATCATGAAGTCGACCAGATCCTTGAAGAACGGGCGCTCCTTGTGCACGGCGTAGAACTGCTCGGCGTCAGCGCGCGACAGGTGTACCAGCTTGGCAGCGGCGATCTTCAGGCCTGCGCCTTCGAAGCGGCTGTAAATCTGGCCGATCACGTTCTTGGCAACGGCATCGGGCTTGATAATCGACAAAGTGCGTTCGACTGCCATGAAAAACTCCAAAAAATTAAGCAGTTATATAACCAACATGAACCCGTAATTGTAGCACGAAGGCTGTTATGATGGGGACGGAACCTACAGTGCACGTACCGCTCAAACGCAGGACGGCCGGGACGATCCGGCTTTTCGCGAAGTTGAGGTGAGCGCAAGATTCCGACACCTTCCCAAGATGGCAGGGTTGGAGCAGGCGGCGGTGGATTGAAATTTGGGTTTTCGCCCGAATATTTCGAGAATCGTCCGAGCGCTTTTCCGGGTATTTTTCGGTATTCTTTGACTTCGACGACAAGCCAGACCAACGGCTGCGGGGGATTTGCCGGCAATGGCCGGCATCGTAAGCGTCACCAGGCGCCTGCAGGCCCCGCCAACAGGCACAACGACCACGGAGAACACAATATATGAACCAGGATTTTCAACGCTTCGGCTACGGTGGAACGGGTGGCGTCGCGACCGCGCAAGTGCGCAACAAGGTGCTGCGCAATACGTATTGGCTGCTCGCGCTGTCGATGCTGCCGACGATCGCGGGGGCCTGGCTGGGTGTGAACTACGGCTTCGCGCTGTTCGCGGGCAGCCCGATGGTCAGCGTGATCGCGTTCCTTGCCATCGCTTTCGGCTTCATGTTCGCCATCGAGCGCTTCAAGAACAGCGGCGTCGGCGTGGCATTGCTGCTGGGCTTCACGTTCTTCATGGGCCTGATGCTCACGCGACTGCTGAGCTTCGTCCTGGGTTTCTCGAACGGCGCATCGCTCATCATGCTGGCATTCGGCGGCACCGCCGTGATTTTCACGGTGATGGCGACGGTCGCCACGGTCAGCAAACGTGACTTCAGCGGACTGGGCAAGTGGCTGTTCATGGGCGTGATCGTAATCCTGCTGGCATCGATCGCCAACATCTGGCTGCACCTGCCGGCGCTGATGCTGACCGTCTCGGTGCTCGCCATCGCGATCTTCTCGGCGTACATCCTGTTCGACGTGCAGCGCGTTGTGAACGGCGGCGAGACGAACTACGTCACCGCAACGCTCGCGATCTATCTCGATCTGTACAACATCTTCACCAACCTGCTCGCCATCCTTGGCGTGCTGGGCGGCAACCGCAACTAAGCGCGGATGCACTGATGCGGCGGCCCAAGCGAGTGCTTTTGCACTTCGTGCCGCCGACAGACGCAAAAAAGCCAGTCCTTCGGGACTGGCTTTTTCTTTGGGCGACACGTTGGCAAGAGAGGCCGTGAAACATCCCTGACCTACCGCTGCTGCTCAACCATTCAACTGCGCGGCCGCCCACAACAGCCACGCCGCCGGGGCAGCGCGGCCGATCCACGAGAACGATCAGGCGCCCTCGTGGATGACACCATCGCCGCTCGCGGCGCCGGCAATCGCCTCGACGCCTTCATCGGCAGTACCGTCCTGAGCGTTCGGGCCATCCGACTCGGACATCCGTACGCGTGGCACCCACGGCTCGCCGATGCTTTCATGCTCGAAAACCGCCATCGATTCGACGTGCGACGTGTGCGGGAACATGTTTACCACCCCCGCCAGCGTCAAACGATAACCCGCTTCGTGCACGAGCAGACCGGCGTCGCGCGCCAGCGTTGCGGGGCTGCAGGATACGTAGACGATACGCTTGGGCATCCCCTCGTAACCCTGCTGCGCCAGTTCGGCCAGCGCCTTCGATACCGCCAATGCGCCCTCGCGCGGCGGATCGATCAGGTAGCGATCGAATGCGCCCAGCGCACGAATGTCATCCGCCGTGATGTCAAACAGGTTGCGGCATGCGAACTCCGTATGCTCGGCCACGCCATTGCGTTGCGCATTCGCCAGCGCGCGCTCGGTCAATGCCGTGCTGCCTTCGATCCCCACGACCTTCCCGGCGCGACGCGCCAGCGGCAACGTAAAGTTGCCGAGCCCGCAGAACAGATCGAGCACGCGCTCATGCGACTGCGGCGCCAGCAAGCGCAATGCGCGATGCACCAGCACACGGTTGATCTGATGATTGACCTGCGTGAAGTCCGTCGGCTTGAACGGCATCCGGATCTGATACTCCGGCAGTGTGTAGTGCAGCTCCGGCTCAAGCGGATAGAACGGCACGGCAGTGTCCGGACCCTTCGTCTGCACCCAGAACTGGACGTGATTCGCATCCGCAAATGCACGAAGCATGTCTTCGTCAGCCGGCGTGAGGGGTTCGAGAATACGCAGCACGAGTGCCGTTACATCAGCCCCGATCGCCAACTCGATTTGCGGCAAACGTTCGCGAATCGACAGCGATTCGACCAGACGGCGCAGCGGCACCAGCATGTCCGACACGTGACGCGGCAACACTTCGCACGAATCCATATCGGCCACGTAGCTGCTCTTGCGCTCGTGGAAGCCAATCAGCACGCCGCCCTTCTTCGGCACGTAGCGCACCGTCAGACGCGCACGGAAACGGTATCCCCAGTCGGGCCCCTGAATCGGTCGAAGCATGGCTTCGGCCTTCACCTTCCCCAGACGCGCCAGATTATCCTCGAGCACGCGCTGTTTGATGGCGATCTGCGCACGCGGCTCAAGATGCTGCATCGAACATCCCCCGCACTTGCCGAAATGCGGACACTTCGGCTTGGCGCGCATCGGGCTCGCGCGCAGCACATTGACGGCTTCGGCCTGCTCGAATTTGGGTTTGCGACGATAGCTCAGATACGTGACGCGTTCGCCCGGCAGTGCGCCTTCGACGAAGATCACCTTGCCGGGTTTGTATTCCGGTGTGCCCGGCTCGCCCTCGGGTGACGTGCGGCCAACGCCGCGCGCTTCCATGTCGAGCGATTCGATATCGATGATGCCAGGCTCGGCGCCGGGCCGGCCGCGCGAGGCGTTTCGGGAGGAGCGGGTCACGTCTTTGTTCTCATAGGCGACAGCAAACCCGGCATTTTAATCGATTCGCCCGCGAGTTATGCGCGGCGAATGCGTGTCGCCACGCGTCACCCGTGAAAAACATCGGAAATGCCTCAAATTACACCCAGGCGCCGAGGTACTCCTTCCAATGCGGCGCCTCTTCCTGCTCAAGCGAACGCTTCACGAATTCGATCTCCTGCTCGTACTCCGCATGCCCCAAACCACCGCGCATCAACTGGTAACGGCAGTACACAAGATACGTATTCACCACGTCCGTCTCACAGTAATTGCGTATCTCTTCGAGCTTGCCGTCTCGATACGCCTCCCACACCTTGCTGCCGTCCATGCCGAGCTTGCCGGGGAAACCGCACAGCTTGGCCAGATCGTCGAGCGGCGCGTTTGCCCGTGCCTGATACATCGCGAGCAAATCCATCAGATCCAGATGGCGCTGGTGATACCGGCTGATGTAGTTGTTCCACTTGAACTCGCGATCGTCCTCGCCCATATCCCAATAACGCGACGCGGAAATGCCATGAATCATCGCGCGGTAGTGCAACACAGGCAGATCGAAGCCCCCGCCGTTCCACGATACAAGCTGCGGCGCGTGCTTTTCGATGGTGCGATAGAAGCCGGAAATCAGCACCTCCTCGCCGTCTTTAAGCGTGCCCAGCGACTTCACTCGGAAGCCGTCACGATCGCGGAACACACACGAGATGGCCGCCACGCGTTGCAGATGCAACGGAAGGAAATCGTGACCCACTTTTTCCCGGCGGGCGGCGAACGCCGCCTCTGCGACGGCCTCGTCGGACAGACCGGCATACGCGGGCTCGAGTTTGCGCAGGCCGACGACATCGGGGATCGTTTCAATATCGAAGACGAGAACGGGAGATGGCATGGTGAAAATCGGAAGAAAGGATCACAAGATGCGTCACTCGATGCCGAGGGGACGCCAATTTGCAGCGCACACCACGTACCCGGCAAGCGACAATCAAACGGCACCGCTCAGAGCACGGCGTCCTTGCGCACGCCGTTGGACGCGAAATAGCGCTTTAGTTTGACGAGCGCCTCCTGCTGAATCTGACGCACACGCTCGCGCGTCAAACCCATTTCGTCGGCCAACTCTTCAAGCGTGGCAGGCTCCACGCGATTGAGTCCGAAGCGGCGCTCGATGACGTAACGATGTTTGGTCGACAGGCGCGAGAGCCAAAGCCGCATGAGGTCTTCGAGCTCGCGATGCTGCACTTCCTGCTCCGGCGCCTCGCTGTGGTCGTCAGAGAGCAGATCGAGCAGACTGCTGCCGGGATCGATTTCGAGCGGGGCGTCGAGCGACGCCACATGCTCGTTGAGCGCGAGAATGTCGGTGATCTCTTCCGGCGTCTTGCCTGTCAGATCGGCGATATCCTCGATGCTCGCATCGCGCTGCTCTCCACCGTCGACATACGCGGCACTCTTCTCAAGGTGACGCTTCGCACGCAGCACCTGATTGAGTTCGCGAATGACATGCACCGGCAGCCGCACAGTACGCGCCTGATTCATGATGGCGCGTTCGATGCTCTGACGAATCCACCATGTTGCGTACGTCGAGAAACGGAATCCGCGCCCCGGGTCGAATTTCTCGATGGCGTGCATCAGGCCGAGATTGCCCTCCTCGATCAGATCGAGCAGCGGCACACCCCGATTGAGATATCCCTTGGCGATGCTCACGACGAGACGCAGATTGCGCTCGATCATCACCTGACGCGCCGCAAACTCACCGGCTTGCGCACGCGTGGAAAAATCGAGCTCTTCGGCCGGGGTCAGCAGCGGCTTGACGCTGATGCGATTGAGGTAGTGCTGGACGGTGTCGGCCGTGAGCTCGGCCTGGAGGACAGTGCCGAAGTCGTCGGCACCGGCAGACTTGCGCTTGCGGCCGGTGCTCGCGCCCTCTTCAGCGGCATCGGCAGCGTCGGACGCCGGGGCGTCGTCATCCTCCGCCTCGCGCTCGTCGAAAGCGTCGTCCACGTCCTCATCCTGCCGGGATTGCCGATCGTCAACGTCCTGATCTGGCTCCGGGGCAGCGAGGTCTTCCTCTTGCGAAGTACGACGCTTTCTCTTGAGCATTCGACCCTGCCTAGGTTATTGAGGCGGCAAATACTTCATCGGATCCACAGGCTTGCCGTCCTTACGCACCTCGAAATGCAGCATGACACGATCTGCATCCGAGTTGCCCATTTCGGCAATGGTTTGACCCCGCGTGACGGAGTCGCCTTCCTTGACCAACAGTTTGCTGTTGTGTGCATACGCCGTCAAGAAGGTGGCATCGTGTTTGATGATGACGAGGTTGCCATAGCCACGCAGGCCGGCACCCGAGTACACCACCTTGCCAGCCCCCGCCGCGTAAATGGGTTGACCGGTCGTACCACCAATGTTCAGCCCCTTGTTCTTCGAGTCGTCGAAGCGCCCCACAACGGTGCCCTTGGCCGGCCACGACAGTTGCAGCTCGCCGCTGGACACGGCCGACGGCGCACTCGACGCCGTCGAACTCGCGGACGGCGGCACCACTGCCGGCGGCACGGAGGCCGGGCTGTTGCTGGCAGACGACGATGGTGTCGCGGCCGGCGACGGCAGCGGCGTACCAGTATCGCCCGCAGGCGGCTTCACGCGGAGCACCTGACCGACTTCGATCTGATCCGGATTCTGGATGTTGTTCCAGCGCGCGATATCGCGGTAATTCTGCCCGTTCTCCAGCGCAATGCGATAGAGACGATCACCCGGCTTGACGCGGTAATACCCCGGCGGCACCGGCGTGTTGTCGACGACAGGCGCAGCGGCGCCCGACACACTGTTGTCGGTCGCCGCACCGCCTACGGTACGGTCGACGACCGGCGCCCCGACTTGTCGCGATGCGCACGCTGCCAGCATGCTCAGCAACAGGACACTGGCGACGCGTTGTTGGAAACCCGCTCGCAAATTCACTCAAATCCTCCGCAGAATAGGCCCGACGGGCTTAGATGATGCCCGATTTTAAGGGGACGAATAACACCCTATCAAGCTGCGTCTCGCGCCACTGGCGTGCACCGATGCGCTCGATGAGGGTCAAAATCTGTTGCTCACCGCCCACCGGGGCGACAAGACGTGCACCGACGGCAAGCTGATCGACCAGCGCGTCCGGAATTTCCAGCCCGGCAGCGGCAATCACAATACCGTCGAACGGCGCCACGGCAGGCAGGCCCAGCCGCCCGTCACCGTAATGCAGGCGAATATTGGGCACCCGCAACGGCCGCAGGTTGGCTTTGGCGCGTTCGTGCAATGGGCGCACTCGCTCGATCGAATAGACATCTCGCGCCACGCACGAGAGCACCGCCGCCTGATAGCCGCATCCGGTGCCAATCTCCAGCACCTTTTCCAGCGGACGACCGCTGGCGAGCAGCAATTCGATCATGCGCCCCACGACCGACGGCTTCGAAATCGTCTGTCCGTGACCGATAGGAAGCGCGGCGTCCTCATAAGCCTGATTGGCGAGCGCCGCGTCGACAAATCCGTGGCGTGGCACCGTCGCCAGCGCCGCCAGCACGCCCGGGTGTTTGACGCCCGAGGCCGCGACCCGTTCAGCCATTCGCGCGCGCACGCGCTCGGACGTCAGCCCGATGCCGTCAGGCGAACTCACGGCAACCGGCGCATTCGCGCGTGCTGTGCCGCCAGTCGAAACCTTCGACGGTGCGGCACCTCGCGCGGTGCCTTTGGCTGCGATACCACTGGCCGTCACCCCCTTATGAATAGCCCCCGCGCCATGCGCCTTCGCCACCGGCTTCGGCGCACTTTTCGCGTTATGCGGCGCGGGCTGCGCATGCGGGGCAGACGCCGCGCGGGCGAGGCCTTTCGGCACGACCGCGTGCGGTGTCTGCGCACCGGCCGGGCGCGCTGAAGCACCCGCCATCGGCGTAGACGCAGCGCGCAAGTTGCTATGACTGCCGACCGCCGGCGTCTTCCCGTTTCCTTGATTCGCCGATGTCGCACCACGCGTCATTGCGGCAGGCGGTGCACCAGCGGGGCTGGCACGCGACGCCTTGTCGAGCACCGGCGCCTTACGTTGCCGGCGAGTCATCACTTCGGACAGAGGAAGGGGAAAACGCTTCGGCGGTGTCGTCATCGTTGGGCCACCCCTGCGCTGGCCAGCCAATCGTGCACGACGCCAAGTCGTGCGGTGTGCGTGAGATCCAGTTGCAAGGGGGTGACCGAGACGTAATCGTGCGCCACGGCATGGAAATCGGTGCCTTCGCTGCTATCGCGCGCGTCGCCGGCCGGACCGATCCAGTAAATCGTTTCGCCGCGCGGATTTTCCTGACGGATGACCGGTTGCGATTGGTGACGTTTCCCAAGGCGCGTCGCGAGCGCACCCTTGATGCGGTCGTACGGCAAATTAGGAATGTTGACGTTCAACAAAAAGGGCGCACCCAGCGGACGCTCCATATAGCGCTCGATCACCTCTCGCGCCACGCGAGCGGCGCTGTCGAGATGATCCCAGCCTTTGTTGACCTGGGAGAACGCAAACGACGGAATACCGAAGAGAAAACCTTCGGTAGCCGCCGCCACGGTACCGGAGTACAGCGTGTCTTCGCCCATGTTCTGGCCGTTGTTGATCCCGGAGACCACGATATCGGGCCGCTCATTGAGCAGTCCCGTCAACGCCACGTGGACACAATCGGTCGGCGTGCCGTTAATGAAAGTGAAGTCATTGGGCGCCTTGAAAACAGAAAGCGGCCGTTGCAGGGTCAGAGAGTTGGACGCACCGCTACAGTTCTGTTCGGGCGCTACCACCGTAATGTCGCCAAGCGGAGCCAGCGCTTCGTAAAGCGCGGCCAGGCCTGGCGCCTGATACCCATCGTCGTTGCTGAGCAGGATTCGCATGCGGCAATTGTAACCGAGGAAAGGTGCTCGGATATGACGCCTTAGCGGCATCTGTCGCGTTATCTGTCGCGTTGTTTCCCTTCCCGGTCACGGCCTCGGCGCCCCTCCGCAACAACGACGAAATTGCTACGAATCCACTCGCTATCGGTCCCGTATTGGCCGTCTATGGCCGTCTGTGGCCTGCCCATCGACACCATCCGCCTGCCAGACGCCCGCGTGCGCACGACGTCACCACCGCTGCAGGCACACGCGCGTGCCCAAACCCGTCACATCCGGTTACATCTTTTCGGTTTCCCCGGCCTGCGGCTGCCAGACGAGCAAGCGTCGCTCGACCACACCGACGAGCCCGTCGAGCACCAGCGCGAACGCCGTCAGGATCAGCACCCCGGCGATCACCGCGTTGATATCGAACGTGCCTTCCGCTTGCAGAATCAGATAGCCGACGCCACGCGCCGACCCCAGGTACTCCCCGACCACCGCCCCGACGAACGCAAGACCGACCGAGTTGTGCAGGCTCGAAAACACCCAGCTCGTCGCACTCGGCAAATACACGCGACGCAGCAACTGACGCTGATTCGCGCCCAGCATGCGTGCGTTGGCGAGCACCACCGGACTGACTTCCTTGACGCCTTGATATACGTTGAAGAAGACGATGAAGAACACCAGCGTCACGCCGAGCGCAACTTTCGACCAGATACCAAGCCCGAACCACACCCCGAATATCGGCGCGAGGATCACGCGGGGCATCGAGTTGGCCGCCTTGATGTACGGATCGAGCAATGCACCGGCGCTGGGCGAGAGGGCAAGCCATAGCCCTACCCCCAAGCCGAACACGGTACCGATGGCAAATGCCAGCACCGTCTCGAGCAGTGTCACGCCCAGATGAAGATAGATTTCTCCGCTGACGAACCACTGCCAGATCTGGAGCAGCACCTTCTGCGGCTCTCCGAAGAAGAAAGCCGCCTTGTCGGGGCTGTCGAAATAGAACGCAGGCAGCAACGTCGGGCTCGTGAGGACATACCAGACGAGGAAACCCACCACCAGCAACAGCCATTGCCACAACCGCAAATGCCGCATGATCGAACGATTACGCATGACGAACGAATTCCGGGAATATCAGACGAGCGATCAGACGAGCCAATCGAACAAGCCAAAGCCGTCCGGCAAATCGAACCAGTCCATCCAGTCGAGCCAGCCTGGCCAACTCGGCCAAGCCAGCGAGACCATGAGAAAGCCTGCGATTTGCCACATGACGATTCAGACCGCCTTTAACTGTTGCGCGTAGCCCTTGAGCACTTCCTCGCGCAGCACGTCCCAGATCTGGGCATGCAGCTCGGTGAAGCGCGGATGGTTCCGAATCTCCGCCACATCGCGCGGACGCGGCAGATCGATCCGAAACTCCCCGATAGGGTGCGTACCCGGCCCCGCGGCGAGCACCACCACGCGATCGGACAGCGCAATCGCTTCGTCCAGATCGTGCGTGATGAACAACACCGCGCGGCGCTTGGCTGCCCACAACTCCAGCAACTCGTTTTCCATCAACTGACGTGTCTGGATGTCGAGCGCCGAAAACGGTTCGTCCATCAGAATGATGTCCGGGTCGAGGATCAGCGTCTGCGCCATGGCCACACGCTTGCGCATGCCGCCGGAGAGCTGATGCGGATAGCGATCGCCGAATCCGCCCAGCCCCACCCGCTTGAGCCACTCGTGCCCGCGCGCCCTCGCCTCCTCGGGCGCAACGCCCCGGAATTCCAGACCCGCAGTGACGTTGTCGATGGCGTTGCGCCACGGCATCAGCGCTTCGGCCTGAAACATGTAACCGGCACGCGCGTTGATGCCCTTGAGCGGTTCACCGAACACCTTGATGCTGCCGGACGACGGCGCAAGCAGTCCCGCCGCAACGTTGAGCAAGGTCGATTTGCCGCACCCCGTCGGGCCGACGACCGAGACGAACTCGCCCGGCGCAATGTCGAGCGACGTATCGGCCACCGCCGTGTAACGCTGCGAGCGATCGTCGCGCGCGACGAACGTGCACGTAATGCTGTCGAAACTAAGAGCCGGCGCAGTCATCATTTGTACTTGGCGTCGGCCTTCTTCGTGAACTCGTTCGTGAACGTCTTCGACAGATCGATCGGCTTGCCCTTGACCGTCTCGTCGAACGCCTGCAACGTGCGCAGCGCCGTGGCCGGACCATCGGCCGGAATCAGACCGTCCGGCGAGATGGCTTCCTTCACGCGGCTCCACGCGTCGAGATACAACGCGCGGTCGCCCAGCAGATAAGCGTCGGGCACCGTCTTGATGAGGTCGGCCGGCCCTGCCGTCTGGAGCCAGCGCAGCGCGCGCACCATGGCGTTGGTGAGCGCCTGCGTCGTGTTCGGATTCTTCTGAATGAACGATTCGTTCGTGTAGAGGCACCCCGCCGGCATGTTGCCGCCGAACACCGACACCGTTTCCTTGAGCGTGCGCGTATCCGAGATCACGCGGATCTCCTTGTCGCGCTCGAGCATGGTGATCACCGGGTCGAGGTTGACGATGGCGTCGATATTGCCCGAGCGGATCGCGGCCAGCGCGCCCGACGACGCACCGACACCGACGAAAGCCACCTCGTTGGGCTTAATACCCCCCTTGGCCAGCACGAAGTTCGCCATGATGTTCGTCGACGAACCGGGCGCCGTCACGCCGATCTTCTTGCCGCGCAGATCGGCAATCGACTTGTAGTTCGGCATCGTCTTGTTCGATACGCCGAAGACGATCTGCGGTGCCCGCCCCTGCAATACGAACGCGCGGATGTACTGATTTTTCGCCTGCAACAGAATCGTATGTTCGTAGGCCCCCGACACCACATCGGCGCTACCGCCAACGAGCGCCTGAAGCGCCTTCGAGCCGCCGGCGAAGTCCGAGATTTCGACGTCGAGTCCCTCGTCCTTGAAGTAATTAAGACGTTCGGCAATCGTGAGCGGCAGGTAATAGAACAGGTTCTTGCCGCCGACGGCGATGGCCACCTTGGTCTTCTCGAGCTTGCCTTGCGCGAAGCCGGGGCGAATGCCTGCGCCGATCAAGCCGGTGGCGGCCAGTGCCGTGACGAACTGACGTCTTTGCATGATGTTTTGTCTCCGTGGTTGCAGCGTTCTTTCTTTGTTTGACGTGCTTTATTCACGAGCCGCGGTCGCTGCCGCGCGCCGTGGTCCTGCCTGCGAGGATGTCGTCAGATGACGCCGCTCTCGCGCAGTGTCTTGATTTGCCCGGCATCATAACCCAGTTGCCGGAGCACTTCGTCCGTGTGGGCCCCGAGCTCGGGGCCGAGCCATTGGGTCTGTCCGGGCGTCTCCGAGAGTTTCGGCGAGATGTTCGGCAGATCGATCGGCGTGCCGTCCGGGAACGTATGACGCTGGATCATCTGACGTGCGATGAACTGCGGATCCTTGAACATGTCGGCCACGGTGTAGATGCGGCTCGCCGGGACATCCGCGCCTTGCAGCACGGCAAGCGCCTCATCGATGGGACGCGCTTGTGTCCAGTGCCCGATCGCCTCATCGATTTCCTGCGTGCGCGGCACGCGGCCATCGTTGTGCGCGAGGCCCGGATCTTCCGCCAGATCGGCACGACCGATGGCATGCATCAGGCGCTTGAAGATCGGGTCGCTATTACCGCCCACGACGATCATGCCGTCTGCACAGGGATAGGTGTTGGACGGCACGATACCCGGCAGCGACGCCCCGGTGCGCTCGCGCACCATGCCCGCAACGCTGTATTCCGGCACCACGCTCTCCATCAGGTTGAAGACGGCCTCGTACAGCGCCACGTCGACCACCTGCCCTCGCCCGCCGTTCACGTTGCGATGATGCAGCGCCATCATGGCGCCGATCACACCGTGCAACGCGGCGATGGAGTCACCGATGGAAATGCCGATGCGCGGCGGCGGAAGTTCCGGATAGCCCGTGATGTGACGCAAGCCGCCCATCGACTCGGCAATCGCCCCGAAGCCCGGCCGGTCGCGATACGGCCCCGTCTGACCGTAGCCGGACAGACGCACCATCACCAACCCCGGGTTGTCGGCCGAGAGTTGTTCGTAACCCAATCCGAATCGCTCAAGCAACCCGGGACGGAAATTCTCGACCACGATGTCGGCCTGCGCGGCGAGCTTGCGCACGATCTCCTGCCCCTGCGGGGATTTGAGGTTGATCGTGACCGACTTCTTGTTGCGCGCCTGCACGGCCCACCAGAGCGACGTGCCCCCGGCGTCCGGATGCAGCTTGCGCCACTTGCGCAGCGGGTCGCCATGCTGCGGATCTTCGATCTTGATGACCTCGGCGCCGAATTCACCAAGCATGCGCGCGGCGAACGGGCCGGCAATGAGCGTGCCCAGTTCGAGCACCTTCACGCCCGCGAGCGCACCGAATCCGGGTACGCCGGCCGGCGACGGCGAGGAACGACTGGCGGTATCGGAAGTTTGTGCGGTGGATGCCGCAGACGCCGAAGCAGACCCGTGCGACGGCGTGGATTCGAACGGCTTGGACGACTTGGACAACGCGTGGACTCCTGAGCCTCGTCGACAGCCATCGCCGTCGACTTCGAGACGCCGCCCGCAGGCAGCCTCTATGCATATGGATGACAAATGAAGTTCGTATAGTAATTCGACAGTCGGCTATCGGCCAATAACCTCAAGGGCAATCCCGGAATGTTCCGAGTCGAATCGTCGCAAAGTCCGATATCGGGGATCGGGGCACGCCCGCGACGCCAGAACATTGCTTTAACGATGAGTGGTGACGGATTGCGATGGACCGTGGCCCGATCTGCCACGTCTCGCATCTCGACGCTCAAGTCTCGAACAAATGACGTGCGCCACGCTGCGCTGCAATATAAATTGCCTCGCCGCGATTGCGCGCCCCGAGCCGGCGGTACAACGCGGACACGTGCGTCTTGGCGGTGCCCTCGGAAATCACCAGTTGCTGGCAAATCGTCTTGATGGACAGGCCACGCGACAGGAGCGCCAGGATTTCATACTGGCGTTGGGAGATGCCAAGCAGCGCCGACTCGGCCAGTTGTGTCGCCTTGTCGCCGCCCAGCGGAAACACCGGCAAACGGGAGAGCGGCAGGGCCTCGCCCAGCGCCTCCTGACGCCATAGCACCAGCAACGCCGAAAGCGCCTCCTCCGGCACGAACCGTCCGCCGGAAAGCGCCAGATCGAACACCGAACGAATCCGAGCGACCGAGTTCGGCCATGGCAGACACGCCGCGACACCGGCCTGCAGCCAGCGAATGATTTCATCCGGAAAACCCGCATCGCCCACAACGACGACGGGCACCGGCGGGACACACTCGGAAGCGATCGCACACAAGGTGTCGACCGCTGGCGTACGCGCTACGGATTCGTCGAGCACGAGCACGCGGCGCGAGGGCAACTCGCGCAGCCAGACCCAATCCTGCGGCGCCACACCCGCGACGTGACGCAAGACCGGTGGTGTCACGTTGCCTTCGGTTTGCAACGCGACTTGCAGGCCGCTCACCCAGGTGGCAGCCTCACCTACGACCAGCACACGCATGATTTCCCCTGTCATTCCGGTCAGCATCCCCACGCTGCCGCCCCGCTTTTTTGTCATGCTCGCCGCGCCTGCTGCGTTTGTTTTTTTGCCGGCCCGTTGCATGTTCCTCACATGTCTCGACCGGGACGAAACCTGAAGAAATCCTCCAGTTTCCGTCGTGATTTACGCATCAGATGTCGCCTCGCTGTCAAACCAAGTTTATGCGCGAAGTCCGCGCGGCGGCGAGTTCGTGTAACGCGAACGCCTGTCGATGTTGCCTGTGCGCGACAAACCGCAGTCTGCGTAAATTATTTACTCAGCCTCCGGAAATTCCGCCAATACTTTTTTCCCTTCCCTTTCTCGATTGGCGCAATAGAATACAAGGGGCTTGAGAGGACAGTATGCGGAGGCCGGGGGGCACGCCATGTTCAAGATCAGCGTCAGCACGACGCGTAGCGCCATGTTCTGCCTGGCTGCTGCGTGCTTTGCAAGTATTGCAAGTACCGCGCAGGCCGACGTAATCGGCGCAGTGGCTATCGGCAGCACCCCTGCTGCCGTGAGCGACGCCCTGCTCGGCGGCGCCCGTGCCGCCAACCTGCGCCCCAACATCGTCACCAACGTCGTCAGTCCGGGGCCCGCGGCCGTCGTGCCGGTCAATGCGGCCATCACCATCGCCAACGGCGTTCGCCTGTGGGACGAAGTCATCCCGCCCGCGCCCGCGCCCAAACCAGCGCAGGCCTCGCTATCGTCGCCGGGCCAATCGCGCACGACGCTCGCCGTTTCACAGATCCCGCAGATCCCGCAGCTTCCGCAGACCTCGTCCGCCGGCGTCATGACCACGAGCTTCAAGGTCAATGCCAGCGCCACCCGCATGCCATCCGCCGCCGTGCGCTGAGCGTTATTCACCCGTTATCCCAAGCCAAAGCGCGCCCCCGCTCTCAGGCGGCGACGCGCTTCGCTCATTCCTGCCCTTCGGAGATTTCCGACTTCTCCGTCTCCGTTTCCACTGACGAAACCGCCACACGGCAACGCGTCTGCACCGCGCTGCCCGCTCAGAACGTGTACGGGAAGCGAATACCGATCACGTAGTTCGGAGCGTCCGGCGACATCCCGGCGTTGACGTAACCGTTCACGGTCCAGTGCTTGTTGATGGCGTAGTTGATACCGAAGTTGAGCGACGCCGCGTTCGTCGTACTGCCCGCCACGGTCGTCCAGCTCGCCCCCGGCGTGGCCGTCTTCGTCGCCCGCGAGATAGCGGTCGAGTAAGAGATCGACAGCGCCGTCTTGTCGTTGAGCGCCAGCGCCATCCCCGCGCCGACCTGCACAATGTCCCCGAGCTTGACCTTCGCCGGTTGCACCGTGCCTTCGATCGTCGAGATATCGTCGAACGAGCGAGCCACGTTGTACGTGTACGCCACGTTCGCAAACAGCACGATCGGATCGTAGGTCCGCAGGAACGACAGACCCGCCGTGAACGCCCAGATCCCGTTACCCGTCGGCAAGCGCGAAGGCGTGGTCAGGTTGTTGTTGGTCGGGTCGGGCGTGCCAAGCTTGATGCCGAACGGCGAGGTACCGGTCGGCGCCGTCACACGGAACGACGCCACGATATCGGGCCAGTTCGCGTTTTCCTTGACGATCTGGTAGTACAGGGACGCATTCACGTCGCCGATATTCGCCGAGTTCTTGCTGATATCGCTGATCGACGATGCCGCGCCGCCCACGCCGCCGGAAATGAAGTCCGAATTGCGGTAGAGATACGGCACGTCGAACGCCACGCTCAGCCGGTCGTTGATCCCGTAGCGCGTGTTGACGTCGAACGTCCACACGTTGGCTTTGGTTTCGCCGAGGTTCAACTGGCCGAGGAAGATGGCGTCAAGGGCGAGAAAGCCGCTCAACACCAACTGACGCCGGTCGTAGTAGCTGTAGCTGATACCGGCATCGATGGTGAGCTTGCGATCGAACAGCGGCGCGTGCTGCGCTTGCACCACGGCCTCTTCGGCCGGCGTGCGTTGCGAGTCCGTCTCGCTTTTCTGCATCTGCTGCGTCTCGCCGATCGGTGTGGCCGACGTCGGGCCCGCGGCCCCGGCAGCGCCGCCGCCGGGGGTGCCCGCGGAGCCGGCGGCCGAGCCGTCACCTGGCGAGACTTGTGCGATCTGCGCGGTATCCCATGCGGTCAGACCGCGTCCGCGCTGCGCCATCTCGATATCCGTGAGGCGCTGTTTTAAAGAAGAAATTTCCCGCTGCTGCCGGTCGACCATGTCCATCAACATCTGGAGACGGTCGTCCGGCGATGGGTCCGTATGCTCCTGAGCCTGGGCCGATAGCGTGAAAAGCAGTACCCCCAACGGAATAGCGGCAACGGGAAAAAAACGGTGAGTGTTCATGATCCCCCCCGGGTAAAAGTGCGGACGGGTCGTCCGCGCGCAATCCAACAAACACGTGTTACCAACAACGGTTGTCCTTGCTGCTCGACTGCGGGGTGATGCGTGCGAAACCCGTGACGATAAAGGTCGATGCGTGCTGCCCGGGCCCTGCCGACATCACCTTTTTGTACGCCGCAAACGATCTGCGGCGGCGCCCCACTTCTAGTTTTCATGGCGTCCGGCCAAGGCTTGCCAGGACCTCGGACCTGCTGGACGTTGCTACCGGCGTCGCTCGGGTCATGTTCCACGGCGCGACGCCGTCACTTCACTTGCACTGCCCTTCAATGCCGCACGGCGACCATATTCGCCATCGCGTTCTGAATACCCAGTTGACGCAACCCCGCCGACGTGAGTGCACCCGTTTGCAGGTTCAACTGCATGGTGTTCATCACCTGCTGCGCGTTGCCTGCCACCTGCACGACCTGCATGATCTGGTTCATGGCGCCTGCCGCGCCGCCAGCGATGCTCTGCCCGAGATTGCCGTTCGGGGTATTGAGCGCGAGTTGCATACCCGCCGACGTGATCGCCACGCTGGCGTTCAGATTGCCCACCGTCGTCTGCGAGCTGGTCGTTCCTTGTCCGCTTGCCGGAACAAGCAGAGTGATCGACACGCCCGGACCGTACTGAATGATGGCCTTGTTCAATGCATTGTTCGCATTCCCCGCAACTTGCGTAATCTGGGCGACGCCATTTACCAACACATTCGCCCCCCCGCTCACCATCTGTGTTACGGGGGTAGTGGCGTTCACGACGCCGGGAATAATGGCCGTCGAGGTGCCCGTCTGCACCTGATAGCCCGAGCCGCTCTGGTTCACGCCAAGCACCCCGGTGGCCATCAGACTGGCGCCGGTCGGCATTTGCCACTGCGACTGCATGACGAGCTGAAAGCCCGTAATCATGTTCTGTTGTGCGTATTTGCCGGTCGCATGCGAGAGCACCTCATCGCTCACGGGCTTCCAGCTCTCGGGCAACACGCTGGAGGCAAATGCCGGTACGGCACTGGCAAGCAGCGGGATGGCCAACATCGGTAGATATCGATTCATAGTGGTCTGGTCTCAAAACAGGTCCGCCCGGATGATGCCGAAGTCCACCATCGGGGTCGGTGACGTCCCGGTCGCCAGCGCGCTGTCGCGCAGCTTGGCCGCCAGGGATTCGTTTCCTTTGAGCAGCGGTGAATCCTCCATAAACGGCTTGCCGATGACTGCCAGTACCAAGCCGTTCCACTGTTTGGCAAAATCGGCCTGCTCGATGATGCGATTGCCCAGCGCCGGATCGGACACGAACACACGTCCATCCTTCGCTGCCTTGATGACCACAAAGTGCTGATAGCCGTTGACGTCGATGAGGGCGATGACCGGAATCTTCAGGTCATAAAGCGCGCTCACGTCGACTTTGAAACCTCGCCCCTCAAGTCCCAGCGTCTCCACGAATTTCTTCATGTCGAGCATCGAGAAGCCATTCTTGATGACCGTTTCCGGATTGGAGAACGCCATCATTCGCTTGATCATTTCGGTCTCGGGAATGGTGATCCCGTAGCCGTATTGCAGTAGTGTTGCGAGTGCTGCGGACCCGCAGCTGAAGTCGTATTCCTGCTGGACCAGATTCACGTAGTGCATCGACTTGAACGAGCGCATCTTCTTGACCGCCGGTACACCGGTCGAAGACTCGAGATTCACCGACGCATACTGCGCGTGCCCGGCCACGCTTGCGCACGCCAGAGCGCAAACGGTAGCGATCCTCACTGCGGCACGACGCGCATCATTCATGGCACACCTCATGAAAAAACCGGTCCGGGAAATTCCCGGACCGGTCCGCTACATCACTTGATTGCCGAGATGGCGAGGCTGTTGGCCTGAACGTTGCCGATACCTGCTGCCACGTTCACACCGACGTTGCCGCTGGCGTAGGCGAGAGCGCCATTGCCGAGGGCTGCATTGGCAATGAAGTCACCCGAGGCCTTCATGCTAGCCGTCTGGTCGGTTTGGGCCGTCGAGTTCGCAGCACCGCCCTTGTACCAGCCGCTCGCACCTTGCGAGACAGCGGCTGCCAGGCCGTTCTGCTGCACGTTGCCCACACCCGAAGCCACGTTCACACCCACATTCCCGGTCGCACCGGCGAGCGCACCATCACCCACGCTGGCGTTGACATAGAATTGCGAGATGCTGGCCGAACCCTTCGACGACTGGTTCGCGAACACCTGGGCCGAGGCATACACCGGCTGAGCGTTGAGCGAAGCGATCGCGACGTTGTTGGCCTGCGCGTTGTCGGCACCTGCTGCCACGTTCACGCCGATGTTGCCGTTAGCGTTAGCCAGCGCGCCGTTGCCGAGTGTGGCGCCCATCGTCTGCAGCGTCGAGGTGTTGACGTGCAGCGTGAGCGCCCCCTTCGTCCAGGTCGTGGACTTCATGTACGTATCCTGGAAGCCCCACAGCGCGCCCGCAGCAATCGACTCGCTCGAAATCGACGCCTGACCTTCGTTGAACACCCCATGGAACGCTGCGTCGAAGCTCTTCTGCGTGTTCAGGAAGCCAGCGGCGAGGAAGCCACCCGCTTGTTGCGACTGCTGCCCGTAGGCATAACCGCCCCAAACCGAGCCTTCACCTGCACCAGCGTTACCGGAGGCGTGGAAACCATACAGGGCCAGACCGCCCGGCAGCGGAATGATCCCGCCACCGATGATGCCGCCGGAAGCCGCGAAGTTCGAATACTGATACCCGCCGCCTGCGATGAAGCCACCCGAACCCGAACTGGACTGTCCTGCCACATAACCGGCACCCGCCTGGAAGGACTGGCTGGTGTTGAGATGGCCGTTGGCTTCGGCATTCACCCACGAGGTCGTGTTGTTGTACGACGTGGTGGTCACGCCGCCGATCAGATAGCTACTACCCTGATTCGAAACCGTGGTGGTCTTCGAATCCACACCGTACGTCACCTTGCCTGTCGTGTAGGTACCCAGCAGCGGTCCCTTGAGATTCACGCCGTGTACATCGACGCTCTGGTTGCTTTGCACGACAGCGTTGCCGGTGTTGTCCACCGTCACGCAACCGCGAATGCCGACCAGACCGAAAATGCCGACCAGGTTCAGTACGTTGGTCTCGTTGCCGATGAACGAGAAGCTGTATTGCTGGTGATTGGGCGACGCCAGGGCGCTACCCGTTGCTACCAGCAGTGCAGCCGCTGCAATTGCTTTCGTTTTCATGACCATCTCCTTGACGAGAGAGTTACCCAGTTAAAAAGATGTGCCCGCCGGGGGACGGAGCACAAAAACATTTGCGGTTACATTGCCTATCCCAGCCGACTGGTTCACCTGCAACACACCGCTCACTCCGCGGAAGGCGTCACCGGAAATCGACGCCGTGCGGAACTGATCGTTGAGGTTGTTGGCCCCAGCCGGGCCACCCTTGGAGATCGCAGCGGACAGTGCCGTATCCGATACGCTCGCCACTCCAGACGCATCGCCGGTCACAATGACGGTCGCGTTGCGTTGAAGATTGCCGGCACCGCTCGCCTGGTTGACTTGCGTCAGCCCCGAGGTGCCTGAAAATGCGTTGCCTTGAATTGCGGCGCTGGCGGCGCCGGTCGTCGTCGTGACGAGAGCCTGCTGATTGGTGCTCGACGCACCGGCCGTTAGGCTGCCGCCGTTGGCGATCACCGCGCTGTTGGCCTGCGCGTTATTCACCCCGGCCGCCTGATTCACGCCCAGTGCGCCGGAGACCCCCACCGCCACGCCGCTTTCGATGGTGGCGTGTGTGCCGGCGAGCTCGCCGTTCACGATCCACACGTCCTGTGCGTGCGACACCCCGGCAATGGCCGCCAGTGCGCTAATCACGCTCAGCGCGATGACAGACTTCGCATTGCGATGTGCGCTCATTTCGCGACTCCTGCTGCACCCATGCTGGTGAGCGGCGCCAGTGCCGAATTGATCACCGACGGTACGAGCGTGCCGATGCTGCCGATCCCGCCGCCACCGCCCGCCCCGGCACCGAAGCCGCCGCCGACACCGTTGGTCGTATTGAGCGCATTGCCGCCGCGGGCGTTGCCGACGAGCACACCCATGACCGGGTTGATGCCCGACTGCACTGCGCCGGTGATGAGCCCTGCCGAGCCGCGGCCCGTCAGCTCGCTATCCGTTACCTGACTCACCGCGCCCATGGCCGTATTGAACGGTCCCGTCGGAAAGGCCGGAACGGCGATGCCGATCGGGTTTTGCTCACGCGGCAAGCCGCGGTAGGCGATTTCCGGGCCGATGTTGCGCTCGATCACCAGATCGCCCGGTGTCGCCGGTTCGGCCTTCGCGTGGCCAGGGAGCAGTGCCGGGGTCAGCGCCACGAGCATCGTGACGAGAACACTGCCGGCATGCGGGATGGAGAGTTGCGTCATATCGTTCACCGCGTGGAGTAGGTCACACGCGTCACCTGGACGTTGCCCACACCGTTCGACAGTTGTTGCGGACGCGGCGTCGGCGTGACACCACCGGGCAGTTCGTCCCACAACGTAACGCCGTTGGCGAGGTTCATGCCCGGTGACTTGACCATTGCGGCGCCTTGCAGATTGCGCCCGCGCTGGGTCCCTAGTTGTTCGTCATCGATTCGGGCAGCGGCAAGCGGCATCCCCGAGGCGCCGATGGTCTGGCTGTCGTCTGTCTTGTTCGCGTCGTCGCTGCTCGCGACTGCCGGGGCCGGCTCGGCGAGCGGTGCGGCCTCGGCCACCGGGCCTACGATCGCAACGTCGGCGTCCGAGAGCTGAGCGGCCGGCAGTGTCGGCATTGCAAACGTTGCCGGCACCATGGAACCCGTAAGCATTGCCACCTGCATGAGCGGCGAGCGCGAGACGTCCTGCGCTTGTGCCGGTGCGGCGCACAGTCCGAGCGCCACGGCGATGGCGGCGCTCAATGCGCCTGCGCTTTGACGTACGCGGTACTGGATTTCGGTGGTGAGAATTCGCATCGCTTTGCCCTCCTTGCCCCGACCAATAAAGCGACTTCCGTGCCACCCTCCTTAAGTGATTGAAAACATTGGCGTTAATTTTTACGTCAGGGAGGCGCTTGCTGGCCGGTCGCTGAAAACGTTTCAGCATTGATACGTGGGTTGCGTCGGGCGGCGGTTGTCACGTCGTCGCCCCATTCGTCAAACATTCCGAACTGCGAACGATATCGGCGTGAGCAGCGACGGGTGCCGGGAACGCCCTGTTTACAAGGGTCTCCCGTGACAGATTTGCGGCAGGTTTGCGATTCGGCGCATCGGCGACACGGGTTCGTCACCTGCGGGAAGATTTGGCGCGATGGCGTTCTGCCCCCGGGATGTTTCATCTTTGATGCCTGTTCGGGACAACCCTCGGGGCATTTCCTAGCGAAAGACAAGACAAGACGAGACAACGCAAAGCGTATGAACTCGAGGCGCCGATATGAGCACAGCGCCTCACCGCTATCCCCCGTCGTTATTGGCGATGGCAGGAGTCGCGAACGGCGAGGACAGTGCGTAGTCGTCGGTAAAATCGCGGGGGGAAGACGTGTTTTTTCAAGGACGGCACCAGGCGGCACAGGACGGTAAGCGCTGCCATGACGACGATATTCAGGATCCCAAAAAGAAACGACCGCCCTGCTCAACACAGGACGGTCGCCCTCTCTTCGCCAGAAGATATCAGGCCGGCACGCCCGATTCGTCACCGCGCATTCCGTAGCGGCACATGAGCCGATACAGCGTGATACGCGAAATGCCCAGCTCTGCGGCCACGTCCGTGAGACGGTGGCAGTGGCGCAGCAATGCCTGCTCGATGGCCGTTCGTTCGGCCTCCGCGCGAATTTCCTCGAGCGTGCGCACCAGCGTCGGCACCCACGGCAGAAGGTCGAGATCCTTGGCCGAAATCATGCGGCTGTCGGCCATCACGATGGCCCGGCGTACGCGGTTGATCAACTCGCGCACGTTGCCCGGCCAGTGGTATTCGTACATCGCCTGCACCGCGCATTGCGTGAAGCCGCGGATCTTGCGATGGTTGTCGCCTTTGAAGCGTTGCAGCACGTGATGCGCGAGGATCTCGATGTCCTGGCCGCGCGCGCGCAGCGGCGGCTCGTCCACACGCAGCACGCAAAGGCGATGGAACAAATCCATGCGGAAGCGTCCCTCGGTCACGGCCGTCTCCAGATCGACGTGCGTCGCGGAAATGATGCGCACATTGACCGGAATGACTTCGTGACCGCCCAGACGCTCGATAGCGCCCTGCTGGAGGAAGCGCAACAGACTCGCCTGACTCTCGATCGGTAGATCGCCGATTTCGTCGAGGAACAGCGTGCCGCCGTTGGCAGACTCGACCCGCCCGACTTTACGCGCGTTGGCGCCGGTGAAGGCACCCCGTTCGTAGCCGAATAGTTCGGACTGCATCAGATGCGGCGGAATCGCCCCGCAATTGATGGCCACGAACGGCCCCTTCGCACGCAAGGAGCGCTCATGGATCGCCACCGCGCTCAGTTCCTTGCCCGTGCCCGACTCGCCCGAGATGAACACGGGGGCATCGGTATTGGCCACTTTGCGGATGGTGCGAAAGAGTTGCTGCATTGCCTCGCACGTGCCGACCATCTCCTGATCGCCACCGACTTGAGGCGTGACGATGGGCGCTTCCGAGAGCGAGGCCATGCCCCACGCGTGCCCGATCGTCAACGCGAGCTGATCGTTCGTGCAGGGGACATTGACATAGTCGAAGCAATAGTCACGAATGAGCCGACGGATCGACGTGGTCGTGAGTTGCTCGGGATTCGTTGCGGCGACCCAGCCAACCGTTGCCGGTTGCATGCAAGCCTCGAACGCCCCCATCTCGCGGTCGCTATAACCGCTCGCCAGGTCGATGAGTGCTGCGCTGGTGACCCCCGGATTCAGAATGCGACCGACGTCGCTGGCGCTCTTGGCCGGCACTACCTGCCAGCCTTGCTCTCCCAGAAACGACAGCAAGCCGTCGTTGTGCTTTCGGGAGGCGTAAATCAGGGTGCGCCCGGTATCGTTAGCCATACCTTAACTCCCTGCCTAAGCAGTGCTTGCTCGCAGTTTGCCGGTCTCAGACCGGTTCGGCGCGCAAGTATACGGCCCCACGCCGCCTGGGCGTTATGGTGGTCGCTGTGAAGCGTTCGGTCCCCAAGTCGGCAGGTTCAGTCTAGAAGACGGGAATATGCGCAGATATAGCGAATAACAGCTAATCCGATTGGATGAGAGGGGCAGCACCTACGCGCAGAGGTGGCCGGGGTCACCTGCGCGTCATGCTCAGAGCGTATGTCTGTCGAGGACGGCGCGGGCGATCGTGCCGGCGTCCACGTATTCCAGTTCGCCGCCGACAGGCACGCCTCGGGCGAGGCGGCTCACGCGCAAACCACGCGCTTTTAACGTCTGTCCAATGTAATGGGCGGTGGCTTCGCCTTCATTGGTGAAGTTGGTGGCAAGCACCACTTCCTTAACCACGCCATCGGTGGCGCGGCGAATCAACTGCTCGAAATGGATTTCGCCCGGCCCCACGCCGTCGAGCGGCGAGAGATGCCCCATGAGCACGAAATACAGACCTTTGAAGGTCATCGTCTGCTCGAGCATGTTCTGGTCGGCGGGCGTTTCCACCACGCAAAGCAGGCTCGTGTCGCGCTCGGGATCGAGACACGTCTCGCAGATTTCGACTTCGGTGAACGTGTTGCAGCGCGCGCAATGGCGAATCTGCTCGGAGGCATGCACCAGCGCCTCGCCCAGCCGCACCGCGCCTTTACGGTCGCGTTGCAGCAGATGGTAAGCAATGCGTTGTGCGGATTTCGGTCCGACACCCGGCAACGCGCGCAAGGCGTCGACGAGTTCCTGCAAGCTCGATAGCTGAAGCTGGGGCATGCGTCGTCTTTCTGATAAAGCGGGCGGGAGACGCTCAGAACGGCATCTTGAAGCCCGGCGGCAGCGGCAGACCGGCGGTCAGCCCCCCCATCTTTTCCTGCGCGGTGGCTTCGGCCTTGCGAACGGCGTCGTTGAACGCAGCCGCCACGAGGTCTTCGAGCATGTCCTTGTCGTCGGCCAGCAGGCTCGGATCGATGGTCACGCGACGCACGTCGTTCTTGCAGGTCATCACCACCTTCACGAGACCGGCGCCCGACTGACCCTCGACTTCGATCTGCGCCAGTTGCTCCTGCGCCTTCTTCATGTTTTCCTGCATTTGCTGAGCCTGTTTCATCAGACCCGCGATGTTTCCTTTCAGCATCATGACTCCTGAGTAAATCGTATGAGGTGCGCGTCGCGCGCGTGGTGAGACGTGTGAATGAAGACGTCGAACGCACGTTTAGGGGCGGAATTCGAAAACCCGCCCCATCGCGAAACCGAATTTGCTTATTGTACCGGGCGAATGCTGCCTTGAAGAATCTGGGCGTCGAATTCGTCGATCAATTCGCGTACCAGCGGGTCGTCGGCAATCGCCTGCTCGGCCGCGCGCTGACGCGCCGCAGCCGCTTGCGCCGCAAGCGAAGCGGCCGTCGTGCCCACCTGCCCCAGTTCGACGTGCAATTGCACGTCCCCGCCGAAGTGTTCGGTGAGCACCTGACGCAGTTTGTCGGTCGTAGCGGCATCGGCCAACTGACGCAGCGGCACGCGCAGATACAGCGCGCGGCCCGCGACTTCCGTCAGCTCGCTCTGGAAGGCCAGTTGCTGCGCCAGACCGCGAGCGGGGAGCGTTTGCGCCAATGCCGGCCACTCGCCGGTAAAGACGGGCGCGACGCCATCGGCTTCACGATAGACGCAGGCGCGTGGTGCGGCCGCAGGTGCGGGAGCTGTCTCGGAAGACGCCGCAGATCCGGCAGGCTCGGGCTCCGGATCGGCACCGGCAGGTGCTTCGTCCGAAGCGCGGGTTGCGCTGGCGCGATTGGCACTGGCCGTGCCGCCCGCGCGCCCTGCCGTGCCCTTGCGTCCCGCATTGAGCGCGGCGAGCGCCGCACGCGCGGGCGACATCGGCGCGCCATCGGCCGGCGCGCCCGGCGCACTACTGCGCGCGGCCGGGGCACGACGTGCCTCGGGCTGCGCTGCCGGTGCAGGCGACGGTGCGGACATTGCAGAAGATGAGGAAGGCGCGGAAGGTGCAGACGCACGAGGTGCCGGCTCAGCCATCGGCGCACGCGTCGGCGCAGCGGCGGTAGCGGCACGCACCGCGCCTGCGGCTTGCGGCGTCGGCGGCTCGGCGAGCGTTCCGCCCGCGAGCAGCGGCGTGAACGCCGCCATGCGCAGCAGCGCCATCGAAAAGCCCGTGTATTCGTCAGGCGCCAGACCGAGATCGCCGCGCGCACGCGTGGCGATCTGGTAATAGAGCTGGACGGCTTCCGGCGACAGCGCTTCGGCCAGGCGTCGCACGTCGACGGCTTCCGGCCAGTCCTCGGACACGGCCTGCGGCGCGTATTGCGCCAGCGCGATCTTGTGCAGCAGGCTGCCAAGATCCTGCAAGCCTGCGGAGAACGAGAAGCTGCGCTCGGCCATTTCGTCGGCAATCGCCAGCAGATCGGTACGCGATTCGTCCTTGAGTGCATCGAGCAGACGCACCAGCACGCTCTGATCGATAGCGCCGAGCATGCCGCGCACGGCCGTCTCGGTGAGCGGGCCCGCTGCATAGGCGATGGCCTGATCGGTGAGCGACAGGGCGTCACGCATGCTGCCGCCCGCCGCCTTCGCGAGCAGACGCAGCGCCTGCGGCTCGTTCTCGATCCCTTCTTCGCCGAGAATGTTCGTGAGGTGCGACACGATGTGTCCGGCCGGCATCTGCTTCAGGTTGAATTGCAGGCAGCGCGAGAGCACGGTGACCGGAATCTTCTGAGGATCGGTCGTCGCGAGAATGAATTTGACGTGAGCAGGCGGCTCTTCGAGCGTCTTGAGCATCGCGTTGAACGCGTGGCCCGTGAGCATGTGCACTTCGTCGATCATGTAGACCTTGAAGCGCGCGTCCGCCGGGGCGTAGACCGCCTTTTCGAGCAGCGACGTCATCTCGTCAACGCCACGGTTCGAGGCCGCGTCCATTTCGACGTAGTCGACGAAACGCCCTTCATCGATGGCACGGCAGGCCTTGCAGACGCCGCAGGGCGCTGCGGTGATCCCCGTCTCGCAATTGAGTGCCTTGGCCAGAATGCGCGAGAGCGTGGTTTTGCCGACGCCGCGCGTGCCGGTAAACAAATAGGCGTGGTGCAGGCGCTGTTGCTCGAGCGCGTGCGTCAATGCACGCACGACATGCTCCTGGCCCACCAGGGTCGAGAAGCCTTTGGGGCGCCATTTGCGCGCGAGTACTTGATAGGTCATGCCAAATTGTAACAGTTCGGCGTTGCGCTTCGGCACCGATGTCGACGCCCGATCAGGCGTCTTTTCCCTGCCAAATCTGGCGGGCTATCGATGCGACGAAAAAAGGTTGCGCGATTCTACCAAGCCCGTCGGCCCCACGCGATACGCGTCATAGGCTAACGCCCAAATTACGGAAAAAGCGTGTACTCGGAAGAGAAATTTGCGCAGAACGCGCGGAGAACATTGCAGAACAAGGCGTTAGGTGACGAGCCTGACCCTCGGCACTGGTGGAAAACGGCTGTGGCTGCTTCGTTCCCGACCTGACCAGATTGGCCGCGCCACCATGCGAGGAGGCCCGTCAGAGAAAGATTCTACCAGAGTCGGCGCGCCAACAGAAGACCATTACGCGAAATTGTGCAACGCAACGTAGCAGCGGGCGTTTTGTCGCCTGCGGGGATGACGCGCGCAAAGGCGTTGGCAATTCCGCTAGGGTGACGAGGTGAACTGCATTGGCGAGCGCGGCCGAGGCACGCGATTGCAGCTTCCTTGGGGGGGCGGCGCTTACGGGAACACCGAGCGGCCTTTCCGACGTTGATGAAAGCTGGCGGCCAACCGCGTCATTTTCATCGAACCCTTTCCAATCACCAGACGAGGACTATTTTCATGAGCCAAGTCAATTACGTTACCGAAGAGACTTTCGATTCGGAAGTTCTGTCATCCGACAAACCGGTGCTGGTCGTCTTCTTCACACAATGGGCCACCTCAAGAAAGAGCAAGGCGTTCTTCGTGATCGTGGATGAAGTCACTCCGAAGTACGCTGACACGTTGAAAATTGCCAGGTGCGATTTGGATGCTTTTCCCCAAGTGGCGAAGTCATACGATATTTGCGGCGAGCCGACGTTGGTCCTGTTCAAGAACGGCTCGTCAACCGCCACGTTGAATTACGCGTCGCAGTCGATGCTGACCGAAATGCTCAACGCACATCTTTAGTCCAGGGCGAGGGAAAACACAAAGGCCGCCGTCTCGACAATGCACCTCACCTACGACGAACGAAACTTCATCGCCCATGGACGGCATGGGCAAGCGCAGGAATTTCCCACCGGGTGAGCACGAACGGCTTTGGCGCAGCAATTGCCGCCTACACCGCCCCTCCCCGGAAACACCGGGTGACATCGCCAGTATCGATGGATGCAAGCGGCTTACCGCGCCACTTTCATCGAGTCTTTTCAAATCGTCAAACGAGGTCAATTTTTCATGAGCCAAGTCAAGCAAATCACGCCCGACGCCTTCGATGTGGAAGTTCGTCAATCCGCCGAACCCGTGTTGGTCGTTTTCGTTGCAACATGGTCGGGAGAATGCACGCAGTTCTCCCCAGCCCTGGACGATATCGCCCGGAAATACGGTAACAGGGTGAAAATCATCAAGTGCGATGTAGATGAATGCCAAGAGGCAGCAACGGACTTCGACGTTTCCTGCATGCCGACCGCGATCCTGCTCAAAAACGGAGAAATCGACGCAGCATTCAGTGGCTCACAGAAATCGAAGCTGATTGAGATGCTCGACAAATTTATTTAACCCCTAGCCAACGACAAACGCCGGGGCCCTCGTCGCCACATCGCGACAACCCGGCGCCCGCGTGCGCTTCGCCGCACGCGCGAACGATCCGGAACAAAACGTAGACGAGTCCAGCACGTCACGCCCGCCCCTTGCGCCAGACGCTTCGCCGCCCACGGGCACAGTACCGGCAAGCGCAGGAAATTTCCGCTAATATGAGCACAAACTGCATTGGCGGGCGCTATTGAAGCACGCGATTGCAGCCTCCATATGGAGAATGCACGCCCGCGAAAACCGGGTGACATCTCCAGCGTCGGTGAAAGCGAACGGTTTTCGGAACCACTTTCATCAGACGTTTCCGAATAGTCAGACGAGGCAACAATACTCATGAGCGAAACTATCAAGCATATCTCCGACGCCAGCTTCGATGCGGACGTTATGAAATCCGACAAGCCGGTGCTGCTCGACTTCTGGGCGGATTGGTGCGGCCCCTGCAAGATGATCGCCCCGATCCTGGACGAAGTCTCCAAGGAATACGGCGAAAAGGTGCAGATCGCCAAGATCAACGTCGACGAGAACCAGGGTGTGCCGGCCAAATACGGCATTCGCGGCATTCCGACCCTGATTCTGTTCAAGAACGGCGCGGTGGCCGCGCAGAAGGTTGGCGCCCTGTCGAAGTCGCAACTGACCTCGTTCCTCGACGGCAATCTGTAATCTCCCGTCGATGGCAGGTACCGGGGCCTTTGTCGCCACAGTGCGACACCCCGGTGCCGAGCAGTCGGTGCTGTGCTTGCACTGGGCGCTGCTTGCTATATAATCCGCCACAAAGCTTCCCAAAGTTCTTCGAGCGTTCGCTCACTTTTCCCTGATCATTCACTTGTCGTCCAGCGGACGGCACCTCCGTATGCATTTATCCGAACTAAAGTCCCAGCACGTCTCCGAGCTGCTAGAAATGGCGAACGGTCTCGAAATCGAGAACGCCAACCGCCTTCGCAAGCAGGAGCTGATGTTCGCCATTCTGAAGAAGCGCGCAAAGTCCGGCGAAACCATCTTTGGCGACGGTACGCTGGAAGTGCTGCCGGACGGCTTCGGTTTCCTGCGCTCGCCTGAGACGTCGTATCTCGCCAGCACGGACGACATCTACATCAGCCCGTCGCAGATCCGCCGTTTCAACCTGCATACCGGCGACACGATCGAAGGGGAAGTGCGTACGCCGAAGGACGGCGAGCGCTATTTCGCGCTGGTGAAGGTCGACAAAGTCAACGGCCACCCGCCCGAGGCCTCGAAACATAAGATCATGTTCGAGAACCTCACGCCGCTGCACCCGAACAAGCCGCTGCTGCTCGAGCGCGACATTCGCGGCGAAGAGAACGTGACGGGCCGCATCATCGACATGATCGCCCCGATCGGCAAGGGCCAGCGCGGTCTGCTGGTCGCCTCGCCGAAGTCCGGCAAGACGGTCATGCTGCAGCACATCGCTCACGCGATCACGGCCAACCATCCGGAAGCCAAGCTCTTCGTGCTGCTCATCGACGAGCGCCCGGAAGAAGTGACCGAAATGCAGCGCTCGGTGCGCGGCGAAGTGATCGCGTCGACGTTCGACGAACCGGCCACGCGTCACGTGCAAGTCGCCGAAATGGTCATCGAGAAGGCCAAGCGCCTGATCGAAATGAAAGAAGACGTGGTGATTCTGCTCGACTCGATCACGCGTCTGGCCCGCGCCTACAACACCGTGATCCCGGCATCGGGCAAGGTGCTCACCGGCGGTGTGGACGCCAACGCCCTGCAACGCCCGAAGCGCTTCTTCGGTGCGGCGCGTAACGTCGAAGAAGGTGGCTCGCTCACGATCATTGCCACGGCGCTGATCGAAACCGGCAGCCGCATGGACGACGTGATCTACGAAGAATTCAAGGGCACCGGCAACATGGAAGTGCACCTCGAGCGCCGTCTCGCGGAAAAGCGCGTCTATCCGTCGATCAACCTGAACAAGTCGGGTACGCGTCGCGAAGAGTTGCTCATCAAGCCGGAAATCCTCCAGAAGATCTGGGTGCTGCGCAAGCTCATCTACGATATGGACGAGGCCGAGGCAATGGAATTCCTGCTTGGCAAGATCAAGCAGACGAAGAACAACGCCGAGTTCTTCGACCTGATGCGCCGCGGCGGCTAATTCCACGGATTCAGCCTGTTCTGCTCGACGCATCAAGAGAAAAAGCCGCGACACCCGGTCGCGGCTTTTTCATTGCACCGTTCACCGGTGTGCGCCCTTCCTCATCCCCCCTCGTTCCCGCCCTGCACCGCCGATTGCGGCTCGCTCCCACGCGATGCGGGCTGTCACGATGCCTGTTATATGATGGAACGATACCGCGTGCTGGCCGCCGGTACGCCTTCCCCAAAAGCGGTTCCCGAAGGAGAAATTGCAATGTCCGAGAAAGACGAATTGATGGCGGAAGCCTTCGCCCACCTGGAAGCCGGTGACCCCGAAACGGCCCTGGAGATCGGCAAACGGCTTGAGTCGATGCAGTACTCGGGCGCCTACGAGGTGCAGGCAATGGCCTACGCCGACATGGACGAAATGGAGCAGGCCGTCGCCGTGCTCGAAGCCGGTGTCGCGCATGCACCGGGCGTCTGGCTGCTCTGGCAACTGCTCGGCAACTACCGCTCCGATCTCGGTCGCTTTCCCGCCGCCATCGAGGCCTACGAGGCCGCCAGCAATTGCGCACCGGACGAAGACCTCGTGATCGTCGACTTCAACCACGCCAACGCCCTCGCCCGCCAAGGCGATTTCGCGGCGGCGCAAACGCGTCTCGACCGCACGCTCGAAAGCCCGCATCTCGCCCAGGCGGGACGCGCCTTCATCGAGAACGCCATCGCGCTGCGCATGCATCTATTCGTCGCCCAAGGTGAGCCGAAGGCCGCCATCGAGACGTTTGAGGCCCTGGCGAAGCAGGCGCACGACGAAGAAGGCAGCAACGTCTCGATGGCCGACGTGCTCGCCGAACTCTCGCACGCGTATAAGCACAACGGCGAGAACGATAAGGCGCTGGCCACCGCCCTCGAAGCCGTGCAGCTCTACAAGTGGAGCGACGCCGCCCTGTGGGCGCTGCGCGCCGCCCGCGACGAGCAATCGGAGACCGCCCGCGCGATGCATCTGATCGTGGAAGGCCAATGGTACGAACCGCTGGAAGACGAAGATCCGGACGGCCCTGCCCCCGAATTCGTCACCACGTATGACGTTGTTGCCGAGGACGAGCAGGAGGCATTGCGCCTGATCGCCGAATGCGAGCCGCCGCAAGTGCGCGAGTCGCTTCGCATCGCCGAGACGCATCCGATCGACAACGACGACGCGTCGGCCACGGCGTACAAGGGTGTCTATGCGACCGGCGATTACCATATGTACCAGCCGGGCGAAGAAGACGAACTGCTTGAGGACTGAGCCGGCGCTGCGTTACGGCAGACGGCCATCGCTGCCGTCAGCGACTGGCGCCCTCGGCCACCGTAAGCTGCAATCAGATGCCATAAGCTCCCGCGAGCCGTAAAAACGTAAACGCCAGAAGGGCGCCGGAATCCTCCGGCGCCCTTCTGTTTTTTAACGCACGTTGCACGCAGCGACGCTCACAAACCTACCGTTGCCCGTGACCGTCGAGCGCCTTATTTATAGCCAGCGCGATCGAGAATGCGTTGCGCCTCCGGCAGGTTCTTCGCGATGGTGCCGATGGGCACGTCCTCCGCCTTGAACTCGCCCAGCGAGGCAAGCGCCGGGTTGTCGACCTTGGTCGTCGGCACGGCCGGCCACTCGTTGTTGCCGTTCGCGAAGTATTGTTGCGCTTCGTCGCTCGCCAGATACTCCAGGAACTTGACCGCATTCGCGTGATTCGGGGCGTGCTTGGCAATGCCGGCACCGGCCACGTTCACGTGCGTACCCTTGCCTGCCTGATCCGGCCAGATGAAGCCGACCTTCGACATCAGCGCCTTGTCTTCGGGCTTGTCCGAGCGTGCCATGCGCACGTAGTAATAGGAGTTCGCCAGCGCCACGCCGCACTCGCCCGTTGCCACGGCCTTGATCTGATCGGTATCGCCACCGCGCGGCGCCCGCGCGAAGTTCGCGACCATCCCTTGCGCCCAATTCTGCGTCGCCTGCGCACCTTCGCGGGCGATCAGCGCACCGACCAGCGAGAGCATATACGGATGCGAGCCCGAGCGCGTGCAGACCTGCCCCTTGTGCGACGGGTCCGCGAGCGACGCATACGTCTGCACCGTCTTCGGATCGAGCTTGTCCTTGTTGTAGACGATCACGCGAGCGCGCGTCGAGAAGCCATACCAGTCCGTGCCCGCCTTCGTGCTCGCGGCATGCAGCTTGGCCGGAATACGAGCGTCGAGCGTCGCCGACCGGGTCGGCTGGAACAGCCCCGCTTCGTCGGCCTTGGCCAGTCGCGCGGCATCGACCATCAGGATGACGTCGACCGGGCTCTTCGCGCCCTCGCTTTTCAGTCGCTCCAGCAGCGCTGCGTCGTCCGCCTCGATGCGATTGATCTTGATGCCGGTCTGCTTGGTGAACGTACCGAAAAGCTGTTCGTCGGTCTGATAGTGACGCGCCGAGTACAAATTCAACACGCCATTGGTATCCGCTTGCGCGCCGAATGCCGCCGCCACCGTCGTGCCGAGCACCGTCAGTCGCGCCAGCTTGCCGATCGTCTTCGCCTTCATGGGCCGTTCCCCTTCATCATGGTTTCGCAGAGAGGAACAGCATAATGAAAAACATCGATCAACACAAATGATTCCCATTCGTATTTATTCAGATATTCACTATTGTTGACGCACAGGCGTTCAGGCGGGAGATGTGCGGCGTCGATGCCGCGAAGCGGAGGACTTCGGTCGAGGAGCCAACACCCAAGGGCCAACGCCCAAAGCTCGTGCCGAAGCGGGCGCGATGCATCGGAGCGTCATGCACCGCGACGTGTTACGGCAGATAAGACGAGGCCCCCCGGGCAAAGGTTCCACGTCAGGTAGCCGCACATGAATGACACCTTCGAAAAGTGAACCGATTTGTGCCCGCGATGCTCCAATCGCCGTAAAATTGCGCGTCGACGCGCGCCGGCAGCCACGATCCCAACGATTGCCGGTGCCGCGAGCGTTTGTCCTGCCCTGCTGGAGTCCCCCTTGTTGTCCTTGATTCGAAGTCTGCGTCGCGCTGTCGCCCCGACAGCCGTCGATGCCCCCGCCTTATCCGCCACTGCGATGCCCGCCACCCCCGCCGCACGTCGCCGGGTGACGTCGGCCCGTACCGCCCTGAGCACCCTCGCCATGGCCGCCGTGCTGGCCGGCTGCGCAAGCGCTCCGTCGGTCGTCTCGCAGGGCAATGCACCCGCTACACCGGCCACGCCCGTGCCGCCGCTCGCGCAGACGCCGACCGTGCCCGCGACCCCGCTCGCCCCGCCCAAGATCATCCGCCCGCTGAAAATCGGCCTGGCGCTCGGTGGAGGCGCGGCGCGCGGCTTCGCGCATGTGGGCGTGATCAAGGCGCTGGAGGCTCGCGGCATTCATGCGGACATCGTTGTCGGCACCAGCGCGGGCAGCGTCGTGGGCGCGATGTACGCCTCGGGCTTGAACGGCTTCCAGCTCAACCGTCTGGCGTCGACGATGGACGAAGCCTCGATCAGCGACTGGACGATGCCGTTCCGCTCGCGTGGCATGCTGCGCGGCGAAGCCCTCCAGTCGTACGTCAACAAGGTGCTCAAGGACCGCCCCATCGAGCAGATGCCGCGTCAACTGGGTATCGTGGCCACCGACTTACAAAGCGGCGCGCCGATCCTGTTCCGTCGCGGCAACACCGGGCAGGCCGTGCGTGCGTCGAGCAGCGTGCCGGGCCTGTTCGAGCCCGTGCATATCGGCACTCGCGACTACGTCGACGGTGGCCTCGTCGCCCCCGTACCGGCCGAGTACGCCCGCCAGATGGGTGCCGATTTCGTGATCGCCGTCGATATTTCGGCCAATCCGACCGCGCAAGCCACGCAAGGCCAGTTCGACATCCTGATGCAGACGTTCACGATCATGGGTCAATCGATCAAGCAGTACGAACTGGAGAAGAACGCAGACATCGTGATTCGCCCGTCGCTGGCGAAGATGGGCGCCTCCGACTTCCAGGGCCGCAATCGCGCGATTCTGGCCGGCGAGGAAGCCGTCGCCAAGATGTGGCCGGAGATCCAGCGCAAACTGGCCGACGCACAGTCCGAAGCGGCCCGCGGGGTGTCGCAGGCCGCGCGCTAACGGAACCCGAGGAAGCGCCGGGAAGCGTCTCCCTGCCCGTCATCCCCGCGGACAGACGGCGCAGCACGCCAAACCCGTCGCCCCACGAAAAATGCCGCCCATTGGGCGGCATTCTCTTTTGCGTCGCTGCCCGCACACTTCGCGGACATCGACGGCTTACATCGGGTGGTCGTTCTTGAAGAGCTGTTCGACACGCGTGAGTTCGGCGCTGGCCTTGAGCGTTTCGACGCGTCGGGCGCCGTTGTAACGGGCCGACCAGTACGATTCACGCAGGTCTTCCACGCGAATCTTGCCGCCCGTGGCCGGGGCGTGCACGAACTTGTCGCCGCCGATATAGATGCCCACGTGCGAGAAGCTGCGACGCATGGTGTTGAAGAACACCAGATCGCCCGGCTTGAGATCGGTCTTGGCAATGCGCTCGCCCACCTGGCTCATTTCCTCCGAGCGGCGCGGGAGCATGAAATTGAGCGTGTCCTGGAACACATAGCGCACGAAGCCGCTGCAATCCAGACCGCTATCCGGGGTGTTGCCACCGTACTTGTAACGAACCCCAATGTAGTTCAGCGCACCAAGTACGACGTCTGATGCCTTGTCCGTAACATTCGAGAGCAGCTTCTGAGCACGCTGCACGCGCGACTCTTCGACAGCCGTCTGCGGGGCGTCGGTCGCCACCGTGGTGACGTTGGTCGTGCTCGGGGAAGCGTTGCTGGCCTGAAGCGCCGCAGCGGCGGCGCGGGCGGCGGCCGTCGGGCCATTGTTGTAGTCGTCAGCCTTCGCCGTCAACGAGGCGGTAACGAGGCCAGCGGCAGTGAACGCGAGAAGGAGTGTCTTGCGGGTGCGCGAAGGGATCGTCTGCATTGGTCGCCGGGTTGGTTGAGTCGGATGGCCGATGAGTAGCTCGTCAGGTGCAACAGGATGCTGCCGTGTTGAAAACCGTCGAGTCACGCCCGGCAGACCCACCGCCGAACTAGTTGTCTGAACTGACCTGTTAACTCGTTGAATAATCAACTTAATTGGTACGCGATAGTAATGTGAACGTCACATGATGTCAAAAGGTAATAGAAAAAAACAATCAGCACAATCGGTAAATTCTCATTAGCAATCAAGACTTTGCGATTTAGCCGACGTTCTGCGACGTTGTGTGACGTTTCACGGCGCCGTCACGCACCTACCACATGGCCGCCGCGACCAGCTCCTTGGTGTAATCGTTTTGCGGATCAAAAAATACCGATTCGGTATCGCCCTGCTCCACCAGACGCCCGTCCTTGAACACCAGAACCCGATGCGCCATCGCCCGCATGACCGCCAGATCGTGACTGATAAAGAGGTAGCTCAGGTTGTACTTGATCTGCAATTGGGCAAGCAGATGGAGCACCTGCTGCTGAATCGACACGTCGAGCGCGCTCGTCGGCTCGTCGAGCACCAGAATCTGCGGCTCGACGACAAGCGCGCGCGCAATCGCAATCCGTTGCCGCTGACCGCCCGAAAACTCGTGGGGATAGCGCGACATGGCACGCGAATCGATCCCGACCTCGCGCAGCACGTCCGCCACCCGCGTGCGACGCTCGTCCTCACTCAATTGCGGACGATGCAACGCCAGCCCCTCGCCCACGATCTCCTCGATGGTCATGCGCGGCGAGAGCGAACCGAAGGGGTCCTGAAACACGATCTGCATGCGCGAGCGCAACGTGCGCTGTGCCACACCGCGATACGACGCGATCGGCTCGCCCTGAAACTCGATCTGGCCCGCGCTCGTATGCTGGAGGCCGAGCATCGCCATGGCGAGCGTCGTCTTGCCGGAGCCGGACTCGCCCACCACGCCCAGCGTCTCGCCCTGACGCAGCGACAGATCGACCGGATGCACCGCCCGGAACCGGCCACGCTGGAACCATCCGCGCACACCGGACTGCGCCGTCGCATAGTCCACCGTCACCCCGCGCCCTTCCAGCAACACCGGCGCAATTGGCAAGACCGGATGAATCTCGCGTTGCGGACGGCTGTCGATCAGCTTGCGCGTGTACGGATGCTGCGGATTCGTGAAGAGCGTCTCGGTGTCGGCACACTCGACGAGCACGCCCTTCTCCATCACCGCAACGCGCTGCGCGAAGCGTCGCACCAGATTCAGATCGTGCGTGATGAGTAGCACGGCCATGCCGCGCTTCTCGGCGGCGTCGCGTTGCAGCTCCAGCAGCAACTCGATGATCTGCGCCCGAATGGTGACGTCGAGCGCGGTGGTCGGCTCATCCGCGAGCAGCAATTTGGGACGGCAAGCAAGCGCCATGGCAATCATGGCGCGTTGACGCTGACCGCCCGACAGCTCGTGCGGGAAGTGCGACACGCGCCGCTCCGGCTCGGGAATCCCCGTGCGACGCAGCAGTTCGATGGCGCGCGTCTTGGCGTCCTTGCCGGACAACCCCTCGTGCAACGCCAGCGCCTCGGCAATCTGCTCGCCAATCGGATAGAGCGGATTGAGCGCGGTCATCGGCTCCTGAAAGATCATGGCGACGTCGTTGCCGCGCAGCCCGCGCATCTTGCGCTCGCTCAGCGCCGCCAGATCCACGCCGTCGAGCATGATCCGGCCCTGAATCTGTGCGTCCTGAAGCAGACGCAGAATGGCCAGCGCCGTCACACTCTTGCCCGAGCCCGACTCCCCGACCAGCGCCACGCGCTCACCGCGCTCGATGGCGAAACTCACGTCCTTCACGGCGTCGGTATCACCGAAGCGCACCGAGAGATTTTCGATACTGAGAAGCGGTGTGCTCACATCGCCCCCCCGGCCGCAGCCTGCTTGTCCGCGACACGCGTGTCGAGCGCATTGCGCAAGGCGTCTCCCATGAACGTCAGCAACAACAGCGTGAGCACCAGCACCACGAACGTCGCGAGCGAGATCCACCATGCGTCCAGATTCGCCTTGCCCTGATTGAGAAGCTCACCCAGGCTCGGCGTTGGCGGCGGCACACCCAGGCCAAGGAAATCGAGACTCGTAAGCGCCAGAATCGCCCCGCTCATGCGAAACGGCAGGAACGTGATGACCGGTGTCATGCTGTTGGGCAGCACGTGACGTCGAATGATCTGCCAGTTCGACAGCCCCATCGCCCGCGCCGCACGCACGTAATCGAGCTGACGGTTGCGCAGGAACTCGGCGCGTACGTAATCGGACAAGCCGATCCAGCCGAACAGCGAGAGCAGCACGAACAGCAGCCACAGATGCGGCTCGAAGATCGACGCAAAAATGATCAGCAGATAGAGCTCGGGCAACGATCCCCAGATTTCGATCAGACGTTGCAATGTCAGGTCGATACGTCCGCCGTAGAAGCCCTGAATCGCTCCGGCAAGCACGCCGAGCAGCGTACCGGAGACGGTCAGCGCCAGCGCGAAGATCACCGATAACCGGAAACCGTAGAGCAATCGCGAGAACACATCGCGCCCGCGATCGTCCGTGCCCAGCCAGTTCTGCGACGAGGGCGGCGCCGGATTGGGCACCGTCGCGAAATAGTTGATGGTGTCGTAGCTGTAGCGCACCGGCGGATAGATCGCGAAGTTATCGCCCGCGCGAATGCGGCCTTCGATGAACGGATCGAGATAGTCGGTCGGCGTCGGGAAGTCGCCCCCGAAGGTCGACTCCGGGTACGTCTTCACGAGCGGGAAATACCACTGCCCTTCGTAGCGCACGACCCAGGGTTTATCGTTGGCGATCACCTCGGCAAAGAGGCTGATGCCGAACAGCACGACGAAAGCGACAAGGCTCCAGTAACCGAGCCGATGACTGCGAAAGCGCCGCCAGACGCGCCCGCGCGGCGAGCGGGCTGGCGTGGCGGCATACGACGACGGGCGTGGCGATGGCGTGGCGGATCGGGTCACGTCAGTGCTCCACTCGATCGAATTGAATACGCGGGTCGACCAGCACGTAGCAAAGGTCGGAGATGAGCTTGGTCACCAGCCCGATGAGCGTGAACAGATACAGCGAGCCGAGCACGACCGGATAGTCGCGACGCTGCACCGATTCATACGACAGACGCCCGAGCCCGTCGAGCGAGAACAGCGTCTCGATGAGCAGACTCCCGGCGAAAAACGCGCCGATGAACGCCGCCGGGAAGCCGGTGATGAGCGGAATCAGCGCGTTACGAAACACATGCTTGAACAGCACCTTGCGCTCGGAGAGCCCCTTGGCGCGGGCCGTGAGCACATATTGACGGCGGATTTCGTCGAGAAACGCATTCTTGGTGAGCATGGTGACGACGGCGAAACTACCGACCACCGACGCCGTCACCGGCAGCGTGATGTGCCACAGATAATCGGTGATCTTGGCCGGCCACGAGAGCTCGCTCCAGTTATCCGACACCAGCTCGCGCAGCGGAAACAACTGCCAGAACGTGCCGCCACCGAACAGCACGAGCAGCAACACGCCGAGCACGAAGCCGGGGATGGCATAGCCCACGAGCACGACAAGACTCGTGAGTGTGTCGAAGCGAGACCCGTTGCGCACCGCCTTGGCGATGCCCAGCGGCACCGATATCAGATAGGTGAGGAAAAACGTCCATAGCCCCAGCGAAATCGACACCGGCAGCTTTGAGACAATGAGCGACCATACGCTCTGATGATGGAAATAACTCTGTCCGAGATCGAATCGGGCGAAGCGTTTGAGCATGAGCCAGTAGCGCTCCATCGGCGTCTTGTCGAAGCCGTAGAGCGCCTTGATCTGCGCGAGTTGCTGCGCGTCGATACCGCGACGTCCGCGATAGTCGCTCCCGCCCCCGCCGCCGCTCGCCTCCCCTGCGCCGCCGCGTCCCTTGAGTTCGAGCATCACCTGCTCGACCGGACCGCCGGGCACGAATTGAATGACCGCAAAGGTGAGCGTGATCACGCCGAGCAACGTCGGAATCATGATCAGCAGTCGTTTAAGTATGTAGGACCACATGATTAACGGGCGGCTCCTGTCGGGGCGCTACTGGCTGCGGGGGCTGCCGGGGATGCCGGCGCCTGATGCTCGCCGTTCGTGCGCGAATCCCACCACGTCGACACGAGCCACCCCTCCGCCGTGAAGTACAGCGGCAACTTGTCCGGGAAGCGCAGATTCTGCTTGTACGCCATGCGATGCGTGGACGAGAACCAGTGCGGCACGATGTAATAGCCATGCATCAGCACGCGATCCAGCGCGCGCGCCGCGGACACGAGGTCGTCGTAGGTATGCGCGCGCACGAGGTCCGCGAGCAGCGCGTCGACCGCCGGGTCTTTGAGGCCAATCACGTTATCCGAGCCTTCCACGCCGGCCGACTGGCTGCCGAAGCGATCGAGCAACTCGGTGCCGGGAATCTGTGCATCGGGATAGCGCAGCGAAATCATGTCGAAGTCGAACGTCTCGAGACGCTTTTGATACAGCGCGAAATCGCTCGTACGGAAGTTGAGCGTGATGCCGAGCTTCGCGAGATTGCGTGCATAGGCGGAGGCGACCGGCCCCATGGCGCCGCCGTCGTCGAGAAACTCGAACACGAACGGCTCGCCCTTCGCGTTGCGCAGCGCACCGTCGCGATACGTCCAGCCCGCCTGCGCGAGCAGTTCGCGTGCCTGACGCAGATTGTCACGCAGGCTCGCCGGGGGTGTCGTGGTCGGCTGCACCACCATCGGCCCGAATACCGCCGGATCGAGCTTCTTGCGCAGCGGTTCGAGCAGCTTGAGCTCGCCCTCGCTGGGCAAACCGCGCGCGGCGAGATCGCTGTTGGTGAAGTAGCTGTAGATCCGCTCGTACTGGTTGTAGAACAGTTGACGGTTGAGCCACTGGTAGTCGAGGGCGAGATCCAGCGCTTTACGCACGCGCACGTCGCGGAACAGGTCGCGTCGCGTGTTGAGAATGAAGCCCTGCATCCCCGCAGCGTTGTGATGCGGGAACTCGCGCTTGATCAGCTCGCCGTCCTTGAATCGCTTGCCGACGTAGCTGCGCACCCAACTGCGGGCGCGGTATTCGGTAATGGCGTCGAACTCTCCCGCCTTGAAGCCTTCGAGCCGCACGATATCGTCGGAGTACAGCTTGTAGACGATGCGCTCGAAGTTGTACGTGCCACGCCGCACCGGCAGGTTGTTGCCCCAGTACTTCGGGTCGCGCCGGAAGGTGATGCGTCGTCCGCCGTCGTAAGACTCGATCAGGTACGGGCCGCTCGCCACGGGCGGCTCGAAAGTGAGCGCGTCGAATGCGCGACGCTTGCCGTCTGCCCCCACGCTCCACTTGGGCGAGAACACGGGCACCGTTGCCACGAGCAGCGGCAGATCGGGGCTCACCCGACGGAAGTCGAAGCGCACGCGACGGCTGTCGAGCACGGTCACACCCTTCACGTCAGCCAGCATCACCTTGAAGCCGGGGGCCGACTGCGGGCTCATGAGTGTGTCGAACGAGTATTTGACGTCCTGCGCCGTGACCGGATCGCCGTTGTTGAAACGTGCCGCAGGGTTGAGATGGAATGTGACGGAGGCGCCATCGGGCGCCACGGCGATATCGTCGGCGAGCAGACCGTAGACGGTGGCCGGCTCGTCGGCGCTGCCGACGCCTAGCGTCTCGAACATGAGGCCCGACACGCCGGGCGCGGACGTGCCGCGCAGCGTGAACGGATTGAATTTATCGAAGCTGGTGCGCCGGTCGGGGTTCGCGAGCGTCAACGTGCCACCGCGCGGCGCATCGGGATTGACGTAGTCGAAGTGGGTGAACCCCTGCGGGTACTTCGGCTCGCCGTACTGAGCGATGGCGTACTTGGCCTGTGCGCCCGGTGCGGCGAGCAGACCCGCCGCCAGCACCGTGGCGAGGGGCGCGACGCGCGCGCGCGTCAACACCCTGGAAAGGCGGCGAAAGCCAACACGGACAGCACGTACGCAGGAAACAGCGAGACTGACGCGAGGTGCGGGAAGCGCCAATGGCGCCGAAGAGGTCACGGTGCTGCAGAGCCAGCCCCGGGCCGTGTGTGGATGCCGTGTTGTGCGCGCGTTCATGCGTCTCCTGTGTTATCCGGCAAGCGCCAGCCCGCTTGAGGTCCGGACGCATCCAGCCCCACCCCTTCGGTCCGCCGAAACATCTCGTAACCAGACACTCACGCACATTTCCCGCATGAGGCTTGGCGGCACGGCCGGACCGCGCGACAATTGTACCCAAAAGCCCGGCGTTCACCGCACTGAAAGACACATCCCCGCCGGCCCGGTTCCCTCATTTCCGCTCTGGAGGCTGACGTTGAGTGCATCACGATCGCCCGCGCAGAACCCCAACCGTACCCTGCCCCGCTGGCTCGCCAGGTTTTTCTTTCAGTGTGTCGAAGCCACGCAACGTCGCATTGCCCGCAGCTCACTGGTCGGCGACAAACCCATCTTCGATAACGCCCAGTTCCCCTGGGTCAAAGCCATCGAGTTGCAGGCACCGGCGATTGCCAAGGAACTCGAAGCGGTGCTCGCCAACCCCGCGCGCCTGCCCGCCTTTCACGAAATCTCGCCCGACGTCGCCACGATCACGCAAGACCATCAGTGGCAGACCTTCGTCTTCCTCGGCTACGGCATGCGCGCCGAGCGCAATCTGGCGCGCTGTCCGGCAACCGCCGCGGCCCTTGAAGACATTCCGGGCTTGCGCACGGCGTTCTTCTCGATCCTCTCGCCCGGCAAGCGGATCCCCCTGCATCGCGGCCCGTACAACGGCGTGCTGCGACTGCATCTCGCGCTGAAGGTGCCGCGCGATCGCGAGCAGTGCTGGATCGAGGTGGATGGGCAACGTTACGTCTGGCAGGCCAATCGCGCCGTGATCTTCGACGACGCCTACGAGCATCAGGTCCACAACGATACGGACGAGACGCGCGTGGTGTTGTTCGTCGACTTCGAACGCCCCTGCAAAGCGCCCGTGTCGTGGCTCAACAAGCTGCTGCTCGCGTTCGCGCCGCTCACGCCGGAGTTGCAACAGGCCAAGGCGAATCACGAGAAGTGGGAGCGCGATTACTACGCAACGCCTGCGCCTGCCGCGCCTGCTGGGGCAGCAGTGCCGGGCGCGACGGCAGCCCGTGCGTCGAACGACGACAGCCGGGCCGTCCCTGACGCCACCGCCGAAACGGTGGCCGACGAACGCGCTCACGGTTGAAGCGTCACGCATAAAAAAAACGCCAGCGAATTGTCTTCGCTGGCGTTCTTTATTTCGTGCCGGTTATGCGGCGTACATTGCACTGCCCCGCTTACGACTGCCGTGCGGGCTGTGCAAGCGTGTCCTGCGCGGGCGGGGGAACGAAGTTCGCAGCGAGCACCGCAACGAGCGCCGCCGCCATCATCGCGCCGATACCAAGTGCCGCATCGCCGAAGTGCAGGTAGGCGAACTTCATCGCCTCGATCACCGCAACCGCCACCACGATGGTGATCATGCTGAGCATGCCCGCGACTGTCGCCCGATTGGGGCTGTCCACCGCAAACAGCGACTGGCGATACACCACGCCGTAGCACATGCCCATGCCGAATGCATGCAGGCTGGTGCCGACGAGCAGCGCCGGATACCCGGGCGCCAGAATGGCCGTGCCGATGAGCGACACCGCCGCGCCGATCAGCATGGCCGCGACGCCAGTGGCCAGCAAGCGGCCATTGGACCAACGTCCGACCTGACGCGCGAGCAGCACGTTGCCGAGAATCAGCGCCGCGAACACGGGCACTTGCAGCAGCGCGTATTGCATCTGCGACAGTCCGGCACGCTCGATGAGAAACACCGGGCCAAGCGCGATCCACGTGAGCAGCGGCGTCACGGCAAGCCCCGTGAGGATGGCACCACGCCAGAAGCGTCCGCTGGAGAGTGGCAACTTGTAGCCGGCCCAGAGCTGTTTCGCGTTCAACGCCTGACGATCGTGACGCGAGAGCTCCGGCATCGTGCGATACAACCCCACGAACGAGAACACGGCAACGATGGCGATGAGCCAGAAAATGCTGCGCCACGGCCAGAACGACACGACAGCAGCGCCGGCCAGCGGCCCGAACAAGGGCGAGAGCAGCGAGACGTTCGCCATGAGCGCCATCACGCGCACGGCGGTCTTTTCCTCGAACGCTTCATGCACGGTCGGGTAGCCCACGGTCAGCACAAAGCAGCAGCCCATGCCTTGCAGGAATCGCAGCAGAATGAACTGCGGCATCGTCTGCACGTAGTGCACGGCCAGGCAGGCGACGATGAACATGGTGAGACCGGAGAGCAGCACGCGACGGCGCCCGAAGCGGTCGGCAAGCGGGCCGAGCAGCCATTGCAGGCTGGCATTGCCGAGCATGGCCGCCGTGAGCGCCAGGGTGGTCATTTCCGTCGATGCGCCGAATTCGCGCGTCACGAGCGGCATGCCGGGCATGATCATGTCGTTCGAGATGTAGACGGCAAACTCGAAAAGCACCAGCGAGAAGGGAAACCAGAATCGTGAAACCGGCATTGCAGAGTGTGACACCTCGCAAAGACTCCTTTGTGCAGCCATCGCTCGTGACGATGGTCCACATGAATTGACGGCACTCATTGACAGCACCAAAAGACAACACCCCCGATGCCTGAGGCACCGGGGGTGTCTGTTTGCAACGACTGTGCCGCTTCGGTATGTTACGAGCGGCGTTCGATGCCTCAGACGTCCAACAGATCGACCTCGAAGACCAGGGTGGCGTTCGGCGGAATCACGCCGCCTGCGCCGCGCGCACCGTAGCCGAGTTCGGCCGGAATAATAAGCTTGCGCTTGCCGCCGACCTTCATGCCGGCAACACCTTCGTCCCAGCCGCGAATGACCATGCCGCCACCGAGCACGAAGGCGAACGGATCGTTGCGGTCTTTGCTGGAATCGAACTTCTTGCCATCGGTCAGCCAGCCGGTGTAATGAACGGTGACGGTCTTGCCCGGAATGGCTTCAGCGCCATCGCCCACTTGCAGGTCTTCGTATTCCAGGCCGGAATCGGTAGTGATAGTCGACATCGTTGTTCTCGCTCGAAGAAGAGGGGTATCGGCGCGCGAGGTATCGCCAACGCGCGAACTCGGGAAAGAAAAAACCCCCGGCTCTCCGCGAAGAGCCGGGGGTGTTCCGCCAAGGCGACTTGGCGGAGACGGAGGGATTCGAACCCTCGATCCAGGTTTTGGCCCAGATGCTCCCTTAGCAGGGGAGTGCCTTCGACCTCTCGGCCACGTCTCCCAAACTTGTCGTCGCACCAGGGAGGTGATGCAACGAAGCCGTGATACTACCTACTGTTCTCGATGCCGTCAAACATTATGCGCATCAAAATCCAACTTTTTTTGCGGACGTGTCATGCACAGGACACGTTCGAGGGAATTTTCCCGCATCCCGGCACGAAAATTCCGCTGCGCGCCGCATGCGCGATATGCGCATGCGGCCCGTCTTTTCCTGACTTCCTTACGCCTGATCGAGCTCGAACGCCTTGTGCAGTGCGCGCACGGCGAGCTCCATGTACTTCTCGTCGATGAGCACGGAGATCTTGATTTCGGACGTGGAGATCAACTGGATGTTGATACCCTCTTCCGAGAGCGTGCGGAACGCTTTGCTGGCGATACCCACGTGCGAGCGCATGCCCACACCGACGATGGAGACCTTGGAGACTTTCGGGTCGCCGACCACTTCGGCCGCACCGATGTGGCCCTGCACGTCGTTTTGCAGCAGGGTCATGGCGCGCTGGTAGTCGCCGCGCGGCACGGTGAATGTGAAGTCGGTCTTACCCTCGACGCTCAGGTTCTGGATGATCATGTCGACATCGATGTTCGCGTCGGCGATCGGGCCGAGGATCTGGTAAGCGATGCCCGGGCGATCCGGCACGCCGCGCACGGTGATCTTGGCCTCGTCGCGCTGGAATGCGATACCCGAAATGATGGCCTTTTCCATTTGTTCGTCTTCCTCAAAAGTAATCAGCGTGCCCGAGCGCGCTTCTTCTTCGAGCGCGATCATCGGATCGGTCAGGCTCGACAGCACGCGAGTCTTGACCTGGTACTTGCCGGCGAATTCCACCGAGCGGATCTGCAGCACCTTGGAGCCGAGGCTGGCCATTTCCAGCATCTCTTCGAAGGTGACCTTGTCGAGGCGGCGCGCTTCGTCGACCACACGCGGGTCGGTCGTATACACACCATCGACGTCGGTATAGATCAGGCACTCGTCGGCCTTGAGCGCAGCGGCAACCGCCACGGCCGAGGTGTCCGAGCCGCCGCGACCGAGCGTGGTCACGTTGCCGTTCGGATCGATCCCCTGGAAACCGGTGATGACGACGACGCGCCCGGCATCGAGATCGGCCATGACGCGTTTGTCGTCGATTTCCGAAATGCGGGCTTTGGTGAAAGCGCTGTCGGTCTTGATCGGTACTTGCCAGCCGGCATAGCTCACGGCATCGACGCCGGCCTCTTTGAGGGCCATCGCCAGCAGGCCAACGCTCACTTGTTCGCCGGTGGCGGCAATGGCGTCGAGTTCGCGCGGGTCGGGGTTGGCCGAAATTTCTTTGGCCAGGCCGAGCAGACGATTGGTCTCGCCGGACATTGCCGACGGCACCACGACCATCTTGTAACCGGCCTTATGCCACTTGGCCACGCGCTTGGCGACATTCTTGATGCGCTCCACCGAGCCCATCGACGTGCCGCCGTATTTGTGTACGATCAGAGCCATAACATTGCTAACACATTGATTTAAAACCGTTTATGAATCCTGCGCGGATACCCGTGATGAGGTATCGGTGACGTTTCGATTCGCGGAACTTTTGATTATCGCACGAATGTATCGCGAGGGAGCCAGTTTGACGCAGATTGCACTGCCGTGGATGCAACACGCCGCATCCGACAGCAGATTCTGCTGATTTTTTCGGGCTTTTTGGGGGATGCCTTCGTGGCTCCGGTCTTTGCCTTGACTTGGTGCCAGGCAGTGGAATCCTAGGTGCTTCCTGCCCCCCCACCCCACCCTTGCCATCGCTCCAGGGCAGCGAGGGTCGGGGCTTCACGCTTCAAGCTTCACGCTCCATGCTTAACGCCCCCACCCTACCCTTGCCATCCCTCCGGGCAGCGGGGATTGGGGGTGCCCGACTAGGCTCCAACTTAAAGTCGCTACGTCTGGGCACCCCCAATCCCCGCCACTCATACGCCCATATCCCTCCTCGCACCTTGTCGCACTCCGCTTGCGCTCTCCTCTCTCCTCTCCTCTCGTCACACCATCGCTTTCGCCGACACGCACTCCCTCACGCCTCGTCGCGCCATTCCATCCGCCAACGCGCGCCCCCCTCTTCTCGCTGCAACGCGCCGTCAATCCCCAATCGCGGGACGAAAACAATCCCATCGCCCCGCCAAACGATCGGCACATTCCGCAACCACGCCGCAATCCCCCGACTCTGATACCAATGCTTCAACGACCGCGAATGCCCCTCGGCATGCTCGCGCCATCGTTCCCCCCCCACCCTCGCCTTCGCCACCAGCCGCCCCGCGCGCAACACGCTGTCAGCAATGCTGGCACCGAATGGCGCATTTGCCTCATTCGGCACCACCGGCGTGAACACGATGCTTCCCTTCCACTGCGGCAAATGCCACTCGCGCTGCCCCGTCCACCACATCACGACATCGGAGGCCACATCGTCCGGATCGACCGCGCCATAAACGGCCGTCCACTGCAATTCGTCACGATATAAACGCAAGACCGCCTCGCCGTGCGGCAATTCGAGCGACGCCTCCGCCTGCGCATCCTTGATCTGACGCACCCACTCATCGAGCCGCGCCTCGGGCGGCATGGCCAAGCCGCGACGCGCCGTCCAGTACCGCAGCAAATTCGCCAGCCTCGACGCATCCAACGCCTGCAAACGACTGCGCTGCAAGCGCTCGTCGCCTTGCGCGCCCGCCGAATGCAAAGCGCCGCCGGCACGCGCCATCTCGAAGTCGAGTTGCGCCAACTGATCGAGCAATGTCTGCGCCTGCGCCGCATGACGCGCAAACCTTGCCAGCGTCTCGCGATAAGCCGGTACGTGCGCGGCAATGGCCGGCATGACGTCGTGACGCAACGCGTTGCGCAAGTAATGCCGGTCCTGGTTGGACGAATCTTCGACCCACGTGAGCGAACGCGCCTTGGCATAAGCGCGCAGCGTTTCGCGGCAGACGTCGAGCAACGGACGTAACATCCGCACCCGACTCGCCCCCCGCTCCACGACGGGCAACTCGCCTTCCATGGCCATAGCCGCAACGCCGGGCAAGCCCGCGCCGCGCAGCATCTGCAACAGCACGGTCTCAGCCTGATCGTTGGCATGGTGGGCGCTCAGCAGCCAGTCGATGCGATGCGTCCGACATAAGGTCGCCAGCGCTTCGTAGCGCGCCGCGCGCGCCGCCCCTTCGATACCCTGCCGGGCGTCGCGCGGCACGCTCACGCGATGGGCTTCGAATGCGAAGCCGCGCAAGCGCGCCTCGCGCTCGCACACGACGAGCCACTCGTCGGCCTGCGCAGACAGCCCGTGATGGATGTGGATGGCGAGCAACTGCGCAGTCGTCTCACCGGCCTCGCGACGCTTTTGCACCCAATGCGCCAGCGCATCGAGCAACACCATGGAGTCGAGTCCGCCACTCAGTGCGAGGGCAAGTCGGGCCGAGCGAGCATCGGGAGGTGCACTGTGCGGCATGACGTGGGCCGTCAATGCCAGACGCAAAGCGACGTCCACATGTGCAACTGCCGCGTCGCATCGGGCAGATGCGAGCGCGGCAGAAGAAGAATCGTGATGAGGCATCGGATTCGGCGTCATCGCCACAACGGACGATGACGCAATGGAAGGCGCTTTACTTCGCGCCGGCTTCCTTGAACTTGCCATAGCTCATGAGACGCTCGAAGCGACGCTCAAGCAGTTCTTTGTGGCTCATGCCCTGGAACTGACGCAGCGAGTCGGCCAGCGCACGCTTGAGCATGCCGGCCATGCCGAGCGGATCGCGTTGCGCCCCCCCCAGCGGCTCGTTGACAATCTTGTCGATCAGGCCAAGCGCCTTGAGACGGTGGGCCGTCAGACCCAGCGCCTCGGCAGCGTCCGGCGCCTTGGCCGCGCTCTTCCACAGAATCGACGCGCAACCTTCGGGCGAGATCACGGAGTAGGTGGAGAATTGCAGCATCATGACGGTGTCGGCCACGGCCACGGCCAACGCACCGCCGGAACCGCCCTCACCGATGATGGTGGTGATGATCGGCGTCTTGAGCTCGGCCATCACGTAAAGATTGCGGCCGATGGCCTCGGACTGACCGCGCTCCTCGGCATCGATACCCGGATAAGCCCCCGGCGTGTCGACGAACGTGAAGATGGGCAGGCCGAATTTCTCGGCGAGCTTCATCAGGCGCATAGCCTTGCGATAGCCCTCGGGACGCGGCATGCCGAAGTTGCGCATGGCGCGCTCTTTGGTGTCGCGGCCCTTCTGGTGACCAATGACCATGCAGGCCTGGCCGTTGAAACGCGCCATGCCGCCCACGATGGCGTGATCGTCCGAGAACGTGCGATCGCCATGCAGCTCATGAAAGTCGGTAAAGATGTCGCGTACGTAATCGAGCGTGTAAGGACGCTGCGGATGACGCGAGATTTGCGAAACCTGCCACGGCGACAGGTTTGTGTAGATGTCCTTGGTGAGCTGCTGGCTCTTTTTGGAGAGGCGCTCGATCTCTTCGGAAATGTCTACGGCTGAATCGTCTTGCACGAAGCGCAGCTCTTCAATCTTCGCTTCAAGTTCGGCGATCGGCTGTTCAAAATCCAAAAAGGTGTTCTTCATCAGGTTTCCCCGGAAATGCGGCAGCGTATTGTACCGCCGGTAACGTCTACCCGGATAGGATAGGCAACTTTCATCGCCTGTCGACCCGCAATAGCCATCAAAAATGACTGGATGAGACGGGATGGACGCGGATTATACGTCCAAGGCCCGATCGAAACCGTAAACAATCAGTATTCGACAGCCACCGGCTCGAGGCTTCGCCACATGTACCAGGTGGCGACGGAGCGCCAGGGCTCCCAATTGGCAGCCACCTCGCGCGCTTCGCTGCGCGTGACGGGCTCGCCGCTGAAATAGTTGACGCTGATCGCATTGATGAGCCCGACGTCGTCGAGCGGCAAAACGTCGGGGCGCAGCAGGTTGAACATGAGGAACATTTCGGCCGTCCAGCGGCCGATGCCGCGAATGCCGGTCAATTCGGCGATGACGGCCTCGTCGTCCATACTAGCCCACGCGTCGACGTGCAACGCCCCGGACTTGAAATGGGTCGCCAGATCAAGAATGTATTCGGCCTTGCGACGCGACAGCCCGCACCCGGCGAGCGCATCGTGCCCCGCCTTGATGAACTGGGACGGCGAGAGTTTTGGGCAAATAGCGACAACCCGGTCCCACACGGCCTGCGCCGCCTTCACGGAGATCTGCTGGCCGACGATGGAGCGCGCGAGCGTGACGAACGGCTCGCCTCGTCCGGTCAGATGCGCCGGACCGAACTGGGGAATCAGCTTCTTGAGAATGCGATCGCGCTTCATGAGATCGGCACACGCCTGATCCCAGAAGTCGGGACGCGACGACCCCGGCGCCACCGGCAACGGCACAACGCCCGTCACCGCCTGCTCGACGATCTCGTGCTCGATACGCTCGATCTCGGGCGTGACGATACGCGTCTCGCCATCGCGCTTGGCAATGACGCGTCGCGTGGTCGCAGCATTCGATGCGGCAGTCGACACCGTATTCGACACCGTATTCGTTGCAGTATTGGATGCCGTATTCAACGCCGCATTGGCGCGACTCGGCGCATCCGGCCTGACCGCCGTTTTGCTCGGCGCTTTGACGCCGGGCTTCGGCGCCGCCTTTTTTGCGACTTTCGACGCGACTTTCTGCACCACTTTCGGCGCGGCCTGTTCCGTCTTGGTCGCCCTGGACGCCTTAGCTGTCTTCGCCGCCCCCGGCTGCGCGGACTTGCGCACCGGATCGGCCTTTGCTGTCGTCTTTACGGTCTTCGCAGGGGTCTTGCCCGCGGCAGTCTTGCCGTCCGGCTTGGCGGTGGCCGTTCTGGTCGCCACGGCCTTGACCGGTGCGCGACGTGCGCCGTCGTCGGCCGCCGGGGCCGGCTTGGCCGCCTTCGCCGCGCCCTTCGTGGCGCGCTTGGCTGCCGGGATCTTGGTCGCAACCTTCGCGGCTACGGATTTACGAGTCACCATGAGTTTCGCCTCGATGCGCCGCGCTCAGGCACGACGCCATTCGGTGGCGCCTCCGGGACGGTCTTCCAGCACGATGCCCTCGCCCAGCAATTCGGCACGAATACGATCGGCCTCGGCGAAGTTGCGATCGCGCTTGGCTTGCGCACGCGCTTCGATGCGAGCTTCGACCGACGCACGCAGCGCATCGCCGTCACCCGCCTCCTCACCGCCCGTCGCGCCTTGCAGGAACGACTGCGGGTCGCGGCCCAGCAAGCCGAGCGTGCCGGCCAACCCTTGCAACTGACGCACCAGCACCGGGTCGCGCTGCTTGTTGATCTCGCCAGCGAGTTCGAACAGCACGGAGATGGCCACGGGTGTGTTGAAATCGTCGTTCATGGCGGCCGCGAAACGCTGCGCAAACGGCTCGTTCCAGTCGAGCGGCGCGCCATCGCCTACAGCGTCCTTGAGCGCGGTGTACAAACGCGTGAGCCCGCCGCGAGCGTCGTCCAGATGGGCGTCGCTGTAATTGAGCGGGCTGCGGTACTGGGCGCGCAGAATGAAGAAGCGCACGACTTCCGCATCGAACTTCGCGAGCACTTCGCGAATCGTGAAGAAGTTGCCGAGCGACTTGGACATCTTCTCGTTGTCCACGCGCACGAAGCCGTTGTGCATCCAGTAGTTCACGAACGTCTCGCCCGTCGCGCCTTCGCTTTGTGCGATCTCGTTCTCGTGATGGGGGAATTGCAGATCCGCGCCGCCACCGTGAATGTCGAAGTGATTGCCGAGCAACTGGCAGCTCATGGCCGAGCACTCGATGTGCCAGCCCGGTCGCCCCGCGCCCCACGGCGACGCCCATTTCGATTCCTCGGGCTCGGTGTCTTTCGCGCGCTTCCACAGCACGAAGTCGAGCGGGTCCTGCTTCGCGGCATTGGCCGCCACGCGCTCACCCGCGCGCAGATCTTCGATGGACTTGCCGGAGAGCCTGCCGTAGCTCGCGAACTTGCGCACGGCGTAATTCACGTCGCCGTCGTCGGCCTGATAGGCGTAGCCGTTGCGTTGCAGCGTGCCGATCATGTCCACCATCTGCGGAATGAAATCGGTCGCACGCGGCTCGTGATCGGGACGCTGAACGCCGAGCGCATCGGCGTCTTCATGCATCGCGGCGATGAAACGCGTGGTCAGTTCGCGCATCGTCTCGCCGTTCTCCACGGCGCGCTTGATGATCTTGTCGTCGATATCCGTGATGTTGCGCACGTAAGTCACGCGAAGCCCAAGCGTGCGCAACCAGCGCTGCACCATGTCGAACACCACCATCACCCGCGCATGACCGATGTGACAGTAGTCGTACACCGTCATCCCGCAGACATACATGCGGACTTCGCCGGGAACGAGGGGTACGAACGGCTGTTTATCTCGCGCGAGCGAGTTGTAGACACGCAGTGAATCCATAGATAAGCGCTTGACCGGGCGGCAACAGCGCCGGACGCTGCGACGATATCCTCATGTGAAACGAGAGCGATATCGCGAGGCGGGCTGCGCGCCGTGCGGCAGAAAAAACGAACCTGCGAACCGCATCCACCGCCACATCGAGAAATGGCGCAGGCCGGGCGCAGGTGTTTTGTTAGAATGCGGCCGAGTATAGCATCTCTTGTGCACCTCTCAGGTATCCCAAGCACCCACTATGACGCAACGAAGCCGGTCACTTTTGCACCCCTCAACGCGCCTTGCCTCGCGCCCTCTCCCGCGCCTCCTTTCGCGACTGATTTCCCGTGTCCGCCCGGTCACCGCTGCCGCTCGCAGCGTCCGTGCGCTGGCGCTCGCGGGCGCCACACTGGGCCTCGCAGGCACGTTGTTCGCGCTGCCCGCCGGCGCCCAGTCCATCACCGATCCACCGCCGCCCGCCCCGCTGCAAACGCCGCAGCAGGCCAGCGAGTCGGCCATCGACAAACTGGTCGACGCGGACAAGCTCACCGACGCGCTCGCCAAGATCGACGAGCACCTGAAGCAGTACCCGCGCGACGCGCAGGTGCGTTTCACGCGTGGTCGCGTGCTCATGGAAATGGGCCGTAATGCGCAAGCCATCGACGTCTTCACGGCGCTCACGCAAGACTTCCCGGAACTGCCCGAGCCGTTCAACAATCTGGCCGCGCTCTACGCACAAGCCGGTGAGTACGACAAGGCGCGCGCCGCGCTCGAAAGCGCGATTCGCAACAACCCGAATTTCGCCGTGGCCTACTCGAATCTGGGCGACGTCTACGCCAAGCTCGCGCAGCAGGCTTATCAGAAATCCCTGAAGCTTTCGCCGACGGCCCGCGTATCGAGCCGCGAAAAGATCCTGTCGAATATGCTGACCCCGCAACGCGCAGCACCGGTCAGTCAGACGCCGTCGCCGGCCAAGGCCAGCGACGACGCGGCACTGAAAAACGTCGGCAAGTCGGGCAACTAACCCCCTCGCTCCGACTCGAATCGATTCCTTATCGCATACGGAGACACGCATGTCCTTTCCGAATCGCCTGCGTCGCGCGCTGCTCGGCAGTGTCGGGACCGTCGTCGCAGCCGCCGCCCTGACGAGTGCGAGCCTGCCGGCCCTCGCCCAGACGGCGCAACCGCAAGTGCAGTTCAAGACCTCGCTCGGCAACTTCGTGGTCGAAGTCAACCCGAAGGCGGCGCCCAAGACGGTGGAGAACTTCCTCCAGTACGTCAACGATGGTTTCTACAACGGCACGATCTTCCATCGCGTGATCAACGGCTTCATGATTCAGGGCGGCGGCTTCACCCCGAATATGGATCAGAAGCCCACGCGCGCGTCGATCCCGAGCGAATCGAAAAACGGCCTGAAGAACACGATCGGCACCATCGCCATGGCCCGCACTTCGGATCCGAACTCGGCAACTGCGCAATTCTTTATCAATGTGAAGGATAATGCGTCACTGGATTACCCCAACCCGGATGGCTTCGGTTACACGGTATTCGGCAAGGTCGTCTCCGGCATGGATACCGTCGAGAAGATCAAAGGGGTTGCCACGACCCGCAAGGGCATGTATTCGGACGTGCCCGCCACGACGGTCGTGATCGAATCGGCCAGCGTCGTCAAACGCTGAATATTCTCCGGCCCGCCGGGACCATTTCATTAGAAGGAAAGCATCATGGTTGAACTGCACACCAATCACGGCGTCATTCGCATCGAACTCGACGCAGACAAGGCACCGAAGACGGTCGAGAACTTCCTGAATTACGTCAAGAACGGTTTCTACGACGGCACGGTGTTCCACCGCGTCATCAACGGCTTCATGGTTCAGGGCGGCGGTTTCGAAGCCGGCATGAAGCAAAAGTCGACCGAAGCACCGATCGAGAACGAAGCCAACAACGGCCTGAAGAACAACAAGTACACGCTGGCCATGGCACGCACGAACGATCCGCACTCGGCCACGGCACAGTTCTTCATCAACGTGAGCGACAACGACTTCCTGAACCACAGCGCACCGACGTCGCAAGGCTGGGGCTATGCCGTGTTCGGCAAGGTCGTCGAAGGCCAGGAAGTGGTCGACGCGATCAAGGGCGTGAAGACCGGCTCGAAGGGCTTCCACCAGGACGTGCCGGTTGACGACGTCGTCATCGAGAAGGCCGTGATCGTCGCGTAAGCGCATTCACGCGAACTGCGACACTCGATGCCAGTATCGACTGCGCGGTGCCCGCAATGCCCCGTGACACCACGGGGCGACGGGCCCGCGCTTTTCATTTCCGATCTTCACCTCTCGCCGGCGCTGCCGCGTACGGTGCAAGTCTTCGAAGACTTCCTGCGCGGTCCCGCGCGTGAAGCGTCCATCCTTTTCATCCTCGGCGATCTGTTCGAATACTGGATCGGCGACGATATGCTCGATGCCGACCGCGGCGTCGACACCGGCGCATCCTCGCCACAATCGTCCCCTTCGCCCTCGAACGCTACCGAGCCGCTCGGCGCATTCGCGCGTCGCATGACGGCGGCGATGGCAGCGCTCTCGGCAAGCGGGGTGCCGATTGCCGTCATGCGCGGCAATCGCGACTTCCTGCTCGGCAAGCGCTTCGCCCGCGCTGCCGGTGCGGTCATGCTCGACGACCCCTGCGTCTTCTCGTTTCTCGGTCAGGCGCTGGTACTCAGTCACGGCGACCAGTTGTGCACCGACGACGTGGGCTATCAGCGCTTTCGCCGCGTGGCGCATTCGCCGCTCGGCAAAGCGTTTTTCCTGGCGCTGCCGTTGCGTGTGCGCATGGGCATTGCGGATCGCATCCGGCGGCGCAGTGCCGCCAAGGGCGCGCATCGCATGGCGTATGCCGATGCCAATGCCAGTGCTATTGCCACGCTGCTCGACGCCGCCGGCGAGCGTACGCTCGTGCATGGCCACACGCATCGTCCGGCGCGGCATGTCGACGGCCGTCGCGTGCGCTGGGTGCTGCCCGACTGGGAGTTCGATCTGGAGCCGCCGCGCGGCGGCTACCTGCAATGGGACGTCAACGGTCTGCGAGCCGTCGATCTCTCGCCCTCGGTAAGCGGTGGCGCATAACCCGCCGCATCAGCCCGGTCGCCATGCAAAACGGCCCGTTCGAAACCATTCGAACCGGGCCGTTTTCACGTGGATGGCACAACGTGGCACGACGTGGCATGACGTGGCGCAGCGACGTAGCGACGTAGCGACATAGCGCGTCACATATCCTGAATTTCCTTCCCGAGCTTGCGCAGCTCTGCGGTGTCGAACTTGCTCGCGCCGAGCGCTTCGAGATGCGCACCGAGCTGATTGAGCGCCGCCACCATCACATCGATCTTGTGCGACTGATCCGTCGCGTTCTCGATCAGGCCGTGAATCGCGAGCGAGACGGGATCGTCGGCGTTCGGTGTGATGCCATAGGCGGAAAATTCCGCCTTACGTCCGGTGCCGCCCCGGCCGGCCTGCCCCTCACGAGGCGCGTCGGGACGAACAATGCGCGCGGGGTTGCCCACGGCCGTCCCGCCCGCCGGCACCGGCTTCACGACCACGGCGTTCGAGCCGATCTTCGCGCCCTCGCCCACCGTAAAGCCACCCAGCACCTTCGCCCCCGCGCCCACGATCACGCCGGGCTCCAGTGTCGGGTGACGTTTCGCGCCACGCGCGAGCGACGTGCCGCCCAGCGTGACGCCCTGATAGATCGTGCAATCGTCGCCAATCACCGCCGTCTCGCCAATGACCACGCCCATGCCGTGATCGATGAAAACGCGGCGGCCCAGCGTCGCGCCCGGGTGGATTTCGATGCCGGTGAGAAAGCGTGCGTATTGCGAGATGTAGCGCCCAAGCCACTTGAAGCCGGATGTCCAGCAACGGTTGGCAACCCGATGCAGCATCACGGCATGCAGGCCGGGATAGCAGGTGAAGACTTCCCAGTTGCTGCGGGCGGCGGGGTCTTTTTGCCGAATGGCGGCGATATCTTCGCGAAGACGAGTGAACATGAGCCTGATGCGATCCTGTCGTGCGCCGTCCGGCCGTCTTGGGGCGGATCGTCGCGTAGTAGCGGAAGGGCAGCGCGGGCCGTGCGTGGCCGGCGGGCGCGGCGGCGACACGTGCCAGGGCAACGCGTCACGCTGGCGAGCGCAGGGCTAACAACAGTGAACGTGATAAGGCAGAGAGGCAGCGCAACGCTGGCGCAAACGATTCATATCCGCGAGAGGCCGATAAGCATGTGACTGGGAATTGTATGACGTTTTTTTGCCCGATGTGCAGACACGCCGTCGACTTCCCGTGTGCGCTGCCGTGATATGCCGTCAATACGCCGTCGATATGCCGTCGATATGCCGTCGATCTCCCGTCCCCGGCACACGCGCGCCACGCTCAGCGGCGGACCTTGCGCTCCAGAATATGCTTCGCGATGCCGCGCAAGATGTTGACCTCCTCACGCTCGAGATGGCTCTTTGCGAAGAGTCGACGCAGACGCGTCATGAGCTTCTTCGGGTTATCCGGATCGAGAAAGTCAAGCTCGACGAGCGCGCGCTCCAGATGCGTGAGCATGCCCTCGACATCGTCGCGGGTCGCCAGCGCTTCGTGCGCTTCGTGCGCTTCGTGCGCTTCGTGCGCTTCGTGCGCTTCGTGCGCATCGTGCGCTGCGGCCGCGGCCACCGTTGCCGCCGCTGCACCTGCCGGTGAGGCCGCCACTGCCGTCATGCTCAGCACCTCACCCCGCGCATGCGACAGGCACGCCATGCGCACTTCGTAAGCGATCAACTGCACCGCCTGCGAAAGATTGAGTGAGCTGTACACCGGGTTCGCCGGGATATGCACGAGCGCGTTGCAACGCTCCACATCCGCGTTCGAAAGCCCCGTGCGCTCGCTCCCGAAGACGAACGCCACCGCTTCGCCCTGCCCCGCGTGCTGCACGGCGATGGCCGCACTCTCGCGCGGCTCGGCGTTCGGCGGCCCGTACTCGCGCGAGCGCGCGGAAAGCGCCACCGCCCAACTGACGCCTTGCAATGCCGTATCGAGATCGGGCACGACGAGGGCGTTTGCCAGCACATCGTCCGCACCGCTCGCGAGCGCGACCGCCTCAGGGTCACGCAGCACGTCGGCCCCGGCACGCGGCGCGGCAAGCACCAGCCGACCGAAGCCCATCGTCTTGATCGCCCGCGCGGCCGAGCCAACGTTACCGGGGTGGCTCGTCTCGTTGAGCACGAAACGCACTTGGTCGAACAACGGCGAGGGGGAAGCAGCAGACTGGGGCATGAGACAGCAGTGAGGGGAACGAGGTGCGATGAATGGAAACGGATATGGCCGCTACGGTCCCGGAGACTCCCCGGGCCGAACAATGTCGCTATTCTGCCTGAATCGACGGGCCGAATCGATGCACGGGATCGGCAAACGCGATCTGTAGACGGAATCGATGGCCGGCGGGAGTGAACGAAATGCAGACGAAATACGGGCGAAATGTGGGCGAAATGTGGACGAAATGTGGACGAAGTCGGGACGAAGTCGACGGCGCCAACCCACGTGGCCCTCGGCAGCGCCGCCAGACCCACGCTACACGGCCACCGCACGTCACCCCGACGAAAAAGGGTCAGAACATGCAGGTTCCGCAGCGCACGGGCCGCGTTTTTGCTAAAATGCGCGTTTTCGTCCTCGCAAACGAGCCGCCACCCAGTGCGCGGCGCTTGCGGGGCATCGCTCTTGCTCAATTCGTTCGCTTTGTCCGCCACGCTCGACGGCCGACCCAACGGGGGTCGCACGTACCGTCAGCGATGGCCTTAACAGGAATCTGTCATGCAGCATCCCATGCTCAATATCGCGGTGAAAGCCGCGCGCCGCGCCGGCAACATCATCAGCCGAGCCTCCCTCGACATCGATACCGTCAAGGTCAGCAAGAAGCAGCACAACGACTTCGTGACGGAAGTGGACAAAGCGGCTGAGCAAGCGATCATCGAAGTCCTCCTGACGGCCTACCCCGACCACGCCATCCTCGCCGAGGAATCCGGCGAAGCGCACGGCAATTCCGACTCGGAATACCAGTGGATCATCGACCCGCTGGACGGCACGACCAACTTCATCCACGGCCTGCCCTACTACTGCACGTCGATTGCGCTCGCGCACAAGGGCATCGTCTCGCAAGCGGTGATCTACGATCCGACCCGCAACGAACTCTTCACCGCCTCGCGCGGCCGCGGCGCCTTCCTCGACGGCAAGCGCATTCGCGTCTCGCGCCGTGACCGTCTGGCCGACGGCCTGATCGGCACGGGCTTCCCGTTCCGCGATCTGCAAGGCGTGGAAAACTATCTGAAGATGTTCGGCACGATGACGGAGCACTGCGCAGGCATCCGCCGCCCGGGCGCCGCTGCGCTGGATCTGGCCAACGTCGCCGCCGGTCGCATGGACGGCTTCTTCGAGCAAGGTCTGAACCCGTGGGACATGGCCGCAGGCAGCCTGCTGATCACCGAAGCCGGTGGTCTGGTCGGTAACTACACCGGCGAATCGAACTTCCTGTTCGAAGGCGAAATCCTCGCAGGCAACCCGAAGATCTATGCCCAGATGGTCAAGCTCCTCGAAGGCTATTCGCGCGCCAAACGCCCGGTGACGTCGTCCAAGGCAGGCTCGACCCTGACCCTCTCGACGGATGGCAGCGCCCAGGCGTAAGCACACATAAGGGGACGCGCCTTCTGCGGCGTCCCCCAACAAAAAACCCCGGCGATGCGCAAGCATCCCGGGTTTTTTTGTTTCCCGCGCCGCCCCCTCAAGGCTGGCGGCATCGGGAATCCAAAACGCGATCGGCGACGGACTCGGGCTCAGGCACCCAGACGCGCCAGCACCACATCGCGTCCCAGCAATTCGAGCACGGCGTCGATGGCCGGCGTGTGCGTGGTGCCGACCACGAGCAGACGCACCGGCATCGCGAGCTGCGGCATCTTCATGCCATGCTGCGCGAGCGTGGCCTTGAATGCCGGCGAAATGGCTTCCTTCTTCCATTCGGGCAGCGCTGCGAGCGCCGTGGCCAGATCCTTCATCGCCGCACGTGTGGTATCCGTCATGTGTTGCGCCAGATCGTCTGCCGAGGGCACCGGGTGACGGTAGAACATCTCGGCGCTCGCCGCGATGTCCTTGATCGTGTTTGCACGGTCCTTGAACAGACCGACCACACCAGCGAGCGACGGACCGCCGTCGATCGACACGCCCGCCTTTTGCAGGAACGGCTCGGTCAGCCCGGCCAGACGCTCGTTATCGGCCTGCTTCAGATACTGATTGTTCAGCCACTGAAGCTTTTCCGGGTTGTGCTGCGCTGGCGACTTGCCCAGATGCTCCAGATCGAACCACGCGACGAACTGCTCGCGCGAGAACACTTCGGCGTCTCCATGCGCCCAGCCCAAACGTGCCAGATAGTTCACCACCGCCTCGGGCAGATAACCCTCTTCGCGGTACTGCACGACACTCATGGCGCCGTTGCGCTTGGACATCTTCTCGCCCTGGTCGTTGAGCACCGTGGGCAAGTGCGCGTACACCGGCTGCGGCTTGCCGAGCGCCTGGAAGATGTTGATCTGACGCGGCGTGTTGTTCACGTGGTCGTCGCCACGAATCACGTGCGTGATCTCCATGTCGATGTCGTCGACGACCACGCAGAAGTTATACGTCGGCGTGCCATCGGGACGCGCAATCACGAGATCGTCGAGTTCTTCGTTCGAGATTTCGATGCGGCCCTTGACGGCGTCTTCCCAGACCACGCTGCCGGTGAGCGGGTTCTTGAAGCGCAGCACCGGCTGCACACCGGCCGGCGGCTCGGGCAGCACTTTGCCCGGCTCCGGACGCCAGCGGCCGTCGTAACGCGGCTTCTCGCCACGCACACGCTGCTGCTCGCGCAGTTCGTCAAGCGCTTCCATGCTCATGTAGCACGGGTAGACGTGACCGGCGGCCTTCAGTTGCTCGAGCACTTCGCGATAGCGATCCATGCGCTGCATCTGATAGAACGGGCCTTCGTCGTAATCGAGGCCGAGCCATTCCATGCCTTCGAGAATGACCTGCACGGCTTCCTGTGACGAACGCTCGAGATCGGTGTCTTCGATGCGCAACACGAACGCGCCGTTGTTGTGACGCGCGAAGGCCCACGGATAGAGAGCGGAACGGATGTTGCCCAGATGGATGAAACCGGTCGGGCTAGGCGCAAAGCGGGTGCGGACAGTGGTCATGGTTTGGCTTCGGTGCATCGCGTCGGCGACAAACAAAAACGCCCGCAGCGGAGAGTCTCGCGCAGGCGGGTCGCCAACATTTGGAAGCCGTCATTATATCAGCCGAGTGCGTGCATTCGCGGCACAGTCCGAGTCGAGGCTCGGAATTTCCTGTCACCTGCATCGGACGTCGCCCCCGCGCGCATCCGATGCAGGCGTCAACCACAGGAAAATGGCAGCGCTGCGGGCAAGCGCGTCAGAGCTTGGCGAGCGAAACTTCGGTGGCCTTGACCAACGCCACGACTTCGGAGCCGACGTCCAGACGCAGCTCGTCGATCGAGCGCGTGGTGATGACCGAGGTGACGATGCCGCTCGGCGTCTCGACGTCGACTTCGGACAGCACGGGACCGCGCAGAATTTCGCGAATACGGCCCTTGAACTGGTTGCGGACATTGATGGCGGTGATACCCATGGTGAACTCCTGTGTTCGAAAAAACGGTTCTGTGAGTGATTCTGAAACGTGATCGGTAAAAACGAATGCGCGCACGCGCTCAGATGGCCCAGCGCACGGCCGCCGCCGGCCACAGCGGCTCGGGCGCGGGCACGTGCGACGACGGCGACACTTCCGTTTGCAGCACGCGCGCGAGCACCTGTGCTTCGAGCCCGGCGAACTCGGCGCTCCCGCGCGCACGCGGACGCGCCAGCGACACCGACTGATCGAGCCCCAACTGCCCTTGCTCGATGAGCACCACGCGATCGGCCAGCGCTACGGCTTCCTGCACGTCGTGCGTCACGAGCAGCGCGGTGAAGCCGTGAGCGCGCCAGAGGCGTTCGATCAGGGCGTGCATTTCGATGCGCGTGAGCGCGTCGAGCGCACCCAGCGGTTCGTCGAGCAGCAGCAGATCCGGCTGATGCACCAGCGCACGCGCCAGAGCCACACGCTGACGCTGACCGCCCGAGAGCTGGCTCGGCCAATCGTTGGCGCGCTCGGCGAGACCCACTTCGCGCAGCACGTCCAGCGCTTTCGCGTGCGACGACTTCGGCAGCCCGATCGCAACGTTTTGCAGCACCGTGCGCCAGGGCAGCAGACGCGCGTCCTGGAACATGATGCGCGTCGCCACCTTGCCCGAGGTGTCACCGGCGCCGCCCAGCGCATGTCCGTCGAGCGTGATGCGACCGGCGTCCGGCGTCTCCAGACCGGCGATCAGACGCAGCAGCGTCGACTTGCCGCAACCGCTGCGTCCCACGATGGCCGCGAAGCCACCGCGCGGAATCGTCAGTGAAAAGTCCGACAACACCGAGCGTGCGCCGTAGCGTTTGCCCACCGCGTCGACGCGCAGGCCGCCAGATATCGCGGGCGCCTTCGGGGTGCTCGCGTCACTCGTCGCATGCACCACTTTAAGATTCGTCCCCGTCACCGAACGCGATGCGTGCGCGGCGATGTGCGCACCGAGCGGCAGTTGCGTGCCGAACGCATCGGCCTGCGGATCGAGCGCGAGGGTGTCCAGACGGCCCGTGGCGCGCTGCTCGGCGGTCCATTCGGACTCGATGTCGGCGCCCGCGACCGGGGCCAGTTGTTGTGCGCTCATGCGGCGGCTCCTCGTTGAAAGGCCGGATGCCAGCGCAACCAGCGAAATTCCAGTTCCTTGGCCAGCACGTCGGCCAGCTTGCCCAGCAAGGCGTACAGCAAGATCCCCACCAGCACGATGTCCGTCTGCAAGAACTCGCGGGCGTTCATCGTCAGATAGCCGATGCCCGACTGCGCCGAGATGGTTTCGGCAACGATCAGCGTCACCCACATCAGGCCCAGCGAAAAACGAACGCCCACCAGAATCGACGGCAGTGCGCCGGGCAGAATGACATCGCGATACAGCGCCCAGCCACGCAGCCCATAGCTGCGCGCCATCTCCACGAGGGCCGAATCGACCGCACGAATACCGGCGTAAGTGTTGAGGTACATCGGGAAAAACACACCGATGGAGACGAGGAACAGCTTGGCTTTTTCGTCGATGCCGAACCACAGGATCACCAGCGGAATCAGCGCCAGGTGCGGAATGTTGCGCAGCATCTGGAACGACGAATCGAGCGCGGTCTCGGCCACGCGCGACAGGCCGGTCAGCATGCCGAGCAGCAGCCCGAGACCTCCGCCGATGACGAAGCCGATCACGGCGCGTCCGGTCGACACGCCGATGTCGCGCCAGATCTGGCCCGTCACCGCGAGTTGCCACGCGGCTTCGACGACTGCCGACGGTGCAGGCAGCACCCGCGTCGACAGCCAGCCCTCTTGCGCGGCGAGTTGCCAGAGCGCGACCAGTACGATGGGCACGGCCCACGGTGCGAGACGTCGCGCGACCGAGCGCCAATAGCGTTGCAAGGTGCTGGGCGCCTCAGCGACGGCGACGGCGCTTGCAGCGGAGGAGCCGTTGCCGGTGACGGCGTCGGTCAGGGTAGTGTGCGTCATGCGAATTTCCTCCGGGGCGCGGGCGCCCCGTTTCCGTTCATTTCCAGGTGAAGTCGGTGCGTCTTGATGCGGCGTGAAGCTGCGTGGTTACGGTGATGGCACGCGATGACACGTGACGCCACGCACAGCGCCCGTCAGCTTTGCGACGCCTGCGGCACGATGTTGTTGGCCATGACTTCGCCGACGGGCCCTGCGAGCGAGACGTTGCCCAGCTTTTCGCGCACGTGGCGCGGCAGATGCGGGAACACCAGTTCGGCGAAGCGATACGCTTCTTCGAGATGCGGGTAGCCCGACAGGATGAACGTGTCGATGCCCAGATCCGCGTATTCGCGCAGACGCTGCGCCACGGTCGGACCGTCGCCCACGAGTGCCGTGCCGGCCCCACCGCGCACAAGCCCTACCCCCGCCCACAGATTCGGTGCGATCACGAGCTTGTCGCGACGTCCGCCATGCAGCGCCGCCATACGCCGCTGCCCTTCCGAATCCATCTTCGAGAACTGCGTCTGCACGCGCGCGATGGTCTCGTCGTCGAGCTTGCTGATGAGCGAATCCGCAGCGCGCCACGCTTCGTCTTCCGTCTCGCGAACGATCACATGCAGTCGCAGACCGTAGCGCAGCGTGCGCCCGAGTTTGGCGGCGCGTGCACGCACGTCCGCAATCTTCTCAGCCACATCGGCGAGCGGCTCGCCCCACGTCAGGTAGACGTCGAGCTGCTCGGCAGCGATCTGACGCGCCGCCTCCGACGAGCCGCCGAAATACAGCGGCGGATGCGGTTTCTGCACCGGCGGATACAGCAGCTTCGCGCCCTTCGCACGCAGATGCTTGCCTTCGAAATCGATGCTCTCGGCCGAATGCGACTTCTCGATCAGCGAGCGCCAGATGCGCAGGAATTCGTCCGTCACTTCATAGCGTTCGGCGTGGTCGGCAAAGAAGCCGTCGCCTTCGAGCTCACCGGCGTCGCCGCCCGTCACGACGTTGACCAGCAGCCTGCCCCCCGACAGGCGATCGAACGTCGAGGCCATGCGCGCGGTGAGCGCGGGCGACGCAATGCCCGGCCGAATGGCGACGAGAAACTTCAGATTGCGGGTCGCGCCGATCAGGCTCGATGCCGTCACCCAGGCGTCTTCGCAAGAGCGTCCCGTGGGCAGCAGCACACCTTCGTAGCCGAGCGAGTCGACGGCGCTGGCGATCTGTCGTGCGTAGTCGAAATCGAACACGCGTCCACCGTCGGACGTCCCGAGGTAGTGGGCGTCCCCGTGCGTCGGAATAAACCAGAAGACTTGCATACGGACTCCGGCGCTCAGGCGGCGAGCGTCGCGGCGGCGCGCGCGCGGCGAACTTCCTTCGCCGCCGTGGCGGGCCACTGACGAATCACCTCGCGCTCGTGCAGCCACCGCGCGAGTTGATCGACCGTCGCACCGAGCCGCTCGGCAACGGCGGTGTCGAGCACGGCGCCCTCTTCCTTCGGCACCTGCTGATCGACGGCAAATACGCCGCGCAGAATGTGTTGTGCCCCCAGCGCGGACAGCACCGGCTTGAGCGCGTAATCGAGCGCGAGCAAATGCGCCGGACTGCCGCCCGTGGCGAAGGGCGCGACGAGCTTGTCGGCGAGGCCGTCTTGCGGCAGCACGTCGAGGAAGGCTTTGAGCAGGCCGCTGTACGCTGCCTTGTAGACCGGCGTGGCAACGACCACCGCTTGCGCACCGGCGACCTGTGCGAGTGCGTGACGCAGATCGTCATGCGACGTATCGGCGGCCAGCAAGGCGGCGGGCGATAGCGCGCGAATGTCGATGCGGCGCACCGCGATACCGGCCTCAACCAGTTCGGATTCGACGAAACGCAGCAACCGGGCGCTGCGCGAGGCGGCCGACGGGCTGCCCGAGATCGTGACGGCGTATGTCATACTTCCCTGCCAAAGACGGGCCGCTGGCCCTGAGAAATCGAAGCGCATCGCGTGTCTGGCGGGCCTTGCGGCGCCGCTCGCGCGGTGCTGACCGGTACTCACCGGCCGCTGGTGAACCAGTGTAGCGAGCCGTCCCGCGCGCCCGAACCAATGAATCCGGGATTGCTTTGCGCGTTTTTTCATAACCTGAAGTCATGCACCGTCCGCGCCTTATTCCTTGGCAGGGTGATAACGTTCGATGGAGTCGGCTGCCGTTCGATGACGTTCGGGGCCGTCGGCTAGGGTCCGCCGCAGTCCACTGCCGTTCGGTAGCGCCCGCCAACATCCGCTACCATCGCTAACATCCGGTATCCGGTTTTTTGCCTGAGCGTCTGCCTGCCACACCTGTAAGCCCCCTGCTCCCATGTCCGCCCCGATTCTCGAACTGCGCGAGTACCGTCCTACTGCCAGCACCGACACACACGACTTCCATCAGGTCGTGATCGGGCTGTCCGGACGCATGTCGCTGTCGCTAGACGGCGACGCCAAGCGGTACGGACGCGTTGGCGCGCGCAACGGCGTGGTGATTCCTGCGGGTGTGCGTCACGACTATCGTGGCGATGGGCCGAATCGGCAGGTCGTGCTGGATGTGCCGCCGGAGATCGCCCGAGGTACGGGCACCGAACGTGCGTTCGCGCACGAGGCGTTTTTCGCGCTGGATGCGAAACTGCTGGCGCTGGCCGCCCGCGTGAGCGCGAGCGTGGACAGCGGCCACCCGCTGAGTGTGGACGATCCGGTAGTCCGCGAGTGGCTCGCCGCCCTCACCGCCCGACTGGCGCCGACGCGTCCCGTCTTGCGCACCGTCCGGCTGGATCTGGCGCAGGTCGACGCGAGGCTGCAAGCCGATCTGGCAACGCCACCGGATACCGCGACGCTGGCACAGGAAGCGGGAATGAGCGTGCGACATTTCCACGACTGCTTCGTGGCGATGACCGGCGAGACGCCTCACCGGCACCTGATGCGCCTGCGGCTCGCCCGTGCGTTGTCGCTGCTGGCCGAGAACGACACCCCGCTCGCTGACATTGCCCTGGACGTCGGCTTCAACGATCAAAGCGCCCTCACCCACGCGTTCCGCCAACACTACGGCGTGACACCCGCCGCCTGGCGACGGGAACGGGCAGCGGTGTTGGCGGATGGGCGTGGGGCATCTGGGGCTTGTGCTGTGTTTGCTGCATCGGAAAGTTGATGCTGGTGGGGGGCTTGCCGTGGGCTTGTTGTCCGCTTATCGTTCGCTTGCCGTTCGCTTGCCGTCTGCGTCCCGACTAATTGCCGTCTGATTACCGTCTGATTACCGTCTGCCGTTTTTTACAAGCCGTGCGGGCGAGCGACGCGTTACGCTCACCGCCTGGTCATCTATCGACGAGCAAAAGGGAACAGGAAATGACAGACTCGGCACACTCGGCTAATCCGGCAAACACCATCGAATGGCAGGACTTCGAGAAGATCGAATTGCGCGTCGGCACGATTGTCGCCGCCCGCGCGAATGAGAAAGCGAAGAAACCCGCCTACGTGCTGGAAGTGGATCTGGGCGAGTTGGGCGTGAAGACCTCAAGCGCACAAATCACCGCTCACTACACGCCGGAAAGCCTCGTCGGCCGCCAAGTGCTGTGCGTATGCAACTTCGCGCCGAAACGCATCGCCGGCGTCGCCTCGGAAGTCCTCGTGACAGGCTTCGCCGACACAAACGGTGCCATCGTTCTCGCCAGCGTCGAGCGTGACGTGCCCAACGGGGCACGTTTGCATTGAACGACGGCGCGAAACGCGCAGCGGGAATTGAGGCATACGGAATGGCGTTTGCCTCAAGAATTCGCTACCCGTCGATAAAAGAATTAAAACAGTTGCGGCGTAGCGAAGTTAAGTAGGACATTCCGGTCGCGGAGCACGAGGCATGCGGGATTGTGAGCAAGCGCATAGCTCGTGGATAGGAGCAGGCGACGACCGTGCTCGGCCAGGAACGGCCGTTTGCCTGTACTACATTTCGGACGTTCGAGTGTCGGTTCAGCGGAGAGAACGGACCGTCGCGTTGCTAGCCACACCGATGAGCGGGATTCGCTGCGGCGTCCACGTTCGGGTTTAGCTACCGTGAAACTTTGCGCCGAGAGCGAACGCCCCGGCAATCAACGCTGCCATTGCCGCAAGAAAGCTATACAGGTGCGACGCTTTCATGCCACTTACGAGCTCGCCGATCGTCATTTCCGACGGGCTCACTTTCGCCGCAGATTTAGCTGTGGCGGCTGACAGCTTTCCCTTCCAACTTGCAAGAACGCCATTAAATTCTATTGTGGTGAGAGATTCTGCCTTGGGTTCCACTGCCTGCACATACCAGTCAAAGCCAGGCTCCAGCAGTCCTTCAGCGCGTATCCCTCGCTCGACAATCACAAGTAACGGATGTCCACGACTATAGGCCATGGCTGCTTCGATCTGATTCCACGGCGTGGGAAGTATCACGTTTGTGATGGGGACTTCCTCTGAACCACCACGCTTCTCTAGCCCGCTGGGGAAATACTTCCGTTCGAGCGCGATGACAACCGTACCAGAACATTCATTCATCAGATCCACCACTGTTTTCAATGGTGAGTCCGATCCGAAGGTATTCCGTCCTACGGTATATGGGATAAGCCCTTCCGCACGCAAGCGGTCCTCAACAGCGCGAACGAAGGTCTCTTGCTGAACCGTGGCAGTTCCGCCGACACTAACAAACACCTTGAATTCATTCATGCGTCGTTTCCCCCGGCGTCGCTCTGGCCGCATTCTACGGCGGATCCTAATACGGGACATCTTCGTTCGGAAGCTTGGTTGCCTCCTACGAACTGCGTCCTGCATCTTACAAGGAAACCGTGGGAAACTCGCTCGCTGGTTGAATCAGCGACGGCTTGGTTCAAACCTTTTCTGCTCAGCACGCAAGCTTCAATGACTGACATGCCGGCCGATTGACGGGTTTGTTCTGTTGTTGACCATTCGCCTCAGGTGCGACATGATCCCTTCTGCTGCCGAGAGACAGCGGTCCAATCGGGGATAAAAAATGCAAAGAAAAAAGATTTTCGTAAGCTTTGATTTTGACCACGACTCTGATTTGAAGATGCTTTTAGTTGGGCAAGCAAAGCATCCCGACACTCCTTTCGATATCTGGGATTCGTCGGTGAAAGAGCACATGACGGGAGACTGGGAGAAGAAGGTTCGAGACAAGATTCGCAACGTAGACATTGTCTGTGTGCTTTGCGGCACACAGACGCATACCGCGGCCGGAGTCGGCATCGAACTCGAGATCGCGAAAGATCTTCGGAAGGAATACTTTCTGTTGGCAGGGTACAAAGACAAAGCCTGCACCAAGCCGACGTCAGCGACCGCGGCTGACAAGATGTACAACTGGACTTGGGACAACCTCAAGACGTTAATTCACGGCGGTCGATGATGCCGGACGTGCCAAAAGACAGGCTCTGGAATGAAATCCCGGATAGGATGGCCTATCCGGATAACGAGAAGTGGTATTCGCATCTGCTCGATCAATACAAACTATACGTCGAGATGGCCGATCGAATCAGTCAGCGACGCACCACTGCCAACTCGTATTTTCTCAGCGTGAATTCAGCAATCCTCGCGTTCGTTGGTTATTTGACGTCGAAGAATTCTTCCGACTATCTGTGGCTGCTCGCTACCGCTGGCGTCACGTTAACGTTCCTGTGGCATTCAATCATCACGTCGTATCGCAACCTGAATTCGGCTAAATGGGAGGTCGTGCACGAGATCGAAAAGCGACTTCCTATCAGTCCGTACGACGCAGAATGGGAAGCTGTGCAACGGGGCGGAAATGCAAAGCTCTACCGTCCCATATCGCACATTGAATCTGGTGTGCCTTGGGTTTTCTTCGTGCTCCATTTGATCGTACTGTTAAGAACGTTCCCATGGTTTGGCGTGTTCACGGGTCTCAGGCGGTTTGTGTACTGAGTGAGTCGCGCCGCAATGCAGGCTTTCCCTGGCAGTCGGATGGGACAAGAATTCGAAGTGAGTCCGTCCAAGATTTGTCGGACTTGGCGCGTGAACTTTCCGGGCGACATGGAAACGCGATTCAAGAAGCACCTGTCGCCGGACGGATCGAGCCGAGCTATCGGACGTAATCCGACGCACGCTTATGCGCGGATCCTAGAGCCTTCGTAATTTCTGCGCGCCGGGTACACCAACAGATTGAAACTTCGACGCCATCAAGATGAGGGGGATTCTTGGACTCCGGCATCATTTACGTCAAAAGCTACAGGGAAGGATCGGATGTTGTGGACTTCATGAAAGAGGTCTATAGGCATCCTGAGTTCTCGCATTTCCTCGTCACGAGGATGGATGCGATCAACGTTCGCGAGTATTTTCGCGAATATATCGTCGAGAACGGAATTTCCTCGTTATTCAATTTCTCACTTACATATGATGCTGTGATGCACGGGGGAATTCACGTTGATGAAATTGCAAACGTCGTACTGCAATTTGTTGAAAAATTGAAAGGAGTGAAAGATCTTTTCATTATTGACCCATACTTCTACTCAGATGATCCGGGCTGCGTTGCCCTTTTCGGCAAAATGATGTCGGAAATTTCCGAACAGCTCAGATCTGTCACGTTTTTTACGAACGGCAGAAAAGCGAACAAGAAATCGGCGATGCATTCAGTTTTGCAGAACGTTGCACCAAAGGTTTCGATCGAAGACGTCGTGACCGAAGAGTTTCATGATCGATTTTGGGTTGACGCGGAAAAGAACGTCGGAATTGTCATGGGAACATCTCTGAACGGTATTGGAAAGAAAATAGCACTTATCGATCACCTGTCCGCACATGACGCGCGCGATATTGCCACGCTGGCACGTCAATTAATCGGCGGAACTGAATAGCACCGTGAACCATCTCGCCGAAGGGCGCCCATTTGAATTAATCGCTGCCCTACGCTTCTGTTAGACCGCTTACGCCTCGCATTACCTTCGAGGCGAGCTTGAACAGGTCATGCCCGGAAATTTGATTCTGTTCGGCAAGTTCGAAGACGCTGTCGTGCCTATCGATATGCCTGCCACCTGGGTCGGGGTATCGTCCCGCCCATGCGATAAAGTGCGTCAGCAACTCGAGAATGGCGAGATCCTTCGCGTTGAGATCAACAAAGAACGTTGCGAGTTTCTTCAGGTCATGGGTCAGATACTTTCGCTCGGCTTCGGAATAAGCCTCGACACCGTCTTTAACGAGGATCATTGCCTTCAGGCATACCTCTAGACTGTAACCGACCAACATGAGGGTAACGGCGCAATATTGGCTGTCACAAATGCCCCGCATTTCCGCAGGCAAGTTGTCGAAAGCGGGCTCAGCTTTAATTAAGACAAGCGCGGCTTGTGCCATCGCTTCTGCTTGAGTCAGCCACAACAGTGGATTCTTCAAGTCTTCACTGCTCGGCTGCTTAAAGGGATCAAGTTCGACACCATTCATCGAAGCGATCATCGCCCAGCGCATCCACGCGGAACGGCTATAGCCTGCCGGATCTTGGATGAATTGTTTCCTGTTCGGCAACGTCGGATTCATCATTCTGGTAGCGGATAGCTATTTCGTAGACGAACGAGAATTATAAGGTTTTGGCGGATTGCTGCGCCACATATCCGAATTGGCTGCACGGTCGAAGTTGGCCGTGTCGACGGCAAGCGGTAGCCGGACGTCGAGGCCGACATCACTGCTCGAACGGCTGTTGTACGTAAAGAAGCCGCCGCAAGGGCCGCGCTGATTGAACGACTGTTGTGGGTCAGAAACAGCCGTTTGCGAATGGCTCTAGTGTGTTGCATCCACCGGTTGAATCCACAACCAGAAGCTGACATTGAAAAAGTCATACCGAGCGACTGTTTTCGCTCGCGAAGACGCAACTTTGCGCCCGGTGCGCCACGTCGATCCTAGGCAGTCCGACGAGGTTTCGGTGCCATGGCAGGGCTCCCCAATCCAGCCAACCGTACCTGTATCAATTCCAGCAGCGCCCGAACACGCGCAGTCACGGAATGGCGATGGCTGTATGCCCCGAGCAATTGCAGAGGGGCAGGACAAAGGTCCAACGGCACTTCCTGCAACCGCCCCGCCACAAGGTCCTCCTGGCAGGGATAGGCGGCCACAATCGCGAAGCCGATGCCTTGGCGTGCGCCTGCCACGGCCAACTCCCCGCTGTTGACGCGGTAGCGGCTGCGTACCGGCACTGCTGCGTCCTGAAACTGCCAGGGCTGGCCCTTCAACGCACTGAGGGTGGTGATACAGGGCAGAGACTTCAGCTCGCGCACGTTGCGTGGCATGCCGGTCCTGGCCAGCAAGGAGGGTGCAGCAACCACGATACTGGGCAGTGTGGCGAGTTCACGGGTGATGAAGGCACTGTCCTCCTGATGGCCCCGGTGGAAGACGATGGAAAGGTCAACGTCCTCTCGAAGCACTTCCAGTCCGGTCATCCGGGTATCGCATTCCAGCTCGATGCCGGGATGGAGGCTACAGAATTCGGCGAGGATGGGAGCCAGCAGCCTTGGCGCTTCGCCGGGCATGCACATTTTCAGAGGACCACGCAGTTCGCGCTGTACCGCACCAAGCTCTTCCTGCGTAGCGAGCAGAGTATCGAGCAAGGGCTTGGCACGTTCGTAGAGCAGTCGGCCGGCTTCCGTCATATGCAGGTGGCGGGTGCTTCGCTCCAGCAAGCGCACGCCGAGTCTGCGCTCCAGCGCAGCGACATGGCGGCTTACGTTGGACGAGGGGATGGCCAACAAACGCGATGCGCCAGCAAAGCTCTGCTCATCAACAACTGCCGTGTAGACACGGACCGTATTCAGATCGAGTCCATCGCGCATTGATTATCCCGTTTAAGGTATGAAAGCCTTCCATTTTTACATGCTAGCTCTCCTTAATGACGAAATCTAAGATGCCCTTTTGCCCGCTGCGACACGGTGGACCGTGCATCGGGCACCGTATGAACAGGAGAGATTCAACGTGGAAATTGGAATACTTGGCGGCGGCATCGCCGGCCTGAGCGTGGCACTGGCCTTGCGCAAGCAGGGTTACAACCCTCGGGTCTATGAGCGTCGAGCGGAGCCGGCAACCGTGGGGGCCGGCGTGACGCTTTGGCCCAATGCCAGCTTTGTGCTGGAAGCACTGGGACTGCTGCAAGACATTGAGGCCATTGGCGGTCGCCCGCTGACAATGCGTCGCCAGGATGATGCGGGAAATGCACTGGGGGGCCTCGATATTGGTTTGCTGGATCGGACGATGGGATACCCAACCTACACGGTGCTACGCCGGCACTTGCAGGCAGTGTTGCTGGACCATGCGACACGGGCGGGGATTCCGGTGGAGTTTGGGCGCCGGGCGGTAGCCATTGAGCTGGATGCTCATGGCAAAGCCGTGGCCCATTTCGAAAATGGTGCGAGCATCCGCCCGGATCTGCTCATTGGCGCCGACGGCCGCATGGATTCTGTGGCGCGCAAGTTTGTCGCGGGTGACAACACACCTGTCTATCAGGGCTTCGTGAACTGGATTGGCGTAGCTCAGGGGCAGCATGCGCTGGTGGACGATATTTCGATTCAGGATTTCTGGGGGGCGGGCGAGCGCTTTGGTTGCGTGCCGGTTCGCCCCGGACTGGTGTATTGGGCAGCAGCGCAGGCACGGCCCCTGAATAAGGCCACGCCCACAGCAGATATACGCAAGGAGGTCGAAGATCTGTTCGCGGGATGGCCCGAACCGGTCTCGCATATCATCCGTGCCACGCCCGCAAATGCCATCCGGCTGATTGCCGTGCATGACCTGGAGCCGCTGCATACATGGTGTCGGGCAAATGTACTGCTGGTTGGGGATGCCGCACATGCGCCATTGCCGACGTCGGGGCAAGGGGCCTGCCAGGCGTTGGAGGATGCCTGGCATTTGGCCCGGTGCCTGAATGGCGCAAGCGGCTGCCTAGATGAGGCCTTTCAGGCATTCACGAAGATCCGCAGCCCCAAAACTGCAAAGCTAGCGGAGCAAGGTCGGGTCTTTGCACGCGGGCTGTTCGCCACCGATCCTGAAACCTGCCGCATGCGCAACGAGCGGGCCAAGGCGTCCGATCCTGTGCGTGACGTGCAGGTCTTGGCCGCCGGATGGGGACAGGGCCTGCCAATGCCAAGCTGCACCGACAACACGCCAGCGCAAGGCGGGGGCTTCGGCAGCCTGTACCGTATTGAATGACGTGCGCTAGATGTCCTTCATCGGGTTTTATGCAAACGTTTCTTTCCATCCAGCCAGTTCGCATGCGGGCATCTGCCGGTAAGCGCTGCGTAGCAAACATTGGTCATTGAAACTCGAACGGCGGCAACGGGTCGGAAACCGTCCGTTGCGCCCGGCGGCAACCGGCCGGCAAGCGACGTTCGACAGAGACCGTTCGTCGACAATCCGAACACCGGTAGACAATCAGGGGGGGAAAATGCTGTTACGCCCGGATGAAATCCACATCGAGTCAGAACGGCTTTCGATTCGGCCATTCTCGGCTGATGATGCTGACGACTCGTTTCGCTGCATTACCCCTTCGCTTACCCGCTTCATGTCATGGGAGCCACCGGCGAACAGAGAGACATTTGATCGTATCTGGCAAGGTTGGTTGCTGACGATCGCCGAAGGGACGGACTTTACATTCGCAATCCGTCAAAAGGCTACCGGGAATTTCCTTGGGTTGGCCGGACTCCATGGCGTTCGGAGCACCAGCGCGGAATTAGGAATCTGGATTCGAGAAGACTTCCATGCACAAGGCTTTGGCCGTGAAGCTGTGGGCCTTGTTGCGATGTGGGCAAGCTTAGCCCTTGGCAGCGAGAGTTTCACGTACCCAGTAGCTGAAGAAAACGACTCAAGCCGCCGTATCGCCGAATCTCTCGGCGGTGTCATCGTAGAACGACACGAGACACCGAAATTGATGTCCGTCATCTATCGAATACCTAAGCAATCGACACGCGACGAGTAGCGAAATATGTTGTGCTGCGGTGGCGAGCTTCGGCCAAAAGCGTTCGTTCCCCGTCTCTACAGCAGGTATCGTGGCACACATCGAGACATTGATTCGCGCAGATGGAAAATTCCAGAGACTCACATCCCGCACCAGCGATCCCGGTGCTTGACGACATTCCGATTCAACCGGAGCTTGCGCTCCTTGTCGCGGATGCATGCGAATCCATTGCGTCAGGGTTGGGTGAACTGCTGGATGGTCTTTATCTCTACGGTAGCGTCGCACGCGGATGTGCGTTACCAGGCCAATCGGATCTTGATCTGACCCTCGTACTAACGCGTCAGCCGTCGGCATTGCAGAGCGCGCGTATCGAGACGCTGCGCCAAGATCTGGAAGCGCGTCACTTTGAGGTCGCAAAAATTGACTTCGACATAGGGACACGCGCGGACGTGCTGAATCCCGCCAATTTATACAGTTGGGGGTATTGGCTGAAACATGAGTGTCGATGCATTCACGGGAACAATCTTGCCCAAAAATTCGATGCGTTTATCCCCTCACGAGCTATTGCAGAATCCGTTAACGGCGACTACTTTCATGTGTTGAACGAATATGCTCATCGCATCGCCGGCGCCAGTCACCCTGCCACAGCAAGTCGCCTCATGAAAGAAGCAGCAAGGAAGCTGATTCGCTCGACCAATATACTCAGGACCGCCTCGGACCCATTTTGGCCTCGCACGCTGGAAGAGCACGTCAGTCATTTCTCCGTGGGATACCCGAAGATGGCCAACCAGCTCGAATTTTTCCTGACGCAGGCAAGAGCACCCCAGACTTCAGCAACACGTTTCAACGTCAACCTGTCGAGCTTCATTGGCTGGATGCAGCGCGAACATCAGCACCTATCGACGGCGGCTTAGGGCCGCAAGCAGACGGTGGCAGTTGGCTCAAATGCATCTTCCCATTGAGGCGGCGAGCTCACCGTCTGCGCATGCTTACGACAACGCCATGGCTTACAGCGGCTACATCGTCGCCAATGCGTCCGACTACGCGATTTCGCTGCGCATTCAGGTAAGTGCGTCGCTCGAATGCCGACCACGTCGCACCGATCCGACCACCCGCCCCAAAACCGCTATACCCGCCCTCGAATTCAACCGCAAGAACCGGAGCGTTTGCGCCCCTTCATCCGCCTAGACTCCCTCATGGGGATCCCCCCGAACGGAGTCGCCGCGATGGTCAATGGCACCACACAGGACGCAAACGTCTCGCCTGAGAAGGACTGCGACGCCTCGCGAATCTCTTCGTGCACGCCCAGGCACATCCCCTCACGCATCCCCGCTTTGGTGAACGATCTCTCGCGAGCGAATCTCGCAGCGCAATTCAGCGAGCAGATGACGCTTGCCGTCATTCCGCTCGTGGCCGTGATCGCGTTGGGGGCATCGGCCGGGCAGACGGCCTCGTTACAAGGGGCGACGACATTGCCTTTCCTGCTGCTGTCGCTGCCCGCCGGTGTGCTTGCCGACCGCTACCGGCGCAAGCCGCTCATGATCGCGACGGAACTGCTGCGCGCCCTCGCCCTGCTGCTTCTGTTCGCGCTGTTTCGCACCGGCATGCTGACGCTCACCGCGTTGGGCTCGCTCGGCTTTGCCATGGCCACAGGGACGGTCGTCTTCGGGGCCGCCGCGCCGTCGCTGGTCGCCGCCCTCGTTGGTCCGCGTGACTTGCTCACCGCGAACCGGCGGCTGGAGATTGCCCGCAGCGTGGCCTTCACCGCCGGTCCCGCGCTCGGCGGCATACTCGCAGGATGGGCCGCGGGCACGCCCGCGTTCGCAGGCGCCTTCCTGCTCTCGCTCGCCAGTGCGTATTGCCTCTCACGCCTGCCGCATGAAGCACCGCGACCGGTCTCGCCTCGGCACTTTCTGCACGAGTTGACGGAAGGCGTCCGCTTTATCGCCGTCAACCGATACCTCCGTCCCATCGTCGCGACGGCTTTCGTCTTCAATACCTCGTGGTATCTGCTGCTCGCCGTCTTCGCTTACTACGCGATCCACTCGCTCGCGTTCACGGCGCAGACCGTTGGCATCGCGCTGGGCGTCTACGGCTTCGGAATGGTCTGCGGCGCCTTTGGCTACGCACGTATCGCCTCGCACCTCCGGTTCGGCAGACAAATCCTCCTCGGCCCGGCATGTGCCGCCCTCGCAGCCTTGCTGATGGCCGGCACCTTGCACCTGACCAGCGGCAGCGCAATGCGCTATGGCGTGGTCTTCGGCGCGTTCTTCCTGTTCGGCTTCGGCCCTATCGTGTGGACGATTTCAACGACGTCGCTGCGGCAGGTCGTCACGCCATCAGGACTCGTCGCCCGTGTGTCGGCCGCGACGATGACAGCGACGTTCGGGGCACGTCCCTTCGGCGCTTTTCTCGGCGCATGGCTCGCGGCGAGCTTCGGCACGCAGGCCTGCCTGATCGCCATGACAGCGGGTTTTGCCTTGCAACTCGGCGTCATCGCGTGCTCCCCCGCCGTGCGGCTCGACTCACTCGACACCACACCCGTCGATTGAGCAGTCCATCACCGCAGGAGACAGCGGACAGAAGACTGAAGACAAGCACCAGCAATAAAAAAGCCGACGCGATCGCTCGCATCGGCTTTTCACCCTGGCGGGAGCGCGTCAGACGTCCAGACGCGTCACGAACTTCGGCTGAAGATACGCTTCGAGCGCTTCCGGGCCGCCTTCCGAACCGTAGCCGCTGTCCTTCACGCCGCCAAACGGCACTTCCGGCAGCGCCAGACCCTGATGGTTGATCGTCAGCATGCCGCTCTCGACGCGCGCCCCCAGACGATGCGCCGTGCCCGACGACGTCGTATAGGCATACGCTGCCAGACCGTACGGCAGACGATTTGCCTCAGCAATGGCTTCGTCTTCCGTGTCGAACGCATTAATGATCGCCACCGGGCCGAACGGCTCTTCGTGCATGATCTTCGCGCTCATCGGCACATTGCACAGCACGGTCGGTGCGTAGAAGTGACCGCCCTCGGCAGCACGCTTGCCACCGGTCTTGAGCTGCGCACCGTTGGCGACGGCGTCGTCGACGATGGCGCTGATCGCGTCGAAACGCTTGCGGTTGACCAGCGGGCCCATCGTCGTTTCCGGGTCCAGACCATTACCCACACGCACGGCTTGCGCGGCTTTCACGAACGCGTCGACGAACTGGTCGTACACGCCGCGCTGCACGAGGAAACGCGTCGGGGCGATACACACCTGCCCCGCGTTACGGAACTTGCCGGCGGCGAGGTTGCGCACGGCGGCAGCGATATCCGCGTCGTTGAACACGATCGCCGGTGCATGGCCGCCGAGCTCCATCGTCACGCGCTTCATGTGCAGACCCGCCATCGCGGCCAATTGCTTGCCGACCGGCGTGGAGCCCGTGAACGACACCTTGCGCACGGTCGGATGCGGAATCAGATACGACGAAATCTCCGCCGGCACGCCGTACAACAACTGAACAACGCCGTCCGGCAGACCGGCATCGGCGAAGGCGCGGATCAGGCCGGCCGGCGACGCAGGCGTTTCTTCCGGTGCCTTGACGATCACCGAGCAACCCGCAGCGAGTGCCGCCGAGACCTTGCGCACCACTTGATTGACGGGGAAGTTCCACGGCGTGAAGGCGGCGACCGGGCCGACCGGCACCTGGATCACCATCTGATAGACGTTCGGCACGCGGGCCGGAATCAAGCGGCCATAGGCGCGCTTGCCCTCTTCCGCGAAGAAGTCGATGACATCGGCCGCCGCGAGCAATTCGCCCTTGGCTTCACCGATAGGCTTGCCCTGCTCCAACGTCAGTTGATGCGCGATATCACCAACGCGCTCGCGCAACAGACCGGCCGCCTTGCGCATGAGCTTGGCGCGCTCGAACGGGGCGACGTCGCGCCACTTGGCGAAACCGGCTTCGGAAGCGGCCAGTGCCGCATCCAGATCCGGCTGCGTGGCACGCGCCACGGTGCCGATGGTCTCGCCCGTGGCCGGGTTTTCGATCGGCAGCGTCAGGCCTTCCGCGCCCGCTTTCCACTGCCCGTTGATGAAAAGTTCTACGTTGTGCGACATGCGACGTCTCCAATAACTGCTGGGGGAATCCCAAAGAATAGCGCAGTCTGCGGATGTGCGTTGGTGACAGAAAGACATCACCTCATTCAACGAACGCCCGACGCCGATGCAAAAAGGGGAAGGCGACGCCACCGCTCAACGCAATAACGTCACCCCCCTAATTCCGTGCTGAATGCTGGCGAACGACGTGGCGTTACCGTGACGCTATTGCCACGCTATTGCCACGCGGCCGCCACGTGCCATGTCATCACCGCATCACGCGCCCAAGACCTCGTGCAATGCGTTGGTGAGTGCCTGACATTCGTCTTCGGTCCCGACCGTCATACGCAGGAACTGGGCGATACGCGCATGCTTGAAGTGACGCACGATGATCGAGCGCTCGCGCAACGCAGCGGCCAGTTGCGCCGCGTCATGCGACGGGTGACGCGTGAACACGAAATTCGCCTTCGACGGCAGCACCTCGAAACCGAGCGCCGTCAATCGTGCCGTCAGCGCCTCGCGGCTGGCGATGACCGCCTGACGCGTCTCGTCGAAATACGCTTCGTCATCGATGGCCGCCACGCCCGCCGCCTGTGCGAGACGGTCGAGCGGGTACGAGTTGAAGCTGTTCTTCACGCGCTCCAGCGCTTCGATCAGGGCCGGATGCCCGATCGCGAAGCCCAGACGCAGCCCGGCGAGCGAGCGCGACTTCGAGAGCGTTTGCACGACCAGCAGGTTCGGATACTTCGCAATCAGCCCGGCCGCCGTCTCGCCACCGAAGTCGATGTAGGCCTCGTCGATCACCACGACCGAATCCGGATTGCCCGCCAGCAGACGCTCGATCTCGCCCGACGCCAGCACGCGCCCCGTCGGCGCATTCGGATTCGGGAAGATGATGCCGCCGTTGGGCTTGAGGTAGTCGTCGACATCGATCTCGAACGTCTCGGTCAACGGTACGCTCTCGAACGCCACTCCGTACAGTCCGCAATACACGGGATAGAAGCTGTACGTAATGTCCGGATACAGAATCGGCTTGTCGTGCTTCAACAATCCCTGGAAGACGTTGGCGAGCACTTCGTCGGAGCCATTGCCCACGTGCACGTTGGCCACGTCGAGACCGAAGCGCGTCGCAATCGCCTGCTTGAAACGGCGAGCGTCCGGATCGGGGTACAGCTTGAGCGCGTCGGCATCGCTGCCGAGCGCCTCGCGAATGGCAGCGAGCACGCGCGGCGACGGACCGAACGGGTTCTCGTTGGTATTGAGCTTGATGAGACGCTGCATCTGCGGCTGCTCACCGGGGACATAGGGCGTCAGTTCAGCAACGCCCGCACTCCAGAATCGACTCATGACTTCCTTTTCACTCAGCTCAACGCAATTCAACGCGATTCAACTCGATTCAACTCGATTCAGCCCACCAGACCGCGCGCCAGATCGGCCTGAAGGTCGGCAGGCGACTCCAGACCGACGGCCAGACGGATCAGACCCTCGGTGATACCCGCCGCGGCACGCGCTTCGGGCGTGATGCGGCCGTGCGTCGTGCTGGCCGGATGCGTGATGGTCGTGCGCGTATCGCCAAGGTTGCCGGTGATCGAACACACGCGCGTGTTGTCGATCAGACGCCATGCGTTCTCGCGCTGCTCGGCAGGCGTTGCGCCCTTGAGCTCGAACGCGACAATCGCGCCGCCGGCTTTTTGCTGACGTTTCGCGAGTTCGTACTGCGGATGCGACGGCAGCCCCGGGTAAAACACGCGGCCGACCTGCGGCTGCGCTTCGAGCCACTGGGCCAGCGCCAGCGCGTTGGCCGATTGCTTCTCGATGCGCAACGACAGCGTCTCCATGCCCTTGAGCAGCACCCACGCGTTGAACGCCGACAGGGTCGGGCCCGCGCTGCGCACGAACGGGAAGACCTTGCCCATGATGAAGTCCTTGGTGCCGACGATGGCGCCGCCGAGCACGCGCCCCTGACCGTCGAGATACTTCGTCGCCGAGTGCACCACGACGTCCGCACCGTATTCGATGGGACGCTGCAACGCGGGCGTGCAGAAACAGTTGTCGACGACGAAGAGCGCGCCGGCTTCCTTCGCGATCTTGCCAATGGCTTCGATGTCGGCAATGTCCGTGAGCGGGTTCGACGGCGTCTCGAGGAAGAACATCTTCGTGTTCGGACGAATCGCGGCGCGCCAGGCGTCGAGATCGGTCGGGTCGACGAACGTCGTCTCGACACCGAAGCGGCTGAAAATCGTCGAGAAGACGTTCAGCGTCGAGCCGAATATGCTCTGCGAGCTCACGAGATGGTCGCCGGCCGAGAGGGCCGTCATCACCACGGAGACGATGGCGCTCATGCCCGATGCGGTCGCCATGCAGGCCTCGCCGCCTTCGAGTGCCGCCAGACGGTCCTGGAACATCGACACGGTCGGGTTGGTGAAGCGCGAATAAGTGAAGCCCTCCTCCGAGTGCGCAAAGCGCTCGGCAGCCTCGGCCGCGCTCTTGAAAACAAAGCTCGAGGTCAGGTACAGCGCCTCGGAGTGCTCACCAAACTCGGAGCGCTGCGTGCCCGCGCGCACCGCCAGGGTATCGAAGTCGAAGGAGTCCATCGTGTGTCTCGTCATTGGGTCGGCTCTCTCGCCGGCCAAAAAAGAAAAGCCCGTTTCGCTTGTCAGCAAAACGGGCTCGAAATCCATCTGTCTAGGCCTCGCTTTAGCTGTTTCGGGGAGATTCCCCCACGTCCGCAAGCTGAAATCAAATCGACGTGAGAAGCAGTGTAGCACGTTGCAGGCGCAGAAGGAAAACCCCCGCCGCCCTGCCAGAGCGCCCCGATTTCACGGGGCATCCGGCATTGTTCGGGCGCACCGGACCTCGTTCAGAGGCCAAGCTGAGCGCCGCGCGGCTCGTTTTCATCGCCTTCGCCCGACTCGACGACCGGTGCCTTCGGCGCCTTGCGCTGCTGCTCCAGACGGGTCAGGTATTCAGGCGTGACGTCCCCGGTGATGTACTTGCCATCGAAGCACGACGCGTCGAAATCGGACAGCGCCGGGTTGATGTCGCGCACAGCGGCCTTCATGTCTTCGACATCCTGATAGATCAGTTCGTCGGCGCCGATGATGCGCGCCACTTCTTCGTCGCTACGGTCATGCGCAACCAGCTCGCTGCGCGTGGGCATGTCGATGCCGTACACGTTCGGGAACTTCACCGGCGGCGCTGCCGACGCGAAGATCACCTTGCGCGCACCGGCGTCACGCGCCATCTGCACGATTTCCTGGCTGGTGGTGCCACGTACGATCGAGTCGTCGACGATCAGCACGTTCTTGTCCTTGAACTCGACACGCATGGCGTTAAGCTTCTGGCGCACCGACTTCTTGCGCATCGCCTGGCCAGGCATGATGAAGGTACGGCCGACGTAACGGTTCTTGAAGAACCCTTCGCGATAGTTCAGGCCCAGACGCTTGGCGACCTGCATGGCCGCCGGACGGCTGGAATCAGGAATCGGCATGACGACGTCGATGTCCTTGTAGTCAATCTCGCGACGAATCTTCTCTGCGAGGTAGTCGCCCATGCGCAGACGCGCATCGTAGACCGCCACGCCATCGAGCACCGAATCCGGACGCGCCAGATACACGAGCTCGAAAATGCACGGATGCAACGACGACACTTCCGAGCACTGCCGGGACGTCAGCTCGCCATCGTTGCTGATGAAGATCGCCTCGCCCGGCTTGACGTCGCGCTCGAACGCGAAGCCCATGCCTTCGAGGGCCACCGACTCCGACGCCACCATCCACTCCGTGCCGTTCGGGCCCTCGAAGCGGCCGATGCACAGCGGACGAATGCCGTGCGGATCGCGGAACGCCAGCAGACCGAAGCCGGAGATGATCGAGACGATGGCGTACGAGCCGCGCAAACGGCCGTGCACCTTGCCCACCGCCTGGAACAGCGAATCGACGCTCAGGCCGTCGCGCGAGCTTTCCTGCAACTCGTGCGCGAGCACGTTGAGCAGCACTTCGGAGTCGGAGGTGGTGTTGATGTGGCGACGGTCGACACGGAACATCTCGTCCTTGAGCTGTTCCCAGTTCGTCAGGTTGCCGTTGTGGGCGAGCACGATGCCGTACGGGGCATTCACGTAGAACGGCTGGGCCTGTGCGGCGCTCGACGAGCCTGCCGTCGGGTAGCGCACCTGACCGATGCCCACCGTGCCCGGCAAATCGCGCATGTTACGCGTGCGGAACACGTCGCGCACCATGCCGTTGCCCTTGTGCATGTAGAAGGACTGACCATCCGTCGTCGCGATACCGGCGGCGTCCTGGCCGCGATGCTGCAGCAGCAGCAGGCTATCGTAGATGAACTGGTTGACCGGGGATTTGGAGACTACACCGACAATGCCACACATGGCATGAATCCTTCTAAAAACATCGAAATCTGCGTCAAACGGACTGTATTATCCGTCATTCGGAAACCTTGTGCAGGCCGGTCGACGGCGTAGCCAATCCGCTCGATCCGCCACTGCGCATACCCCATCCCTGCTGTTGCGCGCCTGCATCCTGGTAAGCGCCCCGCGCGCTCAGGCCGTCGCCCTTGGGCGCACTGCCGCCAGCGTCGCGAAGCGCGCCGCCCATCAGGTTCGACAAGCGGGCAGACATCCCCGTGCCGACCGGGGCGGCGACATCGTTCTGCGTGCTCTGGCCGCGCGATGGGCTCTGCATGCCATCGCCAGATTGACTGCCCCGGCCATCCGGGGCGCTCCGGCCGCCCTGTCCGCCCGAGTCGGGCGTCCCACGATAGGGTTCCAGTTGTGGCAAGGGGAGGGTCGTTCCCATGGGATTGACGTTCGGCACCGCGGCCTCGGGCTTTTGCAGATAGTGCTGCACCGCCTCGGGTAGATACGGCATCAACCGATCCAGCCCCGCCTCCACCCACGGACGGGTCAGCGAATGCTGCCAGACCGGCTGTTGCGGCAACGCCGTTAGCTTGGCGGCGACCATCAACAACATCAAGAGCAGAATGCCGCGCACGATGCCGAACAGCATGCCCAGCCCACGATCGGCCGGGCGCAGGCCGATGAGATCGGTCATGCGTCCCACCAGCGCGCTGACGATACCGGCACCGAACACCACGGCCACCAACACCAGCAGGAAACCCAGCGCGCCCTGCGTCATCTCGCCGCCGGGCAGATCGGCGGGCAGCCAGTGCGCCACGGTCGGACCGAAGGCGCGCGCCACGAAGAACGCCACCACCCAGCCCACCAGATTGAACAGCTCGCGCACGAGTCCGCGCAGCATGCCCAGCAACATCGAGCCGACCAGAATCGCAATGGCCGCGTAATCCACTACGGTCAGCAGACCGCTATGCACCGAATCACCCAACTCAACCTGCCTCGGCGACCTGCGCCGTCAGGCCCGCGTCGCGAATCTTCTTGCCGGCCGCTTCGGCCGCCGTGCGATCCGGGAAGGGTCCCGCACGCAGCAAATACAGCTCGCGGCCGTCGACCGTGCTCTTGACCATATAGCTCGGCACGTTCACCAGCTTGAGCTTGACGAGCCAGGCTTGCGCGCGATCCTGCGTCGAGAAGGCACCGATGCGCACCAGATACTTGCCACCCGACGCCGCCTTCTGTGCGTTGTCGTGATTGTCCGCCGGCTTGGCGGCGGGCTTGGCCGTGGTGTTGTTCTGTGCGAACTGCGCGATCGGGTCCGCCACGTTGTTATTCGGCTGCTTGGCCTGAGCTTGCGTCTGCGCCTTGGCCGTGTCGTGCGATTCCGGCTTGGCGGCCGGCTTCGTCTCGGCGTGCTGCTCGGGCTTCTTGACCTCGGGCTTGGCGTCCGGCTTGTGCTCGGGCCTCGCTTGCGCGACCTGCGGCTCCGGTACGGCGCTCGGTGCGGGGGCCGGCGTCGGCGATATCGCGGCAGACGGCGGGACCGCCGTCGGTGCCGGGGCGGGCGTCGGCACAGGCTTGGCCGTGTTGGTCAGCGTACTGCTGTCGACCGCCTCCTCGCCCTTGTCGAGCGACGCATCGGAAGACGGCATGGCAGCCGCCTGCGGCTTCACCCGCACGGGCGGCGAATTGGCGTCTTTTCCGGGGATCTGAATGGCAATGTCGTCGGCCGCCGGCTTTGGCTCGGGGGCAAGCACCATCGGCAAAATGATGACGGCCGCGAGCACCAACGCGAGCGCGCCAACCAAACGGCGGCGCGCACGTTGCTTCTCGGGCAGCAGCGGGTCGAGTTGCTCATGCTCGCTGTACTCGCCCCCTCCTCCCGCCGTACGGGTGCCGGCTCGGCCGCTCCTGCGGCTGCCGCGCTTCGGGGGAACGGCTTCGGCGTCTTTCTTGCGGAAGGAAAACAATCCCATAGGCCCTTGGCTCAGGTCGAAACTTGCGTCGTTGGACTGATCATCGCGCATCTGGTGCGTCGCGCGCATGACATTTCTCGTAAGAAAATGTCACGACAGACGCACCGTCACACTTCAGTGGCGTTGCAATTTGCGGTGCGACATGACGCCCGCCACTGTAAAGAACGATCCAAAAACCACGATTCTATCATTCTCGCCGCACTGCTCGAGCGCGGCAGCATAGGCTTTCTCAGGAGATTCGAAGGTTTCGACCGAATGATCGGCGTCCTCGACGAACCCGACCGAGCGCAACTTCTCTTCAAGCAGCGCCGGACTCGCGGCACGCTCGGTCGGCAACGCGCACAAACGCCAGTGGTCGACCTTGTCGACGAGATGCCGCAAGACACCCTCGATATCCTTGTCGGCCATCGCCCCGAACACGGCGTACGTGTACGGAAAGAAGCCCATGCCGTCGAGATTGTGGCCCAGTGCGGCGGCGGCGTGCGGGTTGTGCGCCACGTCGAGCACCACGGCCGGACGCCCCGGCAGCACCTGAAAACGCCCCGGCAACTCAACCGAAGCAAGCCCCAGACGAATGTCCTGCGCCGAGACCGGCAACACGTCACGCATCGACTCAAGCGCCGCGAGCGCCGCCGACGCATTGAGCAACTGGTTGGCACCACGAAGGGCCGGATACGCGAGCGCCGGGCGGCGCATATTGCGTCCGCCGTAGCTCCATTGCTGCTTGTCGCCCTGATAGTTGAAATCGCGCCCGAACAGCCACAAGTCCGCACCGATGCGCTCAGCTTCGGCGAGCAGCGTGGCCGGCGGCACGGGATCGCCGCAGATCGCCGGCTTGCCCGAACGGAAGATGCCCGCTTTCTCGATGGCAATCGCTTCGCGCGTATCGCCGAGATATTGCTGGTGATCGATGTCGATGCTGGTAATGACGGCGCAATCCGCATCGATGATGTTGACGGCGTCGAGCCGGCCGCCAAGACCGACTTCCAGAATCACGGCGTCGAGCCCCGCTGTCGCGAACAGATGCATGATCGCGAGCGTCGTGAATTCGAAGTACGTCAGCGAAATCGGCGTGTCAAAGCTCGTGCGCGCTTTTTCGACGGCTTCGAAATGCGGCAGCAACGTGGCGTCGTCCACGATCTCGCCGTTCACTCGGGCACGCTCGTTGAACGAGATTAGATGCGGCGAGGTGTGGCAGCCCACGCGGTAGCCCGCACTCAGCAAAATGGCTTCGATGATGGCGCAGGTGGACCCTTTGCCGTTCGTGCCGCCGACCGTGAAGACGGGGCACGGGAATTTCAGTCCGAGAGCCTCTTTCACGCGGCCAATGCGCGTGAGGCCCATGTCGATGCCCACAGGATGAGCGGTTTCCAGGTGGGCGAGCCAGGCGTCGAGAGTGGAGTATGTCGGCATGATGTGCGGGCAGAAAAACAAAAACGCGGACGTCACTAACGTCCGCGCCTCATATCCTGCTAAGTGATGCGTTCAAGCGCCGCTGATGCAGCGCTGCGTGGCGTTGCGTCATTCTACGCCGTTGCACCGCCCTTTGGGGCGCCGCAACGGCGCGAGCAACGTCATCGCACGAGTGAGTCTCGCGCTCGACCCCGTCAAGCGACGGCGTCTGCCGGCTGGCACTGCATGAGTGCGATCAGGCGAGCGATCTCTTCGCGCAGCTTGCGACGGTCGACGATCATGTCGATCGCGCCCTTCTGCAACAGGAACTCCGAGCGCTGGAAGCCTTCCGGCAGCTTCTCGCGCACGGTCTGCTCGATCACGCGCGGGCCGGCGAAGCCGATCAGCGCCTTGGGCTCTGCGATCACCACGTCGCCGAGGAAGGCAAAGCTGGCGGACACGCCACCCATCGTCGGATCGGTCAGCACGGAGATGAACGGCAGCTTGGCGTTGGCCAGCTTCGTGAGCATGGCCGTGGTCTTCGCCATCTGCATGAGCGAGAGCAGGCTTTCCTGCATACGGGCGCCGCCCGACGCCGTCACGCAGATGAACGGCACGCCCTGCTCCAGCGCATTCTGCGCGCCGCGCACGAAACGCTCACCGACTACCGAGCCCATCGAGCCGCCCATGAACGAGAACTCGAAGCAGGCCACCACGACCGGCAGCGTGTGAATCGCGCCACCCATGACCACCATGGCGTCGGTCTCGCCGGTGTCGTCCATCGCTTCCTTGATGCGATCCGGATACTTGCGGCTGTCCTTGAACTTCAGCGCGTCGACCGGCACGATTTCCTGACCGAGTTCGTAGCGGCCTTCCGCGTCGAGCAGCGAGTCCAGACGCGCACGTGCGCCAATGCGCATGTGATGATCGCACTTCGGGCAAACATGCAGGTTCGCTTCCACGTCGGCGCGGTACAGAACCGCCTCGCACGACGGGCACTTGATCCACAGCCCTTCCGGGATGCTCTTGTTGCGCTGCGTCGGATCGGTTTGCTTGATCTTCGGGGGCAGCAGCTTATCGAGCCAGCTCATAGTTTCTCCTTGGCAAACGCCCGCCCCAACTGGGACGGGCATTTCCGGCATTTCCGGGCATTTCGGGGCGACCGTACGACACGGTCGTTTCCATTCGGCGTTTCACCGGGGCTTGCACGCCGTTTCAGCGCCGACCCCGGCAAATTTCTGCCGCGAATTTACGCTGATTTGACGCTCTCGTCGAGCGCCTGACGAATTCCGCCGATGAATTCAGCGAGCGATTTTACCGCGTTCTCGCCCTCCAGATCACGCGGCGTGTTTTCGAGCCGCTGGACGATGGCGCTACCGATGACCACCGCATCCGCCACACTCGCTACGGCACGGGCCGTGGCGGCGTCGCGAATCCCGAAGCCCACGCCCACCGGCAACGCCGCGACAGCCTTGATCTGGGGGATTTTGGCGGCCACGCTCTCCATATCCAGACTCGCGGCCCCCGTCACCCCCTTGAGGGAGACGTAATACAGATAGCCGCTCGCCTGACGCGCCACCGCCGCAATCCGCGCCTCGGTCGAGGTCGGCGCGAGCAGGAAGATCGGGTCGATTCCCTGCGCCCGCACGGCGCCTGCGAAGGCTTCGGCCTCCTCGGGCGGATAGTCGACGACCAGCACGCCGTCCACGCCAGCCTTGGCGGCGCGCTCGGCGAAGGCGTCGAGCCCCATTGCCTCAATCGGGTTGGCGTAGCCCATGAGCACGATCGGCGTACGGTCGTTCGTTTGACGGAATACCGCCACGTAGCCGAGCACCTCAGCCAGGCTGACGCCGCGTGCGAGCGCACGTTCGGAGGCGCGTTGAATGACCGGGCCATCGGCCATCGGGTCGGAGAACGGCACGCCGAGTTCGATGACGTCGGCCCCGTTGTCGGCCAGCGCATGCATCAGCTTGACCGTCCAGCCCGGCTCGGGGTCGCCGGCGGTGATGAACGGAATGAGGCCCTTTTTACCCTGCGCTTGCAAGGCTTGGAACGTCGCTTGAATGCGGGACATGATCGGAAAGTCTCTGAAGTCGTTGGTTGGCGAGCGCGTGGTAATGCGCGTTCAGCTCGTAGCCGACGAAACGCCGGCCGTGCAGCGCGCAAGCCACGGCAGTCGTGCCGCTGCCCATGAACGGGTCGAGCACGAGACCGCCGGGCGGGCAACTGGCCAGCACCATGCGCTCAATGATATGCAGCGGTTTCTGCGTCGGATGATCGACGCGTTCGGGGTCTTGCCGGTGCAATCGCGAGATCGACCACAGATCCTTGGGGTTGTAGCCCAGTTCCAGCCACTTGCTGCCCTCGAAGATGCGGCGCGAGCGCGCCTTCTTCGTTGCGGCGTCGTACGGCACGCGCACGGCATCGAGGTCGAAATAATAGTCCTTCGAAACCGCGAAAAAGCCGATGTTGTCGTGTACCGACGAGAACCGCCGCGTACTGCCGCCCATGCTGGGCACGCGGCGATCCCAGATGATCTCGTTGATCATCAGCATGCGCTGCTTCAGAAACACGAACAGTTCCGGGGCGTACTGCCACGTGCAGAACAGGTAGAGCGAGCCGCGCGGCGCGAGCTTCGGAATCGCCGCCTCGAGCCAGCCATACGTCCAGCCGAGGAAGTCCTCGCCGGAGCGTTTGTCGGAATCGTTGCCGTAGTCCTTGCCGAGGCCATACGGCGGGTCGGCAAGGATCAGATCGACGCTGCCGTCTTCCAGTTCGTGCAGGTGTTGCAGGAAGTCCGCATGACGCAACGTGATGTCGCCCGGCGCCCAACGCGCGCGCAACTCGCCGGCCGCTTCCATGGCCTCGAGACGTGCGGCGGCGGCTTCGGTGGCGTCCATGGGACGCTCGGTCCCGAGGGCGTCATTCTGTGCCTTGCGATCAGTCAGATCGGTCATGCTGGTTCTGGTGTCCTTATTCAGACGCTAAGACGCTGGGAAACCCTGTGAATCGGTGCCATCTCGCTGCGTGGCTTACGCGCCCGTGGGCTCAGGTTTTGCCAGCGCCATCACGGTGTGCATGTCCTTGTCGCCGCGTCCCGAGAGGTTGACCAGTACGATCTGGTCGCTCGGCAGCGTCGGCGCCAGCTTGCACGCGTAAGCGAGCGCGTGGCTCGACTCCAGTGCGGGAATAATGCCCTCGATCCGGCAGCAGTCATGGAACGCCCGCAACGCTTCGTTATCAGTAATGCCCACATACTCGGCGCGCTTGATGTCGTGCAACCACGCGTGCTCGGGGCCGACGCCCGGATAGTCCAGACCGGCCGAGATCGAATGCGTCTCGGTAATCTGGCCGTTGGCGTCCTGCAGCAGATAGGTGCGGTTGCCGTGCAGCACGCCGGGCGTGCCGCCGATGATCGATGCCGCGTGACGGCCGGTCTCGAGACCGTCCCCCGCCGCCTCCACGCCCACGAGCTTCACGTCCGGCACGTCGATATACGGGTAGAAGATGCCCATGGCGTTCGAGCCGCCGCCCACGCACGCGAGCACGTAGTCCGGCTGACGGCCGGCGAGCTCGGGCATCTGCACCTTGCACTCCTCGCCGATCACGCTCTGGAAATCGCGCACGAGCATCGGGTACGGATGCGGGCCGGCCACGGTGCCAATGATGTAGAACGTGCTCTCGACGTTCGTCACCCAGTCGCGCATGGCTTCGTTGAGCGCGTCCTTCAACGTCTTCGAACCAGACTCTACGGGCACGACGGTCGCACCCAGCAGTTGCATGCGGTACACGTTGGCGGCCTGACGCTTGACGTCTTCCGAGCCCATGTACACCACGCACTCCATGCCGAAACGCGCGGCAATGGTCGCCGTGGCCACACCGTGCTGACCGGCGCCTGTCTCGGCGATCACACGGCGCTTGCCCATGCGACGCGCAAGCAGCGCCTGCCCGATCACGTTGTTCACCTTGTGCGCGCCCGTGTGGTTCAGATCTTCGCGCTTCAGATATACCTGCGCGCCGCCCAGCTCCTGGCTCCAGCGCTTGGCGTGATAGATCGGCGACGGACGGCCGACGTAGTGCTTCAGTTCGTAATGGAATTCTTCGAGGAAGGCCGGATCGTGCTGATACTTGGCATACGCCTCGCGCAGTTCGTCGAGCGCGTGAATCAGCGTCTCGGCCACAAAGACACCGCCGTACTGGCCGAAATGGCCGTGGGCGTCAGGCAAATCGTACATGGTCGTCACTTTTCGCTTTACCGGTGCGTGGCGCGTGCGGCCACCGCCGGTGAGTTGCTTGGCTTATTCGGCGTCGGCAGCGAGCACCGCTTGCACGAACGCCGTCATGCGGGCGTGATCCTTCACGCCCCGCGACACCTCGACACCGCTCGATACGTCGACGGCATAAGGCGCCACCCGGCGGATGGCCTCAGCAACGTTGAGTGCGTTCAAGCCACCACTCAAAACGGCCCGACGCGCGATGTCTTTTGGAATAAGTGACCAATCGAAAACCTTTCCTCCACCGCCGTAGCCGTCTACCAGCGCATCGAGCAGGATGCCTTGCGCGGCGGTGTATGCATTGGCGAATTGTAGCAAATCGCCGCTGTCTTTCGTTTCCGGACCAATACGCATGGCGCGCATGTAGGGACGGTTGCCCGCCGCGGCAGACAGCGTCGCGCACTGCTCGGGGGTTTCGTCCCCATGGAATTGCAGCGTGGTGAGTGGCACGGCGTTCACGGTGCGGGCGATTTCGTCGGCGCTCGTGTTGACGAACAGGCCAACCAGACTCACGTACGGGGGCACCCGGCGGGCCAGTTCGGCCGCGCGGGCGGGCTCCACATAGCGAGGGCTGGGCGGATAGAAGACGAAACCGATGGCGTCGACGCCGAGCGCCACCGCATGATCGATGTCCGCCGCCTGCGAGAGGCCGCAAATCTTGATTCGCGTGCGGGACTGACGTGACTGGCCGGACTGACCGGACGGATTGGCGTTATCGGATTTCATGAACGGGCCCAGGGCATCGGGAACGGCCACGCAGCCAGGTTCGGCTCGGGCACATGGAAGCGCTCAGGATACCCCACGCGCGCCAGATACAGGCCGTCCGGCATGAACGTCGGCGCGGCCTGACGACGATCGAGGCTCGCGAGCACATGCGTCATCCAGCTCGCCGGCTGACGCCCGCGCCCGATGGTAACCAGACACCCCATGATGTTACGCACCATGTGATGCAAAAAAGCGCTCGCGCGGAAGCGGAAAATGAAGAAATCGCCCACCTGCTCGATGTCGATTGCGTACAGATGCTTCACCGGCGTCTTCGCCTGGCATTCAGAGGAACGGAAGGCGGAGAAGTCGTGCTCGCCCACGAGCACCTGGCTGGCCACGCGCATGGCGTCGAGATCGAGCGGCGTGTGCAGCCAGCCGCAACGGCCGTGGAGCAACGGCGAGCGCACCGGGTTTGCGTACAGCACGTAGAAATACGTGCGCTCGAAGGCGTTGAAACGCGCATGAAAATCGTCCGGCATCGCCTGCGCCCATTGCACGGCGACCGTCTTCGGCAAGAACGCGTTGACGCCGCGCACCCACGAGAACATGGCGCGATCGAGTTCGGTATCGAAGTGCACCACCTGACCGATGCCGTGTACGCCCGTATCGGTGCGGCCCGCGACCGTCGTTGGCAAGGCGACGCCGCCGAATTCCCGCAGCGCGGCTTCGAGCGCCTGCTGCACGGTGTTGCCATGCGGCTGCGATTGCCAGCCGGAGAACGCCGTGCCGTCGTAGTGGATGCCCAGTGCGATTCGCATATGAAAAAGAAAAATGGGCGCTCAACCTGCGAGCGCCCCAAACTACGGTCAATCAGTCCTGTACAGGCCGGTCCGCGCGATGTCTCGTCGCGTCACTTGCGCGTCACTTGCCCAACTCGGCCAGCCGCGCCCGGGCGACGGATTGCTGTGCAGCGTCGCCACCGGCGATCACCTCTTCGAGCAGTTCCCGTGCCCCTTCGTCGTCGCCGATGGTCTGGTACGCCGTGGCCAGTTCGAGCTTCGTATGGAATTCGTCCGGCACGCCCGGTTCCGTCGCACGCGGCGCGATGGGCTCGGGGGCCGGGGCCGGGGCCGCTGCGGGTGCCGCGGCTTGCGGCACCGGCGTGACGACTTGCGGCGACATAGGCGCGGCGGGGGCTTCGGCATACGGCGTCGTAGGCGCCTGACTCGGCAGCGTTTCGTGCTCGACCAGCGCTTCCTCACCGGTTTCGGCAGGCAGCGTCGGGGCGCTCACGAACGCAGGCGCGACGGAGGCGGCTTGCGAATCGTCACCCTTCAGATCGAGGCTGAAGTCCGACAGATCGAACGACATCGGCCTGAGCGACGGGGCTTCGTGCGCGGCGTCCGCGTAGGTGCGCGACGCATCGGATGCACTCGCGGCCTGCTGCATGGCGGCGTCGAAATCGGCATCGCTCAACTCGCCGTCGAGATCGTCGGCATGATCGGACGTTTGCCCGGCAGCCGTCGCGTCGGCGTGAGAATGCGCATCGCCGCCCAACGGCGCCATCGTGAACTGTACCGAGCCAATGCCCTTGCTGAGCGACGGCAAGGCTTCGCTCGAAATCGTCCCGACGTTCGTCGGCTGGCCCGGAATGCCCAGATCGAGATCACCCAGCATGCCCGCCACGCCGCCCTCCGGCGTCGCCTCCGCGACCGGGGCAGTTGCCGCAGCAGCGGGTTCGGGAGCCGATGCCGGTTCCGGCGATGCGGCGTGCGTCACCGCCGCCGCGCCGCCGACAGCCGCTGCGGCACCCAGTGCCTCAAGCGACGACAGGGTGGCTGCCTCCGGAGCGTCGTGAGCAACGGGCGTCTCACCCGCTTGTTCGGCAAACGCAGCGTCCCAATCGATTTCCGGCTCACTCGCAGCAGCCTCACTCACGTGCGCTTCGGCAGACGCTTCATGAGCTTCATCCCCGTGTTCGGCCACTGACGGCTCGCCGAGCCCTTCGGCGCGCGCCGTATCGGCCAGTTCGTCGCGCAGCGGTTCTTGCTCGGCGTCCCATGCATCGAGTTCGGTCGGCGCTGCCGCCTCGCTCGCCACAGGCTTGACGACCTCGGGCTGAACGCCTTCCACCGCAGCGGCATCCTCCTCCGGTGCGCGCCAATCGGCGTCGGCTGCCGGGTGCAGATGCTCGTCGGCCTCGGCCTGATTCGCCGCGTACAGCGCCGCTGCGCCCGCAGCGCCGGCCGCGGCCACACCGGCAGCGGCAGCCACGCCGTGCGATGTCGGCTCGGCGCTTTGCGGGGCATCGTGCGGCGCGTCGGGGCCGGGATGTCCATCGTGCACATCACCGCCATCGTCATACGGTCCCGGCTGGCCCGCCGGCGGCTCTGCACGGCGACGGCGCATGAGCCACCACAGGCCGAGCAATACCACCAGCGCACCGGCGCCCGGCAGCACATACGGGTTCTGCGTCACCGCACGCCACGTCATGGCGGCATTCGGTGCCGGCTTCGACTCGGCTGCCGGGGCACTGGCGGCCGCTGCCGAAGATGCGGCGTCGCTTGCCGATGCCGCAGCCGCGGCTGTGGCCTGCGACGCGCTCGCTTCGACCGACGCCGCCGAAGCGGCATCGCTCGCAGCGCTGGCGGTGGCTGCGGCAGTCCCCGCGCTCGCGGCTGCCTCGGTCGGTGCCGGCGTGGCGGTCGCAGCCGTTGCCGGCCCGGTCGTCTTGCTGTCGGCGGATTTCGCCGTCTTCTCTTGTGCAGTCGCCCCGGATGCGGTGGCGGCCTGCTGCTCCAGATTCGCGACGGCCTGACTCTTCATCGCCAACAGCTTCTGGAGATCTGCTACGTTCTTCTGCAACTCATTCACCCTGCCCTGAGCCTCGGTCTGCGCCTTGCCCTGGGCGATTTGCTCTTCTTCGCTGCCGCCGGCTCGACCGGCTGTGCCGGCCGCCCCACCCTTACTGGGTCGCGACAGCTTCAACTCATCGCGCGTGGCGGGAGCAGCGGCTTCTGGCGCCTTGCCCGCGTCGATCGCGCCCTGTGCACTGCGGCCACCGGCCGGTGCTGCCTGCCGTGCCGTCGATTCGGCCAGCCGCGCGCGATACGCGTCAAACTGTTCCCGCGCAGCCGACACGAACTTGCGCGCCTGGGCGGGAGGAATACTCTGCACTTGCGTATCGGTGGGACGATTCAACGTCGCCCCCTTACGCAACCGGTTGGGATCGTTGCCAATGAACGCCGAGCGGTTCGATTCGAACAGCGCCGTCATCATCTGCGCCAGCGTCGTGCCGCCTTCGCCGCTCGTGTACTCACGGGCAATCGACGACAGCGAATCGCCACGGCCCACCTTGCGCGCACCTTCGTCCGTTGCCGCCGAACCGTTCTGCCCGGCCTTGCCCGACGTCGCGGGCGCTGCCGGCGCAGGGGCCGCAGCCGAAGGCGCAGGCGCAGGTGAGGAGGAGGACGCAGCGGAAGCGGACGAAGCAGAAGACGCAGACGAGGTGGACGTAGCCGCCCCGCCTGACGAACTTGTCGCAGCGGCAGGCACGACCGCCTCCGGCTGCGCGGCACTGGCTTCAGGAATGGCGGAGAGCGTCACTGCATTGGACTGACGGCCCGTGCGCCATTCGAGCACCAGCAACAAATCGAGGAACGACGTGTTGATCGGCTCGGCCGAATCGACATGCACGAGATACGTGCCGCTGTACCCTGCCTCACGCCCGCCCGTCGGCGATACCGACACGGAGAGCTTCTCGAGCGTGGGGTCGTAGCGCAGACCGGCTTGCCTGAAGGCATCGCGCGGCGCGAGCTTCACCGACAACCCGTCGGCCTCCGCCTGCGACACGTTGCCCAGCACGATCACGGCGCGTAGCGGCTGCCCCGGACCGGAGCGCACTTGTTGCGGCCCGAACTCGGCGGCCCCGGCGTTGACGAGCCCAAGGCTCCACAAAACAGCCGCCGCCGCACTCAGGCGAAACGATTTGCGGGACGAATTTGCGCGCTTGCCGGTCGAGAGTTTCCGCACTATGTCTTGTCTAGCCTGTCAGTCGTTTGTCACTGGCCGCCCCTGCAAAATGGGCAACCTCCCAAAGCGCGGACGGCGGCCTCGCGGGCCGCCGTTCTTCACGCCTTACCGATACGCTGCAACGCTTAAGCGTCGAGCAGGATCCGCAGCATGCGGCGCAGCGGTTCGGCCGCGCCCCACAACAGTTGATCGCCCACCGTAAATGCCGACAGGTACTCCGGACCCATCGACATCTTGCGCAAGCGACCCACCGGGATCGTCATCGTGCCGGTCACGGCAGCCGGCGTCAAATCGGTCATCGACGCCTCGCGCGTGTTCGGCACGACCTCCACCCAGTCGTTCGCCTGGCCGATGATGTCGGTCAGTTCGTCTAACGGCACATCTTTCGTAAGCTTGATGGTCAGTGCCTGGCTATGACAGCGCATCGCACCGATACGCACGCACAGACCGTCGACCGGAATGGCGCGCGTGCCCGGGAAACCCTCGCCCAGACCCAGAATCTTGTTGGTCTCGGCCCCGCCCTTCCACTCTTCCTTGGACTGACCGTTGCCCAGATCCTTGTCGATCCAGGGAATGAGGTTACCACCAAGTGGCACGCCGAATTGCTTGGTTTCGTCGGCCGTGAACGCGTGTTGCTTGGCGAGCACCTTACGGTCGATTTCGAGAATGGCCGAGTGCGGATCGTCGAGCAGTGCCTTGACTTCGGCGTTGATGCTGCCGAACTGCGTGAGCAATTCGCGCATATGCTGTGCGCCGCCGCCCGAGGCTGCCTGATACGTCATCGACGTCAGCCAGTCGACCAGACCCTTCTCGAACAGACCGCCCAGCCCCATCAGCATACAGCTCACGGTGCAGTTGCCGCCGACGAAGTTCTTCGTGCCCTTCGTGAGCGCGTTCTTGATCACGCCGAGATTGACCGGGTCGAGGACGATGATGGCGTCGTCCTTCATGCGCAGCGTCGAGGCCGCGTCGATCCAGTAACCGTTCCAGCCCGCAGCACGAAGCTTCGGGAAGATCTCGGTTGTGTAGTCACCGCCCTGGCAGGTAATGATGATGTCGCATTTTTTCAGCTCGTTGACATCATTGGCGTCTTTCAGCGAAGTTTCGTTCTTCGCCATCGACGGGGCTTTGCCGCCCGCGTTGCTGGTGCTGAAAAACACCGGCTCGATCAAGGCGAAGTCGTTCTCCTGCTGCATACGCTGCATCAGAACCGAACCGACCATGCCCCGCCAACCTACCAGACCTACGGTTTTCATTTATCCACTCTCTTATCGTTGCAATTGCGCCGAGGGGCGTCTCACGACGCCCCGTCAACGTTATAGCGCGGCAACTACCGCCGCGCCCATTTCGCGCGTACCGACCTTGGTCGCGCCTTCCTGCCAGATGTCGGGCGTGCGCAGTCCTTGCGCCAGCACCTTCTTGACTGCGCTCTCCACGCGGTCGGCCTGTTCGGCACGGCCCAGCGTGTAGCGCAGCATCATGGCAGCCGACAGGATCGTGGCCAACGGATTGGCCATGCCCTTGCCGGCGATATCGGGAGCCGAACCGTGCGACGGTTCGTAAAGCCCCTTGTTATTGGCATCGAGCGACGCCGACGGCAGCATGCCGATCGAGCCCGTGAGCATCGCCGCTTCGTCCGACAGGATATCGCCGAACATGTTGCCAGTCACCACCACGTCGAAGTTCTTCGGCGCCTTGACCAGTTGCATCGCGGCATTGTCGACGTACATATGCGAGAGCTCGACCTCCGGATACTGCCTGGCGACCTCGATCATCGTGTCGCGCCACAGTTGCGACGTCTCGAGCACATTGGCCTTGTCCACCGAGCAAAGACGCTTGTCGCGCTTGGCTGCCGCCTGGAATGCCACGTGCGCAATACGCTCCACTTCGGGCACGCTATAGCGCATGGTATCAAAACCTTCGCGCGCACCTTCGAAAGCCCCATCCGGCGATTGACGGAAACCCTTGGGCTGACCGAAGTAAATATCGCCGTTCAGCTCGCGAATGATCAGGATGTCCAACCCTGACACGATTTCCGGCTTCAGGCTCGACGCATCCGCCAGTTCCTTGTATAGAATGGCCGGACGGAAGTTGGCGAACAGCTGAAGGTGCTTGCGCAGCCCCAGAATCGCCTGCTCGGGACGCAGCGCGCGCTCGAGCGAATCGTACTTCCAGTCACCCACGGCGCCGAACAGAATGGCGTCGGCTTCCTTGGCCAGCTTGAGCGTGGCTTCCGGCAGCGGGTGACCCGACGCCTCATAGCCCGCCCCGCCCACCGGCGCTTCTTCCAGTTCGAACGTCTCGCCAAGTGCGTTCAGCACATTGACGGCTTCCGTCACGATTTCCGGACCAATGCCGTCACCCGGCAACACAGCAATTTTCATGCAATCTCCTTGGATGTGCCTTGAGTACGCGGGGCTCAGCCCGGCAAACGCGTTGCGAGCCACGGCTGCTTGGCGAGCCGCTCCGCTTCATAGGCGCGAATCTTGTCGGCGTGACGCAGTGTCAGGCCGATATCGTCGAAACCGTTCAACAGGCAGTACTTGCGGAACGGCGCGATGTCGAACTCGTAAGCGCGACCGTCCGCCGTAATCACCGCCTGCTTTTCCAGATCGATGGTCAACTGATAGCCGTTGAACGCGGCCGTCTCGTTGAACAGATGATCGACCTGCATCTCGGACAGCGCGATCGGCAGCAGCCCGTTCTTGTAGCAGTTGTTGAAGAAGATGTCGGCGAAACTCGGCGCGATGACCGCGCGGAAACCGTATTGCTGCAACGCCCACGGCGCGTGCTCACGCGAGCTGCCGCAGCCGAAGTTCTTACGTGCGAGCAGCACCGTCGCGCCCTGGAAGCGCGGCTGGTTCAGCACGAAGTTCGGGTTGAGCGGACGTGTGCTGCAATCCTGGCCCGGCTGGCCGACATCGAGATAACGCCATTCGTCGAACAGGTTCGGGCCAAAGCCCGTGCGCTTGATCGACTTCAGGAATTGCTTGGGGATGATCGCGTCGGTATCGACGTTTTCGCGATCCAGCGGTGCCACCAACCCCGTATGGACGGTAAATTTTTCCATCACGAACCACCTGATCAAAACAGTTCGGCTGCGGCTTGTTTCTCGCGCTGATGCCTGGAGTCAAAGCCGTCAAAACCGGAAATTTCGGAGGTGCGCGGGCGAGGCATCTGCCCCGGCGACGCGCACCGTCGCATCACTTCTTCGCAGCGTTTTCGAGCGCCGAGCCCGCGGCTTGCGTATCCTTGCCGAGGCCCGCCATCGTGTTGCAACCCGCCACGCCCAATAGCAGCACCGCACCGATCAGCATCCACAGTTTCTTCATGGTTTTGTCTCTATCAAAGAAATTGTCAAACAACGGATAAATCGATGCCTGCGTATCAGACGAGACGACGCACGTCGACGAAATGGCCCTCGATGGCGGCTGCCGCAGCCATGGCCGGGCTCACCAGATGGGTACGCCCGCCTGCGCCCTGACGGCCTTCGAAGTTACGGTTCGAGGTTGAGGCGCAGCGCTCGCCCGACTCCAGGCGGTCGGCGTTCATCGCCAGACACATCGAGCAGCCCGGCTCGCGCCATTCGAAGCCGGCGGCCTTGAAGACCTTGTCCAACCCTTCCTGCTCGGCCTGCTGCTTCACGAGCCCGGAACCCGGCACGACCATCGCCAGACGCACGTTCGACGCGACACGTCGACCGAGCTTCTTCACGACGTAAGCGGCTGCGCGAATGTCTTCGATGCGCGAGTTGGTGCACGAACCGATGAACACCTTGTCGACGTTGATGCTCGCCATCGGCGTGTCCGGCGTGAGCGCCATGTACTCGAGCGCGCGCTCCATGGCGCTGCGCTTGACCGGGTCCTTCTCCTTCTCGGGATCGGGCACGCGATCTTCAATGCTCACGACCATCTCCGGCGACGTCCCCCAGCTCACCTGCGGACGCAGCGTGTTGGCGTCGATCTCGACCACGTGGTCGAACGCGGCGCCCGGATCGGTGTGGAACGTACGCCAGTAAGCCTCGGCTTGCTGGAGCTCCACGCCGGCCGGCGCGAACGGGCGGCCCTTCACGTAGTTGATGGTCGTGTCGTCGACCGCCACCAGACCCGCGCGGGCACCGGCCTCGATGGCCATGTTGCACACGGTCATGCGGCCTTCCATCGTGAGCGAGCGGATGGCCGAACCGGCGAACTCGATCGTGTAGCCCGTACCGCCTGCCGTGCCGATCTTGCCGATGACGGCCAGCACGATGTCCTTCGCGGAACAGCCGCGCGGCAGCGTGCCTTCGACCTTCACGAGCATGTTCTTGCTCTTCTTCATCAGCAAGGTCTGGGTGGCGAGCGCGTGCTCGACTTCCGACGTGCCGATGCCGAACGCGAGCGCGCCGAAAGCACCGTGCGTGGACGTATGCGAGTCACCGCACACCACCGTCATGCCGGGCAGCGTGGCGCCCTGCTCCGGGCCGATCACGTGCACGATGCCCTGACGCACGTCGTTCATCTTGAATTGAGTGATGCCGAAGCTGTCGCAGTTCGTGTCGAGCGTGTCGACCTGCAAACGCGACACCGGATCGGCGATGCCTTGCGTGCGGTCCGTGGTCGGCACGTTGTGGTCCGACACCGCGAGGTTGGCGGACAAACGCCAGACCGGACGCTGCGCGAGTTTCAGACCCTCAAACGCCTGCGGACTGGTCACCTCGTGCAACAGATGACGGTCGATGTAAAGCACGGTCGTGCCATCGTCCTCGGTATGCACGACGTGTGCATCCCACAACTTGTCATACAGCGTCTTGGCCATGATAAAAAACGCGGGGGCGCAATATAGTTCTGAGAACAGAATATCGTTCTGTGAACTTTTGATTATGCCATAGCGCTTTCGCGCCGGCGGAATACGAAATCCCCGGGAAACCGGGCGGCAAACGCACGATGAACCGGGGATTTGTGCGAATCACGGCAGCTTGTGCCGTGAATTCGAATATAGCGCAACGAGGGCTCGTTGCGGGCCGCACCGCCTTGCCGTTTCGGCAAGGTTGCGGTGCCGGCACGGCAAGCGGGGGCCGTGCCGGACGCCGTCGACTGGCTTAGCGCTTGTCGATCGGCGTGACTTCGCGCGGCGTGTGGCCGATGAACAACTGACGCGGACGACCGATCTTCTGGTCCGGCTCGCCGATCATTTCGTTCCACTGCGCGATCCAGCCCACGGTACGGGCCAGCGCGAAGATGCAGGTGAACATCGAGGTCGGGATACCCAGCGCGCGCTGAACGATGCCGGAGTAGAAGTCGACGTTCGGGTACAGCTTGCGCGACACGAAGTATTCGTCTTCCAGAGCGATCTTCTCGAGCTGCATGGCCAGCTTGAACAGCGGGTCATCGTGCAGGCCCAGTTCGTTGAGCACTTCGTAGCACGTCTCGCGCATCAGCTTGGCACGCGGGTCGTAGTTCTTGTACACGCGGTGACCGAAGCCCATGAGCTTCACGCCCGAGTTCTTGTCCTTCACCTGCTTGATGAATTCGGGGATCTTGTCCGGCGAACCGATCTGCTCGAGCATGTTCAGTGCGGCTTCGTTCGCACCACCGTGCGCCGGGCCCCACAGACATGCGATACCGGCAGCGATACACGCGAACGGGTTCGCACCCGACGAACCGGCCAGACGGACGGTCGACGTCGAAGCGTTCTGCTCGTGATCGGCGTGCAGGATCAGGATACGGTCCAGTGCTCGCACCAGCACGTCGTTGACCTTGTACTCTTCGCACGGGTTGGCGAACATCATGCGCATGAAGTTCGCGCTGTACGACAGGTCGTTGCTCGGGAACACGAACGGCTGACCGATGCTGTACTTGAACGCCATGGCGACGAGCGTCGGCAGCTTGGCGATCAGACGAATCGCCGAAACTTCGCGGTGCTTCGGATCATTGATGTCCAGCGAGTCGTGGTAGAACGCCGACAGGGCGCCGACCGAACCGGTCAGCACGGCCATGGGGTGAGCGTCGCGACGGAAGCCACGGAAGAAGAAGTTCATCTGCTCGTGAACCATCGTGTGATAGGTCACGGTGTCGACGAATTCCTGCTTCTCCTTGACGTTCGGCAGCTCGCCCTTGAGCAACAGGTACGAAGTCTCGAGGAAGTCGCAGTTGGTGGCCAACTGCTCGATCGGGTAGCCGCGGTACAGCAGCTCGCCCTTGTCGCCATCGATGTAGGTGATGGCGGAATTGCACGACGCCGTCGACATGAAGCCGGGGTCATACGTGAACTTACCGGTCTGGCCGTACAGCTTGCGGATGTCAATCACATCCGGGCCCATCGTACCCTGATAAATCGGCAGCTCTACGCTGGGCGAATCGTCAGAGAAAGATAGGGTGGCTTTAACATCAGACGGAGTCATATCGCTTCCTCAAAAAATTTCTAAAACCCCTACACGGCACGCAAAAGCGCCAGCAGGCGCCGCACGTCCGGCCCGTCCAGATCCGCCTCGGGCTCTTTACGCGCTAGCAGCAGATCCATCAAATCGTTATCGCTCAAATCGAGCAACTTGGTGAGGGCGCCCACATCCCCGTCAGTCAGCGACGCTTCGTACTTGGCGAAGAATCGTTCGAGGATAAGGTCGTTTTCCAGCAAACCGCGGCGTGCCCGCCAGCGCAGGCGGGCACGTTTTACCGGATCGGACTGGTGAGTGGTATCCGGCATGATCGTCAGGTCAGACGGCGCGACGCACCATCAGCTCCTTGATCTTGCCAATGGCCTTCGTCGGGTTCAGACCCTTCGGGCACACATCCACGCAGTTCATGATCGTGTGGCAGCGGAACAGGCGGTACGGATCTTCCAGGTTGTCCAGACGCTCGCTGGTTGCCGTATCGCGGCTGTCAGCGATGAAGCGGTAAGCCTGCAGAAGACCGGCCGGGCCGACGAACTTGTCTGGGTTCCACCAGAAGCTCGGGCACGACGTGGAGCACGATGCGCACAGAATACACTCGTACAGACCGTCGAGCTCGTCACGCTGTTCGGGCGACTGCAGACGCTCCTTCTCCGGTGCCGGCTCGGGGTTGATCAGGTACGGCTTGATCGAGTGGTACTGGTTGAAGAAGTGCGTCATGTCGACGATCAGGTCGCGAATGACGGGCAGGCCCGGCAGCGGCTTCAGAACGATCTTGTTCGGCAGGTCATTCATGTTGGTCAGGCAGGCCAGACCGTTCTTGCCGTTGATGTTCATCGCGTCCGAACCGCACACGCCTTCGCGGCACGAGCGGCGGAAGGCGATGCCTTCGTCGATCTTCTTGAGCTTGACCAGGGCGTCGAGCAGCATGCGCTCGTGACCGTCGAGTTCGACCTCGTAGGTCTGCATGTACGGTGCAGCGTCCTTGTCCGGATCGTAGCGGTAGACTTCAAAAATGCGTTTCATGATCTTGCGAATCCCTTAGAACGTCCGCGCCTTGGGCGGAACCGAGTCGACGGTCAGCGGCTTCAACTGCACCGGCTTGTAATCCAGACGGTTGCCTTCGCTGAAGAACAGCGAGTGGCGCATCCAGTTGGCGTCGTCGCGCTCCGGATAGTCGCTGTGCGCGTGTGCCCCGCGGCTTTCCTTGCGGGCTTCGGCTGCGATCATGGTGGCCTTGGCCACTTCGATCAGGTTGTCGACTTCCAGCGCTTCCATACGCGCCGTGTTGAACACCTTCGACTTGTCCTTCAGGTGGACATGCGACACGCGCTCGGCCACTTGCTTGATCTCGTCCACGCCTTCCTTGAGCAGTTCCGAGGTACGGAACACGCCGGCGTGCTTCTGCATCGTCGCGCGGATATCGTTGGCGATGTCCTGTGCGTACTCGCCCGAGCTCGACCCTTCCAGACGCCCCAGACGCGCCAGTGCGTTCTCGCCGGCATCGGCGGGCAGCGGCTTGTGGTCGCCGTGATTCTTCACGAAGTCGACGATGTGGTTACCGGCAGCGCGGCCGAACACCACGAGATCGAGCAGCGAGTTCGTGCCCAGACGGTTGGCACCGTGGACCGACACGCACGAGCATTCGCCCACAGCGTAGAAACCATTGACGGGGACCGACGAGCCGTCCTTCTGCAGGACGACCTGACCGTTGTAGTTCGTCGGAATACCGCCCATCTGATAGTGGATGGTCGGCACGACGGGAATCGGTTCCTTGATCGCGTCGACGTTGGCGAACTTCAGCGCGATTTCGCGAATCGACGGCAGGCGCTTCATGATCGTCTCGGCACCGATGTGCGAGAGGTCGAGCAGCACGTAGTCGCCATTCGGGCCGCAACCACGGCCTTCCTTGATTTCCTGGTCCATCGAACGCGACACGAAGTCACGCGGCGCCAGATCCTTCAGCGTCGGGGCATAGCGTTCCATGAAACGCTCGCCGTTCGAGTTGCGCAGAATACCGCCTTCGCCGCGCACACCTTCGGTGATCAGCACGCCCGCGCCAGCCACGCCGGTCGGGTGGAATTGCCAGAATTCCATGTCTTCGAGCGGAATGCCTGCACGCGCAGCCATGCCCAGACCGTCACCGGTGTTGATGAACGCGTTGGTCGAAGCGGCGTACACACGGCCGGCACCGCCGGTCGCGAACAACGTGCACTTGCCTTCGAGCAGGTAGACGTCGCCGGTTTCGAGTTCCAGTGCCGACACGCCGAGGACATCGCCCTCTTCGTTGCGGATCAGGTCGAGCGCCATCCACTCCACGAAGAAGTGCGTCTTGGCAGCGACGTTCTGCTGGTACAGCGTATGCAGCAGCGCGTGACCGGTACGGTCGGCAGCCGCGCAAGCGCGCTGAACGGGCTTCTCGCCGTAGTTGGCCGTGTGACCGCCGAACGGACGCTGGTAAATCGTGCCGTCCGGGTTACGGTCGAACGGCATGCCGAAGTGTTCCAGTTCGTAGACGGCGTTCGGTGCCTGACGGCACATGAACTCGATCGCATCCTGGTCGCCGAGCCAGTCGGAGCCCTTGATGGTGTCGTAGAAGTGGTAATGCCAGTTGTCTTCGCTCATGTTGCCGAGCGAAGCACCGATGCCGCCCTGAGCAGCGACGGTATGCGAACGGGTGGGGAACACCTTGGACAGCACTGCCACCGACAGACCGGCCTTGGCCAGTTGCAGCGAAGCGCGCATGCCCGAACCACCTGCGCCCACGATGACTACGTCAAAGCGGCGGCGCGGCAGCGAATTTTTAATTGCAGCCATTCTTTACACTCTCCACAGAATCTGCGCGGCGTAGCCGGCACAAGCCAGCAGCCAGACGATCGTCAGCGCGTACAGCGCCAGTCGCACACCGACGGGCTTGACGTAGTCCATCCAGATGTCGCGAATGCCGACCCACGCGTGGTAGAACAGCGCGAGCAGCGTGACGAACGTGGCCAACTTCATCCACTGATGCGAGAAGATGCCGGCCCAGCCTTCGTAGGAGAAATCCTTGGCGGTGAAGAACCACACCAGCAGGATCACGGTGTACACGGCCATGATGACCGCGGTCATGCGCTGCGCAATCCAGTCGCGCAGGCCGTAGTGGGCCCCGACGACGAGGCGCTTCGAACCGATATTGTTCTGTGCCATCTTAGAACGCTCCGAACAGCTTGAGGGCGACGGCCAGCGTCAGTACCAGCGACACGGCCAGCACGACCACTGCCGAACTCTTACCGCCTTCCTTGCTCACTGCATCGTGATTGAAGTCCATGCGCAGATGGCGCACGCCGGCACAGAAGTGGTGCAGGAAGCCCCACGACAACGCCAGGATGACGAGCTTGACAAACCAGTTGGAGGCGACGCTTCGAAGCGTGTCGAAGGTCAGTTCCGACGTGAGGCTCTGTTCGAACAAGTACAGCGCGAACGGCAACAGAAGGAACAAGATTACACCGCTAATACGGTGCAGGATGGAAACGATACCAGCCGGCGGGAGACGGTACGAGACAATCTGTCCGATACCGATATTCCTGTAGACTGGCCGCTCTTTTTTTACCACTTCAGCCATGCTAGACCCCATGTAGTTACATCAGCTCCGGATTTTAGCGCCGATTCTAGTGCGTTGCACCATACCGGTTCCAATGCTCCGGAAATTCCTGCCAACGGCGCACGACACGCCGCCCCTCATGCTTCGACTCTCAGACACTCGCCGGCCACGACACCGGCTCGCTTCTGGGAAAGTCGCCCTACCCTCTCAACTCGAATTCAACTCAATTCGTTCTGATAATGATGTTCCGTGGTGACATACCAGCCCCGGCGCACTTCCACCGGTTTATCGCCGTAAGTGTACGAGACACGCTCCACACTCAGCAGCGGAAACCCCTTCGGCACTTTGAGCAGATCCGCGGTCATGTCGTCCGCGGCCACGGCGCGAACTTTTTCCACGGCGCGGATCATCCGCGTGCCGAATTCGTCTTCGAACAGGCCATACATCGGCCCCTTGTATTCGTTGAGCCTCTCCGCCGTCAACCCGCGGAACAGCGCCCCCGGCAGCCAGATTTCGTCGAGCACCGTGGGACGGTCCGAGAAATCCATCATGCGACGAATCAGAATCACGCCATCGCCCGCACGCAGATCGAGCTGACGCGCGATCTCTGCCGGCGCCCGCATGCGGCGGCACTCGATCAGGCGGCTGGGCGGGTGATGGGGTTCGCCCGAGTCGGGCGCAAGACGCAGGAACCGGAACTGCACCCGGTCCTCGTGATGGGTAGCGACGAACGTGCCGCGACCCTGACGGCGCACGAGCAGATTCTCGGCGGCCAACTCGTCGATGGCTTTACGTACGGTCCCCTGACTCACCTTGTAACGGGCGGCCAGATCGACTTCGCTGGGGATGATTTCGCCGGGCTTCCATTCGCCGGCCTGAAGGCTCTGAGTAATGAGCCCCTTGATCTGCTGGTACAGCGGGCTGAACGTCGGCGACGCTCCGGCGACGGTACCCTGCAAAGCCTGAGCGGCTGGTACTGCGTCGCGCGCGCTGTCCGATCGCTGCGGGGCATCGACAGGCGGCGTGGTGTTGGATGTGTCGCGAACGTTCGCATTCATGGCGGGGATTTGACCACAAATCAAGGCCTTCGTCCATCGAATAACAGCAATAATCCTATGTCTTATATAAGACATAAGATAGAGTTGACATTCGGTGTAGCGACTCCTACACTGGCGCGGGCTAACAGGGGCCTGCAGCCGCAGCACCGCAATCTTATAAGATAAGAGAGTCCGGTGCTTCGCACATGTCGACGGCAGCACACCCCGCGCAGCCCGCAAGCTTCCGTAGGTCAAGGAATTTTAGAAGCTTCATGTGACGCGGCGCTGTCAGCCTGGCAAAAAATGCCACCCGGACGGCGAGCCCATCCTGAGCTTCGCAGGAATTTGTACACGTCTGGAGAGATTCTCATGGCAAAACCCGCAATGCGTGTCGCCGTCACCGGCGCCGCTGGCCAAATCGGCTACTCCCTGCTGTTCCGCATCGCCAATGGCGACATGCTCGGCAAGGATCAGCCCGTCATCCTGCAACTGCTCGACCTCCCGCAAGCTCAAGCCGCCGTCAAGGGCGTCGTGATGGAGCTCGAAGACTGCGCGTTCCCGCTGCTCGCTGGCGTGGTCGTGACCGACGACCCCAAGGTCGCCTTCAAGGACGCCGACGTTGCCCTGCTGGTGGGCGCCCGTCCGCGCTCGAAGGGCATGGAGCGTAAGGATCTGCTCGAAGCCAACGGCGCAATCTTCACGGTGCAGGGCAAGGCCCTGGACGAAGTCGCCAGCCGTAATGTCAAGGTGCTGGTCGTCGGCAACCCGGCGAACACCAACGCCTACATCGCCATGAAGTCGGCCCCGAATCTGCCGAAGGAAAACTTCACCGCGATGCTGCGCCTGGACCACAACCGTGCCCTGTCGCAACTCGCCGCCAAGACCGGCAAGCCGGTCGCCAGCATCGAAAAACTGGCCGTGTGGGGCAACCACTCGCCGACGATGTACGCCGATTACCGCTTCGCCACGATCGACGGCCAGAGCGTCAAGACCCTGATCAACGACGACGTGTGGAACAACGACGTGTTCCTGCCGACCGTCGGCAAGCGCGGCGCCGCCATCATCGAAGCTCGCGGCCTGTCGTCGGCCGCTTCGGCTGCCAACGCCGCCATCGACCACATCCATGACTGGGTGCTGGGCTCGAACGGCAAGTGGGTCACGATGGGTATCCCGTCGGATGGCTCGTACGGCATTCCGGAAGATGTGATCTACGGCGTGCCGGTGATCTGCGAAAACGGCAAGTACAAGCGCGTGGAGGGCCTCGAGATCGACGCCTACTCGCGTGAAAAGATGAACTTCACGCTCAAGGAGCTCGAAGAAGAGCGCGCCGGCGTGGCACATCTGCTGGGCTAATTTCCCAGGAGTACCCCGGGGAATCGGCCCCACGCGATGCCAGAAGCGTCGCAACGGGCCGAAACTGCGCCGGCAGCTTACCCCCAGTGCCGGCGCAACTCCCCCTCGAAGCAAGCAGTGCCCGAACGTTCCTTGAAACCAGAGTGACGACATACCGCGCCCGCTCACCAGCCAAAGCGCTATGATCCTGCCACTAACTCACGCAACATCGAGCGATTTCTTGGCCAAGCGAATGCAGCGCCTCATTGCCGCCAGCAACGCACCGCTCCGGACAGCCCGTGCCGGCGCATTGCCCGCGGCGAGCGCACTGAGCGCCACTGCGCGCAGTCGCCCACGCAAACCCTCGCGTTCTCTTGGCCAAGCATCCCGCCCGCAGCGCCTCATGACCTCTCCCGGGAGCAGGCTCGTGACCCGGCGCCGTCCGATCCGGCGAGACGCCGAATTCCGCACCGCACCACAACTCGCAGCGACGCCGGTCCAGACCGCCGTCGCCGGACGTGCTTGTCTGAAAGGAATTGAAAAAATTTGTATGGTGACGTCGAACCACGCAGACTTCGTACGATAATCTGCGCTTTTGTCATTGTCCGCCCGTACCCTCGACTTTCTGGAGACTCACCATGAAAAAGCTTTGCCTGACTGCGCTGGTTGCCTTGTGCTCTGTCGCCCTTGCCCCGACGGCATTTGCCGCCGACACGACCACCAAGACAACGGCCAAGAAGCCTGCGCCGAAGAAGAAGGCACCGGCCAAGAAGAAGGCTGTCGCTGCCGCACCGGCGCAACCGGACGAAGGCTCGGAACTCTGGAGCTGCAAAGAGAACAATAACTTGTACATCAAGGGCGACATGAAGCGCGACCAGGTGTTGACGATGTTCTGGGAAGGTCGCAATTACAAGCTGCCGCGTCAACAGACGACCACGGGCGCTGACCGCTTCTATGACGCCGCGAGCGGCATGGATCTGGTCGTGATCCCGGCCAAGGCAATGCTGTTCACGCACCGCGATGGCGGCAGCCGTCTGGCTGACGAGTGCATGACGAAAGAGATGTCGGAGCAGAACAAGCTTGCCCCGACTCAGTCGAACGAACTGATCAAGATCACCAACTGAGCTCGCGCTCGGTGGATACCGATACCGACATCGTTCGCGTGATGCGCCAGCCGCTTTCCTGCCGCAGCTTCAGCATTATCTGTAGTACCCGGTACGCCGGACATTCGACGTACTGGCATCGCGGCGAGCACTCACGTAAGTGCCCGCGCGATGCCGGCCCCCGCTAATCGCATCACCACCGCTTTGTTTTTCTGTATCACTCAAGGAAAGATCATGGCCCACAACCTCCACAAAACGCTTAAAGAGTTCAAGCTCAGCGGCGACAAGAAAGGCAAGTTCTACTCGCTGCCCCAATTGGGTAAAGCCCTGGGTGTAAACGTCGACCGCCTGCCGGTGTCGATCCGTCTCGTTCTCGAGTCCGTTCTGCGCAATTGCGACGGCAAGAAAGTGACCGAAGAGCACGTCAAGCAACTGGCGAACTGGAAGCCGAACGCCGAGCGCACCGACGAAATCCCCTTCGTCGTGGCCCGCGTCGTGTTGCAGGATTTCACCGGCGTGCCGCTGCTGGCCGACCTGGCCGCCATGCGTAACGTCGCGGAGCGTCAGGGCAAGAACCCGAAGCGCATCGAGCCGCTCGTTCCGGTAGATCTGGTTGTCGACCACTCGGTCACGATCGATCACTTCCGCGAGAAGAAGGCGCTCGACCTGAACATGAAGCTCGAATTCCAGCGCAACAACGAGCGTTATCAGTTCATGAAGTGGGGTATGCAGGCGTTCGACACGTTCGGCGTTGTGCAACCGGGTTATGGCATCGTGCACCAGGTGAACCTGGAATATCTGGCGCGCGGCGTGCACAAGAAGGACAACGTGTTCTACCCGGATACCCTGGTGGGCACGGACAGCCACACGACCATGATCAACGGTATCGGCGTGGTGGGCTGGGGCGTGGGCGGTATTGAAGCCGAAGCCGGCATGCTGGGTCAGCCGGTGTACTTCCTGACGCCGGACGTCGTCGGTGTGGAACTGACGGGCCGTCTGCGCGAAGGCGTGACCGCCACCGACCTGGTGCTGACGATCACGGAAATGCTGCGTCGCGAGAAGGTCGTTGGCAAGTTCGTCGAATTCTTCGGCGAAGGCACGTCGAGCCTGGCGCTGCCGGACCGCGCAACGATCGCGAACATGGCGCCGGAATACGGCGCAACGATGGGCTTCTTCCCGGTCGACGAGAAGACGATCGACTACTTCAAGGGCACGGGCCGCACGAAGTCGGAAATCGACGCCTTCGAATCGTACTTCAAGGCACAGAACCTGTTCGGCGTGCCGAAGACGAACAGCATCGATTACACGAAGACGCTCTCGCTGGATCTGGGCACGGTGGCACCGTCGCTGGCCGGTCCGAAGCGTCCGCAGGACCGTATCGAAATCGGCAACGTGAAGGCAACGTTCAACGACCTGTTCACGAAGCCGGTCGCCGAGAACGGTTTCAACCTCACGCAGGAACAACTCGACTCGACGTACAAGACGGCCAGCGGCATCGACGTGAAGAACGGCGATGTGCTGATCGCCGCCATTACGTCGTGCACGAACACGTCGAACCCGAGCGTGCTGCTCGCCGCCGGTCTGCTGGCGAAGAAGGCGGTGGAAGCCGGCCTGAAGGTCGCGCCGCACATCAAGACGTCGCTCGCTCCGGGAAGCCGTGTGGTGACGGAGTACCTGGAAGCTGCCGGCCTGCTGCCGTACCTGGAGAAGCTGGGCTTCGGCGTGACGGCTTACGGCTGCACGACGTGTATCGGTAACGCCGGCGATCTGACGGCGGAACTGAACGAAACGATTACGAAGAACGACATGGTCGCGGCGGCGGTGCTCTCGGGCAACCGTAACTTCGAAGCGCGTATTCACCCGAACATCCGCGCCAACTTCCTGGCGTCGCCCCCGCTGGTGGTGGCCTACGCCATCGCAGGCAACGTGACGCGCGACCTGATGACCGAGCCGGTCGGCAAGGGTAAGAACGGCCGCGAGATCTTCCTGGGCGACATTTGGCCGACCAGCGAAGAGATCCACAAGCTGATGAAGTTCGCGATGAATGCGAAGGTCTTCAAGACCAACTACGACTCGGTGAAGGAACCGAGCCCGTTGTGGGCGAAGGTCAAGGGTTCGAAGGGCCAGGTCTACGATTGGCCGACGTCGACGTACATCGCCGAACCGCCGTTCTTCGACGGTTTCGCGATGGACCCGAAGGTCGACATCGAGCCGATCCACGGCGCACGCGCCCTGGGCGTATTCGGTGACTCGGTCACGACCGACCACATCAGCCCGGCCGGCTCGATCAAGGAAACCTCGCCGGCTGGCAAGTGGTTGCTCGAGAACGGCGTGCTGAAGGCCGACTTCAACAGCTACGGCTCGCGTCGTGGTAACCACGAAGTGATGATGCGCGGCACGTTCGCGAACGTCCGCATCAAGAACCTGATGATCCCGGCAAAGGCCGACGGTTCGCGCGTCGAAGGCGGCCTGACGATCCACCAGCCGAGCGGCGAACAGCTGTCGATTTACGACGCCGCAATGAAGTATGTCGGCGAAAACACCCCGACGGTGGTGTTCGGCGGTGAAGAGTACGGCACGGGCTCGTCGCGTGACTGGGCAGCCAAGGGCACGCAGCTGCTGGGCGTGAAGGCCGTCATCACGCGTTCGTTCGAGCGCATCCACCGCTCGAACCTGGTCGGCATGGGCGTGCTGCCCCTGCAATTCAAGGGTTCGGACAGCGTGGAATCGCTGGGCATCACGGGCGAAGAAACGTACGACATCGAAGGTCTGACGGCCGACATCAAGCCGCAACAGGATGTCACGCTGGTGATCCATCGCAAGAACGGTGAAACGCAGAAGGTGCAAGTCCTGCTGCGTATCGACACACCGATCGAAGTGGATTACTACAAGCACGGCGGTATCCTGCCGTTCGTGCTGCGTCAACTGCTTGCCGCTGCCTGATTCCGGCAGATGCTGTAGTGATGTTTGCTCCCGGGTGAAGTTTTTTCGTCACCCGGTGGCTCTGGAAACCCGGCCGCAGTGCCGGGTTTTTTGTTTACCCTTGAACACCCTCTGGCCGTCCTCGCCTTCGCCCTCCCACAACGCAGCGGGACAGCCGTCAGGCGGCACTTCCCGGCCCTCCACTAAAAGTCGCACCGGTAAGCGCCCCCTGACGGCTGCCTGTATTGCCCACGGCTTTAAACCATCCGCTTTGCTGCGCCTTTCTCTTTTCTTGTCATGTCCGAAAATGGCTAGCCGAACGTAGGGCTCGCGCGTAGAGTGACGGCAATGGTCTCCCCCTCTTCCACCTCTTCCACCTCTTCTCCCCCCATGACGCTCGATCCGGAAGTCTGCTACAAAGCCGTCTCCGCCCGCGACCGTCGCTTCGACGGCTGGTTTTTTGTCGGCGTTTCCTCGACCGGTATCTATTGCCGCCCGGTCTGCAATGTGCGCACGCCCCGCTTCGAGAATTGCTCGTTCTACAGCAGCGCCGCCGCCGCAGAAAAGGCCGGCTACCGGCCCTGCCTCAAATGCCGGCCGGAACTCGCGCCCGGCAGCGCACGCTTCGACGCCTCCCGCGAACTCGCCGACGCCGCCGCTGCCATGATCGACGAAGGCTTCCTCAATCACGCCACCCTCCCCGGTCTCGCCGCCCGCATCGGCATCACGGAACGACACCTGCGGCGCATTTTTGCCGACGAATTCGGCGTGTCTCCCGTCGAATACGCGCAAACGCAACGGCTGCTGCTCGCCAAACGTCTGCTCACGGACACCGCTTTGCCAGTGACGGAAGTGGCGCTCGCCTCGGGATTCGGCAGCGTCCGGCGCTTCAACGGCCTTTTCAAGTCGCGCTACGGCTTCGCCCCCGGACGCCTGCGTCTGAGCGCTCACAACGCCCGTATCGCCTCTATCGCCTCCCTGCCGGACGGCGATCTGGTGTTTCAACTCGCTTACCGCCCACCCTTCGCCTGGCACGCCCTGCTCGATTTCCTGGGCGATCGCGCTATCGAAGGGGTTGAGTTGCGCGAGGGCGATGTTTATACGCGCACGCTGAACATCGAGCGTCAGGACGGGCGGACGGTCGCAGGCTGGTGCCGCATTTCCCCCCTGCCGGAGCGCCACGCATTGCAGGTGACGCTTCCCCCCTCGCTCGCCGGCAGCGTGCCGCAGGTGCTGGGAAAGCTGCGTCATCTGTTCGACCTGGGCGCGCGTCCCGACGTGATCGACGCCCATCTCGGCGCCCTCGCCACCGCCACGCCCGGTCTTCGGGTGCCCGGCACGGTGGATGGCTTCGAGATCGCCGTGCGCGCCATCGTCGGCCAGCAAATCACGGTAAAAGGCGCCCGTCGCTTGCTCGGACGCCTCGCTCAGCGCTTCGGCACGCCGCTGCCCACGCCCGTTCACGCACTGACGCACACCTTCCCGAGCGCCGCACAGATGCTCGCGGTGCCCGCCGATTCGCTCGGCGAAGCCGGTATCATTCGCAGTCGCGTCGCCGCAATTCACGGCGTGGCGCAGGCGATTGTCGACGGCCGTCTGCGGCTCGATCCTCTGGCGCCGCTGGAAGCGACGATAGCAACGCTGCTCGCGATCAAGGGCATCGGCCCATGGACGGCGCAGTACATCGCGATGCGCGCCCTCGGCTCGCCCGACGCCATGCCGGTGGACGATCTGGTGCTGCGTCAGGCACTGGGCGTAGCCAACGCACGCGCTGTCGCCGCCCGCGCCGCGCGCTGGGCGCCCTGGCGCGCCTACGCCGCGCTGCATGTCTGGCGCGCGGCGGCGCAGGGACCGGCAGGCCAGCCGGTTCAGACTTTGCAGGAGGTATTTGCATGACTCACACCACGCGCGTGACTCGCTACGAGACGTTTTACGAGAGCCCGCTCGGCCAGATGCTGCTCGTCGCCAACGGCGATGCACTGACGGGCGTCTATTTCTCGCATCAGAAGTATTTCCCGCAAGACGGCGACGTGCGCCTGGGTGGCAGTGGTGTCGCTGTGCTGCAGGCGGCCAAGCAGCAGCTCGACGAGTATTTTCACGACGGGCGTCGCCTCTTCGAACTGGATCTGGCTCCGGATGGCACGCCGTTTCAGAAAAGTGTCTGGGAGGCGTTGCGCCGTATCCCGTTCGGCGAGACCCGCAGCTACGGCGACCTCGCCCACGCGCTGGGTGACGCGAACAAGTCGCGCGCAGTCGGCGCCGCTAACGGGCGGAATCCGATAACTGTCATCGTGCCGTGTCACCGGGTGATCGGCGCAGACGGCACGCTCACGGGCTATGCCAGCGGTGTAGAGCGCAAGCTCGCCCTGCTCTCGCTCGAAGGCGCCGCCCTGTCCCCCGTCAAGGGCGCAAGCGCAGCAACGACGCGCCATACGCGACTATCCGCCCCCGCGAATCTCGCCTTCGATTTCTGATTCGACACCCCATATCCCCTGTTCGCGAGCGCCGCTGGCATGGCCGCTCGCCGGGGCTTTCGAGGACCGGCGTCGACGCATTTGGCGAGACCATCCGTCTCCCGCGTTCACGCATGCCGTACAATCGTGAGTTCATGTATTTCTGCTTTGCACGACTATGCGCTCACGCACCGCTAAACGATTGACTTCCGACGCCGAAAAGCTGGTCGGCCACGCACTTGCGCTGGCCGCTTCGGGCAGCCGCATCGAAGACCGCTTCTGGGAAGCCCAGCTCGACACGCTGCTCGCGCGCGTGCTGCGCACGGGCAACCAGCCGGCGATCGACGCCGCCCTCGATCACCTTCAGGCCAACCATAGCGAAGCCTACGGCGCCCTCGCCGACCTGATCGAGTCGCAAAGCGAATCCGCCGAACCCGAGGCCGAAGGCCAGGTCTGGGACGGCCTGCTCATCGCCATCCCGATGCTTGCCTGGACCCGCTTCGCGATCCCCTCGGGCCCGGTGAAGCCGAACGCGCTGATGCCGGTGCGCGCGCATCTGCATGCTCACGTGCTGGCCGAATCGGCGCGTGTGGCGATTTCGCCCTACATCTACAGCATCGACCAGCTCCCGCGCACGCACTGCGAGTCGTGGAAGGTCACGCAGCAGCTCGTGCGCGCGGCCGTGGAAAACGCCGAGGTGAAGCAGCCCGGCAGCGATCTTCCGGAAACGGCGCCGATTCTCGCCGACCCGCGCTTTTTGCTCGCCGCGGTGGCCGTGCCGAAGGGTGCGCCGATGTTCCGCTGGCAGGAAGACGGGCCGCAACGCGCTGAGCGCGGTCAGTGCCAGGAAGCCTGGTCGGCGCAAGGTCATCCGAATCTGAAGGATCTGCTGCCGGGCTGCGAAATCGAATGCCTGTTGCCCGACGCGTACTACGCGAGCTGCCGCGAAGCAGACGAGCGTATCCGTCCGCATACGATTCGCACGGCGCTGCGCTATCTGGAAGACGTTCTGACACTCACGCCGGCGGAATTGCGTGCGGTGATCGCTGGCTTCGGCGAACAGAATATCGACGAGTACCGCATCGGCTTCACGCAGCGCGGCAGCAACGATGTGATCTACGGCGTCGTCTGGCCGCTGTACGGCCGTGAAAACGGCGAAGTCGAGGGCGGTGCACTCGACGAAATCACCGATCTGCTCAAGGCCGAAGGCGTCACCGAGATTCGCAAGCATCCGGAACGCTTCGTCCCCGAATATTGCGACGATTGCGGCGTGCCGCTGTATCCGAACCCGCTGGGCGAAGTCGTCCACGCGGAAATGCCGGAAGACGCGGAACCGAATCACCAGCACTTCCACTGATCGCTTACGCGCGGGCGTGGACCTCGACGTCGACGTCTGACCGAAAAAAACGGCCGTGCACTCACTCTGCACGGCCGTTTTTTCATGCTGCCCGTCACCTGCGCACGACGCCGTCGCGACACCTGCTGCGCCGGCAACCGCCGCTACCGAATCAGCGCGCCGGCAACGTAACGACGCATCGATGCAACCCATGCCCCGACGCCAGATACTTGCGCTCGAACGGCGTCATGGGCTCGTTATCGGTATTGGCGTTGGCGTTGGCGCTCGCATCGGCATTCGTCGGCCACACGCCACGATCACTGGCTTCGACAAGCGGACGCACGCCGCTCAGCCACTCGACCGCCTTCGCGAATTCGTCGATATAGATGTCCCAGTTGCTGCGGCACTCCAGCACGCCGCCCAACGCGACCACCGTCGGGAACACGGCATGCGCGTGCCAGCGACGCGCCAACTGGCCGATCTTCGGCCACGGATTCGGATAGAGGATGTAGTGCCGCGCCGGACGAATACCGGCGTCGAGAAGCTGCCGCCAGAAGTCCACGAGATCGGCACGCACCCACACGAAATTCTCGGGCCACACGCCGTCCCACCAATCTTTGCCGCGCACGATACGGCTTTCCGATTGATCGATGCCGATGACGAAGTGATCGGGAAATTGCGTGGCGAGCCGCAGCGTGCTCTCGCCCACGCCGCATCCGGCGTCGATGATGAGCGGCGCGGCGCCCGCGTCACGCCACGCGGCGATGGCCGCGTCGAACGCCGCCGCGCTGTAGGCCGCGAGCGGTTTGCGAAACGTTGCATCGCGATGACGATTCACGAGTTCCGCAAGTTTGTCGTGCGGGCCGGTTTGAGCACTGTCAACAGTGCGTGAATTTGCGAACATGCCGAAAAGAAAGAAACACGGATCTGCCGGGTGCGGTACCCGGACGCGCATCGCACAAACCGCCTGAAAAGCCGCGAAATGCGCCGTTATTCGAGCGATTGCACCGCTGCCGCAGATGACACAATGCGCCCCCCTACCTTTGCCGTACGGTCGTTGCAGACGCGAAATTCGCGAGGCGTTTTGCCACCGCGATGTCGGGTCGTGCCGCATGAAACGTCGCTCAGGCAGGCTCGCATTGTAGCGCGCTGTAACTTTACCGAGGCGCGCTGTTACGTCTGCGGGCTTACCCGGCGGGCGTCAGCGACTTTTTTTCGGTTAAGATGGATGTCGCTTTGCCGTTGTCTTTCGAAACGCGGTGAAGCTTCTTCGCGAGCGGTGCATGCAAGCAACTCATGAGATGAGTGAAATGAGTCAGCGCGTGCCCGCATTGCTCCGCAATGCTCAGAGCCAACTCATGCGAGCGGCTCTTACGCCCCCGAGAATACGTCAAGCAATGTCGAATCGATTTTTTCAACGCGCCGCAGGCGTCGTGATGCGAGCCGTGCGCCAGGTCGCAGGCATCGCAACCGTCGCTGCGCCGCTGTGCCTGTCGGCCTTCACGGCCCCCGCGCAGGCGTTCACCCTCGAACAGCATCGTGCGCTGGTCGAGCAGTTCATCAACACCCGTCACGCCGATCCGCTCGTGGCCGATTGCGCGGCGCACGCCAGTTTTGTCGTCGCCACGCTGCCCGGTTACGAGAGCGTGGAATACGGCGACACCGCGCTCGATCCCGAGCACGCGAAAATCGAACCGTGGAGTGGCCCGTTCGACGATCGCAAGCAACGTGTCGACGTCACACAGATGGTCGAACTCGATGGCGTCGGCAAGCGCACAAGCGGACAGACGGACAACATCCACATTCGCTGCGGTTACGCCGAAGGCCGCATGATGGGCTTCGACTATACGTCGCCACTGTCGCAGGTCGAGCAACCCGTGAAGCGCGCCACGCACGGCAACACGCGCGGCAAGGCCTCGCACGCCACGGCAAGATCGGGCAAGCACGGTACGGCGGCCAAATCGTCGGGGAGCAAGTCGTCGGCGAAATCGTCGTCTTCGAAGTCCAGCAGCACCAAGAAGAGCACGACGAAAAAGACGAACTGATCGCGTCATCGCGATCGGGGAAGCGGTGGAGCACGACGCAGAGCGCGTTGTGCTTTGTTGCGTCGGCAGGTGTGTGGACTAGGCCTGATCCGCCTGCATCTGCGCCCAGATCGCGGCGAGCATCGACGCGCCCAGCGCGGCACTTCGCGCGCCGCTCCACCCGACCTGCGGATCGGGCCGGTTGGCGTTGTCCTTGAACGGCATCTCCAGCGTGAGCGACAGGCAGCCAAAACGATGCGCGATCCACTTCGACGCGAGCTTGAGCGACTCCGGACCATGCTTGCCCGGCGGATAGCCGAACTTGTCCTGAAAGTCGAGACTCGCCGCCTTCAGACGCTCACCGAACGCCTTCTCGCGCACAAGCAACGCCTCGCTCGCCCACTCGACACCCTCGTTGCCCGCCAAAAACACGTAAGGCAGCGCTTCGTCGCCGTGGATGTCGAAGAACATGTCGCAGCCGATCGATTCGATGGCTGCACGCACGTGATGCACCTCGGGGCTGCGCACCAGGTCCGGCTCGAGCCACTCGCGATTCAGATTCGCGCCCGTTGCGTTGGTGCGCAGGTTGCCGCGCGCCGAGCCGTCGGGATTCATGTTCGGCACGATGTGGAACACCGCTTCATCGAGCACGGCCGTCGCGAGCGGATCGCCCGCCCAGTCACCGGCCCCAAGCAGACGGCGCAGCATCCCTTCCACGAACCACTCGGCCATCGTCTCGCCGGGATGCTGACGCGCGATCACCCAGATGTGACGCTTGCCCGCGCGCGGCTGCCCCACGGTAAGCAACGTCATATCGCGCCCATCGACGGTCTGCCCCAGTGAGCGCGAACTCACCAGCGGCGAATTCTGCGCGGTGCCCAGCAGCGCCAGATGACGCTCCTCCGCGTACGGCTCGAAATACGCCAGATAGACGCTGTCGTGCGCCGGCGTGAACGCCACCGTCATGACCTGCCCGTCGTACGAAGTCGGCACACGGAACCACGTCACGCGGTCGTAAGACGCCACGGCCCGGTAGTTCTCCCAGCCACGCGGATAGGACGTCTGCCCCGCGTTATCGAACACGATGCGGCACGGCGTGCCGGCCACGCCCTGCACGCGAAAATGAAACCACTGCGCGAACTCGGCAGCGCCGTCTTGCGCCACGCGCACGCGAATGTCGTCGGCACGCTCGGCACTCACCACCTGAATGGCGCCGCTGTCGAACCTGCTGCTGATGTGGACGGTCATGACTTGTCTCGCTGGCAGAAATGAAAAGCCCCGGGACATCGCCCCGGGCCGCAGATGAGCTGACGTCAGGCAACGCGACGGCGGAAGACCCAGAGCGAATCGTTCGATACGCTCTGGTCAAAGGCATAACCCTCGGTATCGAAGGCCTTGAGCTGCTGCACGTCGGTCACGCCGCGCTCGATCGCGTAACGCGCCATCAGGCCGCGCGCGCGCTTTGCGTAAAAGCTGATGATCTTGTACTTGCCGCTCTTCCAGTCTTCGAACACCGGCGTGATCACCGGCGCTTCGACCAGACGGCGCTTGACGACCTTGAAGTACTCTTCCGACGCCAGATTCACGAGCACACGGCGCGTCTCGCTATGTTCGGCCAGCGACGCATTGATCGTCTGCGTCACACGCTCGCCCCAGAAGGCATACAGATCGCGGCCGCGCTTGTTCACGAAACGCGTGCCCATCTCCAGACGATACGGCTGGAGCAGATCGAGCGGACGCAGCACGCCGTACAGGCCGGACAGAATGCGCAAATGCTTCTGTGCGAAATCGAGCTGCGTGGCGTTGAGCGTGCGGGCGGAGAGGCCTTCGTAGACATCGCCATTGAAAGCGAGCACGGCCTGCTTGGCGTTGTTCGTATCGAAACGCGGCGACCAGTCGGCGTAACGGGTGGCGTTGAGCGCGGCGAGCTGATCGGAGATGCTCATGAGCGAGCCGACCTGTGCCGGGCTCAATTCACGCAGACCCTCGATCAGTTCGGCAGCGTCGTCCACGAACTGCGGCACGGTGTGCGTGCTCACGTGCGGCGGCGTTTCGTAGTCGAGCGATTTGGCCGGCGAGAGAACAATTATCATATCGGGTGCAGCGTCCCTGCGAAAACGAGAAACCGCCATTCTATCCAATGCTTCAAAACGCTGTTGCCACGCCCGCCGAACGGGCCTTCGCCGAGCATCTCGATACGCTCGCCACGCCACCGCGCGTCGTGCTCGATACCAATGTCTGGATCGATCTGCTGGTGTTCGACGATCCGATTGCACGTCCGGTGCGCGACGCGCTCGTCGAGCGCCGCCTCATCGCGCTCATGGCCCCGCGCTGCCGCGACGAACTGGCGGTCGTACTCACGTACCCGCAATTCGCCTCGCGCGCAATCGATAACGACGCCGCCCTCGCCTGGGTCGACGCGCATACGCACCGCATCGTCATTCCGGAAAACGCCGCCCCGCCCGCCCAGTTGCCGCTGTGCCGCGACCGCGACGATCAGAAATTCCTCGAAGCCGCGCGCGACGGACATGCGCACTGGCTCGTCAGCAAAGACAAGGCCGTGCTCAAGCTGCGCAGTCGTGTAGCGCGCCAGTTCGGCTTTCGCATCGTGACGGCGAGCGCATTCACGTCGCTGCTGAGCGTGACCGGGTGAATTCCCAAATCGAGATAAGAAAATGCCGGCGAGCCATCTATCCAATGTCCGAAATTGACGGTGCAAGCGCACTTCCCGGCCCACAGGCTCGGCGTGACGGCGTTAGAATGGCGGCCTGATCACTGCTTCGTCCATCGTAAAAATGAACGCGCCTCACACTGGATCCACCACACCTGCGCTGGTCGCCCCGCCGCTCGCGTCGCGTCTGCCGAATGTCGGCACCACCATCTTCACCGTGATGTCGGCGCTGGCCGCCGAGAAGCAGGCGGTGAATCTGGGTCAGGGCTTCCCCGATTTCTCGTGCGATCCGAAGATCGTCGACGCCGTCTCGCGTGCCATGCGCGAAGACCACAACCAGTACCCGCCGATGGCCGGGGTGCCGGCACTGCGTCAGGCCATTGCCGGGAAGATCGGTGAGCTCTACGGGCAGCACTACGACTGGAACACCGAAATCACGGTGACGGCAGGCGCCACGCAGGCGCTGCTCACGGCGATTCTCGCGACCGTGCATCCGGGCGACGAGGTGATCGTATTCGAGCCTACGTACGACAGCTATGTCCCGTCGATCGAGTTGGCCGGCGGCAAGCCGGTGTTCATCACGCTCGAAGCGCCTGATTTCCGCATTCCGTTCGACAGGCTGGCCGCGGCGATCACGCCGCGTACGCGTCTGATTCTGTTCAACACGCCGCACAACCCGAGCGGTAGGGTGTGGCATGAGCAGGACCTCACGAAGCTGGCCGAGATCGTGGCGGGCACCGACATTCTGCTGATCTCGGACGAGGTCTATGAACACATGGTGTACGACGGCAAGCGCCACGAGAGCGTGGCACGTCACCCGGAACTCGCGCGGCGCAGCTTCATCGTGTCGAGCTTCGGCAAGACGTATCACGTGACGGGCTGGAAGGTCGGCTTCGTGGCGGCGCCCGTGGCGCTCACGGCCGAATTCCGCAAGGTACATCAGTTCAACGTGTTCACCGTGAACACCCCGATGCAGGTCGGTCTGGCCGACTATATGCGCGACTCCACCCCGTATCTTGAACTCGCGGGCTTCTATCAGAAGAAGCGCGATCTTTTCCGCGAAGGCCTCGCGGGCACTCGCTTCAAGCTGCTGCCGTGCGAAGGCACGTACTTCCAGTGCGTGGATTACAGCGCGATCAACAACATGAGCGAAGCCGACTTCGCGCTGTGGCTGACGGGGGAAATCGGCGTAGCAGCCATTCCCGTCTCGGCGTTCTATCACGAGCCGCACGAGTCCGGCGTGGTGCGCTTCTGCTTCGCCAAGAAAGACGACACGCTGCGCGAAGCGCTGACACGGCTCGCGAAGATCTGACGGGGTTCGTGGGCGTCATCCGTCATAGCGAATCGCATCATCGCCCGGCCCCTTCACCGCATTGCCGCGTTATCGCATTACCGCGTTATCGCGTCACCGCATTACCGCATTACCGCATTGCCGCGTTATCGCATTACCGCATTGCCGCGTTATCGCATTACCGCATTGCCGCATTACCGCGTTATCGCACTACCGCGATAACGCTTCACGTCTGCCAATAAAAACGGCCGCAATCCGAAAAATTGCGGCCGTTTCGTTACGGCATTGACGCGGACAACATCGCCCGATTTCCCCCGAACGCCGCTCGGCGAAATCGCGGTTGTTCGGTCCTAGGTCGGCCCCACGTCAGCGCCACGTCAGCGTGGATCGGGCTGACGCCGGCTGGCTTGGTCGCCGTCGGTCTACCCCTTCATCCCGTCATCCCGCCTTCTTCGCCTGTTGCGCCTGCTGATAAGCCTTCTGCTCGGCGCGCATGCGCTGGAACGACTCCCGCTCGGCAAGTCGCTTGCCGTAGGCCTTCCAGTCGATGCCGGCGGATTGCAGGAAGTCTTCGCCGTACACCGCTTGCGTGGCCATGCCGAGGATCGGCAAATGGATGCCCGCGACAATGTCGGCCATTGTGAACGTGTCCCCCGCCACATACGGCGCAAACTTGGCGAGCCGCTTGAACGCAACGATATTGCGGCGCAGGAGCTTCTCGGTGCGGTTGCGCGTGCCCTCGGAGACCGTCCCGCCGAAGAACGCCTGCGTGTACACCTCACGCACCACCAGCTCCAGATGCAATTCCAGCATCGTGAGCAATTCACGCTCCTTGGCCTGCCGCCACGGATCGGCGGAGAACAGCGCGGGCGTCGGGTGGGTCACTTCCAGAAAATCGCAGATCACCTGCGACTCGGCCAGAAAACCGTGCTCCGTTTGCAGATACGGCACCTTCCCCAGCGGCGAGCATTGCAGCAGCGGCTCGTCCTGACACGGAATGGATTCGGACACTTCGAAGGGCAAGCCCTTCTCGTACAGCACAACCTTGACCTTGTTGTAATAGTTGCTGACTGGAAAGCCGTACAGCTTCAACATGATGTCTCCCATGTGAGTGAGCCGGCAGACGCGACTGCCGGTTACCCGAAGTGTACCGGCACGACCTCGCGACTCGTGAATCGAATTCAACCGAAGACGTCCCGAATTCCTGCCGCGCGGACGATTCCCCGTCGCCCACGCCACCGGCCCACGTCCCTCCGACCGCGCAGCGGAACAAGCGCTGGCAACGGCGGCGAGATCAGCGACAATAGCCCGGACGCCTTCAGGGCATCGGTTTGCATCGCACGACAACACGGCAGGAAATTCATTTCCCGACCGACCGGTCGGACGATAGAATGACGAATCACCTGTGCGCTGCGTTTTTCCGCGACATGTCGCACGCCAACAAAACGATACCGATCGACGACAATCGACGCCAACTTCGAGACACTCCGAATGACTGAATCCCCTCGCTCGACCTCCTCCGTCAAAGCCATCGAAGTGCTGGGCATCGTCGGTGCTGGCGCCATGGGCCGTGGCATCGCTCAGATCGCCGCACAAGCCGGCCTGCGCGTGAAGCTGTACGACACCAATGCCCAGGCCGTCCAAGCGGCGCTGGACACCCTGCGCGACACACTGAACAAGCTCGCCGCCAAGGGGAAGATCGAGGCGTCGGGTGTCGAGGCGACGACGGGCCGGCTGCAAGCGTGTGACACGCTCGAAGCGCTGGCCGACTGCCACCTGGTCGTCGAGGCCATCGTCGAGAAGCTGGAAATCAAGCGCGACCTGTTCCGTTCGCTCGAAGGGATTGTCGCCGCCGACGCGATCCTCGCGTCTAATACGTCGTCGCTGTCGATCACGGCCATTGCCGCGGCGTGCGAGCGTCCGGCGCGCGTGGCTGGCTATCATTTCTTCAACCCGGTGCCGCTCATGAAGGTGGTCGAAGTCATCGACGGCCTGCGCACCGCACCGGAAGTCGGCGACGCCCTGCTCGCCCTCGGCCAGCGCATGGGTCACACGGCCGTGCGCTGCAAGGACATGCCGGGCTTCATCGTCAACCACGCCGGGCGGGGGATGAACACCGAAGGCCTGCGCGTAGCCGGCGAAGGCGTGGCGAGCTTTGCCGACATCGATCGCATCTTGCGCGAACAGGCGGGCTTCCGTCTGGGCACGTTCGAGTTGCTCGATCTCACGGCGCTCGACGTCTCGCACCCGGTCATGGAGTCGATCTATCACCAGTTCTACGAAGAAGCCCGTTTCCGTCCGTCGCCGATTACCGCCGTGCGCTTCGCGGGCGGACTGCTCGGGCGCAAGGTCGGCGAAGGCTTCTATCGTTATGTCGACGGCAAGCCGCAAGTGCCGCCCGAAGCGCCCGCGCCGGATACGCTACCCGAGAGCGTCTGGGTGAGCCGTGCCGATACGCGCGGCTTCGCTGCCGTGGTTGAACTGCTGGGCGCCACGGGTGTCCCCATCGAAAGCGGCGACAAGCCCTCCGAGACGGCACTGATCGTCGTCACCCCGCTCGGTTTCGATGCCACGACCTGTGCCGTCGAGCAGGCGCTGGACGCCACGCGCACGGTCGCCGTCGACACGCTGCTGCCGCTCGCGGGCGCGAAGCGTCATACGCTGATGACCACGCCGGTCACCACGGCCGACGCACGCAACGCCGCCCACGCGTTGTTTGCCCATGGCGGCACGCCGGTGACGGTGATCCGTGACTCGGCGGGGTTCGTTGCGCAACGGGTCATCGCCACCATCGTGAACATCGGTGCGGACATTGCGCAGCAACGCATCGCCACGCCGGGCGACATCGATCGCGCGGTCACGCTCGGCCTCGGCTACGCCAGGGGGCCGCTCGCCTTGGGCGACGCTGTCGGCGCGCGTCAGTTGCTCACGGTGTTGCGCAATCTTCAATCGTTCTACGGCGACCAACGTTACCGTCCGTCGCCGTGGCTTACGCGTCGCGCGCAGCTCGGCGTGTCGCTGCTCACCGAAGAACAATGATCCGGAGACCCGATCCATGGCCGCCGAACTGCTTGCCGAACGCGTTGACCACACGCTGGTCCTGACGCTATCCAATCCCGGAGCGCGCAACGCGCTGCATCCGGACATGTACGCCGCCGGGGTCGAAGCACTGGCCACGGCCGAGCGCGATCCGACGGTGCGCGCGGTGGTGCTCACCGGGGCCGACAACTTCTTTTGCGCGGGCGGCAATCTGAACCGTCTGCTCGACAATCGCCAGAAAGACCCCTCGGTGCAAGCGGCGAGTATCAACGCGCTGGCCGAATGGATCGAAGCCCTGCGCGCGTGTCCCAAACCGATCATCGCCGCCGTCGAGGGTGCCGCGGCCGGTGCGGGCTTCTCGCTCGCGCTCGCCTGCGACCTGCTCGTCGCGGCCGATAACGCCAAGTTCGTGATGGCTTACGTGAAGGTCGGTCTGACGCCCGACGGCGGGGGGTCGTGGTTCCTGGCGCAAGCGCTGCCCCGCGCGCTGGCCACCGAAATCCTGCTCGAAGGCAAACCGGTCCCGGCGACGCGTCTCGCGGCGGCCGGACTCGTCAATCGCGTGGTCGCACCGGGTCAGGCACGGGCCGAAGCGCTGAACTGGGCGACGGATCTCGCACAGCTTTCGCCGAACGCTGTGGGTCGCATCAAGTCGCTCATCGAGAGCGGCGCGAGCGAGACGCTCACCTCGCAACTCGCCGCCGAGCGCGATCACTTCGTGGCGTCGCTCCATCATGCTGACGGTCTGGAAGGAATCAGCGCCTTCCTGGAAAAACGTCCGGCAAAATACGCCTGACCGCATCACAGACGGACGGCCTGCGCGCCGCATCGGCGTGTACCGTCTGTCTGCGCCTTGCCGCAACGCTGCGAGCGTCTGCCGGCACCCGTTCAGGAGAATTACCGCATGAGCTCACTCGGCCACCTCGGCCCCGCCGCCGGTCCCTTGGCATTCGCCCCGCCGCAACGCCGCCGCATCTATCTGATGCGCCATGGCGACGTCACGTATTTCGACGACAGCGGCAAGCCCATCGACGCCGATGCCGTTGCGCTCAACGACCTCGGACGCTCGCAAGCCAGCGCCGCCGGGCGCGCGTTCGCGGCCGAGAACATCCGCTTCGACCGCGTGATCGTGAGCGGTCTGCCGCGCACGCGCGAGACCGCCGAACGGGTACTGACCGAGACGGGCCAGCAGATCGATATCGAGACGTGGACATGCTGGCAGGAAATTCGCGCAGGCAGCATCTCGCATCTGCCGCCCGCCGAGCTGGCGCAGGCGTTTCTCGGCGCGTTCGACGGTCTGGTGCCGGAAGACACCCGTTTCATGAACGGCGAATCGGTGCGCGAACTGCTCGACCGTGTCGTGCCGCCGCTCGCGGAACTGCGCGCGGACCCGTCGTGGGACACCGTGCTGCTGGTGTTGCACGGCGGCGTGAATCGCGCGATTCTCTCTCATGCCCTGCATCCGCTTGGACGCCTCTTTCTCGGCCAACTCGCCCAGACACCCGCCTGCATCAACGCACTCGATGTCGGCGACAAGCCCGAGGATTGGGTCGTGCGGCTGATGAATTTCGCGCCGCCGCAGCCTTTGCATCGCGATAACCGGCTCACCGTCATGGAGAAGATCTTCGCGTCGTTCCTGCGCACGCGCCAACGCGCCAGCGAGGCTTAGCCTGTCGCGCGGCCGGGAGAAGAATGAGCGCGCCCCGGCCCATCGACACACACGAAGTAGGGTCGAAGCCCGGCAACGCCGGCGAATCAGTCACGATCAACGCAACACCGGAAATGCAGGAGACAGCATGGCCGAGGAGCTTGTACAGGACTTTTCCGCATTCGCCGGCGAACGCGCATTGGGCGCTCGCCCCCCTTTCGACGCCGCAGCGCTGGAGCGCTGGCTCGCCGCGCATGTCGACGGTTTCGCCGGGCCGCTCACCATCACGCAGTTCAACGGCGGCCAATCCAATCCCACCTATCGTCTGACGACGCCCGCTGCCGCTTACGTACTGCGGACCAAGCCGGCGCCATCGGCGAAACTGCTCCCTTCAGCCCACGCCATCGAGCGCGAGTATCGCGTAATGGATGCGCTCGCCGGCACCGACGTCCCCGTCGCCCGCATGCGCGGCCTGTGCGAGGACGAAAGCGTGATCGGGCTCGCGTTCTACGTAATGGACTTCGTTGCGGGACGCGTGCTGTGGGACCCCGCACTGCCCGGCATGACACCCCCGCAGCGCGGCGAGATCTACGACGAAATGAACCGCGTCATCGCGGCGTTGCATCGGGTGGATTACCGCGCCATCGGCCTCGAATCGTATGGCAGGCCGGGCGATTACATCGCGCGGCAAATCGCCCGCTGGAGCAAGCAGTATCGCGCATCGCAGACGCAGACCATCGAGGCGATGGACCGGCTCATCGAGTGGCTGCCTGCGAATTTGCCCACGAGTACACCGGATATGCCCGAGCGCACGACCATCGTGCACGGCGACTTCCGGCTCGATAACCTGATCTTCCATCCGAGCGAGCCGCGCGTGCTCGCCGTGCTCGACTGGGAACTGTCGACGCTGGGCGACCCGCTCGCCGACTTCAGCTATCACTGCATGGCGTGGCACGTCAGCCCCGGCGTGTTTCGCGGCATTGCCGGACTCGACTGGAAAGCGCTCGGCATTCCCGAGGAAGACGTCTACATCCGCCGGTACAGCGAACGCACCGGCATCGTCCCCCCCGCGCAGTGGCACGTCTATCTCGCGTACAACATGTTCCGCATCGCCGCGATTCTGCAAGGGATCATGAAGCGGGCCAGCGACGGCACCGCCGCCAGCGAGCAAGCGCTGGATGCGGGCAAGCGCGCGCGTCCCATGGCGGAGCTTGCGTGGGAGTACGCGCAGCGTGCGCTGCGCGCGTCGAGTCACCCATAGCGCCAATAACGCAGCACCGTCCCGAGCAAGACAGGCAGTCACCGAACGGAGATCTCATGGATTTCAGCTACAGCCCGAAAGTCGAAGCGCTGCGTGCGCGTCTCTCGGCGTTCTTCGACGAGCACATTTTCCCCAACGAGCGGCGCTATCTCGAAGAGATCGACTTCGCCCGCCGCCAGGGCGACGCGTGGCAGCCGTCGCAAGTCATCGAGCGGCTCAAACCGCTCGCGCAACAAGCCGGATTGTGGAACCTGTTTCTGCCCGATTCCGGGCGCGGTGCGGGGCTCTCCAACGTTGAATACGCCCCGCTGTGCGAGATCATGGGACAGGTGCCATGGGCCCCGGAAGTCTTCAATTGCAACGCGCCCGACACCGGCAATATGGAGACGCTGGAGCGCTACGCCACTGCCGAGCAAAAGGCCCAATGGCTCGAACCGTTGCTGCGCGGCGAGATCCGTTCGGCGTTTCTGATGACGGAGCCGGACGTCGCGTCGAGCGATGCCACCAACGTGCAATGCCGCATCCGTCGTGACGGCGACGACTACGTGGTTAGCGGCCGCAAGTGGTGGTCGACGGGCGCGGGCGATCCGCGCTGCGCCCTCTATATCGTGATGGGCAAAACCGACCCGGACGCCCCGAAGCACGCCCAGCAGTCGATGATCCTCATCCCTTCAGATGCCAAGGGCATTTCGCGCGTGCGCCCACTGACTGTCTTCGGCTACGACGACGCCCCGCACGGCCACATGGAGGTCGTGCTCGACGACGTGCGCGTGAGCGCGAGCAACATCCTCCACGGGGAAGGACGCGGCTTCGAAATCGCGCAGGGACGCCTAGGCCCGGGCCGCATCCACCATTGCATGCGGCTCATCGGTCTGGCCGAACGCGCCCTCTCGCTGATGTGCCAGCGCACGCTCTCGCGAGTGGCGTTCGGCAAACCGATTGCGGCGCAGGGCGTCACCCGCGAGCGCATCGGCGAGGCGCGCTGTCTGATCGAGCAGGCTCGCCTGCTCACGCTCAAGGCGGCGTCTATGATGGATACGGTCGGCAACAAGGCCGCGCGCGCCGAAATCGCGATGATCAAGGTCGTCGCCCCGAATATGGCATGTCAGGTGATCGACTGGGCGATTCAGGCCCACGGCGCGGCGGGGCTGTCGGGCGACTTTCCGCTGGCGTATGCGTACGCGAGCGCCCGCACGCTGCGTTTCGCCGACGGCCCGGACGAAGTGCATCGCAACGCCATCGCCAAACTGGAACTGGCGAAGTACATGCAGGCAGACGGCGAATAAGGACGCTGGGGACGCCAGGGACGCACGTCAAATCGCCGGCAACCGCCACAGACCCCACGCCCGACAGGGAAAAACGTTCTGTGGTGTAATTTCCGGGCAATTTTCCCGACCGCTGCATCCACGAGGAGCCGCAATTGATTCAGGTCTATTCCTGGGCCACGCCCAACGGCCACAAAGTCCACATCATGCTCGAAGAGTGCGGGCTGGCCTACCATGCCCATGCCGTCGATATCGGCGCGGGCGATCAGTTCAAGGACGCGTTTCTTGCCATCTCGCCGAATAACAAGATCCCGGCCATCGTCGATGAAGACGGTCCGGACGGCAAGCCGATCTCGCTGTTCGAATCGGGCGCCATTCTGCTGTATCTGGCAGGCAAGACCGGCCGTTTCCTGCCCGAGGACGTCCGCGGCAAGTTCGAGACGCTCGAATGGCTGATGTTCCAGATGGGCGGCGTGGGGCCGATGCTCGGTCAGGCGCATCACTTCCGGATTTACGCGCCCGAGAAGATCGATTATGCGATCAAGCGCTACACCAACGAGGCGCGGCGTCTGTACGGCGTGCTCGACAAGCGCCTGGGCGACCATCCGTATGTGGCCGGTGATATGTATACCGTCGCGGACATCGCGATCTGGCCGTGGCTGCGCTCGTGGAAGAACCAGGGCGTAGAGCTGTCGGACTTCCCCAACGTGCAGAAGTGGTTCGAGGCGATCGAAGCGCGTCCGGCCGTGCAGCGCGGCATCAAGGTGCTGGCCGACGCACGCAAACCGTTGCAGGACGACAAGGCCCGCGAGATCCTGTTCGGCGCCACGCAGTACGCCCGACGCTAAGTCGAGCCGAGAGGGCAGCCGTCGCCAAGCCAGTTGCCCTTCCCCCGCCGTTTCCCGTGGGTCGCGGATTGCGCTTCTGCCGTGTATCCCGCATAGCGCCGTGGTTCGGTGGGGGGATGTGAAGTGGTTTACACTTCGAAACAAAGTGCGGTATCGCCGGAACGCTGGCAGTGCTACTCTATGCGCAATTCGCTTTGTACGTACGCGTCTCGCGTACATGCAGCGAATCCCCTTGCAAGACCGTTGTACCGATTTCTTCGACGCGGCGCTCTGCCGTCGTCACCTTGCAGTTCGCAGTCCCTCGCCGCTGGCTTTTGGAAGATCCGGGAGATCCACATATGTCAGGCAAGTTCGAACTCAAGCGTAGCCCCAACGGTGAATTCCACTTTCACCTGCTGGCCGACAGCGGGCACATCATTCTCTCCTCCGAGACCTACAAGGCGCGCGCTTCCGCGCAGAACGGTATCGAGTCCGTTCGCAAGAACTCGGGCGAGGATCACCGTTTCGAGCGCAAGACGTCGACCTCGGGTCGTCCGTACTTCGTGCTCAAGGCGCGCAACGGCGAGATCATCGGTCAAAGCCAGATGTTCTCCAATGCCGAGCAAATGGAAAACGGCATCACGCAGGTCAAGCGCGATGCGCCCGCAGCGTCCGTAAGCGATCTGTCGCACTGACGTCGCCGGGCGCACGCACAACACAACGGGGCCACTGCCGATGTCGACAGTGGCCCCGCGAGTGACTGCGCAGCGTAGCGTCTAGCATGGGTAGCGGCAACCGAGATGCGGGTGCGCCGTACGAAATTCCCGCTCAGACGTCAGACGGCCCGCTTCAGGTAAAGCCCCGTTCCCCGGAACCGGCACACCTCCTCGCCGTGCTGATTGGTCGCGGTCCAGAGCTGACGCACGATGCCTCGATCGGGACGACTCTTCGACGCACGCACTTCGAGCGTGCTGCTCGTTACCGAGACCGTATCGCCGGGACGCACCGGCTTGAGCCATTCGATCTGCTCCACTCCCGGCGATCCCATGCTTGCCGAGCGCGACAGCAGCTTGTCGACATTCATCCGCATCATGATGCTGCACGTGTGCCAGCCGCTCGCGACGAGTCCGCCGAAGTGGGATTCGCGTCCGGCGGCTTCGTCGACGTGAAAGGGCTGCGGATCGAATTGCCGGGCGAAGTGGACGATCTCGTCGGCCGTGAAGGTGTATTCGCCAAGGTCGAAGGTGTCGCCAACGGCGAAGTCTTCGAAGTAATACTCAAGCGTTGCCATCCCAACCTCCCGTTGTGCGAGCGATTCCTCGAACCTTATTGCAGGGTTTCCTTCACGCTGTCGGGCACCGGCAGCGACATGATGTCGATGCCCTCTTCGGCAAGCGCCTGCGCTTCTTCGCGCGAGGTCGTGCCCCGAATATTGCGCTCCGGCGCTTCCTGATAGTGCATCTTGCGGGCTTCCTCGGCGAAATGGGTCCCGACGTCTTCCGTATTCGCCATCACGTGACGCACGGCTTTCATCCACAACGTCTGCAATTCGCGGCGCGCTTCGATCGCTTCAGGGGGCGCGGCCTCGGTTCGCACGGCGGTGTTGGCCGGGGCCGCGGCCGGCACCGGTGCAGCATCGGCACGCGATGTCGCCCCCGAAAGATTCAAACGCGGAGCCGACGGCATGCGCACGACGGCCGTGTCGCCGCAGACTGGGCAAGACACCAGCCCCCGAGACTGTTGCGATAGGTAATCGTCCTCCGAGCCGAACCAACCCTCGAAGGTGTGCTGGTGTGCACAACGCAGATCAAAAACCTTCATGACGCAATGGATATACCCCTGCCCCGCCACTAGCGAGGCAAGGAAAGCAAAAAATGACCGTGAGACGGGGAATCAGCGCAGCGGCGAACGCTCGTTCGGCTGCCACACGCCCGATAATATCTTCTCCAGCCAAAACGCGCCGATGATCGATTTCACGTCCGTGACACGGCCGTCGCGCACCCATTGCAGCAATTCGGTGGCCGGCATCTTGAACACGTCGAGAAATTCGCCTTCGTCGAGTCGTCGCTCGCCCTGCGTGAGATCGCGCGCCAGCCAGATATCGATGAATTCCGTCGAATACGAAATCACCGGGTGAATGCGCGTGAGGTAGTCCCAGCGCTCGGCCTTGTAGCCCGTCTCTTCGAGCAATTCACGCTGGCCGCACACCAGGCCGCCTTCGGCTTCGTCGAGCTTGCCCGCGGGCAACTCCGTCATCACACGCCCGAGCGGATAGCGATACTGACGCTCCATGAGCACCTGACCGTCCTCGAACAGCGGGATCACCATCACGGCACCGGGGTGCGTGGTGTACTCGCGGATGGCGGTCTTGCCGTCAGGCAGACGCACGCGGTCACGCTTGATCGTCAGGAAAACACCGTCGTAGACGGTATCGCCTTCGATGCGCGTCTCAATCAGGTGCTGGTCGTCGTTTTGACGTTCGGACATAAGCCCTCCACGGCTGAAAATTGGCGAATCCAAATACAAAACGCCGCCTCAAGGGCGGCGTCTCGCGAAGCATGCATCTCAGGCGGCAGCCGCCGGTCGATGGCGCCACAAATACCGGTAGACGAAACCCGGAAACGCGAACACGACAAACAGGCTGGCCGTCACGGCATAAAACTCCCAGCCCTGCGCGAACACGTTGCCGATGCCCGATTCGATCAGGTAACCCAGCGCACCTACGACGAAGTACGCCACGACCATCTCGATCAGACGCAGCCAAAGCGGCTTGCTGCCCCGCTTGAGCGCAACGATACCGAACAAACGCTGGTTCACGAACGGCAGGTTCGCGCCCAGCACGGCCAGCAGAATCACCAGCGTACCTCCAGCCGACATGCCCATCGTTCGTCTCTCCTGCTGCGTTTCTCGAAAGCCGGGCAGATCGCATCGACCTGCCCTGCCCGTTTCCGGTGTTGTTCCGTCTGTCTGGCCGTTTAGCTGGCCAGCGTGAGCTTGATGGTACGCAGGCACCAGTCCATCAGCGAGCCCGGCATCAGGCCAAGATACAGCATTGCCAGACCGTTGATCGACAGCACGAAGCGCATCGTGCCGCTGCCTTGCAGCGCGTTGGTGTCTTCGGCCTTGTCGAAGTACATCAGCTTGACGACACGCAGGTAGTAGAACGCGCCGATCAGCGAGGCGACCACGGCCACGATAGCCAGCCACACCATGCCGGCGTTCACCACCGCTTGCAGCACGGCCAGCTTGGCGTAGAAACCTGCCAGCGGCGGAATGCCCGCCAGCGAGAACATCAGCATCAGCATGACGAAGGCAAACCACGGGCTGCGCTGGTTCAGGCCCTTCAGATCCGAAAGGTTCTCCGCCTCGAAGCCCTGACGCGAGAGCAGCAGCACGATACCGAACGTGCCCAGCGTCGTCAGCAGGTAGATCACGCTGTAGAACAGCGACGAACCGTAAGCGTCGGCGATACCGTCGATCTTGCCGCCCACCACGCCCGAGAGCATGCCCAGCAGCACGAAGCCCATATGCGAGATCGTCGAGTACGCCAGCAGACGCTTGACGTTGGTCTGCACGATTGCCGTCAGGTTACCGATCACCAGCGAGAGCACCGCCAGAATGATCAGCATCTGTTGCCAGTCGATCGCCAGCGGCAGCATGCCTTCGACGAGCAAGCGCAGCAGCAGCGCAAAGGCACCCAGCTTCGGTGCGCCGCCGATGAGCAGTGTGACCGGGGTCGGCGCGCCTTGATAGACGTCAGGCACCCACATGTGGAACGGAGCGGCGCCGAGCTTGAACGCCAGACCGGCGACCACGAACACCACGCCGAACACCAGCACGATCTTGTTCACGGCGCCCGAAGCGATCACTTCGAAGACCTTGGCCAGTTCGAGCGAGCCCGTCGCACCGTACATCATCGACATACCGTACAGCAGGAAGCCGGAAGCCAGCGCGCCCAGCACGTAGTACTTCATGGCCGACTCGGTCGCGTTCGTCGAATCGCGCCAGACGGCGGCGAGTGCGTACAGCGACAGCGACATCAGTTCCAGACCGAGGTACAGCGTCAGGAAGCTGTTGCCCGAGATCATCACCGACAGGCCCAGCAGCGAGAACAGGCTGAGGACGTAGAAGTCGCCACGGGCAAGCCCGCGGGCTTCAAGGTATTTCTGGCCGTAGATGAACGTGACGAACGTTGCCAGGCCGCTGAAGGCCTTGAGCAGGTTCGACATCGGGTCGGCAACGAACACATTGCCGAACAGGTAGTGCGACGCCGGATCCCCGGCGTTGCACGCCCACAGCACGGACACGACCGCGGTCGTGACGAGCGCCAGCACGTAGTTGAGCTTGCGCGTCTGGCCGAAGAACGCGTCGCACATCATGATCACGAGGATCATGAGCAGCAGGATGGCCTCCGGCAACGCAGGCAGCAGATTAATGTTTTGCATGATCTAGATTTCCTCCCCGATTACGGCAGCTTGGTCTGCGCCACGTGGGCGAGGAGGTTAACCACGGAGGTGTGCATCAGGTCCGTGAAAGGCTTCGGATAGATACCCATGAACAGCGTGAGGGCTGCCAGCACTGCCAGCATGAAGAACTCGCGCTTGTTGATATCGATCAGCTCGCGCACGTGATCGTTGGCGATGGCGCCGAAAATCACACGCTTGTACATCCACAGCGAGTACGCAGCACCGGTGATCAACGACGTGGCAGCCAGCAGGCCCACCCAGAAGTTGAATTTCACCGCGCCCAGAATCACCAGGAATTCACCCACGAAGCCCGACGTTGCCGGCAGACCGCTGTTGGCCATGGCGAACAGCATGAAGAACGCAGCAAACTTCGGCATCGTGTTCACGACACCGCCGTAGTCGGCGATGTTGCGCGAGTGCATGCGGTCATACAGCACGCCGATACAGAGGAACATCGCGCCCGACACGAAGCCGTGCGAGATCATCTGCACCAGTGCACCCTGCATGCCGATTTCGCTGAACATGAAGAAGCCGAGGATCGCGAAGCCCATGTGAGCAATCGACGAGTAAGCCACCAGTTTCTTCATATCCGTCTGCACCAGCGCCACGAGGCCGATGTAGACGACGGCGATCAGCGCGAGCGCGACCATGAAGCCCGACAGATAGTGGCTGGCATCCGGTGCGATCGGCAGCGAGAAGCGCAGGAAACCGTACGCGCCGAGCTTCAGCATGATGGCAGCCAGCACCACCGAGCCGCCCGTCGGCGCTTCCACGTGGGCGTCCGGCAGCCACGTATGCACCGGCCACATCGGCACCTTCACGGCGAAGGCCATGAAGAACGCCACGAACAGCAGTATCTGCACGTTCATCGGCAGCTTGGCCGCATACCAGTCGGTCAGCGTGAACGAGCCCGTCGCGTTGTACAGATAAATCAGTGCGACCAGCATCAGCAGCGAGCCGAGCAGCGTGTACAGGAAGAACTTGAACGCGGCGTAGACACGGTTCGGGCCGCCCCACACACCGATGATCAGATACATCGGAATCAGCGTGGCCTCGAAGAACACGTAGAACAGCAGGCCGTCCTGTGCGGAGAACACGCCGATCATCAGACCCGAGAGGATCAGGAACGCGGCCATGTACTGCGCAACGCGCTCGGTGATCACTTCCCAACCGGCGATCACCACGATCACCGTGATGAGCGCGGTCAGCACGACCAGCCACAGCGAGATGCCGTCGATGCCGAGGAAGTAGTTGATGTGGAAGCGTTCGATCCAGCTCGATTTCTCGACGAACTGGAACGAAGAGGCCTGGGCGTCGAATTTCGAGATCAACGGCAGCGTGACCAGGAAGCTCGCCAGCGAACCGATGAGCGACAGCGCGCGTGCGCCGCCTGGATTGCGGTCGTTACCCACCGCGAGGACGATGATCCCCGAAACGATGGGCAGCCAAATGGCCAGACTCAGAAGCGGTATCGATTGCATTGTTATTGGCTCCCCCTATTACTTGCCGTTCAACGTCACAAACAGCGTCAGGAGCCCGAGCATGCCGATGATCATGGCGAACGCGTAGTGGTAGATGTAACCGGACTGCATGAAGCGGATGACACCGGCGAACCAGCCCACCAGACGCGCGCTGCCGTTCACGACTGCGCCATCGATCAGGCCCTGATCGCCCGCCTTCCACAGGCCGCGACCGATCTTGAGCGCGCCCTTGGCGAAGACCACTTCGTTGATCTTGTCCATGTAGTACTTGTTATCGAGCAGCTTGTAGATGCCCGAGAACCTGTTCTTCAGCGCTTCCGGAATGTCCGGACGCTTGAGATAGAAGAACGCCGCGAGGATGATGCCCAGTGCCGACAGTGCGATCGGCAGCGTGCCGAACGAGTGCAGCGCCATGGCCACCCAGCCGTGGAACTCGTGGCCGAGCTCTTCCATCGCCGGGTGATTCTCGCCCACGAAGATCACGTCCTTGAACGCCACGCCTTGCTTGAAGAACTCGCCGAAGAGCATCGGGGCAATCGCAATGGCACCAATGATGACCGACGGGATCGCCAGCAGGATCAGCGGAATCGTCACGACAGCCGGCGACTCGTGGGGTTTCTGACCCGGTGCGAGACCGTGGTGCTCGCCGTGCGAATCCTCTTCTTCCTCGTGGTGCTCGTCGTGATGATCGTGCGCATGCGCCTGACCGAAACGCTCCTTGCCGTGGAAGACCAGGAAGTACATACGGAACGAGTAGAACGCCGTGACGAACACGCTCGCGACCACTGCGAAGTAAGCGAAGCCCGAACCCGGCAGATGCGAGGCAGCCACCGCTTCGATGATCGAGTCCTTCGAGTAGAAGCCCGCGAAGAACGGCGTACCGATCAGCGCCAGCGAGCCCAGCAGCGACGTGATCCACGTGATCGGCATGTACTTCCACAGGCCGCCCATGTTGCGCATGTCCTGATCGTGATGCATGCCGATGATGACCGAGCCCGCACCGAGGAACAGCAGCGCCTTAAAGAACGCGTGCGTCATCAGGTGGAAGATGGCGACCGGGTAGGCCGACACGCCGAGCGCGACCGTCATGTAACCGAGCTGCGAGAGCGTCGAGTAGGCCACGACACGTTTGATGTCGTTCTGGATCATGCCCAGGAAGCCCATGAACAACGCTGTGATCGCACCGATGATCGTGATGAACGACAGCGCAGTGTCCGAGAGTTCGAACAGCGGCGACATGCGGCTCACCATGAAGATACCCGCCGTCACCATCGTCGCCGCGTGAATCAGCGCCGAGATCGGGGTCGGGCCTTCCATCGAGTCCGGCAGCCAGACGTGCAGCGGGAACTGCGCCGACTTGCCCATCGCGCCGATGAACAGGCAGATACAGGCCACGGTAATCAGGCGCCAGTCGGTGCCCGGGAACGACAGGGCCGCGACATCGTTGGCCTTGGCGAACACTTCACCGTAGTTCAGCGTGCCGGTGAAGGCCAGCAGCAGGCCGATACCGAGCAGGAAGCCGAAGTCACCGACACGGTTGACCAGGAACGCCTTCATGTTGGCGTAGATCGCGGTCGGACGCGTGTACCAGAAACCGATCAGCAGGTACGAGACCAGACCCACCGCTTCCCAGCCGAAGAACAGTTGCAGGAAGTTGTTGCTCATCACGAGCATCAACATCGAGAACGTGAACAGCGAGATGTACGAGAAGAAGCGCTGGTAGCCAGGATCTTCCGCCATGTAGCCGATGGTGTAGATGTGCACCATCAGCGAGACGGAAGTGACCACGCACATCATCGTCACGGTGAGTGTGTCGACGAGGAAACCGATCTCGAGCTTGAGCTCGCCGATGCGCGCCCATTCGTAGACCGTGGCGTTGAAGCTCGCCCCGTTCAGCACGTCGATAAAGGTCATGACCGACAGGACGAATGCGATCAGTACGCCGAGGATCGTGACCGTGTGGGCGCCCGCGCGTCCGACTTGCTTGCCGAACAGGCCGGCAATCATGGAGCCGACGAGCGGCGCCAGCGGAATCGCGAGCAGCAGGTTGGGATTCAATGTGGATGCCATAACAGCGTTCGCTTTTGTTAACCCTTAAGGCGGTCGAGATCTTCGACGTTGACCGTTTCGAGCTTACGGAACAACGTGACCAGAATGGCCAGGCCAATCGCAGCTTCTGCGGCGGCCACCGTAAGGATGAAGAACACGAATACCTGGCCGGCGATGTCGCCCAGGTAATGCGAGAACGCGACGAAGTTCAGATTGACCGCGAGCAACATCAGCTCGATGGCCATGAGCAGCACAATCACATTTCTGCGGTTGAGGAAGATACCCGTAATGCTGATCGCGAACAGAATCGCGCCCAACACCAGGTAATGCGCTAGCGACAACGACATCATGCTGTCTCCTTATTCCGCCGCCGGCGTGTCGGCGCCGGTGGATTGCTGCCGGGCTTCGGCGGGCATCGACACCAGACGCACGCGGTCGCGCTTCTTCACGCGCACCTGCTTGCTCGGGTCGGTCTGTTTGTGGTCCTTACGGCTACGCATCGTGAGCGCAACAGCTGCCACGACGGCCACCAGCAGGATCAGACCTGCCACTTCGAAGGCGAAGATGTAGTCGGTGTACAGCGCGATACCGAGCGCCTTGGTGTTCGACACGTCCGGCGCAGACACGGCCTTGACCGGGGCGCGCGTGGCACCGTAACCGCGCATCAGCACGAGCGCCGCTTCGACGATCATGATCGCGCCGACGGTACTCGCCAGCGGAATGAACTTGCCGAAACCGCGTCGCAGTTCGTCGAGATTGATGTCGATCATCATCACCACGAACAGGAACAGCACCATCACCGCGCCGACGTAGACGAGCACCAGCATGATCGCCAGAAACTCGGCTTCGAGCAGCATCCAGATTGCCGCAGCGTTGAAGAAGGCCAGCACCAGGAACAGTGCCGACTGTACGGGGTTGCGCGAGGTCACGACCTTAAGGCCGGAGACCACGAGGATCAGCGCAAACACGTAAAAAAGAAAGGTTGTGAATTCCATAATCACCGGGTGTGCCGAGAATTAGCCAACGTCAATTGCCGTACCGGGCGCGATCACCATGCACCGCGCCCTGCCCTGCTTTAACGGTACGGCGCATCGGCCGCCTTGGCCGCCGCGATTTCGTTTTCGTAACGATCGCCCACCGCGAGCAACATCTCCTTGGTGAAGTACAGATCGCCACGCTTCTCGCCGTGATACTCGAGAATGTGCGTCTCGACGATCGAGTCCACCGGGCAGCTTTCTTCGCAGAAACCGCAGAAGATGCACTTGGTCAGATCGATGTCATAACGCGTGGTACGACGGGTGTTGTCGTCACGTACGTCCGACTCGATCGTGATGGCCATTGCCGGGCACACCGCTTCGCACAGCTTGCAGGCGATGCAGCGCTCTTCACCGTTCGGATAACGGCGCAGCGCGTGCAGACCGCGAAAACGCGGCGACAGCGGCGTCTTCTCTTCCGGAAACTGCACCGTCACCTTGCGAGCGAACGTGTAACGCCCCGTGAGCGCCATGCCCTTGAGCAGTTCCAACAACAGGAAACTGCCGAAAAAGTCCTTGATTGCCCTTACCATGGGATTCCTCTACTCCGTTCGCCTCAGCCCCAGATGTTCCAGGGCGACATGATCCAGCCCCCAACCACGATCACCCAGAGGATCGTCAACGGCAGGAACACCTTCCAGCCCAGACGCATGATCTGGTCGTAGCGGTAGCGCGGGAACGTCGCACGCACCCAGATGAACACCGACAGCAGCAGGAACACCTTGAACGCCAGCCAGAACACACCCGGGATGAACGACAGGAAGCCGAACGGCGCACTCCAGCCCCCCAGGAACAACACCGCAGCCAGCGCCGAGATGATGATCATGTTGATGTACTCGGCCAGGAAGAACAGGGCGAAGCCCATGCCTGAGTATTCGATCATGTGACCGGCCACGATTTCCGACTCGCCTTCCACCACGTCGAACGGGTGGCGGTTCGTTTCCGCAATGCCCGAGATGAAGTACACGACGAACATCGGCAGCAGCGGCAGCCAGTTCCACGACAGCAGGTTCAGCCCCATGCCGGCGAACATGCCGTGCTCTTGCGAGCGCACGATGTCCGACAGGTTCAGCGAGCCGGCCGTCATCAGTACCGTGACCAGCGCGAAGCCCATGGCGATTTCATACGAAATCATCTGCGCCGATGCGCGCATGGCGCCGAGGAAGGCGTACTTCGAGTTCGATGCCCAGCCGGCGAGAATCACGCCGTACACACCGATCGACGAAATCGCCATCGCGTAGAGCAGACCGGCGTTCACGTCGGCCAGCACGGCGCCCGGCTGGAACGGAATCACCGCCCAGATCGCGAAAGCCGGCAACACGGCCATCACCGGGGCGATGGCGTAAATGCCCTTGCTGACTTGCGACGGCGTGATCACTTCCTTGAGCAGAAGCTTGAGCACGTCGGCGATCGGCTGGAGCAAACCGGCCGGACCCACGCGGTTCGGACCGAGACGCACGTGCATCCAGCCGATGAGCTTGCGCTCCCACAGAATCAGATACGCCACGCACAGCAGCAGAATCACGGCGACGACGAGAATGCGGACCAGCGCCCACACCGTCGGCCAGGCAACGCCCAGCAGTTGCGTGCCGTATTGATTGATGACTTCGTTCAGGCTCATTTACGCCTTCTCCACCGAAATTTCACCGAACATCGCGCCAAGCGCGGCGGACGCCGGCGTGGCTGCCGGAACGCGCACCACATTGGCAGGCAGCGTTTCCGAACGAGCGGCCGGCAGCGTCACCACGGCGTCGCCCTGACGCACGCGCACCGCGTCGCCCTTGGCGAGACCCAGGCTGTCGAACAGCGCAGCCGGCAGCGTGGCACGCAGCGCAGCCTTGGCGTCGTTGGTCAGTTGCAGCGACGGCGCACGGCGCACCAGCGCGTCGGCGGCGTAGATCGGCACATCGGCCAGACGCTCCAGTCCCTGCCCCGCAGCCTTCGGTGCCGTGACGGCAGCCTTGGCGCGATTATCGAGCGACGCTGCCGAGAAACCGGCGAGCGCTTCGTCACGCACCTGTTCGGCGGTGTCCTGCTCGAAACCTTGCAGCTTCAGGAGGTTGCCCAGCACGCGCAGCACCTTCCAGCCCGGACGCGTTTCGCCCAGCGCGCGCACCACACCGTTGAAGTGTTGCGGCTTGCCTTCGGCGTTGACGAACGTACCGGCCGTTTCCGTGAACGGCGCGATCGGCAGCAGCACGTCGGCGTACTCGAGGCCGTGCTTGAACGGCGAGAGCGAGACGACCATCTTCGCAGCGGCCAATGCCGTGAGTGCTTGCTTCGCGTCGGCCGAATCGAACTCCGGTTCGGCGTTAAGCAGCAGGTACGCCTGACGCGGCTGTGCAAACAGCGCAGCCGCGCCCTTCGCATTCGTTGCCTTCACTGCGTAGCCGCCAACCGTGTTGGCGCCTTCGGTCAGGAAGCCCAGCGTAGCGCCGGTGATGTCAGCGATCACTTGCGCGATAGCGTGCAATTGCGCGAACTGCGGGTGCTGCACGACGGCGTTGCCCAACAGAATGGCGCGACGCTCACCGTTGATCAGCGATGCGGCGATGGCCTTGGCGGCGTCGCTGGCGCTCACACCGGCCAGCTCGGCCGGGGCGGCAACGCCCTTGGCAGCCGCAGCGGCCACGGCGATACCGGCCAGCTCGCTCACCCAGGCGCTCGGCGCGGCAATGATCTTGTTGGCGAGTTTCACCAGCAGATCGTCGTCCGAGCCGTGCAGCAGGTTCAGTTGACCACCGGCCTTCACTGCCGTGCGCAGACGCGAGGCGAACAGCGGGTGATCCTTGCGCAGGAACGAGCCGACGACGAGCGCGCTTTGCAGCGTGTCCAGTTCGGTGATCGGCAGACCGAGCCACGGTGCGCCTTGAGTGCCGCCCGACACGTCCGTCTGACGCAAACGGAAGTCGACGTTGTCGCTACCCAGTGCACGAACGAACTTCTGCAACAGGTGCAGTTCTTCGATCGTGGCGTGCGGCGAGGCCAGTGCGGCAACGGCATCGGCGCCGAAGTCGCGAATGATGTCCGTCAGACCGTGACCGACGTACTCAAGCGCCGTTTGCCAGTCGACTTCGTGCCACTCGCCGCCCTGCTTGAGCATCGGCTGGGTGAGGCGTTCGTCGCTGTTCAGGCCTTCGTACGAGAAACGATCCTTGTCCGAGATCCAGCACTCGTTGACCGCTTCGTTTTCGAGCGGGACAACGCGCATGACCTTGTTGTTCTTCACTTGCACCACGAGGTTCGCACCCACGCCGTCGTGAGGACTCACCGACTTGCGGCGCGACAGCTCCCACGTACGGGCGCTGTAACGGAACGGTTTCGAGGTGAGTGCACCGACCGGGCACAGGTCGATCATGTTGCCCGAGAGCTCGGAGTCGACCGTCTTGCCGACGAACGACGTGATTTCCGAGTGCTCGCCGCGACCCAGCATGCCGAACTCCATGACGCCGGCCACTTCCTGACCGAAACGCACGCAGCGCGTGCAGTGGATGCAGCGCGACATCTCTTCCATCGAGATGAGCGGGCCCACGTTCTTGTGGAACACCACGCGCTTCTCTTCCTGATAGCGCGAGGCCGACTTGCCGTAACCGACAGCCAAGTCCTGAAGTTGGCACTCACCGCCCTGATCGCAGATCGGGCAGTCGAGCGGGTGGTTGATCAGCAGGAACTCCATCACCGATTGCTGTGCCTTCACAGCCTTCTCGGAGTTCGTACGCACGATCATGCCGTTGGCCACCGGCGTCGCGCACGCCGGCACTGCCTTCGGGGCCTTCTCGACCTCGACCAGGCACATGCGGCAGTTCGCAGCGATGGACAGCTTCTTGTGGTAACAGAAGTGGGGAATGTAGGTGCCGTTTTTCTTGGCAGCCTGGATCACCATGCTGCCTTCGGGCACCTCGACCTTTTGGCCGTCAATTTCGATTTCAACCATAGCGGTTCAATGCCAAGCGTCAAAAGGGATTAGTGAGCGCCGACCAAGCAATGCTTGTGCTCGACGTGGTAGGCGAACTCGTCCCAGAAGTGTTTGAGCATGCCGCGCACCGGCATCGCTGCGGCATCGCCCAGCGCGCAAATGGTACGGCCCATGATGTTCTCGGCCACCGAGTTGAGCAGGTCCAGATCTTCCTTGCGGCCTTCACCGTGCTCGATACGATTGACCACGCGCCACAGCCAGCCAGTGCCTTCACGGCACGGCGTGCACTGACCGCACGATTCTTCGTAGTAGAAGTACGACAGACGCAGCAGCGACTTCACCATGCAGCGCGTCTCGTCCATCACGATCACCGCGCCCGAACCCAGCATCGAACCCGCCTTCGCGATGCTGTCGTAGTCCATCGTGGTTTCCATCATCAGCCCGGCCGGCACGACAGGTGCCGACGAGCCGCCAGGAATCACTGCCTTGAGCTTCTTGCCGCCGCGCATGCCGCCGGCCAGCTCGAGCAGTTCGGAGAACGGCGTGCCCAGCGGCACTTCGTAGTTACCCGGCAGCTCGACATCGCCCGATACCGAGAAAATCTTGGTGCCGCCGTTGTTCGGCTTGCCCAGTTCCAGATACTGCTGCGGGCCGGTGGCCAGCAGGAACGGAACCGCTGCAAACGTTTCGGTGTTGTTGATGGTCGTCGGCTTGCCGTACAAACCGAAGCTCGCCGGGAAAGGCGGCTTGAATCGCGGCTGCCCCTTCTTGCCTTCGAGCGATTCGAGCAACGCGGTTTCTTCGCCGCAGATGTACGCACCATAGCCATGGTGACCGTGCAACTGGAACGAGAAGTCCGTGCCGAGAATGTTGTCGCCCAGATAACCGGCAGCACGCGCTTCTTCCAGGGCCTCTTCGAAGCGTTCGTACACTTCGTAGATTTCGCCGTGGATGTAGTTGTAACCGACGGTGATCCCCATGGCGTAACCGCCGATGGCCATCCCCTCGATCAGCGCGTGCGGGTTGTAGCGCAGAATGTCGCGGTCCTTGAACGTACCGGGTTCGCCTTCGTCCGAGTTACAGACGAGGTACTTCTGACCCGGGAACGCGCGCGGCATGAAGCTCCACTTCAGGCCCGTCGGGAAGCCTGCGCCTCCACGACCACGCAGGCCCGACGCCTTGACGTCGGCAATGACCTGCTCCGGCGTGATGCCCTCTTTCAGAATACGTGCGAGCTGCTGGTAACCACCGCGCTTGACGTAGTCTTCGAGGTGCCAGTTCTCGCCGTTCAGATCGGCAAGAATCAGCGGTTTGATGTGACGGTTGTGCAGTGACGTCATGCTTTTTCTCCTGCAGCGCCCTTGGCCGTCAACTCGTTGATGAGCGTGTCGACCTTCTCTTCGTTCATGAAGCCGCACATGCGATGGTTATTCACCAGCATGACGGGAGCGTCGCCACAAGCGCCCATGCACTCGCCTTCCTGAACCGTGAAGAGACCGTCGGGCGTGATGTCGCCATACTCGACGCCCAGCTTCTCCTTCAGGTACTTGGCCATTTCTTCGCCACGCGTGAGCTGGCAAGGCAGGTTCGTGCACACGGTCAACTTGAACTTGCCCACCGGGCTCGTGTTGAACATGGTGTAGAAGGTTGCGACCTCTTGCACCGCGACTGCGGGCATCTCGAGGTAGTCCGCCACGAATTGCATCACTTCGGGCGACAACCAGCCTTTTTCGACCTGCGCTACGGCAAGGGCGTGCATCACCGCCGACTGCTTCTGTTCGGCAGGGTATTTGGCAACGGCACGGTCGATTTTCTTCAGGGCTTCGGGAGAAAGCATTTCCGATCCGACTGTTCTCTAAAACGTTATCCCCGCTCGTGCCAGCGCGGGCGAGTCGATCTTGTCGACTGCCCTCGCACTACCGGCACGGCAACTGGAACGGCAACGGTTTCGACCTACAAAACCCCACCGAAATAAAACCCGCGGGCGCCTGGGGCGCCCGCTACGCATTTAGCGATCGATCTCGCCGAACACGATGTCCTGGGTACCGATGATCGCCACAGCATCTGCAATCATGTGACCCTTTGCCATCTCGTCGAGCGCAGAAAGGTGGGCAAAGCCCGGCGCACGAATCTTCAGGCGGTACGGCTTGTTTGCGCCGTCCGACACCAGATAGATGCCGAACTCGCCCTTCGGATGCTCGATAGCGGCATACGTCTCGCCTGCGGGCACGTGGAAGCCTTCGGTGAAGAGCTTGAAGTGGTGAATCAGCTCTTCCATGTTCGACTTCATTTCGACGCGCGACGGCGGTGCCACCTTATGGTTGTCGGTAATCACCGGCCCCGGGTTGGCACGCAGCCACTTCACGCATTGGCGGATCAGGCTGGCCGACTGGCGCATTTCTTCCACGCGCACCAGATAGCGGTCGTAGCAATCACCTTCCTTACCCACCGGAATATCGAATTCGAGGCGGTCGTACACTTCGTACGGCTGTTTTTTGCGCAAGTCCCAGGCAATGCCCGAACCGCGCAGCATCGCGCCGGAGAAGCCGAGCTGCATGGCGCGCTCGGGCGACACCACGCCAATGCCCACCAGACGCTGCTTCCAGATACGGTTGTCGGTGAGCAGCGTTTCGTACTCGTCGACACACTTCGGGAAGCGAATGGCGAAATCTTCGATGAAGTCGAGCAACGAGCCTTCGCGTGCTTCGTTCATCTTCTTGATCGCGCGCTCGTTGTGGAACTTCGACGCACGATACTTCGGCATCGTGTCCGGCAGGTCGCGATACACACCGCCCGGACGGTAGTAAGCCGCGTGCATACGGGCACCCGAGACGGCTTCGTACACGTCGAACAGGTCTTCGCGCTCACGGAAGGCGTACAGGAACACCGCCATCGCGCCCACGTCCAGGGCGTGCGAGCCGATCCACATCAGGTGGTTCAGCACGCGCGTAATTTCGTCGAACATCACACGGATGTATTGTGCGCGAATTGGCACGTCGACGCCGAGCAGCTTCTCGATCGCCATGACGTAGGCGTGCTCGTTGCACATCATCGACACATAATCGAGACGATCCATGTACGGCACGGATTGCAGGAACGTCTTCGACTCGGCGAGTTTTTCGGTCGCACGATGCAACAGGCCGATGTGCGGATCGGCGCGCTGGATCACTTCGCCGTCCAGCTCGAGCACCAGGCGCAGCACGCCGTGCGCTGCCGGGTGCTGCGGACCGAAGTTCAGGGTGTAGTTCTTGATGTCTGCCACAAGGCCACCTTAATGTTTCAGACCGGCGTAATGCTCTTCGCGGATGATGCGCGGCGTAATTTCGCGCGGCTCGATCGTCACCGGCTGGTAGATCACTCGCTTCTGCTCCGGGTCGTAACGCATTTCGACATAGCCCGACGTCGGGAAGTCTTTGCGGAACGGGTGACCGATGAAACCGTAGTCCGTCAGAATACGGCGCAGGTCCGGGTGACCTTCGAACACGATACCGACCAGATCGAAGGCTTCACGCTCGAACCAGTTGGCCGAGCTCCACACGTCGATCAGCGATGCCACGACCGGCAGATCGTCTTCCGGTGCGAACACGCGCACACGCAGACGCCAGTTGTGGGTGAGCGAGAGCAGATGTGAGACGGCGGCGTAGCGCGGGCCGTCGTGGGCGCCATCGCCGTAAGCCGAATAGTCCAGGCCGGCAACGTCCATCAGTTGCTCGAACTTCAGCTCGGGATGATCGCGCAGCGTGTGCGCCACTTCGAGATAATCGCTCGCCTTGACGGTGAGCGTGAGCTCGTCGAGGGCTTCCACCAACTGCTCGGCACGGGTGCCAAGCACGTTTTGCAGGGTGGTCTTGAGTTTTTCTAATGTAGACATGGGCGGTAGCGGTTATTTACGCGCGATCGTCGCAGTCCGCTTGATCTTCGACTGCAACTGGATGATGCCGTAGACCAGCGCCTCGGCCGTCGGCGGACAGCCTGGCACGTAGACATCGACCGGCACGATGCGATCGCAACCGCGCACCACCGAGTAGGAATAGTGATAGTAGCCGCCGCCGTTGGCACACGACCCCATCGAGATCACCCAACGCGGCTCGGCCATCTGGTCGTACACCTTGCGCAGCGCGGGCGCCATCTTGTTGCACAGCGTGCCGGCCACGATCATGACGTCCGACTGACGCGGGCTCGGGCGGAACACCACGCCAAACCGGTCCAGATCGTAACGCGCCGCGCCCGCGTGCATCATTTCGACGGCACAGCAGGCGAGACCGAACGTCATCGGCCACAGCGAACCCGTACGCGTCCAGTTGATGAGTTTGTCAGCCGTGGTGGTGACGAACCCTTCGCGCAAAACCCCTTCGATGCTCATATGCTTACCCTGAATCCTTCTGCAATGCTGCCAATTACGTTATCGGTCCTATTCCCAGTCGAGCGCACCGCGCTTCCACAGGAAAACGAAACCGACGAGCAGTTCAAGCAGGAAACCCATCATGGAGATAAAGCCCACCCAGCCGATATCGCGCAGGGCGACGCCCCACGGAAACAGAAATGCCGTTTCAAGATCGAACAGGATGAAAAGGATGGCGACGAGATAGTAGCGCACATCGAACTTCATGCGCGCGTCTTCGAATGCCTCGAAGCCGCACTCGTACGGAGAGAGTTTTTCGCTGTCGGGATTGTTGGGGCCGAGGAATTTACCGACGCCAATCAGTACCGCCCCAAGACCGCCACCTACCAGAAGAAACAGCAGGACGGGATAATAGGTTCCGAGGTTCAACTCTACCCTCTTTCGGTTAGTTCAAAGAACCGCTCTCGTCGATGGTGTGGGGACCGGAAAGCGGATGAACGGTGAGCACAAAATAAAATGCCAGCCAAAGCATAAACGCAAGGCTGGCATCGTAGAACTGTGGTGCCGACGGCGAGACTCGAACTCGCACAGCTTTCGCCACTACCCCCTCAAGATAGCGTGTCTACCAATTTCACCACGTCGGCATTCATAGTCTGCAATCCGCTGTCACTTACGAATCGCTTCAAGACCGCTATAGTAGCGCTCTTCAGCATTTTGTTCAATGCACAAATCGATTTTTTTTCAACTTTCTTTACAACGTATTACTTGTCACAAGCATGCCGCGAATTACTTCGGCACGTCTTGCGGATTCGCAGCCGAAGCCGGTGCCGCAGCACTCGCAGCCGCCGGCACGGATGCCGTCACCGGGGCAGTCGCCGCAGGCAAATTACCAAGGACACCGATATTTGCTGCCGGCTTGTACGAACCGAGATAAGTGAGGCCCAGCGTGGTCACGAAGAATACGGCAGCCAATACAGCCGTGGTTCGCGACAGAAAGTTGGCGGAGCCCGAAGCCCCGAAAAGACTACCCGACGAACCACTGCCGAATGCCGCGCCCATGTCGGCGCCCTTGCCATGCTGCAACAACACCAGACCGATGATGCCCAGCGCGGAAAGCACCTGCACCACGATCAACAACGTTTTCAACAACCCCATCTCATCACCCGTATAGAAGAATCCAATTTGCCGCGCAATTTGATGCGCCGCGTCATGACTATTTCACGCCGTTACAACGAACGGCACCGGCATCAGCGCGACAAACCTGCCTCGCAAATCGCCAGAAAATCGGCCGCCTTCAATGCCGCACCGCCGATCAGACCCCCATCGACGTCCGCCATCGAGAACAGCTCGGCTGCGTTATCCGGCTTCACACTGCCGCCGTACAACACCGCCACATCCGTAACCGCCTCGCCCTTCGCGCGCAGCAGCGAACGCAGGTGAGCATGCACCTCCTGCGCTTGCGCCGACGTTGCCGTCTTGCCCGTGCCGATCGCCCAGACCGGCTCGTAAGCGACAACGATCTGCGTCGCCTGTTCGACCGTCAGCGATGCCAGCACGGCGTCGAGCTGACGCGAGACCACTGCAGTCGTTTCACCGGCTTCGCGCTCGGCCAGCGTTTCACCGACGCACACGATCGGCGTCATCCCCGCGTCGAGCACGCGCACCGTCTTTGCCGCGACGCTCGCATCCGTCTCACCGTGATACGCGCGACGCTCCGAGTGCCCCACGATCACGAACCGCGCGCCGAACTCGGCGATCATCGGTGCAGCGACTTCACCCGTGAAGGCACCACTCACTTGCGCCGACACATCCTGTGCGCCGAAACTCAGCACCTGCCCCGAGAGGCGGGCCTGGCATTGTGCGAGATAGGGGAACGGCACACATACGGCCGCGCTCACGCCCGGTGCGCTGAGCACAGGCGACGCGAGCAGGCCGCCCAGCAGCGCCTCATTGCCGGCCAGACTGCCGTGCAGTTTCCAATTACCCACGACGAGCTTGCCAGCCTTACGGCTAATGGTGCGAGCCGAAGCTGCGGTACCAGTTGTCACGCCTTATCCCCCAATGCGTATGGACGAAAAACCTCTCATTCTAGTGCGTCCGGGGCATGGGGGTCAATTTCACCGGTTTTCCGGCGAGCGAAACCGCACGAAACGGGAATTTCACGCAGTTTCGCCCGGCGAACCGGAACGACAACGCTTACCAGGTCAATACGATCTTGCCCACGTGCGTGCTCGTTTCCATCAGGGCATGGGCTTTGTCTGCTTGTTCGGCCGGGAAAGTCTGATAAATCACCGGACGAATCTTGCCAGCGGCGAACAACGGCCAGACCTTGTCGTGCAGGTTTTGGGCAATCGCCGCCTTGAACGCCACCGAGCGCGGACGCAGCGTCGAGCCCGTCACCGTCAGCCGGCGACGTAGCAGCGCCCCCATATCCAGCGTGGCCTTGCTGCCGCCGAGCAGCGCGATGATAGCGATGCGTCCGTCGAACGCGAGCGCCTGCACTTCACGCGGCAGATAGTCGCCAGCCACCATGTCGAGCACCACGTCCACGCCGCGATCCTGCGTGAGTGCTTTCGTGAGCTCGACGAAGTCTTCGGTCTTGTAGTTGATGCCGCGTTCTGCGCCGAGCGCTTCGCAGGCGCGGGCCTTGTCGTCCGAGCCGGCCGTCGCGAACACACGATGACCGAGCGCCACCGCCAACTGGATGGCCGTCACGCCGATCCCGCTCGTGCCACCCTGCACGAGCAGCGTTTCCTTCTCGCCCGTCTCGGTCTCGCCCAGACGCGCCCGATCGAAGACATTGCTCCACACCGTGAAGAACGTCTCGGGCAGCGACGCCGCCTCGACATCCGACAGCCCTTCCGGCACCGGCAGCACCTGCGCGAGCGGCGCGGCGCAGTACTCCGCATAGCCGCCGCCCTGCACAAGCGCGCAGACGCGCGAGCCGACTTTCAGTCCCCAGCGATTATCGGGACCATCCAGTGCCCCCTCGACGATCTCGCCCGCCACCTCCAGCCCCGGCAGATCCGACGCCCCCGGCGGCACCGGGTATTGCCCGATGCGCTGAAGCACGTCGGGACGGTTCACGCCCGCCGCGCTCACCTTGATGAGCACCTCGCCCGGCTTGAGTTCGGGACGCGGCCGCTCGGTGAGCCTGAGCACTTCGGGTGCGCCATATTGGGTGATCTCGATCGCCTTCATCGTGTCTGTCCTCGGTTCTCCGGGCCACACTCCGCGCCTGCACGGGGCTGCCCGTCTTCATTGGGATCGTGATGGCAATGCCCGGACGCGCGAGCCGAACCCGGCTCATCGTCATGACACTCACCATCCGTGAAAATTATGTCGAGCCAGCACCTTATCACCGACAGCGCGATCGCGTTGGCGCGCAATGCAAGCGCCGCCCATCGGCAGGATCATTCGGAAATATTCGGGACGTGCGGGGGTGTACGGAACGCGCAGGATGTGCAAGACATGCAGGACGTATGAGATGGTGACGGGCGCGCCGCGAAGATCGCAAGACCATTCGCAACGCGCCGGGTTGACGTGCAATGTGAGGACCGGCTTCGCGCAACGACACTCAGGCGACGCCCTCCCCCCCTTCGTCGATCAGCCCATGCCGGATGGCATAACCGATCAGCTCCGCGCTATCGTCGAGCGCGAGCTTGTACAAAATATGTGCGACGTGTGAGGCGACCGTCCGCTCGCTCGAATGCAGCGCATGGGCGATCTCGTTGACGGCCAGGCCGTCGACCAGCATATGAAACACTTCGTTTTCGCGCACCGACAAACTGCGATGCTTCACGTCGTCTTCGCGCCCATCGGTCCCCTGCCGCGCCCGCGGCCTCCGATGCGATGCCCGCGGTGGATCACGGCGCGCCGCCTGCTCACCTGCCTGACCTGAATCGCGCCACCCTGCGTCAGAAGCCGCCCGCGTGCCAGCCCGGCCTCGTCCGCTCTCAAGTTTCATGCCCACCTCCTCTGAGTAGACTTCCCCACCCCCGAACCGCCGACGACACCACGCATCGCCAACGACGGGTGTCACTCATTGTGCGTCAGATAATTTACGCTCGTAACTTCAGGGAAGATGATCGCCGTGGCGCTTTCGATTGAGGACGGCTAACGCGCGCGCATGCACCCCCCTCTCACGACACACGCATCGAGCGTTGGAAGAGACCAGAAGGGACGGGCACCTCACCGTGACGGCGGACTACCCCGGTGAGCACCCGCTTACGCGGAACGCCCGTAATGGCCGGAATGGCCGAAATGGCCGCCACTGAGAACGAAGCGCCCGCGCCCGCCGTGTTTGGCTTCGTAGAGTGCGCGGTCGGCAGCGTCGAGCAGCATGTCGGGCGTTTTGTCCTCACCGCTCGCCACCATCGCAACGCCCACGCACGCCCCGACTGTGACCTCGCCGACCGAGAGCACCATCGGCCGCGACGCCGCACCGAGAATCGACATCGCCGCGCGCTCGACATCCTGCCAATCCTGAACGTCGCGCATGATGACGGCGAACTCGTCGCCACCGAAGCGGGCAATCACATCTCCTTCGCGCACGCTCGCGACGAGCCGCTTGGACAGACGCCGCAGCAGCTCGTCGCCCAGCGCATGCCCCCACGTATCGTTGACGACCTTGAAGCGATCCAGATCGACGAACAGCAACGCCTGCGCGCCGGCCCCTTCATGCGCGCGGCGTACCGCGCCCGCGAGTGCCTGATCGAAGCCCTTGCGATTGAGCAGCCCCGTGAGGTGATCCGTATGCGACTCGCGCCGCCAGCGCCGCTCGTTGGCGCGCTCGATCGTGATGTCGCGCACGAACACGTGAACGCCGGCGAGCACGTTATGCGTTGCCCACTCGGGCTGATAGCGCATTTCGAAACACCGATAGGCGGCGTCTTCGCCGAAGTCCCAGACAAACGTCGCAGCCTCACCCGCCAGCGCACGCGCAAGATACGGTGCGAATTCGCGATAGAGCGATGGCCCGAGCAACTCGCGCACCGTCGCCCCGAGAATGCGCTCGCGCGGACGACGCAGTCTGACTTCGCACGCCCGGTTCACGAACGCGAGCCGTTCGTCGCCATCGACGAACGCCACGAGATACGGCACACGGTCGGCCACTTCCTGCATGCGACGCACGTTCGCCCGCGCCGCCTCACGCGAAATTTCGAGCGCCTCGGTGCGATCGCTCAGTTGCGCCATCATGCTGCGAAAGGTGTTCGCCAACGCGCCGATCTCGTCGGCGCGCTGCACGGGCAGCGACTGCACCGCGCGCAGGTCGCCCGCGCTGCGCTCGACCAGATCGCGCAGCGTGTCGAGCGGGCGCAGCAAGCGCCGTGCAACCCACCACATCACGAGCGCGGCAACACCGATGGCGACAATCGCGAGCAGAATCACGCGACGTCTCACGCGTGCAATCGGATCGAAGGCCTCCTCCCCAGGCACCACGGCCACGACGTACCAGCCGGTCGTCACCATCGGCTCACGGGCCACCAGCGGATGCATGTGGACGATATCGTTCGAGCCGGGGTCGCGCACACCGCACAACGTCTGTGAAGCGCCGACCGGCGTGAGCACCTTGGTGATGTCGGTCTGAACCACATAGCGCGGCGGATTTTCGTTCGAAATCAGGCAATAGCGCCCCGTCTCGCCCACGGTGTTGCTGGCCAGATCGACGATGAAGTTCTGCCGCAGCAGATTGAGCGCCCCGCCCACCACCGCAATCACCTCGCCCTGGGCATTCTTCACGGGCACGGCGAGCACGATGCCCGGCGAGCGGGTGATCTTGCCGGCAATCACACCGGACACCGCCTGGGGCGCACCGGCGAGCAACTGCTGGAAATAGTCCCGGTCGGCGATGCTGATGGGCGTGGTGGAGAAGGTCGAGTCGTAGAGCATGTGACCGTCGGGCGCGGCCACGAAAATCGTGTTGAACGTCTCCGGCATCGACACCGAGAGACTGACGAAGGCCCCGAGCTGCTTGCTCGTCATGGCACCCGGATCGCCGATATTGCGGGCCATGCGATGCAAGGCGAGAAACTTGTCGCGCAATTTGTCGTCGAGCTGATCGGCGGCGAGCTTCACATGCGTGTCGAGCTGCGCCTGCATCGAGTTTCGCAATTCACCGTAGACGAAAAACTCGATCCCGACGGCCAATCCGACGATCACGATCATCGAGACGAGTGCTGTCGCCACCGCGACCCGTCCCTTCAACGACTTCACCATACCGGCCCGTGCGAGAGTAGCTTTTGTGCTGCTTTTGGTAATTTTTGCGAGAGCTTACCACCCGAAACGACACATTTTCGGGAAACTTGAGCAAAATTATCCACCGCTGCGCACCATACTCATCCCCCTTTCGAGTGACGTCGACCGGCAATCGATAACGGCATATGCCGAACCCGTCGTAAAATTGCGCATCCAACGCGCCACGATGGTGCGAACCGGCAAGTTTCGCGCCGGCTCACCGCGAGATGCGCTTGACGGGAACGTCCCATCAGCGCTCATCGTGACCCGACTCGCCCGACCCGTATTCATTCATGACGAGCACCCAAGCCACTCCCGCCCCCGCGAAAGCATCAGATGCACCCGCAGCCCCGGCCGCCACGCCAGCCATCGCAGGCATGACGCCGATGATGCAGCAGTACACCCGCATCAAGGCCGAGCATCCGAACATGCTCGTGTTCTATCGCATGGGCGATTTCTACGAGCTCTTCCATGACGACGCCGCCAAAGCGGCGCGCCTGCTCGATCTCACGCTCACTGCCCGCGGCCAGTCCGGCGGACAGCCGATCCGCATGGCCGGTGTGCCGCACCACGCCGTGGAGCAATATCTCGGCAAGCTGGTCAAGCTCGGCGAATCCGTCGCCATCTGCGAACAGATCGGCGATCCGGCCACGTCCAAGGGACCGGTCGAGCGCAAGGTCGTGCGCATCGTCACGCCCGGCACCCTCACCGACGCCGCCCTGCTCAGCGACAAGCTCGACCAGTACCTGCTCGCCGTACAGATACCGCCCGCACGACGCGCCAGCGAACGCGTCGCCGGTCTCGCGTGGCTGTCGCTCGCCAGCGGCGAACTGCGATTGATGGAAGTGGCCGCCGACAAACTGCCGCGCGAGCTCGAACGCATCCGCCCTGCGGAAACGCTCGTGCCGGACAGCGCCGTCGAAGCCTTCGGCGGCTTCTCCCTCGGCACCACGACGCGCGTGCCCGACTGGCATTTCGACACGGCAGCCGGCACGCAGCGTCTGCGCGATCAACTCGGCGTCGCCAGTCTGACGGCCTTCGGCTGCGACGGCCTCGCCCCGGCACTGGGTGCCGCGGGTGCGTTGTTGCAGTACGCAGCCGCTACGCAGGGCCAATCGCTGCGCCATGTGCAAAGTCTGAACGTGGAGCGGGAAGCGGCCTATATTGGCCTGGACGCCGCCACCCGCCGCAATCTGGAACTCACTGAGACGCTGCGCGGCACCGAATCGCCAACGCTGCTCTCGCTGCTCGACACTTGCGGCACCACGATGGGCAGCCGTCTCATGCGTCACTGGCTGCATCATCCGATACGCGATCAGCAGGTGCCGCAGTCCCGTCAACTGGCCATCGCCACGTTGCTCGAAGGCCCCGGCGCGTGGCGCGCGCTCAACAGCGAACTGCGTCATGTGGCGGACGTCGAGCGCATCACGGCACGGCTGGCGCTGCTTACGGCGCGTCCGCGCGATCTGTCGAGTCTGCGCGACGCGCTGCGCCGTCTGCCCGAACTGCACACCACGCTACGCGCCGTCGAAGCCAGCTCGCCGTTGCTGGCGATGCTGCACGAAGATCTCGCGATTCCGGACGACGCTCTCGCTCTGCTCACGAGCGCTGTGGCCGAAGAACCCGCGGCCATGCTGCGTGACGGCGGGGTCATCGCGCGCGGCCACGACGCCGATCTCGACGAACTGCGCGACATCTCCGAGAACTGTGGCCAGTTTCTCGTCGATCTGGAAACGCGCGAACGCGCCCGCACCGGCATCAACAATCTGCGGGTCGAGTTCAACAAGGTGCACGGGTTCTATATCGAAGTCACGCGCGGCCAGACGGACAAGGTGCCCGACGACTATCGCCGCCGTCAGACACTCAAGAATGCCGAGCGCTACATCACGCCGGAACTGAAGACGTTCGAAGACAAGGCACTGTCCGCGCAGGAGCGCTCGCTCGCGCGGGAAAAGATGCTGTACGACGCGCTGCTGCAATCCCTGCTGCCGCACATCATCGAGTTCAAGCGCATTGCGCAAGCGCTCGCGCAACTGGACGTGCTCGCGTCGCTGGCCGAGCGCGCCGAAACGCTTGGCTGGGTCATGCCCGAGCTGGTACACGATCGCGTGGTCGATATCCGTCAGGGCCGCCATCCGGTCGTCGAGCAGCAAGTGGAGCGCTTTATCGCCAACGACTGCTCGCTGGGCGACCCGCGCCGTCTGCTGCTCATCACTGGCCCGAACATGGGCGGTAAGTCGACGTTCATGCGTCAGACCGCGCTCATCGCGCTGCTGGCTTACGTGGGCTGCTACGTGCCCGCCGAGGCCGTGCGTCTGGGCCCGCTCGACGCGATTTTCACGCGCATCGGCGCCTCGGACGACCTCGCGGGCGGACGCTCGACGTTCATGGTCGAGATGACCGAGTCGGCCGCGATTCTGCACACGGCGACCGATCAGAGTCTTGTGCTGATGGACGAGATCGGGCGCGGCACCTCGACCTTCGACGGTCTGGCGCTGGCGTGGGCGATTTCCCGTCATCTGCTCGGCCACAACCGTTGCTACACATTGTTCGCCACGCACTACTTCGAACTGACGCAACTGCCCGACGAGTTCCCGCAATGCGCGAACGTGCACCTGTCGGCGGTCGAGCACGGCGAAGGGATCGTGTTTCTGCATGCGGTTCAGGATGGCCCCGCGAGCCAGAGTTACGGCTTGCAGGTGGCACAACTCGCGGGGGTGCCCATGCCGGTCATTCGCGCCGCACGCAAGCACCTCGCGCTGCTCGAACAGCAAGCGCTCGATCCCGCGGCGCCGCAACTCGATCTGTTCGCGCCGCGCGCGGCCGCTGAGACGATGGAGCCCGACGTCGGTGACAATGCGTCGGACGATGCCATCGCGCAGCACGCTGTCAGCGCAGGTCATCACAACACCACCGCACGTGATCCGGCCGCTGAAGCAGCGCTGGCCCGATTGGCGCAAATCGATCCGGACGACTTGCGCCCTCGCGAGGCGCTCGATCTGCTTTACGAACTGCGAGGCCTGATGAACGGCCGCGCGAACCCCTGACCCCTCTATGTCGAGCCCGCCTCGCCTGAGCGCTTTCCGTCACCCCGGCATCGGCCTGCTGGCCGCATGCCTCGTGACGTTCGCGCTAGCGATCGGCTCGGCAGGCGTGTCAGCAACGCCCGCGAGCGCGAAGTCACCCGCGAAGGCCGCCGCCCAACCACCACCCAAGTCGACCAAACCGCCATCGTTCGAGTTCGCGGTGCTGGGCAATACGCCGTTTAGCAGCACCGAAGTGCCCGTGGTGCGTAGCGTGCTGGCTAACATCGGTGACAGCCAGGCGGCGTTCGTCGTACATGCGGGTAATCTCAAAAACGTGACCGAGTCGTGCCGCGACGAGCTCGTCACGCAACGTCTGAGTCTGCTCGCCAGTTCGCCCAAACCGATGATTTACGTGCCGGGCGCGAACGATTGGGCGGATTGCGAGCGAGCGAAAGACGGCAGCTACAACCCGGTGGAGCGTCTGGACTTTTTGCGCGATCACGCCTTCGACGACGAGGCGCTGCTCGGCCCCGGCCCCGTCGGCTACTCGCAGTTCGACCTCACGCGTCAGAGCGAGATGGCACGCTTTCGGCAATATCACGAGAACGTGCGATGGTTCTATCGCGGCGTGGTCTTCGTCGGATTGAATATTCCCGGCAACAACAATAACTACCGCTCCGCCGGGGGACGTAACGGCGAGTACGAGGACCGGGTGATTGCCACGCGCGTGTGGTTACAGCACGCGCTCGTCTATGCACAGCAGAAAGATGCCCTCGGCATGGTCATCGTTGCGCAGGCAGATCCGGAGTTCGAACCGGCGCGCAGTGGGGGACTAAGCGGCCTCTTTTCGGACCGCGGCGCACGCCATGGTGTGGACGGCTACAAGGATTTCCGCACGCAGTTGCAGCGGCTCGCAAGCCGCTTCAAGGGGCCGATTCTGCTCATCGACAGCGGCAAGGCCATGCGTCACGGGCAACCGCTGCGCGATATGCGTGGCGCGCCGGTGAAGTCCTTTACGCAACTGACCACGTTCGGCTCACCGAGCGTCAACCGATGGGTTCGCGTGAAGGTCGATCCGCGCAGCCCGCAACTCTTCCACTTCGAGAACGTGGCGCTGCCGCCGAACAGCCCGACGCCCCCCGCTGCCAGCGCTACGCGCAACAGCAACGGCACGGCGTCTGCCCAGAGCCAGGCGACGAATGCCGATCAGGGACGAACGCCTGTCGGTGGGGTGGCGTCCGCGCCGGGGAGCGCCTCTGTGGCAGTGCCATCCGCCGCGCCGGGGGCCGCCAATCCGGTCAACGCGGCGAATGGGCCTAATGCGCCTAATGCACCCTACGCGCCCTACTCAGTGCTGTACCCCGCCTCAGGATTGTCGACCAACAATTCGGTCAGCTCGGACCCGAATCAGGGCGTCATGCCCATCGGCCCCGCCCTGCTCCCGAGTGCGGCCGCACTCGGCGCGACGCACGGCCACTGATTTCTGCGAAGCAGCGTCGAGGAACGCCCCGACCCGCCTGCCGGGAAGCGATCAACGCCCCCCATCTCAAAACGCAAACGCCGGGTCGGCGCATCACCTGTTGCGATGCGCCGACCCGGCGAATGTCTGACACAGCTCGCGCGCTGCGCGTCACCTGCCTCACCTTATGGCGATCAAGTCACGCACAACCGCGCTCCGATTAGTGCAGCGTGGGAGCGTCGTCTTCGTCTTCGTCTTCGTCGACGATTTCGAGACCCGATGCGCCGTGCGCATGCTGGTGCTCGACTTCTTCTTCCGTAGCCTGACGCACGTCAGTGACCTTCAATTCGAAGCGCAGCGCCATGCCCGCGAGCGGGTGGTTGCCGTCGAGCACGACCTTGTCGTCGGCAACGTCCGTCACCGTGTAGATCAACGTGTCGGCCTCTTCGTCGCCATCTTCCGGCGTGCCTTCGAACTGCATGCCGACTTCGAGCGGGTCCGGGAAACGGCCGCGCTCTTCGATCTTGATCAGCTCGGAATCGTAGTCGCCGAACGCGTCGGCCGGTTCCAGTTGCAGTTGCGTTTCATAGCCGACGTCCTGGCCATCGAGCGCTTCCTCGATCTTGGGGAACGTGCCATCATATCCGCCGTGCAGATAAACCATCGGCTCGGCGCCGCTTTCTTCGATCAGGTTGCCCTGAGCGTCCGACAACTTGTAAGTCACCGAGACGACGGTATTCTTTTCGATCTTCATCAAACTCTCCGAAAAACAGCCCGCATTATACGCGTAGCTGCCTGACAACGACCCGGCACCGACATCAAGGCGCGTGAGCAGGTTGCGGCACCCGGTCCCGACACACGCCAGAATGCGCCCGAGCACCTCGTGCAGCAGGCGGCATTCAGGCTTGCGGACAAGGGGCCGACACGCGCCATGTCACCTCACTTGTCACGCCGGCCGTCGCCCAAGACGTCACCTTTAAACGCATCGATCTACGCATGACGACATCTCGCCCCACCCTGCCGTTGCTCGGCGGCCTCGACCCCGACGCGTTCATGAAGCGCTATTGGCACAAGCGCCCGCTGCTCATCCGTCAAGCCATCCCCGGCTTCACCGCACCACTCTCGCGCGATGCGCTGTTCGCGCTCGCCGCGCAAGACGATGTCGAATCGCGTCTTATCAGTCACGCCCGCAAACGCTGGCAACTCGATCACGGCCCGTTCGAAGCCGACGACCTGCCGCCGCTCACGCGCAAACAGTGGACGCTGCTCGTGCAAGGCGTGAACCTTCACGCGCCGGCCATCGACGCCCTCATGCAACAGTTTCGCTTCATTCCCGATGCGCGTCTGGACGATGTGATGATCAGCTACGCGACCGACGGCGGTGGCGTCGGTCCACATCTGGATTCTTACGACGTGTTTCTGCTACAAGCCCACGGCAAACGCCGCTGGCGCATCGGACCGCAACGCGACACGACGTGGCTCGAAGACGTGCCGCTGCGCATCCTGAAGCACTTTGAAGCCGAAGAGGAATGGGTGCTGGAGCCGGGCGACATGCTGTATCTGCCGCCGGGTTATGCCCACGATGGCGTGGCCGAGGGCGAGTGCATGACATATTCCATCGGTTTTCGTGCACCGCTCGAACAGGAGATGCTTCAGAACTTCCTGTACTACCTCGCAGAAAACGCTGCGGAGTTGCCGTTCGCACGTCATTTCGCTGGCCGATACGCGGACCCGGGACAGTCGGCGGTCAAACACCCCGCGGCACTCCCCGAGGCCATGATCGACGCGCTCGTCTCACAGCTCGAGCGAGTGCGTTGGGGACAGAAGGAGGTGGAAGATTTTCTCGGGCGCTGGCTGAGCGAACCGAAGTCTCACGTGTTCTTCGACTCGCCGGAAAAGCCACTGTCGATGTCACGTTTCGTGCACGAAGCATCTTCTAGAGGTGTCGCGCTCTCAGCAAAGTCCCAATTGTTGTATCGACGCAACCGATGCTACGTCAACGGCGAGCCGCTCGAAGTCCCTGTCACCGCACGCTCGACGTTACGGCGACTCGCCGACCAACGTGAGCTGAACGCAGAGGAATGTGCGAATTTCGAGCAAAAAGGCCAAGAAATCGTTGAAATTCTGTACGATTGGTATGCTTCGGGATGGCTGCAACTCGGACCAGACTCGAAGTCGGTGCGAAAGTTGCGCACCGTAAGGAAAAAAGCGGGGTAATTACGCGAGATTGACGTGACGCGTTGGGGAAAACCCAATATAATTTCTCGCCAAGCAGCTTGCATGACCAAGGGTAATCCTCAATTGCCAATGTCTCGCAATCGGCTTTGCGCTGGCAAGAGCGTATTACCGTAACTAATTATTCATTCGCTTGTCTTCTACCATAAAAGGACGTGATCATGAAGAAGTCTCTCCTCGTCGCTTCGTTGTTGGCTATCGCCCTGACCGCCTGCGGCAAGAAGGAAGAAGCCGCTGCTCCGGCTGCTGACGCTGCCGCTTCGGCTGCTACGGCTGCTTCGGACGCCGCTTCGGCTGCTGGCGCTGCTGCTGATTCGGCTGCTTCGGCTGCTGGTGCTGCTGCTGACACGGCCGCTTCGGCTGCTGGTGCTGCTGCTGACGCCGTTGCTTCGGCTGCTGACGCTGCTGCCAGCAAGTAAGCTCTCGCTGCCGCAAGGCAGTTGAGCAAAAAAAGCCGGTCTTCTGACCGGCTTTTTTGCGTCTGCACCACGGACACCTTTCGTATCGTGCTCCGCATCGAGACAGTGCCGCCTTCACGCCGCTAGCACATCAACCAATCGAACCCACCCGCCTGCGTTGCCACGAGAATCTCCGTCGCTTCGCTGCCGATCACGGCTGACATCGCCGCCATCGCCAATTCCGGCGTATTGTTCTGCTCGCTCAGATGCGCACAAACCACGCGCTGAAGTCTTGCCCTATCGATCCCGCCCAGAATCTCGGCCGCCGCATCGTTCGCCAAATGTCCATAAGTCCCACCAATACGCGCCTTAAGTGATGCCGGGTACCTGCTGTTCGCCAGCATCTCTCGATCATGGTTGCATTCGAGCACCAGGGCGTCGCACCCGCCGAGCGTGGCGATCAAATGTGCCGTCGGACATCCCGCGTCTGTGAGCACACCCAGCCGGCGCGCGCCGTCGGAAAACACGAACTGCAGCGGCTCGCGCGCGTCGTGAGGCACGGTATAGGGATGAAGTTCGATGCCGCCCACGCTCAGCCGCTCGTCGGAGCGGCACCAGCGCACGAGCGTATCGTCACCCTCGGTGATTTTGAGCGTGGCATGGGCCTTGACCGCCTGCCCCGTCCCCCAGCTCATGATGAGCGGGATTCGATACTTGCGAGCAAGAGAGAGTGCACTGCCGATGTGGTCGGCGTGTTCATGCGTGATCACAATGGCGTCGAGTGACGCCACGTCGACCGAGCGCGCCGTCAGGCGACGCTCGATCTCTCGCATCGAGAATCCGCAATCGAGGAGAATGCGTGTCGTGGAGGCGCCTTCCGACGCCTCCACCAGCAGGGCGTTACCTTCGCTGCCGCTGCCTAGACTGGCGAACCGCACACCCCGCCTTAACGGAGCTGGTTGCCGATCACGCTGATGATCGTCTGAGCGATCTGCGAGTTGTCGACGTTACCCTTGTCGTCGAGCACCTGCACACGCGTCTGGCTATCGCCACGCCCCTGCACGTTCACGCTGTACTTCTTGGCCTTCTTCTGGTCCTGCACTTCCTTCGCATGGAACAGGCTGTAGAAAAAGCCATTGTCCTTGGCAAGCGATGCCGGATCGACATAACTCACAAAGTACAGACCCTTCGCGCGGTCACGATCGTCCACGGTGAAGTTACCGCGATCGAGCGCCACGCCCACACGGCGCCATGCACGGTCGAACGGCTCGTTGATGTCGAGGTACGAAGCGTCAGCCGTTTTCACGACCTGGCTCGTCGGACCGCCGGCACGAGCGTTCTCCACTTGCGCCTTAGCCTGATCGGCCTGCGCACCGAAGCGCTGCATCAGCTTGGTCAGCATGATCGCTTCGAGACCCGGATCGTTCGGCGCCGGCTCCCACTTGGTCGTGTCCTTCTGCGAGTTCGTGAACACTTCCACCATGCGACGGTGCGTGATGTAGATGTCCGTGCCGCCGTTCGGATCGCGCTCCACACGGGTGCGGAAGCGGTCGCGTTCGCCGGTGGAATACAGACCGTCGAGCACCTTGCCAAGCAGATCGCGGATGATGTCCTGATTCAGCTTGGCGCGGTTTTCCGCCCAGTCGGTTTCCATCACGCCCGTGTCCGACGAGTCGATCGTCAGCACGAAGCCGTTTTCCTGCCAGAACTCACGCAGTGTCGGCCACAGGTCGCCGGCCGGCTTCTGAATCACGAGCCAACGCTCGTTGCCGTCGCGCACGACCTTCATGCCCGGCACGTCCGGCAGCACCGTGTCGGCCGGATTCGCCGCCACGACCTTCTGCTGGTTTTCGTAAGTCGACAGGGTGGCGGTGCCGCCCGGCGTCACATACTTGCGGTCGGCGGCCTGAACATTCGTCAGATCCGGCGGAACGTCGAGCGAGGGGCCGGTCTTCGAGCTTTTGTAGTCGACCTTATCGGACGACAGGGCGCTCGACAGCGAGCTACATCCGGCGACGAGCGCCAACGAGGCAATAGCGGCCCATGCCAGCACGGGACGAGCTACGGAATTACTGACGATTCGTTTCATGAGTCGCAAAAAAATGGGTGGGCAATCGAACCCGGGTGCCTTAACGACAGCTTAGACAACGGCGATATTGGCCGACTTGAGGGCTTCGAGCACCGTGTCCTGATACGGCTGCGCAAGGGGCGTAAGCGGCAGGCGGATGCCCGACGCGATCATGCCCATCTTTTGCAGCGCCCACTTCACGGGGATCGGATTGGCTTCGACGAACATGGCACGGTGCAGTTCGAACAACTTGAATTGCAGTTCCCGTGCCTTGGCCACGTCGCCGGCCAGCGCAGCCGCGCACAACTCGTGCATCGCACGCGGCGCCACGTTGGCGGTGACCGAGATATTACCCTGACCGCCCATGAGCATGAGCGCAACAGCCGTCAGGTCGTCGCCGCTGTACACGGCGAAGTGCTTCGGGGCGCGCCGGATCAGGTCGATGCCCCGATCCAGATTGCCCGTAGCATCTTTCACGCCAACGATGCCCGGCACTTGCGCCAGGCGCAGCAGCGTTTCGTTGCTGGCGTCTGCCACGGTACGGCCGGGCACATTATAGAGAATGACCGGAAGCTCGACGGCTTCGGCAATGGCGCGGAAGTGTTGGTACTGACCTTCCTGCGTCGGCTTGTTGTAGTACGGCACGACTTGCAGCGATGCATCGGCGCCTACCTGCTTCGCGTGCTTCGTCAGCTCGATGGCTTCGGCCGTCGAATTGCCGCCGGTGCCGGCGATCACGTGCACCTTGCGTCCGCGCGACTCACCGGCTTCTGCGGTTTGCTTGACGGCGATCTCGATGAGTTCGCAGTGCTCTTCGACGTTGACCGTCGGCGATTCACCCGACGTACCGACGATCACGATACCGTCCGTGCCTTCGTCGACGTGCCAGTTGATCAGGTTACGCAGTGCTTCGCGGTCAAGGCTGCCATCCTCTGCCATCGGCGTGACAATCGCGACGATACTGCCTTGAATCGGAGTTTGGGTAGTCATGGTTGATCGAACAATTCAGCGATAAGGGTGGATTGTAGCGGATTACGCCGCCGGCTCGTACAGGGCGGCGGTGCCGGGGTTTTCCCCGGGGACAGCAGCACGTGCGGCACACAGACGCTGCACGCATGCCGCACGCGGTGCCGGCAGCGTCACGTCTTCGAAGCCCGCAACGCGCAAACCCGCCTCGCGCGCCACGTCCAGCAATTCCCCCGGCGCCAGCAGAAACAGCGGATTTGACGGCTTCCCGTACCTTTCGTTTCCCTGCGCAAAGGTTTCGTAAATCAACACACCGCCCGGCGCCACGCTCGCGGCAATTCGCGGGAACAGCGGCCGGTGCAGATAGTTTGTGACGATGACCGCATCGAACACGACATCGACCGGAAACGGCCAGGCCGCGCCCTCCAGGTCCGCGGCCAACGTCGTGACGTTCGCAAGCGTTGACATCGTGGCAAGCGCGGCCGCGTCGCGGTCGACTGCCGTGACGCGTGCGCCGCGATCGACAAGCCAGCGCGTGTGACGTCCGTGACCGCACGCCAGATCGAGCACACGGGCACCCGGCCCAATCAGATGCGCCCAGCGCATCAGCCATGACGACGGTGCGCCGGTGCCATGCACCACGCCGGATGCGGCCGCCTCCGTCATGAATACTGAAGTCCCATGGCTTCGCGCACGTCGCGCATGATTTCCTGCGCGGACTTGCGGGCCTTCTCGCAGCCGTCGGCAACGATCGCGCGCAGCAGCGACGGATCGTCCATGTACTTCTGGGCGCGCTCCAGCATGGGTTGCTGCTCGCGCAGAATGCCCTCGATGACCGGTTGCTTGCACTCGATACAGCCGATACCGGCGCTGCGGCAGCCCTTCTGGACCCACTCGCGCGTGTCGTCGTCGCTGTAGACCTGATGCAGTTGCCACACCGGGCACTTGTCGGGATCGCCCGGATCGGTGCGACGCACGCGCGCCGGGTCCGTCGGCATCGTGCGCACCTTCTTGGTAATCGATTCCGCGTCTTCGCGCAGGCCGATGGTGTTGTTATAGGACTTCGACATCTTCTGCCCGTCGAGCCCCGGCATGCGCGAGGCCGGCGTCAGCAGCGCCTGCGGCTCCACGAGAATCAGCTTGCGGGCGCCCTCCAGATAACCGAACAAACGCTCACGGTCTCCCATCGACAGCGACTGCGATTCGGACAGCATCGCGCGCGCCTGTTCGAGCGCCTCGTCGTCGCCCTTTTCCTGATAAGCCGTGCGAAGGTCCAGATAGAGCTTCGAGCGCTTGCCGCCGAGCTTGCGCGCCGCCGCGATCGCCTTCTCCTCGAAGCCGGCTTCGCGGCCGTAAAGATAGTTGAAGCGCCGCGCGATTTCGCGCGTCATTTCCACGTGCGGCACCTGATCTTCACCCACCGGCACGTGCAGTGCCCGATAGAGCAGGATGTCGGCGGCCATCAGCACCGGATAACCGAGAAAGCCGTACGTCGACAGATCCTTTTCCTTGAGTTTCTCGATCTGTTCCTTGTACGTCGGCACGCGCTCGAGCCAGCCCAGCGGCGTGCTCATGCCGATGAGCAGTGCCAGTTCCGCGTGCTCGGGCACCTTGCTCTGGATGAACAGCGTGGCCTGATTCGGATCGATCCCTGCGGCCAGCCAGTCGATCAGTACGTCCCATACGTTCTGTTCGATGACTTCCGGCGTTTCGTAGTGTGTGGTGAGCGCGTGCCAATCGACCACGCAGAAGTAGCACGGATACTCCGACTGGAGTTGAATCCAGTTCTTGAGCACGCCGTGATAGTGGCCGAGGTGCAGGCGACCGGTCGGTCGCATGCCGGAGAAAACGCGTTCGGGGTACATGGTCTCGTTATGTTCTGCAAAAACTTCAGGAAATCAGCGACAGCAACGGCGTGAGCATCCAGACAATCAGGTCACGCCCCCACTGGATCAGCGGCCACAGCCAGACACGGCCCAGCACACCGCTGACCACCAGCGCCATCACGATGAAAAAGCCGTAAGGTTCCAGGCGCGAGAGCGTATACGCTGCGCGTGCGGGCAGCAGCGACACCAGCACGCGTCCGCCGTCCAGCGGCGGCAACGGAAACAGGTTGAACATGCACATCACGAGGTTCACCAGGAGACCGGCCTGCGCCATCATCATGAAGAACGGTTCGCGAACGCCAGCGATTTGCAGCCCGACGCCGAACAAGGCCCACAGAATCGCCTGCGCGAAGTTGCACAGCGGCCCGGCGAGTGCCACCCAGATCGTATCGACGCGCGGATTGCGCAGACTGCCGAACGCGACTGGCACCGGCTTGGCGTAACCGAACAGAAATGCCCCGCTCGTCATGAAATAAAGCGCGAGCGGCACGATTACCGTGCCGATCGGATCGATGTGCTTGAGGGGATTGAGCGTCACGCGCCCCATCAGGAAGGCCGTAGGGTCGCCGAAATACTTCGCGACATAGCCGTGCGCAGCCTCGTGCAAGGTAATCGCAAAGAGGACCGGGAGCGCGTAGACCGCAATGGTCTGGATCAGATCTGCATTCATAGCCGACTATTGTAACAAGCAGACCTGCACGCCAGTATTTCCTAACCTTACAAAGATTGAGAGGCTCACCCGGTCACGACAGGCCAAATGGCGCGAGCGAGCCTCGCCCGCGACGCAGCACTTCGGGTGGTGTCACCGTCAGATCGACAACCGTCGACGGCTCCTTGGGACACGCCCCGCCGTCGATCACCAGATCCAACTGCTTTTCGAGCCGTTCGCGAATCTCTTCCGGGTCGTTCAGCGGCTCGGTTTCGCCCGGCAGAATCAGCGTCGTGGCGAGTAGCGGCTGGCCCAGTTCTTCAAGCAATGCCAGCGTGATGGCATGCTCCGGCACCCGCAGCCCGATGGTCTTTCTCGACGGATGCGAGAGGCGTCGCGGCACCTCTTTCGTCGCTTCCAGAATGAACACGTACGGGCCCGGTGTCGTCGCCTTGATCAGCCGGTATTGCCGGTTGTCGACCATGGCGAACTCGGCCAGCTCCGACAGATCGCGCACGAGCAGGGAGAGCAACTGCTTCTCGTCGAGCCCGCGAATGCGGCGCAAACGGTCGACGGCCTGCTTATCGTCGATGTGACAGGCAATCGCATAGCTCGAATCGGTCGGCAACGCGACAATACCTCCCTTGTCGATGATCTGGATGGCTTGCTTGATAAGACGTGACTGCGGATTTTCCGGATGAATCTGGAAGAATTGCGACATATTGTCGGAAGGTTACTGCCAGCGGCTCCAGACCGGGGTGAGATCGTCGGGCAACGGTGGCAGCTTGCCGAGCAGCGCGCGGCTCTCGGTCGGTCCATGGAAATCCGAGCCGCGCGACGCCAGAAATCCGTACTGACGCGCGACATCGGCATACTCGCGGTACTGATCCGGCGTGTGGCTGCCGGTCACGACTTCAATCGCTTCACCGCCCAGTTCGCGGAACTGATCGAACAGCGCGCCGAATTCGAGCTGCGTGAATTTATAGCGGCCGGGGTGCGCCACGACCGCAATGCCCCCCGCGCCCCGGATCCACTTCACGGCATTCTCGAGCGTCGCCCAGCGATGCGGCACGTAGCCCGGACGGCCTTCCGAAAGATACGTCGCAAACACGTCGGAGACCGATGCGCATTTTCCGATTTCCACCAGAAAGCGCGCAAAGTGCGTGCGTGAAATCAGATCGGGATTGCCGACGAATCGCAGCGCACCTTCATAAGCGCCCGGTATGCCGGCTGCCGCCAGTTGCTCGCTCATCTGCTGCGCGCGCTCCGCACGACCGCCGCGTGTGGCCGCCAGACCGTCGATCAGCGCCGGATTATCGGCATCGATATTCAGTCCGACGATGTGCACCGTGCGGTTCGCCCACGTGATCGAAATCTCGACGCCGCTCACATAGCGCATGCCAAGGGCCTCTGCCGCCGCGCGCGCCTCGCGCTGACCGCCGATCTCGTCGTGATCCGTTAGCGCCCAAAGGTCGACGCCGGCCTCGAATGCGACCTGCGCCACTTCGGACGGCGTGAGCGTGCCGTCCGACACCTTGGAATGACAATGAAGATCCGCGTTGAGCATGATGAGCCGCCGGGCGATGGCACCGCTGCATCTCGGGCCCTTCCGACACCGGACACCGGCGTGTGACGTGATAATGACGCTTTCATTCTACCGCTCAAGTGCACGCAACGCGAGTTGCCTGCACGCTCACTGCGCTCACTCGCGGCAGAAGTCGTCGATCAGCCGCGCCACGGCTTCCGGCTGATCGTGATGCAGCATATGCCCCGCATCGTCGACGAAGGCCTCCGTCAAATTCGGAAAGACCTTGAACCGTTCCCGGAAGATGTCCTTACCTTGCGCACCGGCGAAATGCTGCAGAACGTCCGAATCGTTCGCTTCGACATGCAGCACGGGCGCCGTTACCTGACGCCATACGGCCATCGCCTCGTCCAGACGATAGGGGTATGGGTTCGCGATCTTGTGGGCCGCGTCGGCCAGCAGATGCCATTGCCCGTCGCGCGCCTGACGCGCCCAACGCTGCGCCAGCCATTCGGCACGCGCCGGGGTGAGACGCGAGTTCGTCTTGCGCAAGCGCGCCGCCACGTCTTCGAGCGACGCGTAGGGGCGCAGCGTCGGCATCGTCTGCAAATCGTCGAGCCAGCGGCCGAGTTGACGAATCGCGGCAGTCGGCAACGAAGCCGGCAAGCCGAAACCCTCCAGATTCACGAGACGCCGCACGCGCGTTGACCGCACACCGGCGTACAGGCAGGCGACGTTGCCACCCATGCTGTGGCCGATCAGGTTGATGGCTTCGCCGGGCTCGGTGTAGACATCGAGCAAGGCGTCGAGATCGGCGAGGTAGTCGGGGAACCAGTAGCTACCGGCGCGGCCGTCGGCGACCGGCCAATCGGTGAGGCCGAAGCCGCGCCAGTCCGGCGCGAGCACATGCCAGCGCGGCGCGAGCGTTTGCGCCACGAACTGGAAAGACGCCGCTACGTCCATCCATCCGTGAAGCGCAAACAGCTTCGGCGCGCCGGGCGTGCCCCACTGGCGGACATGGTGGCGCAGGCCGCGCACTGTCAGAAACTCGGAACGCGAATCGATCATGACGCAGATGGAAAGTGAAGAGGCGAACGATGGGGGAACGTCGAGTATATCGGCTGACATCGACGCACCAGAAGCCGCGTCAAAAAGGGTACCCGGCATGCCGCGTGACGGGGCGGCGATCTGTGGCGATCCGGCGGTGATGGGGTGGCGATGGGGTGGCGATGGGGTGGCGATGGGGTTGCGATGGGGTGGCGATGGAGTGGCGATGGAGTGGCGATGCACCTGCGGCAGCATCACTCGCTGGCCAGAAGCGCGGCAAGTTCGTCGTCATCGAAACCTGCCGCCCGGCGTGCTTCCAGGTTGAACGGCCCACGCAGGCGCGGCGCACCGTACTGTACGGCCAACCGGGCATAGGTTTCGATTGGCGCGCATCCGGCGCGCTCGCAGCCCCAGCGGTACCACCGGTTCCCGATGGCGACATGGCCGATTTCGTCACGCAGGATGATGTCGAGAATGGCTGCGCCAGCCACATCGCCCGCGCTCGCGAGCTTGGCCCTGATCGGCGGACTGGCGTCGAGGCCTCGCGCTTCCAGCGTACGCGGCACGAGCGCAAGGCGGGCCAGCCAGTCGCCGGACGTGCGGCGCGCCATGTCCCAGAGGCCGTCATGCGCGGGGAAGCAGCCATAGCCGTACTCGTCGCCCAGCGTTTTCAAGTGCGCCGCACAAGCAGCGAGAAGTGATACGCCTCTTCGGCGGCGACCTGAAGCCAGTCGTCGTAGTAGTCGGCGGGCAGGCCGTCGAAGCGCCACACGGCGTCGAGCGCAAGGTTGATCGCGTTGAATTCGATGTGAGCGAGCGCGTGCAGCAGCGCGGCGCGTCCCGCGACCGACGTCACGGCACGTTGCTTCAATTCGCGTGGCGACACCAGCTTCGGTGCGCTCGGACGCCCCGGGATGCTGGCGTCGTCCTCATGGCCCTCGCCTCCCTCATTGCCCTCCCCGCTCCCTGCCGCGCCGTTCGCTAGCGCGAGGCGTCGTTCCGGGTACCAGCGCGCGCGACCTTCTCGCACGCTGTCGCGAAGCGCCGTGACGCCGCCGGCCTTATCGAACGGATCGCAGCGTCGCAGCAGCTCAAGGGCGTGGGCTCGGGCACAGTCGGACGGGCCGTTCGGCGCGCAAGCGTCGGTGGAATTGCCGGAAACGGCGAGGTGCGCGGCATGAGCGCCGGGCGCAGGAGTGAAATCGGCCATGACGTTACAATAGCTGTTTCGTCGATTTTAACCGCGAACCGAAGCCGCTATGCCGATCTATAAACTTGGAGACAAGACCCCGCAGATCCACGAGAGTGCTTTCGTGGCCGACACCGCCACCATCATCGGCGAGGTGATTCTCGCCGAGAACAGCAGCGTGTGGCCGGGGGTTGCGATTCGCGGCGACAACGAGCCGATCAAGGTCGGCGCGGGCACCAACGTGCAGGAGGGCGCCGTGCTGCACGCCGACCCGGGCTTTCCGCTCACGTTGGCCGAGGGCGTAAGCGTCGGCCATCAGGCCATGCTGCATGGGTGCACGGTGGGTGAGAACTCGCTGATCGGCATTCAGGCCGTACTGCTCAACGGTGCCGTCATCGGTCGCGACAGTCTGGTGGGCGCAGGTGCGCTAGTCACCGAGCGCAAGACCTTCCCGGATCGCTCCCTGATTTTGGGCGTGCCCGCCAAGGTCGTACGCGAGCTCACGGACGAGGAAGTCGCCAACCTCAAGCGCAATGCCGACGTCTATGCAACGCGCCGGCAAGTCTTCAAGGAACAACTGGTGCGCATCGGCTGAACGCGCCACCCGCGGCGGTGCGCGTTGGCAGTCCGGCGCGCGAGCCTTCGCCGCCGGCAGGTTGAAAATGCGGTGCGCGCCCCCAGATAACGCAACATTGACGCGCCAATCGTCGGTTTTCTGTGGAAAGCCGGGACCGCGTGTACGAGCCAATGTTCGACGATTTGTGCGATTTGCGCCCCACATTCGTCATCTCGTCGCGTTGTCCTGCCGCCCGCTCCACTCACCGCCGTGGCCGCATTTTTCAGGAATTCGACCGTGTCCGATCAGCTTCAGAAATTCATGTTCGACGCCGCCCCCGTGCGCGGCGAGTACGTCAGCCTCGACGCCACCTGGCGCGCCGTGCTGGAACGTCACGACTACCCGGCGCCCGTGCGCCATATGCTCGGCGAGATGATGGCCGCCGCAGCACTGCTCACCGCCAACGTCAAATTCGACGGCGCGCTGGTCCTGCAATTGCACGGTGACGGCCCCGTCAGCATGGTCGTCGTCGAATGCAATGCCGACCTGACCATGCGCGCGACCGCGAAGTACAGCGGCGAGATTCCCGAAGACGCGACGCTCAAGTCGATGGTCAACGTGAACGGCCAGGCGCAGTTTGCCATCACGCTCGATCCCCGCATCAAGCAACCGGGCCAGCAACCCTATCAGGGCGTGGTGCCGCTCTCGGACGAGCACGGCCCGTTGCCCGACATCGCGTCGGTGCTCGAGCACTACATGCACCATTCGGAGCAGCTCGATACGCGCCTGTGGCTCGCGTCGGACGATCACCATGTGGTCGGCGTGCTGTTGCAGAAACTGCCGCAGCATGGCGGCACGGCAGGCAGCGGTGCCGAGCGCGCTCCGGAAGATGAGGAAGAGACGTGGAATCGCGTTTGCCAATTGGGCAACACGCTCAAGCGCGACGAAATGCTGAGTACCGACCGCGAGACGCTGCTGCATCGCTTGTTCTGGGAAGAAGCGGTGCGCGTGTTCGACCCGCTGCCCACGGCATTCCGGTGCACGTGTTCGCGCGAGCGCGTCACCAACATGCTGCGCACGCTGGGTGAGGCGGAAGTCATGAGCGTGTTCGACGAGCGTCCGAATCTGGAGGTGGCGTGCGAGTTCTGCCGCCAGACGTATCACTTCGACAAGGTCGACGCTGCTCAACTCTTTACGGAGCAGTTGCATGCTGCGCCGGCCGTACAGCACTAAAAAACGGAAAGATGTGGAATCACCGGCGCACGGAACGACCGGCGCGCCGGTGAATCTGAGCTCACATCCGGTGAGGGGGAGCGCATCGCCGCCGCCTCCTCGCCTGCTGGCACCGCTGTCAATCCACGGGTTATTGCGCCATGTCCCGAGTCGCTTTCAACACTGCCCTGAATACGTCTAACGACGGCGATACGCGTTCCCCGCGGAAGCGGCCGGCTCGGGCATCGCAACCCTTGCGGTCTGTCGCTGGCGCCCTCGGCACTCTGGTGCTGACGTTCGCCTCCGGTTGTGCGCAACTTCAACTGCCGCCGCCTGACGTCCCGTCGGCGCGTTTGCCGCAAACGCAGCAAGACGCTCCGGCGATGACCGATGCGCAGAAGCAGGATCTAACACGTCTGAACAAACGCATTTACGACGAGCAGGAAACGACCATCGAGCGCGAACGTGCGCAGCGCGCCCTCGACGACGCAATACGCAGCCGCAACCCGTACTTTTACGGCGGCTGGGGCGGCCCGGGTTGGTACGGCCCGGGATGGTATGGGCCGGGCGGGTACGGCCCGCGCTCGTCGGTGGGTGTGAGCGTCGGCTTCTGAGTGGCAACAGCACAGAAAACGGGCAGGACACCCCGGCACGCAAGGTCGAGGATGGAATAAAAAAGGCGCTCCCGAAGGCGCGCCTTTTCGTTTTACCGTCTACGCTTCATTGCCAGCAGCGGCCAGTACCGTTCAAGAACCGTCAGCGGCGATCAGTGATGCTGTGCCTTGTGCGCCGACTGCGCCCTGCCCTTCGTCTGCGACGGCGGCACGGCGGCTGGCGGCGCAGCAGCGACCGTCTTGTGAGCCGGCTCGGTCGACGACACGAGCGGCACACCGGCACCGGACGCGCCCTGCGGACCGCCAGAGCCATCCGCGCCCACAAACTGCACGAACACTTCGCCGTCCTTGACCATGCCCAGCTCGAAACGAGCGCGCTCTTCGATCGCTGCCGTGCCGTCCTGCAAATCCTGCACTTCGCCGGCAAGGCGATCGTTACGTTCTTTCAACTGCTCGTTTTTCTGCTGTTCGGCGCTCAGCTCGTCGCGCAGTTCGTGCACGTACAACCAACCACCGTGGCCGAACCAGAGCGGATACTGGATCACTACTAATAGCAGCACCAGTACCAAGGTCACCATTCGCATGCTTTCGCCTGGCAAGAATTCCGGGAAGACGCCCCTGACCGGAATCAGGGTTTAACTTCCCGGGGAAACGGAATTAGCGCAGATTGTAAAACGTTTCCTTGCCCGGATACGAAGCGATATCGCCGAGATCCTCTTCGATGCGCAGAAGCTGGTTGTACTTGGCAATACGATCGCTGCGCGAGAGCGAGCCGGTCTTGATCTGACCCGCATTGGTGCCCACGGCGATATCGGCAATCGTCGAGTCTTCGGTTTCGCCCGAACGATGCGACACCACGGCGGTGTAACCGGCACGCTTGGCCATCTCGATGGCAGCGAACGTCTCGGTCAGCGTACCGATCTGGTTGATCTTGATGAGGATCGAGTTGGCCACGCCCTGCTCGATACCTTGCTTCAGGATCTTCGTGTTGGTCACGAACAGGTCGTCGCCGACCAGTTGCACCTTCTTGCCCAGCTTGTCCGTCAGGACCTTCCAGCCAGCCCAGTCGTCTTCCGACATGCCATCTTCGATCGAGACGATCGGGAACTTGTCGCACAGATTGGCCAGATAGTCGGCGAACTCTTCCGAGGTCAGCGACAGGCCTTCACCGGCCAGTTCGTACTTGCCGTTCTTGTAGAACTCGGTCGAAGCGCAGTCCAGCGCGAGCAGCACGTCGTCGCCCAAACGGTAACCAGCCTTTTCGACCGCTTCCTGAATGGTCGTGAGGCATTGTTCGTTCGACTCGAAGTTCGGTGCGAAACCGCCTTCGTCGCCCACGGCCGTGCTCCAGCCCTTCTCGGCGATCAGCGACTTGAGTGCGTGGAAGATCTCGGTGCCGCAGCGCAGCGCTTCGCGGAAGCTCGACTGGCCAACCGGCATCACCATGAATTCCTGGATGTCCAGGCTGTTGTTGGCGTGCGCGCCGCCGTTGACGATGTTCATCATCGGCACCGGCATTTGCATGGCGCCCGAACCGCCGAAGTAGCGGTACAGCGGCAGGCCGGCTTCTTCGGCGGCGGCCTTGGCCACGGCCATCGACACGGCCAGCATGGCGTTCGCACCGAGGCGCGACTTGTTGTCCGTGCCGTCGAGCTCGATCAGGGTCTTGTCCAGAAAGGCCTGTTCAGCAGCGTCCAGGCCCATGATCGCTTCCGAAATCTCGGTATTGATGTGCTCGACCGCCTTCTGCACACCCTTGCCGAGATAGCGCGACTTATCGCCGTCGCGCAGTTCGATCGCTTCGCGCGAGCCGGTCGATGCACCCGACGGCACTGCCGCCCGGCCCATCACGCCCGACTCCAGCAGCACGTCGCACTCGACCGTCGGATTGCCGCGCGAGTCCAGCACTTCGCGCCCGATGATATCTACGATTGCACTCATGTATTCCTCGGTATCTATATGACAAAAACGCTAAAGGGAACCTGCTGCGCGCCGCGGCTCTGCCTGCGACCTGCCGCGCCCACGCCGGGCGCTGGACACGAACGTGCAGCGCGCCGAATCCTGACGTGGACACCGATGCAGCGCTTGCACGCGCACCGGATGGGCAATACGTAGACGGGGGAACAACGGCGCCTCGAAATGAGGCACGGCGGCCTGAGGGATGACATCGATGTCGACGGTGCGCTCGGCGTACTGCACGCGGGCATCTCCTGGAGGGCTCGCCCTCGCGGCGGCCATTGACGACCGCTGCGCGATAAGCTTAACGACTCGACGCCGTGCTGCCAAGGCGTCGGACCGCTATACCCGTCCTGTGGGCGTGCTGATAGTGGCCCCAGGACGGTGTGCTTCATTTCAGTTGAAATTGGTTTCCAGAAACTCGCCCTGCTTCACCGCCGCATCAATGGTCTTGAGCGTGGTGAGCAATTCGCGCATGCGCTTGAGCGGCACGGCGTTCGGACCGTCCGAGAGGGCGCAGGCCGGGTCCGGGTGGGTCTCCATGAACAGACCAGAGACGCCCACGGCAACCGCCGCACGCGAGAGCACGGGCACGAACTCGCGCTGACCACCCGAACTGGTGCCTTGCCCGCCGGGCAACTGCACCGAGTGCGTGGCATCGAACACGACCGGCGCACCGGTCTCGCGCATGATCGCCAGCGAGCGCATGTCCGAGACCAGATTGTTGTAGCCGAACGAGACACCGCGTTCGCAGGCCATGAACACGTCATCGGGCAGACCGGCTTCGCGCGCAGCGTCGCGGGCCTTGTCGATGACGTTGATCATGTCGTGCGGCGCGAGAAACTGCCCCTTCTTGATGTTCACCGGCTTGCCCGATTGGGCGCAGGCACGGATGAAATCGGTCTGGCGGCACAGGAAGGCCGGCGTCTGCAACACATCGACGATCGGCGCGGCCACGGCCACGTCTTCCTCGGTATGCACATCGGTGAGCACCGGCACGCCGAGTTGACGGCGAACTTCCTCAAGGATCTTCAGGCCCTGCTCGCGGCCGGGGCCGCGATACGACTTGCCCGAGCTGCGATTGGCCTTGTCGAACGACGACTTGTAGATGAACGGAATGCCCAGCGCGCTCGTAATTTCCTTGAGCTGACCCGCGACGTCGATCGTCATTTGCTCCGACTCGACGACGCAGGTACCCGCGATCAGGAAAAACGGCTTGTCCAGGCCAACATCGAAACCGCACAGTTTCATGGGAACTCCTTGTGCTCGCTCGCTACGCGTCTCAGGCGGCCTTCTTGCGCGCTTGCTGACCTGCCAGCGCTGCTTCGACGTAAGCCTTGAAGAGCGGGTGGCCGTCGCGCGGCGTCGACGTGAACTCGGGGTGGAACTGGACACCCACAAACCACGGGTGCACCTGTTGCGGCAGTTCCATCATCTCCGGCAGGTTCTCGGTCGGCGTGCGAGCCGAGATCACCAGACCAGCGGCTTCGAGCTGCGGCACGTAGTGGTTGTTGACTTCGTAACGGTGGCGGTGACGCTCGTTGACCGTCTCGCCGTAGATGCGCGACGCCAGTGTGCCGGTCTTGACCGGCACACGCTGCGAGCCCAGGCGCATCGTGCCCCCCAGATCCGAATCTTCGGTACGCTGCTCGACCTTGCCACCCCGGTCCTGCCACTCGGTGATGAGGGCGACGACCGGATGCGGCGTCGACGGCTCGAATTCCGTACTGTTGGCTTCGCCCAGCTTGGCGACGTCGCGCGCGAATTCGATCACGGCGAGCTGCATGCCGAGACAGATGCCCAAATACGGCACACGGTTTTCGCGAGCGTAGCGGATCGCCTTGATCTTGCCTTCGGTACCGCGACGGCCGAAACCGCCCGGTACGAGAATGGCGTCCAGATGCTTGAGTGCATCGGTGCCGTCCTTCTCGACCTGCTCGGAATCGATGTACTCGATGTTCACGCGCGTTTCCGTGTGGATGGCGGCGTGACGCAGCGCTTCGATCAGCGACTTGTACGACTCGGTCAGATCGACGTACTTGCCGACCATACCGATGGTGACCTCGTGCTTCGGGTTCTCGACCGCGTGCACCAGACGCGTCCACATGGACAGGTCGGCCGGCTTGGCTTCGATCTTCAGCTCGTCGCAGATGATCTTGTCCATGCCCTGGTCATGCAGCATTTGCGGAATCTTGTAAATCGTGTCGACGTCCCACACCGAGATCACGGCGTCTTGCGGGATGTTCGCGAACAGCGAAATCTTGGCGCACTCGTCTTCCGGAATCTGGCGGTCCGCGCGGCACAGCAGCACGTCCGGTGAGATACCGATTTCGCGCAGCTTCTGCACGCTGTGTTGCGTCGGCTTGGTCTTGAGCTCGCCGGCCGTCGCGATATACGGCACGAGCGTCAGGTGCACGAAGGCCACGCTGTTGCGGCCCAGGCGCAGGTTCATCTGACGTGCGGCTTCGAGGAACGGCAGCGACTCGATGTCACCGACCGTGCCGCCGATTTCGACGATGGCAACGTCGGGATGGCCGTCCCACGTCGAACGCGCACCGCGCTCGACGAAAGCCTGAATTTCATTGGTGATGTGCGGAATGACCTGAACGGTCTTGCCGAGATACTCGCCACGGCGTTCCTTGCGGATCACCGACTCGTAGATCTGGCCCGTCGTGAAGTTGTTCGCACGACGCATCTTCGCACTGATGAAGCGCTCGTAGTGACCCAGATCGAGGTCGGTTTCCGCACCGTCCTCGGTCACAAACACCTCGCCGTGCTGGAACGGGCTCATCGTGCCCGGATCGACGTTGATGTAGGGGTCAAGCTTGAGGAGGGTGACTTTTAGGCCACGCGATTCGAGAATCGCGGCCAGAGATGCGGCAGCAATTCCCTTACCAAGAGAGGAAACCACGCCGCCCGTGACAAAAACGAATTTGGTCATCGCAGTAATTGCTCGCGGGAAAGCCGGATTATACCCGAAAGCCGTCACTCCCTCGACGTGCAGCGCGGCAAATTTTGGCCTTGACAGGTGCTGCGCGCGGCGTCCCGTCACGACCGGCGCGCCCCCGGCCGGAATCCCCTCGCGTCTTAAGGCTTGTCTGCGCAAAACGCTCCCGGCTGAACTCGGCGGTCGCTCCTGGGTCGCGCGTCCGCCGTTCGGCCGCCGCTCCGTCAATCAATCGTCCGGTGAGTCGATCGATCTGCCACGGCGACGACTCGCCCATGTATCGCCGCTGGCGCTCAGGCGGCGAGCGGACGGCGGTGCTCGCCACGTAGTTCCGCGAGCATGCCCCGCACCGCAGCGGCCGTTTCCAGCGGACGCTCCATCGGGAAGAGATGGGTGCCGGGCACATAGTGCAGATGAGTGCCGACAATGCGGCGCGTGGCCCCAATACCGGCCTGACGAAGTTCGCGCGATTCGGTGCCGGCAAGGAAACCGACCGGCACCGGCACACCACGCATGGCACGCACGGCCAGCAGCGGCGGCAGCGTCAGATAGATCCGATATTCGATCTCCCGGGCGAACGCCAGACGCCGGGCTTCGCCCTCGCCCGTCGGCAAGGTGCCGCAGTCGATGTAATCGCGCAGCACGTCCGGGTCCCAACTGGCGAACGCCGGTTTGCTCGCGAAGTGCTGCCAAGCGCTTTCCCAATCCGGCCATTGATCGCGACGCCGCTTGGTCACGCTGGCAGGCGACATCCGCTCGTACAGCCCGGTGAGCATGCCCAGACGGAGCATCTGGGTGCGCCAACCTGGTGTCACGATGGGCGAGTCGACCATCACCACGCCGCGCACGCACTGCGGCGCCTTGAGCGCAGCCATCAGGCTCAGAAAGCCGCCGAGCGAGTGTCCGACGAGCCAGACAGGCTCGCCGCGATACTGGCGCACGAGCGTATCGACCAGTTCGTTGCGCAGATAGCGCCAGCCCGGCGTTACGGGGTAACGCGGATCGTGACCGATACGGTCGATGGCTCGCACGTCGTACTCGTCGGACAGCGCGCCGAGCATCTTGCGATAAACGCCCGCCGGAAAGCCGTTGCCGTGCGAAAAATGGATGATGTCTCTTGTCATGGAATTCATTGTCATGGCGAGCTTGCGACATGCGCGATGATCCGGCCGCATGACACTCGCCGGACCATTCTAGCGAACCGCTTATCAATTACCGGTAGAGGTTTCCGTCGAATGGCCTGCCATTGCCTCCCGGACACCTTCGCGCTGCCCCGCCGTTCATCTTCGTCCTATGACGTATCCGGCAACTCCGCATGCCAGTAGCGCCGGTATTGCTCACGGTAGGCCCGCGCTTCGATCCCGTCGGGCGTGCTCGAAAACCGGATGCCCCCATGCGTCACGTTTTGCCAAATCCGCGCACCTGCCACTCGATAGCGCGCGACTACGGGAGCTTTCGGATGGCCGAACCGGTTGCGGTAGCCCGTTTGAAACACCACATGCCGGGGCGATATGGCCGCGACGAACGCCTGCGTCGACGACGTCAGACTGCCGTGATGCGGCACCAGCAGAATATCCGAGCGCAATGCGGCCCCGATTCGAGCCACCATCGCGCGCTCCTGCGGTGCCTCGGCGTCTGCCGCGAGCAACGCGCTATGCCGCCCGTTCGCGATTCGCAGCACACAACTGACCGTATTGGGTCCGGCCCGCCCGCCCCATCCTTCACGCAGCGTCGCCCGGTCCGGGTGCAGGAAACGAAAGGTGACTCCATCCCAAGTCCAGTGCTGTCCGGCAAGACAGGTTCGATGCGCCTTCGCCGCGCGGCGCACACGATGCCCGAGAGGCAGCGACGAAAACACCTCGGCCGACGGGAAGGCACGCAGTACGCTAAGCGCCCCGCCAAAATGGTCGTCGTGCGCATGGCTGACGACGAGCCGGTCAAGTCGCGCTACTCCATGCGCGCGCAGATAGGGGACGATCACCCGGCGTCCCGCGTCGCCGCGTCTTCCTAACGGCGGCCCCGTATCAAACAGCAGCGTGCGAGTTGCAGTTTCGACCAGCACCGCATTGCCTTGCCCGATATCGAGCATGGTGACGCGAAACTCGCCCGCGTCGGGCCGGGGCGACGACGCCAGCATCGCCGGCCCCATCAACGCCAGCCCCGCGAGACGAATGCCGATCAGCCACAGTCTCACGCCGATCCCGCGCATCCATTGCCGCAGCGGCATCAGACAGACGATCACCCCGACCACCGCCGCTATCTGCGCCCAGACAGGCGCAACCGGCGCACGCCACACAGCCCACGGCAGCGCAGCGAGCCACCCCAGCCAATCGGCCAGCCAGACGACAATCGTGTGCGCTACGGCAAGCGCCCACTCCGCCACGCCAGCCGGCAGCAACAAACTCGCCAGCGCCAGCGGCGTAACGAACAGCGTCATGACCGGAATGGCGACGGCATTGGCCAGTGGCCCGAGCAGTGGCACGGCGCCGAACCAGGCAAGCGTCAATGGCACCAACCCGATCGTGACCGCGTATTGTGCGCGGGCCGCCTGCGCCAACCGCTCGCCCAATGCCGAGCGCCAGCGCCCGATCGCCCCCTGTGCGAGACTGCCGTCCACCGGAGCATCCCTGCTCGAAGCCCTACCATCCGGGCGCGCCGTCGCGTGGCCGGATTCCCTGTAGGCGCCCTTTTCTGCGCGCCGACCCACGCCTGCGCCGACGCGCGCACCCGCGCTCGCCCCAATCCCATCAACGACACTATCAGCGACGTCCCCCTCCCCGACACCCGAGCGCTCCCGCCCCGTCGACGGCAGTGGTTCGCGACGCGCCCCCGCCATCACGAGCGCCGCCACTGCGCCGAACGAGAGCCAAAGGCCGGGCGTGACAACAGCCCATGGGTCGAGTGCGACGACCACAGCCAGCGCCCACGCCAGTACATATGAGGGCGCAGCGAACCGTCCGCTCAGCAGCGCGAAGACCAGAATCGCGACCATCCCGACCGCGCGTCGCACCGGCACACCCCACCCGGCGATCGCCCCGTAGGCCAAAGCGGCCAGCAGGCCTGCCACCGCGGCCGCCTTGGGCGCTGGCCACCACAACGGCAAGCTGAAGCGGCGGTAGCACGCTCGTCGCCACAGTACCCCGACGAGCGCCGCGAACGCCCCCGCGACGAGCGACACGTGCAGGCCGGAGATCGCCAGCAAATGGCTCACGCCGGTATCGGCAAACACTTGCCAATCGGCGTCCGCGATATCGCCACGCTCTCCCAGCGCCAACGCCATCAGTACACCGCCATATCTCGCCGATGGCCCGAGCGCTGTTCGAAAGTCGTCTCGCAGGCGCTCGCGCCACGCGGCAAATCGATACCCCAGCAGCGGCCCGGCATGCAGACGACGCGATCGGCTATCATCCCGACCTTCCCGAAACGCGTTGCCTTCGCCGTTCGACGTACGCACATACCCCGTCGCCCGAATCCCTCGGACAAGCGCCATCAACTCGGCATCGAAGCCGTGCCAATTGGCAAAGCCTCGCGGCGCACTCAAACGCACCAGAAATCGCCACCGCTCCCCGGCGCGAGGGCGTCTCGCACTCGAAAGCGCTTCTCTGTCCCTTGAAGCCGCCCCGACCTTTAAGCCCGCATCGACGCCTGCGCCCCCTCTCTCACCGAAGGACAAACGTCCAGGCCACACAAGCTCGATATGCCTCGGCACGCGCACCGACCGGCACGGGGCATCGTCGGCCCAAGTCTCCTGCCGGCCGCCCGAAGCACCTGAAGGCGACATCGCCGTTACCCCGGACGAAGCCAGCTCGCACCCCTTGCCCGCGACGAAAGCCTGCTCAACATCGAACGCGAACCTCGCCCCGTCCTGCGTGGAAGTCGGCAACCCGGCCACCACGCCGACGACTGTCACTTGCTGCCCTTCAAGCCGAACGGGCAAACTGTCGCTCAATCGTGCTTCCGCACGAAACGCCGCCCAAGCGTAGCCGCCTATCGCCGCGCAGACAGCGAGCACCAACACCGCAAAGCGACGACGCCAATCGCCGACACCGAACACCCCGCGACGCTCACGGCGACCGCCACGGCCTCTGGCCAATCCCCCGGCGTCCGTGCCACACGCGCCCAGCCGTCTATCGACCGACGCCACCGCAACCGCAACGGCCCACACCGCCCCCACAACAAACACACACCCAGCCACACCCACCGCAACGGCGAATCCCCGCCCCGCCGGCAGCACCGATGCCTGTTGCAGCCACCAGATGCCGGCAACCCAGCAAAGCAGCACAACTCTCATGACGTCACCACGCCACGGTTGGAGATCCGCGCAACGCCGCAGCGTCAGCGCGATTGCCCGGGGGGGGTTTCGGAAATAGGAGAAGTCAGCGAGGTAAGCGAGACGTCGGCGGCGGGCCCATCGCCTGGCGTCATGGCCATGGCGCCGGACAAGCGCGGCAGCGCGCGGCACGCATTGGTGCACGTCGCCTGCGACAGTGCATCGAGCGAAACGTCGCGCAGTTGCGCCAGCACTTGCGCAATGCGCGGCAGTTCGACAGGACTATTGCGCTGCTTGTAGCGCCATTCCGGCGCGATGTCGGGAGCGTCGGTCTCCAGCACGATGGACGTCAACGGCATATCCACCGCCAGGCGTCTTATCTGCAACGCACGATCGAACGTCATCTGCCCGCCGAATCCCAGACAGAAGCCGCGCTCGACGAACATGTCCGCCTGCTGACGGCTGCCGTTGAACGCATGGGCAATACCGCCGCGCGGCGTAAAGATGCGCAGTTGCTTGAGCAAGGCATCCTGCGAGCGACGCACATGAAGAATGACCGGCAGATCGAAGTCGCGGGCGATCTTCAACTGCTCGACATAGAAGAACTGCTGACGCGCCGGATCGAGCGTTCTCACGAAGAAATCCAGACCGATTTCGCCGATACCGACAAAACGCGGATCGCCCATCGCGGCCTCGACGGCGCGGCGCAATGTCGCGATGTCCTCGTCGCGCGCCCGTGGCGTGTACAGCGGATGAATACCGAGCGCATAAGCCCCGCCGGGAATCGCCCGTGCCGCCGCGCGCGCCGCATCGAATGTGGCGCACTCAACGGCGGGCACCACGAGCCCCGCCACACCGCCGGCAACGGCGTCGGCAATCACGGTCGAACGGTCGGCGTCGAACTCAGCCGCGTCGAGATGGCAATGGGTATCGATCCACATGGTCAGGTGTCCTTGAGCGTCAATTCTACGGGTCGATGACAAGGCTCGCACGTCGGCTTCGTTATGACCATCGGACAACACCGCATCAAGGTCTAGGACGTTGCCGAAAATCGCGGCGTCCCATCGCCCCCCCCCAAAAAGAAAACGCCGGGGAATCCCCGGCGCTTCTCCTTGCCCTGTCACGTGACAACCCCAACCGTCACGCCGACTCCAGGATCCCTTCCCGCAGCCGCAAAGCGCGATCACAACGCTTGGCCAGATCGATATCGTGCGTAACGATCACAAAGCTCGTCTTGAGCGTCTCGGACAACTCCAGCATGAGTTCGAACACGGTCTCGGCGGTATGCCCGTCGAGGTTGCCAGTCGGCTCGTCCGCCAGCACACAGGCCGGTTGCGTGACTAGCGCACGCGCCATCGCCACGCGCTGACGCTCGCCGCCCGACAACTCCGAGGGCCGGTGCTTCATGCGCGAGCCCAGCCCCACGCGCTCGAGCATCACCTGCGCTGCGGCACGCGCCTGCTCGGTCGGCAAACGTCGAATGCGCAGCGGCATCGCCACATTGTCGAGCGCCGAGAATTCGGCCAGCAGATGGTGGAACTGATAGACGAAACCGAGCGACTGATTGCGCTGCGAAGTCTTCTCGCGTTCGCGCAGCGCCGAAAACGGCTTGCCGAGCAGCGACACCTCGCCGCGCGACGGATCGTCGAGCCCGCCCAGCACATGCAGCAGCGTGCTCTTGCCCGAGCCCGACGCCCCCACGATCGCCACTTTCTCGCCGGGCGCCACGTCCAGACTGGCACCGTTAAGCACCGTCACGTTCAACTGTCCCTGCTTGAACGTCTTGTGCAGATCGCGCGCGCGCAGTACGGGGCCGTCATAGGCCAGATTCGACACCGGGGCCATCGATTGATTGGCGTGATTCGGGTTACTCATAACGCAGGGCCTCCGCCGGTTTGACGCGCGAGGCACGCCAGCTCGGATAGATCGTCGCCAGCGCCGAAAGGATGAAGGAAATCACCCCGATACGGATCACGTCCGACGATTGCAGATCCGAGGGCAATTCGGAAATGAAGTAGATGTCCTGCGGCAGGAAGTGGATTCCCAGCAGGCGTTCGATAAACGGCACGATGGTGCCGATATTGACCGAAATCAGACAGCCGAGGCCCACACCGAGCAACGCTCCGGCGAAGCCGATGGTCACCCCCTGCACGATGAAGATCTTCATGATCGAGCCGGGCTGCGCGCCGAGTGTGCGCAGAATCGCGATATCTGCGTACTTGTCGGTCACCGTCATCACGAGCGACGACACGAGGTTGAACGCCGCGACCGCAATGATGAGCGTCAGGATGATGAACATCATGCGCTTCTCGGTCTGCACGGCGACAAACCAGTTCTTGTTCTGCTGGGTCCAGTCGCGTACCCACATATTGCCGGTCAGGGTCTTGGCCAGCTCACGCGCCACGAGCGGCGCCTGCTCCATGTCCTGAATTTTCAGACGTACGCCCGTCGGCCCGTCGAGACGGAACAGGGTTTCCGCATCGTGCAGATCGATCAACGCGAGCGAACTGTCGTATTCATAGTGCCCCGCCGTGAAGACCGCCACCACGGTGAACTGCTTCACGCGCGGCAGAACGCCCGCCGGAGTGATCGTTCCCTGGGGTGCTACCAGCGTAATCTTGTCGCCAATGCTCACGCCCAGCGCCCGCGCCAGTTCGCGTCCGAGCACGATGCCGAAGCTCCCCGGCGTCAGGTTCGCGAGCGTGCCGTCGGTGATCTGCTTGCCGAGATCGGAGACTTTGGCCTCTTCACTGGGGACGATGCCGCGCAGCACCACGCCGCGCACGTTGTCGTCCCGGGTGAGCATGGCCTGCTCGCCAACATACGGGGCCGCCGCAATGACGTTCTTGTTCTGCAGCGCCTCGGCGGCCGTGCGCTGCCAGTCAGGCAGATTGCCATCGACCGCAAAGACTTCGATATGTGCCAGCACGGAAAGCATGCGGTCCCGAACTTCCTTCTGAAAGCCGTTCATCACCGAGAGCACCACAATGAGCGCCGCCACGCCCAGCGCAATGCCGGCCATGGAGATGAAAGAGATGAAGGAAATGAAACCGTTGCCGGATGATCGCTTGCCGGTGCGCGTATAGCGCCAGCCGATCTGCCATTCGTATGGGAATTTCAAGCGGATTCCTGATTCTTGATAAGGATCGATCGGAACGTACTGGCGCCGGCCTTCACCGGCGCGGGTCAAGTACCCGAGCCCCGCACCCGGCCCCTGCCCGGTGCGACGCACGGTACGTTCCGTACCTGACGTCAGGGTCACCCAACTGCCAGCGCGAAGTTTGCCATACAATTCGCCTCGACATGGATACACCTGCCCTGCACTTTCTCTTGCCGTTCGCGCTCCCCGCGTCGGCCCATTTGCCCGCACTGCTGGCCGAATTGGAGTTGCCCGCGCTCGAAAAGTTGCTCGCGCGCGGTGTCCAGTCGGCGCAGGACGTGCCGGAAGACCCCTTCGTCCCCACGCTGCCGCACGAGCGCTGGCTCGCCGACGCCTTTGGCCTGCCCGGCGGCCCGGCGCGCGCCCCGCTTGCGCCGTTCATGCTGCTCGACGACAGCGGCTCGCTCGACACCCGTTTCTGGTACTGCGCGCAGCCCGCGCATATCCACATCGCCACCGATCATCTGGTGCTGACGGACCCGGCCGAGCTCGAACTGAGCACCGAGGAGTCGGCGGCCCTGTTTGCCACAGCGCATACGCTGTTTGCGGAAGAAGGTGGCGAGTTGATTGCGCCGCGTCCCGACCGTTGGTATCTGAGCGCCCCGGCGCTAGGCGACCTGCTCACGGCGTCGCCCGCCCGCGCGGCCGGGCGTAACGTCGATATCTGGCTGCCCCAGGGCAACGCGGAACTGCTGTGGCGCAAATGGCAGAACGAGGTGCAGATGGCGTGGTACGACCACCCGGCCAATCAGGCTCGCGAAGCGCGCCGTCTGCCGCCGGTCAATGCCATCTGGTTGTACGGCGGCGGTCAGCGTATTGCCGCGCCCCGCATGAACCGGCCGTGCGTGAGCGTTCTGGCCGACGCCCCCGCCACACGCGGACTGGCAACCCATATGCAGATCGACTTGCACCCGACGGCTGCCGGCATCGACGCTGCAAACGGACGCACGATCGTGCAGATCGACACCCTTACACCGCATTTCCTGATGGAAGACTGGGCGCGCTGGCGCGATGCCCTCGTCGAGATCGACCGGACGTGGCTCGCCCCCGCGCTGGAGCGCGTGACCAAAGGTCAAGCCCGTGAAGTCGCCCTAACCCTGTGCGGCGACAGCCACAGCGTGACTATTCGCGCGCGCGGCGGCGACCTGCGCAAGTTCTGGCGCCGTCAGCCGCTCACCGCGCGCCTGGTGCCGCTCGCCCGGCTTGGCGAGGAGGTGGCATGACCGATATCGTCACCCGCCATGTCGACGACTCGACCGCCGACACGCTCTCGCGTGACGGCATCCATCCCGTGCTCGCCCGCCTGTTCGCATCGCGCGGCGTGGCCGAACGTGCCGAGACCGAGACGGCCCTCGCCCGCCTGATACCGCCTACGCAACTCAAAGGGGCGCAAGACGCGGCCGTCTTTCTTGCGGACGCCATCGCCAGCGGCAAGCGCATGCTCGTGGTCGCCGACTATGACTGCGACGGCGCTACGGCCTGCGCCGTGGCCGTACGCGGACTGCGCATGTTCGGGGCGAAGGTCGAGTATCTGGTGCCGAACCGCTTCGAGTACGGCTACGGCCTTACGCCGGAGATCGTTGCGCTCGCGGCACAGGGCAAGCAAGGTCCGCCGGACGTTCTGATTACCGTCGATAACGGCATTGCCAGCCTGGACGGCGTCGCTGCCGCGCAGAGGCTCGGCATCGAGGTCGTGGTCACCGACCACCACTTGCCCGGCAACGCGTTGCCCAACGCGCGCTGCATCGTCAACCCGAACCAGCCCGGCTGCGAATTCCCGAGTAAGAATCTGGCCGGTGTCGGCGTGATGTTCTACGTGCTGCTCGCGCTGCGCGCCGAATTGCGTACCCGCGGCGCCTTCGATGCCCAGACGCAGCCGCGCCTGGATACGCTGCTCGATCTCGTCGCACTGGGCACCGTTGCCGACGTGGTCAAACTCGACGCCAACAACCGCATTCTGGTGGCGCAAGGGCTCTTGCGTATGCGCGACGGGCGTATGCACCCCGGCATTAACGCCCTCTTTCGTGCGGCGGCCCGCAATGCGCGGCAGGCAGGCAGCTTCGACCTCGGCTTCGGTCTGGGCCCGCGCCTGAACGCCGCCGGACGCCTCGCGGACATGTCGCTCGGCATCGAATGCCTGCTCACCGACGACGACGCCCGCGCCTGGATGCTTGCGCAGGAACTCGACGCAATGAACCGCGAACGCCGCGAAATCGAAGCCGGGATGCAGCAAGAAGCATTAGCGGATCTGGCCCGCTTCGACCCGCGCGCCGCGACTACGCTGTGTGCGTTTAACGAGACATGGCATCAGGGCGTGATCGGCATCGTGGCCGCGCGTCTCAAAGAGAAGTTCTACCGGCCGACCATCGTGTTCGCTCCGGGCGACGACGGCCAGATCAAGGGCTCCGGCCGCTCGATCCCCGGCTTCCATCTACGTGACGCCCTCGACCTCGTCACCAAGCGCGAACCCGGTCTGATCGGCAAGTTCGGCGGTCACGCGATGGCCGCGGGGCTCACCATCGCAGCCGACGCCCTGCCGCGTTTTCAGGCCGCGTTCGAAGCTGTTGGACAAGCGTGGCTCGACGAAAAGGCGCTCTCACGCGTGATCGAAACCGATGGCGACATCGGCGACGATTGCTTCGTGCCGCCGTTCGTCGCCATGCTCGATGCGCAGGTGTGGGGACAAGGCTTTCCGCCTCCCGTGTTCTCGGGCGAGTTCGACGTGCTCTCGCAGGCCATCCTCAAGGACAAGCACCTGAAGCTGCAACTCGGCCGCGGGCGCATGCGCTTTAACGCCATCTGGTTCAATCATGCCGATACCCTGCCAAGCCGCGCGCAATTCGCGTATCGCCTGGCTGCGGACACCTTCAATGGCGTATCTCGCGTCCAGATGATCATCGAGCACGCACAGGCCTGAAGCCAAGACAGCGACGGTGCCCGCGCCATACCGGCCATAACGTCCATCACGGCCGCACCGCCGAGATCGACGTCGACGACATGCCGTCATGGCTCAGAAGCGACCATTGACGGAAAGTCCGAGCATCACGCAATGAAAAGGCCGCCCTTCCCGTGGGGTGGAACGGCAGTAAGAACGTGCAGGACGTACAGCCGCGACTACGCAGCTACGCGGGTTGCGCCTCGGCCACGTACTCACGCATCACACGTAGGAACGCTTCGCGCGCCGGATGTACGTCGACGCCACGATGGCGCACGAAGAAGTTCGGCACGGCTGCCAGATCCTCCATCGCGTGACCCACAATGTTGGCCTCCTGACGGTAGCGCAGGTAAATCCCGCGCGGCACCAGCGAATAGCCGACGCCCGCGCCCACACACGCCACGATGGTGGCGTAGCTGCCGTAGCTCAGGATGCGCCCCGGCGTGACCGCATTCGCCGCGAGCCACTGCTCCATCGTGCCGCGATAAGGACAGCCAGGCGGCCACATAAGCAGCGTTGCGCCCGCCAGGTCGGACGCTTCGTGCACACGCCCGGCGCGTGCCGGCGCCACGAGCACGATCGGCTCCCGGTAGATTTCGTCAGCCACGACCGACGTCTGCGTTTTGGCTTCCAGGCAGGCCGTACCCGCGATCAACGCCGCATCGACACGGCCGTGCTGGATCTCATCGAGCAGATTCAGCGACGTATCCGTCACCAGATTCAGACGCACCTTCGGATACGCTGCGTGAAACCGCGCCAGTACCGCAGGGAGTCGCGACGTGGCCGACGATTCGATCGCGCCCAGTGAGAAGTCGCCGGACGGCTCGTTGGCCGGATTCAGTGCAGCACTGGCCTCGCGCGAGAGCGACAGAATCCGGTCCGCGTAACCGAGCAGCGTGCGCCCGCTCGGGGTGAGTTGCAGCCGTCGCCCCTGCCGGTGAAAAAGCTTGACGCCTACCGTGTGTTCAAGCGCCCGGATACGCGCCGTGACGTTCGACTGCACGCAATGCAGCGTCTCGGCGGCGCCCAGCACACTGCCTTCGTCCACGATGGCCTTGAAGGTCTGGAGTTGCAGAAAGTCCATGGAGAGGCTCCGGGGCCAGATCGCAAGACGACGGCAGAAAAGAAAGTAAGCGCGGGGCAGTGGGGCGAACGTTCGCATATTAAGCGACGCCCGCTGATACTTCAATAATAGTGAACAAAATCGCCCAAACAATTCACTTTTTCAGCGCACGGGAAAGGCATAGACTTCGGGTAATCCCTAATGCGACGTCAGCCATGGCATCCTGCCTCCGGTCCGCACGCCGCACCTTGTGAAGGAAGTCACATCATGTACCGCCCTCTGTCCGCCGCTGCCAACATCAACGCATCCGCTCCGGTCGTTGCTGCGCCGGTCACCCCGCTCGGCCTGTTCTTCCGTGCCGTTGACCAATGGCGCGTGCATTACGAGCAAAAGCTCCAGGCGGAAGCCCTCGCGTCGTTCGACGACACGTCGCTTGCCGACGCCGGCTTTGCCCGCGACGCCTTCGGTCTGCGTCACGCATCGCGCTGAGCGACTGTCCGAAAGTCGTCGAAAGCCCTCGAAAAGTGAGGGAAACAGGGGCTTCGCTGCGCTATAATTGCGGTTTTCACGAATTCGCAATTCATAGCTCATGGAAGCCGAACGCCTCAACGCTCTAGAATCCCTGCTCGCCGACCTGCGCACCCGCGTTGGCGAGCTCAGGGGGTATCTTTGACTTCGATGTCAAGCAAGCTCGCCTGACGGAAGTCAACAAAGAACTCGAAGACCCCAATATCTGGAACGACGCCAAGCGTGCGCAGGCACTGGGCAAGGAAAAGAAGTCGCTCGACAGCGTAGTCACCAACCTGACTGAACTCGACGCTGCCCTTTCCGATACGCAGGAACTGTTCGACATGGCCCGCGAAGAGGGCGATGAAGACTCGTTGCTGTCGCTCGAAAGCGACACGCAGGGTCTCGCCGCGCGCGTGGACGAAATGGAGTTCCGCCGGATGTTCAACAACCCGGCCGACCCGAACAACTGCTTCATCGACATCCAGGCGGGTGCCGGCGGCACCGAAGCGAACGACTGGGCCGGCATGCTGCTGCGCCAGTACCTGCGCTATTGCGAACGCAAGGGCTTCAAGGCCGAAGTCCTCGAAGAGTCCGATGGCGACGTCGCAGGCATCAAGAGCGCCTCGCTGAAGGTCACGGGCGACTACGCCTACGGCTATCTGCGCACCGAAACCGGCGTACATCGTCTGGTGCGCAAGTCGCCGTTCGACTCGTCGGGCGGCCGCCACACCTCGTTCGCCAGCCTGTTCGTGTACCCGGAAGTGGATGATTCGATCGACATCGAAATCAATCCGGCCGATGTGCGTACCGACACGTATCGCGCCTCCGGTGCGGGTGGTCAGCACATCAACAAGACCGACTCTGCCGTTCGTCTGACGCACATCCCGACCGGCATCGTCGTGGCCTGCCAGAACGACCGTTCGCAGCACCGCAACCGCGCCGAAGCGTGGGACATGCTCCGCTCGCGCCTGTTCGAACACGAGATGCGCAAGCGTCGCGCCGAGCAGGACAAGCTCGAGTCAAGCAAGACCGATGTGGGCTGGGGTCACCAGATTCGCTCGTACGTGCTCGACCAGTCGCGCGTCAAGGATCTGCGCACCAGCGTGGAAACCGGCAATACCGGCAAGGTGCTCGACGGCGATCTCGACGAATTCATCTCCGCGAGTCTCAAGCAGGGAGTGTAAGGAATGGCGTTTGTCCGCACGCTAGCCGTGTGGGTGGTGAGCGCGCTGTGCGTGCAGCGCGCCGCCGTTGCCGCCCCGGCCAGCACTCCGGGCGCACCCGGTGCAAATCCCGAGACGGGACCGTACCTGCATGAACTGCTCAAGCGCCCGGATTTCTCGGGCGCTTATGCACGCATCGTCGCACCGCGTAATGTGCCCGCGTGGGTGCGTCAGGGCGGCACGTCGACGCCGTCGCAACGGGTGAGCGTCGCAGGCAAGCCCTGGTTGCTGGTGCAGAGTTGCAAGCCGCACGACTGCCCGAGCGAGTATGTCCACATTTTGTACGAGCCGCGCTCGCAGGCGATCGCGGCGCTGTTCGTGCGGGACCCGAGTGCGGTGGCCAATGCCGGCCCGCGCCAGGATCGCACCGAACTGATCTGGCTGGGCGCGCCCGACGGCTCGCTCAAGAATGCCCTGCTGCACACGCTGCGTTTTACCGAATAACCTCATCGCTCATCATGACCGATCAAAACACACCGGCCCAATCATCGGCCAACGACTTGCCGCAGGACGACAACAAGCTCATTGCCGAGCGTCGCGACAAACTCACGGCGATTCGCGCCAACGGCGTGGCGTTTCCGAACGATTTCCGTCCGGAGCAGCACGCGGGCGATCTGCAAGCGCGTTATCAGGACGTGGATAACGAGACGCTCGAAGCCGAACCTGTCGCCGTGTCGGTGGCCGGTCGCATGATGCTCAAGCGCGGGATGGGCAAGGCCGCTTTCGCCACCGTTCAGGACGGCAGCGGTCAGATCCAGTTCTTCATCGGCCGCGACGACGTCGGCGCCGACTCGATGACCGCCTTCAAGGGCTGGGACATCGGTGACATCATCGCCGCGACCGGCACGCTGTTCCGCACCCGCACCGGCGAGCTGTCGGTCAAGGTCAAGGAACTGCGTCTGCTCGCCAAGGCGCTGCGTCCGCTGCCGGACAAGTTCCACGGCCTGTCCGACCAGGAAACGAAGTACCGCCAGCGTTACGTCGACCTGATCACCTCGCCGGAGACGCGCAACACCTTCCGCGCCCGCGCGAAGGCCATCGCTTCGATTCGCCAGTACATGACGGACGCCGACTTCATGGAAGTCGAAACGCCGATGCTGCACCCGATTCCGGGCGGCGCCGCGGCCAAGCCGTTCATCACGCACCATAACGCGCTCGACATGCAGATGTATCTGCGTATCGCGCCGGAACTCTACCTCAAGCGCCTGATCGTCGGCGGCTTCGAGCGAGTGTTCGAGATCAACCGTAACTTCCGTAATGAAGGCGTGTCGCCGCGCCACAATCCGGAATTCACGATGATGGAGTTCTACGCGGCCTATACGGATTACCGTTGGCTGATGGACTTCACCGAAGCGCTGATCCGCCGCGCCGCCATCGACGCGCGCGGTACCGCGACCATCGAATATCAGGGCCGCGAACTGGATTTGTCCAAGCCGTTCCATCGCCTGACGATTGTCGAAGCCATCCGCAAATACGCGCCGGAGTACACCGATGCGCAACTGGCCGACATCGAGTTCGTGCGTGGCGCACTGGGCAAGTACGGTGTGAAGGTCGATGCACCGCAGTTCAAGAACGCCGGCCTCGGCGCACTGCAACTGGCGCTGTTCGAAGAAACGGCCGAGAGCCAGTTGTGGGAACCGACGTTCATCGTCGATTATCCGGTGGAAGTCTCGCCGCTCGCCCGCGCCTCGGACACGCTGCCGGGCATCACCGAGCGCTTCGAGCTGTTCGTCACGGGCCGCGAAATCGCCAACGGTTTCTCGGAACTGAATGATCCGGAAGACCAGGCCGCACGCTTCCGCGCTCAGGTGGAACAAAAAGACGCCGGTGACGAAGAAGCCATGTACTACGACGCCGACTACATTCGCGCGCTCGAGTACGGCATGCCCCCGACGGGTGGCTGCGGTATCGGCATCGACCGTCTGGTCATGCTGCTCACCGACAGCCCGAACATTCGCGACGTGCTGCTCTTCCCGCACCTTCGTCGCGAAGACTGATGGTTCGGCGCGTCATGCGCCAAAAATCAAGCCGCAGCCCTCATACGGAGGCTGCGGCTTTTTCATGCCGATGCCGAACCTCAGCGACGCAAATCCGTTATCGGCATGGCATCGTCGGGACGTTCGGTATCTTCCACGATCGTCGGAGGCATGGGCGCAAACGTCGAGGGACGCGCGCAAGCCTCTCGACGCCGTGTCAGCGCATCCTCACCCGGTCTGGTAATCAACGCCTGCCGCCAGTCCGGACCCGCACAATCGCGTATGAAATCGACGATCTCGATGGCCGCAACCGACCTCGGCTGTCCATCTGACCCGGTACGCTCGACCACTTGCGTGACATTCGTCAGACAATTCGCAAGGCCGCCGGCATGCATGTGGAACGACAGGATACGCTCGCATAATTCGTCCATCACCTTCCCGGACGAAGTCGTCGCGAGATGAGGCAAGACAGCGCGTCCGACGGTACGAAACAGCTCGGGATTCGGATTCGCTGCCCACAAGGCCTCGTCGATCACGGGCATCACCGTCTGCCATGAGGGGGCCAGCGCCCGCCATCCCAGATCGTATTCGAGCGCGGCCACGGTACCCGGCTCGAACCCCGCTTCCCGGATGTAGACCGAGGGCAACGCCAGCGCTGCGACTGAAGGGAACTCGCTGGTATTCAACGGCGCCCTTGCCTCGCGAGGCCCGTCGACCTCCGACACCACACTTTCCTCCACAGACGGCGGAGGTGTCGCCTCGGACTGCCAAAGCTCGGCGACGCCGATACCCAGACACGACATGCGCGCCTCGATGTCGGAAGTCACGGCAGCCGAAGAGGTCTCTGCCGGGCAACCGTCCACGGCGCGCACGGCGTCGAGCATCTCCATCCAGAGCGCATTCGCCCGGTTATCCTTCAGAAACCCGACACGATCCGGCTCGGAGTACAAATGCATGACGGTGCGCCCATTGATCTGCACTTCGATGGGCGACGCCTGTGGCAACAGCGTTCTACATTGCTCACGTGCGATGGGCTCCGCGACGGCGCGAAGGACCCGAGCACCGGAAAACTCCCCTGCCCACTCGGCACCTGACAGCGAGACCGAGGAGACAGGCGAGACGAACGCAGATGGGGTATGGGCAGCAGACGAGGGAGAGAAAGGCGCGTAGGAACTTGCTGCGTAGGGCGCTAACGATGGCATACGTAGTCTCCGATGACGGCAACGGAATGTGCCATCAACGAGTCTAGGGAGTCGTCAACGTTACGCTTTCGGGTCGCGAGCGGGGCCTATGTGAAACGAGACAAAAACGGAAACCCGTTTCAGAAAGCCGGAATTCCGCGATAAGCGGACGGCCAGTCGCCATCGAGTCGCAACCAGCTACGCGAGATGGGGAGAATCGCCCCGTTCGACGCGCCCTCGATCAACTGCCGCAAGGCAAGTGACGACAATGTCCCGGCGTCCGTCGGGAATGCGACAAGAAACGTACGATTCACGGCAATCGCCGCAAACTCCTTGCGCTCAAAATGCTCCACCATCGACTGATAGAGATTGCCCAGCACCAGCGCACCCGCCGGGGCCATCCAGTTGCCACGAGAGCCGCCGACGAGCGTACCGTCGTCGAGCCGGGCGATGCCGAACTCGAAGTGCTTCGCGGTCCAGGCGCGCGAGAGATTGGAAGCCGCCTGGGCAAATGCCGCTTCGAACGTCAGCCCGGCGGCTTGCAGGTCCTGACCCCGCAAACGCCGAAGCCCCGCCGGGCCGTCAAGCACCAGCGTAACGAAGACGTCGTCGGAAAACGGCTCACTGGCATCACCTGCGGGATCGTGCGTATCGACCCATGTGCGCGGCACAACGTACGGATACACATGCAGATGGTTGGCAGTGTCGAGCGGCCTTTCGAGAGGCGGGAGCATATCGATCATGACGTTGGGACAAGTCGATGGGAAGACGTTCACAGACAATGCGTGCCATTATGCGCGCGTCGCTCGGGCAATGCGCGCGTCCGCGATCGCACGAGCGCCAATCAGTACCATCAGCGCGGGTAATAGCCAAACGCCCCACTGCCCCATGGGCGTCCAGAGCACTGCGAGGTACGCTTGCAGCGGCAGCAACCATGCGGCAGCAAGTAACCGGTCCGCGAGCCACGTCGACGGTCCGCCCGTCGGCCCATTCCGTTCATTCCGCTCGCGCCCTCTGCGCCCATCGCGCAACGTCGCCAGACATAGCAGCGGCACGATCAGCCACACCAACTCGTAGTACAGCAGATACGGTTGGAAGAGTAATGTTGCCGTCATGGCAGCGGCGACCCTGAGTGACAACGGTGCCCGCCTGGCCCATAGCCACGCAGCGAACAGCACCGACGGCACTGCCACAAGGGCGTACAGTGCGTACGCCACAGATAACGGTGCCCCGTGCAGACGTGCCAACGCGAACACCGTTGGCATCGCATGCCAGATGCCGTCCGCCCCCTGCTGTACGACTTCCACGTTGAACCGAGACACCGCCGTGAAGAACACCTCCCACAGCGACCATCCGCCCCACGCCAGCGAGAGAGCGCAGCTGACGCCTCCCGTGAACACCATCGCTGCCAACGCACGCCACTGCCTGCCGCATAGCCACCACAGGGGCAGCAGCACCGCCAATTGCGGTTTGATCACGAGCAGCCCGCCGCATAGCCCCGCAAGTAAAGGACGAGTCCCCGAATACGTGAGCGCGACGGTCATGAGCAACAACGTGACGACCGAGTTCTGACCGGCCAGCACAGCCACCCATAAGCCGGGAAATGCCATGACGACGAGCCAGGGCCAGCCCGACCTTCGTCGCCATTGGCATGCCGCAACCGCAAATACCGTGACGCTGACAATCACGTACAACGCGTACACCCACGGATAAGCCAGCCGTGACAGCGGTTGAATCGCCCATTGCAGCGGTGGCGGGTATAGCCAGCGCCCGACTTCCGGATAGGCCGGAAAGAATTGCAGTTGGATGGTGAAAAGCGTCGCTGCGTCGAAGGCGGCAAGTGCGCCGAGATGCGTCGTGATCCAGGAGACGGCCCAGAAGACACGCAGGTCGTGCCCCAGCGGAGGCATGCCTTCCGTGCCCCGGCGCTCGCTCATCAACCAGCTAACGGCCCACGCACCCAACGCGAGCCATTGCAGGAGCATCACGCCGGCCGCCGCGACGACAACACCGCGCGAGAGCTTGGCACCGGTGCCTGCAACGCCTCCGGACGTCAGCGTAAATTCGGAGGCTGGGGTCAGGCGATTCACGTCACGCCTCCCGGTCGACTTGTTTCTTTTGTTAAGCCCGTGCCGCGAGGTCGGCATGCCACGCAGCCTCAATCAACGAAAATATCTTTATTTTTCATTAGGTTAGAACACCACCGAACGTCTCACAAATGACGTTTTTCCGATGCACATCTTACATCGCGTTACAAAATGAAACGCACGCCGCGCTTGCCGTGACGGAAACTTTTCCCATGCGAAACCGCCCGTGCACGCCAGCACGCAGAAGGGGGTTCGCACTCACCGCACGATGGAGAAAACAACATGGATAACGATCTGCAACCACGTCGCATGCATCCTTTGGCCGCGGCCGCCGCCGGCAGCATCGTCGTCGTCAGCTTGCTCGGCGTAGCCGCTATTACCGGCGTACTGCCCGTGGCCAAAAGTACGGACGGCCCCGCACCGGGGAGCAATAACTCGCAGTACGCGTTGACGTCACCGCAACAAACGGCGCCGTCGGCGCAATCGCAGCAGATGGCGTCGGCACCGGCTCCGCAACAAGCCCAACAAGCCCCTCAAACCCCGTACGCATCGCAGCAAGCGCCAGCACAACGCGCCCCTGCCCCGCAACCGTCGTATGCGCAACAAACGGCAGCACCAACGCAGCAGCAAGCCGCCACATGCTCGACGTGCGGCACCGTGCAGTCGGTGCAGCCGATTCGCACGGAAGGTCATGCCACGGGTCTGGGCGCCGTCGGGGGCGCCGTTGCAGGCGGCCTGCTCGGCAACCAGTTCGGCGCAGGTAACGGCCGTACGGCGATGACGGTGGTCGGCGTACTCGGCGGCGGTCTGGCCGGTAACGAAGTCGAGAAACGTGTCCGCTCCGACACCGTGTATCGCGTCTACGTGCGTATGGATACGGGTAAGACACGCTATTGGACGTATCAGTCGGCGCCGGGCGTCCAGCCGGGCGACCGCGTACGCCTGGAAAACAACGGACTGGTGCGCGCAAGCTGAGCCTTGTACAACTCACATAATCTCAGACGTGGTGCCTAAGTGTCATACGCAGGCATCGCAGAAACACAAAAGCCGCTCGAAAGAGCGGCTTTTGTTTGGGATGCTTCGTCAAATGAGTAGGTCGAGCGGCGTCGTCGCCGTCCGTCGATCGAAACGTCCCCTCAGTCGGCTTCGTCCATCCACGCCGACTGAATGGCTTCCAGAATCTTCTCGCCGGAACGCTCCGGTGCATCGGTGAAACCGGGGAGTGCCACCACCCACTTATGCAGGTCGGTAAAGCGTACGTACTGCGGGTCGACTTCGGGATGCGCTTCCGTGAGCGCAATCGCGATTTCCAGGCTGTCGGTCCATTTCATGGGCAAGCTCCTCTGTTCTGTCTCGTCACCTCACGACGCCAGACGGCATCGATCAGTGATTTTCCTTGGCATGGTTGATCGTGTACTTCGGAATCTCGACAACCAGATCCGTATCTGCGGGCATCAGCGTCTGGCACGACAGGCGCGACGTCGGCTCCAGGCCCCAGGCCTTGTCGAGCAGATCTTCCTCTTCGTCCTCGGCCGGCTCCAGCGACTCGAAACCCTCGCGCACGATCACGTGGCAAGTGGTGCATGCGCACGACAGCTCGCAGGCATGCTCGATTTCGATGTGGTTATCCAGCAAGGCGCGGCACACGGACGTACCCGGCGCAACCTCCAGCACAGCGCCCTCCGGGCACAGCTCGACGTGAGGCAATACAACGATTTGAGGCATGGCTTTGATTCCGTGTGTGTCTTACAGTTTGTCGATGTCCGCCACGCGCCGGCCGGCCAGCGCCGCGCGGATGCTCTTGTCCATGCGACGTGCGGCGAACGCATCGGTCGCGTGCGAGAGTGTCTCGGTCGCCGCCTTGATCGCGGTCTGATCGTCGCCGGAGGCCTTTTGACGCAGGTCGGCCAACAGGCCGTCGATCTGCGCACGCTCGTCGGCATCGAGCAATTCCGGATCGGCCTGCAAGGCGCTGTCGATCGCCACGAGCAGACGCTCCGCTTCCACCTGCTGCTCACGCAGCGCGCGGGCACGCATGTCCTCCTCGGCCGAACCGAAGCTGTCCTGCAACATGCGCGAGATATCTTCATCGGCCAGACCGTAGGACGGCTTGACTTCAATGGAGGCCGCCACGCCCGAGTGCATTTCCTGCGCGAAGACGGAAAGCAGGCCGTCCGCATCGACCTGATAGGTCACGCGAATGCGCGCGGCACCGGCGGTCATCGGCGGGATACCGCGCAGCTCGAAGCGCGCGAGCGAGCGGCAATCGGACACCAGTTCACGCTCGCCTTGCAGCACGTGAATGGCCATCGCCGTCTGGCCGTCCTTGAAGGTCGTGAACTCTTGCGCACGCGCGACCGGGATGGTCGCATTGCGCGGGATGATTTTCTCGACGAGACCGCCCATCGTCTCGACGCCGAGCGAGAGCGGAATCACGTCGAGCAGCAGCCAGTCGTCGCCTTCCGCCTGATTGCCCGCCAGCAGATTCGCCTGCACGGCGGCACCGAGCGCGACCACCTGATCGGGATCGAGGTCGATGAGCGGCTCGCGACCGAAAAAGCTCGCCACGGCTGCACGTACTTGCGGCATGCGCGTTGCGCCACCCACGAGTACTACGCCCTTGACGTCCTCCGGTCCCATACCTGCATCGCGAAGCGCCTTACGCATCGGGCCAATCGTACGTTGTACGAGGGGCGCACCCAGCGTCGCGAACTGCTCGCGCGTCAGTTCCAGTGCCACCTGGCGCTCGCCCGAGAGCGTGAGCGCGATGGCGGCCTGTTCGGCATCCGTGAGCGCTTCTTTGGCCGTGCGGGCATGATCGAGCAAGCCGCGTACGTCTTCCGGCGTAAGCGATGCCGCATCAAGACCTGCTGCCTGCACCGCCCAACGATAGATCACCTGATCGAAGTCGTCTCCGCCGAGTGCCGAATCGCCGCCTGCGGCAAGCACTTCGAACACCCCCTTCGTCAGGCGAAGAATCGAGATGTCGAACGTGCCGCCCCCCAGATCGTAGACAGCGTAGAGACCTTCCGCGCTGTTATCCAGACCGTACGCAATCGCTGCTGCCGTCGGCTCGTTGAGCAAACGCAGCACGTTCAAACCGGCCAGACGCGCGGCGTCCTTGGTGGCTTGTCGTTGCGCATCGTCGAAGTACGCAGGTACTGTAATCACGGCACCGACCAGGTCGTCACCGAGCGTATCTTCGGCGCGCTGACGAAGCGTCGCGAGAATCTCGGCGGACACCTCCACCGGGCTCTTCACACCGCCAGCCGTGTTCATCTGGACCATGCCGGGCGCGTCGACGAAATCGTACGGCGCGTTGTCTGCGTGCCCGACGTCAGCCAGGCCACGGCCCATAAAGCGTTTGACGGAGACGATGGTGTTGCGCGGATCGGTGGCAGCAGCCGCCTTGGCGTCGTAGCCGATCTGCGTGCGGTGGCCGCCCAGATAACGTACGACGGACGGCAGCAACACGCGGCCCTGATCATCGGGGAGGACTTCGGCCACACCGCTGCGCACGGAGGCCACGAGCGAGTGCGTCGTGCCCAGGTCGATGCCCACGGCGAGTCGCCGTTGGTGCGGCGCGGGGGACATGCCGGGTTCGGAAATTTGCAGAAGGGCCATGACTTTGCAATACGGACGACGCGCTCGCGCGTGCGCCCTGTTCTCAAGCAGTTCTCAATGACATGTGACGGCGCCGCACCGGGCCGTCACGCGTTTTCCAGCATTTCGATGCGCTGCGCAATGTCTTCTTCGGCACGCGCAATGAACATCAGTTGTCGCACGGCTTCCGCCGCCGGCTGCCATGCGGCGCTATCGAGCCAGCCGCCCAGCTTGTCGAGCCGCGCACGACGGTCGTCGCGCAACGATCTGGCGAGCGCATCGAGGGCGCCAATGTTGCGCGCGGCAACGGCATCGTCGATGGCTTCACGCCACTCCATCTGCTGCATCAGGAAATCGGGGGCCATCGCGGTGTTGTTCTCCGCGCCCACGTCGATGCCCTGCAACGTCAGCAAATAAGTCGCACGTTGTAACGGATCACGCAGCGTGCGGTAAGCGGCGTTCGCCTGCGCAGCCCATTGCATGGCCACACGGCGCTCGGCATCGCTCGCGCTCGCAAATCGATCCGGGTGCACGCGCGATTGCACGGCACGGTACGCGGTTTCGAGCGCTTCGGTATCGATCGCGAAGCCCCGCTTCAAATCGAACAGCGTGAAATAGTCGTCAGTCAGTGCACTCATCGCGCAAATTCACCCGCGTTTGATCCACATTCGGGCCACCTTCGGCCCGTAAAAAAAGCGGCTCGCGCCGCCTTGCTGCCTACGCTACTACGTGACACCGGCTTCCCCGGCGTGCCGCTCACTCATCGGACGGCTCGCCGCGTTCGCATTTACGGCAGGGAAGCTCGCTACCGAGCATCGCCTCGCGACCTGCGGGATGTTGCGTCCATGTCCGGATCTGCCACGGGGGGAGATGCCGGACATGTTGCCCATGCCCACACGCCAGACGTGCGACCCAGTGGCCTTCGTCGTCTTGCCGAAAATCGACGATCGCGCGTAATGGCGGCAATGCGGGCGGCAATGCCGACAGCAAAGCCCCGGCGTCAGACGCGGAACGACTCACCGCAGCCGCACTCGTCCTTCACGTTCGGGTTGTTGAAGCGAAACCCTTCGTTCAGGCCTTCGCGCGCGAAGTCCAACTCGGTGCCGTCGATGTACGGCAGACTCTTCGGATCGACGAGCACCTTCACGCCGTGACTCTCGAAGACCGTGTCTTCGCCCGCCACTTCGTCGGCATACTCCAGCTTGTAGGCCAAGCCCGAGCAGCCGGTCGTCTTCACGCCCAGTCGCAGACCCACGCCCTTGCCGCGCCGCGTCAGATAACGCGAAACGTGCTGCGCGGCCTTCTCGGTCAATGTAATGGCCATCTTTGCCTGATTCCTTTATCCGTCGCGCCGCTTACGCAGCCTTTGCCGTCTCGGCCGTCTGGCCGTGCTTCTGCTTGTAGTCGGCCACGGCCGCCTTGATGGCGTCTTCGGCCAGAATCGAGCAGTGAATCTTCACCGGCGGCAATGCCAGCTCTTGCGCGATTTCCGTGTTCTTGATCGAGAGCGCCTGATCCAGCGTCTTGCCCTTGACCCATTCGGTCACCAGCGACGACGAGGCAATCGCCGAGCCGCAGCCGTAGGTCTTGAACTTGGCGTCTTCGATCACGCCGGCTTCATTCACGCGGATCTGCAGCTTCATCACGTCGCCGCAGGCCGGTGCGCCGACCATGCCCGTACCGACGGCGTCGTCGCCCTTCTCGAACGAACCGACGTTACGCGGGTTTTCGTAGTGATCCAGAACTTCTTTGCTGTACGACATGGCTAACTCCTTGAATGCTCAGTGTGCGGCCCACTGGATCGAATTCAGATCGACCCCGTCCTTGTACATTTCCCACAGCGGCGACAAATCGCGCAGCTTGCCGATCTTGCCCTTGAGCAGTTCGACCACGTAGTCGACTTCCTGCTCGGTCGTGAAACGACCCACCGTGAAGCGAATCGAGCTGTGCGCCAGTTCGTCGTTGCGACCCAGGGCGCGCAGCACGTACGAAGGCTCGAGCGAGGCCGACGTGCACGCCGAACCCGACGACACCGCCACATCCTTGATCGCCATGATCAGCGATTCGCCTTCGACAAAATTGAAGCTGATGTTGAGGTTGTGCGGCACACGTTGCTCCATGTCGCCGTTCACATAGACCTCTTCCATTTCCGTCAAGCCGGTCAGCAGACGATCGCGCAACATACGCACGCGGTCGTTCTCAACAGCCATCTCTTCACGGGCCAGACGGAACGCCTCACCCATGCCCACGATCTGGTGCGTGGCGAGCGTACCCGAACGCATACCGCGTTCATGACCGCCACCGTGAATCTGGGCTTCGATACGCACACGCGGCTTGCGGCGTACGTACAATGCGCCGATACCCTTCGGGCCATACGTCTTGTGCGCCGAGAACGACATCAGGTCGACCTTCAGTGCGGCCAGATCGATCGGCATCTTGCCGGTCGCTTGCGCAGCGTCGACGTGAAAAACGATGCCCTTCTCGCGGCAGATTTCGCCAATGGCAGCGATGTCCTGGATCACGCCGATTTCGTTGTTCACCGCCATGATGGACACGAGAATCGTGTCCGGACGCAGTGCATCCTTGAAAACTTCCAGATCCAGCAGGCCGTCGTCCTTGACGTCCAGATAGGTGACTTCGAAGCCTTCACGCTCGAGCTCACGCATCGTGTCGAGCACAGCCTTGTGCTCGGTCTTCACGGTGATAAGGTGCTTGCCCTTGCCCTTGTTGAAGTGCGCCGAGCCCTTGATGGCCAGGTTGTTCGATTCGGTCGCGCCGGAGGTCCAGACGATCTCGCGCGGATCGGCGTTCACCAGCTTGGCCACTTCCTCACGTGCCTCTTCCACCGCCTGCTCGGCAGCCCAGCCGAACGAGTGGCTGCGCGATGCCGGGTTGCCGAACTGCTCGCGCAGGTAGGGCAACATCTTGTCCACGACGCGCGGGTCAATCGGCGTCGTGGCGCTGTAATCCATGTAGATGGGGAGGTTGAGGGTGTCGTTTTTCATGGGGTGCTCCAGGATCGTGCCGTGGCGCCTGTTATGAACGGGCCATATCAAAGACCGAATTGGGGATGCGCGTCGTGATCGTCTGGTTGTTACCGGACTCGCGCGTGTCGCGCAGCACAGCCTGCTGGGCCTGCTTGCTGCGCTGCTGCTCGACGAGGTCGCGCAGCGAAACGGAATCGAGATACTCGACCATCTTCTGGTTGAGTGTCGCCCACAGCTCGTGCGTCATGCAGTGGCCGCGATGGCCGTCCTGGCCCTTCTCGCAGTTGCCCTTGCTGCCGCACTGTGTAGCGTCGAGCGGTTCGTCGACCGCAATGATGATGTCGGCGACGGTCACCTCTTCTGCGCGGCGCGCAAGGCTGTAACCGCCCCCCGGTCCGCGTACGCTTTCCACGATTTCGTGGCGACGCAGCTTACCGAACAGCTGTTCCAGATAAGAGAGCGAAATTCGCTGACGCTGACTAATGCCCGCAAGCGTCACGGGACCCGCGTCCTGGCGCATGGCCAGGTCGATCATCGCCGTGACGGCGAAACGGCCTTTCGTGGTAAGTCTCATGATGATGCAGGGGATTAATCTCGACTATTTTCGTCAAGTATAAATTCCCTACGAATTTAGTCAAGTACTTCTGGCCCATTTTTTGCGGAAGTTCCCACGTCCGGCTATGAAACTTCTTATTTTTCGGGACGAAGGTCCGTTTGCGGGGAGCGCATCGGGAACAGCAGCACCAGAGGATTGCGCATCACGGCGCGCCAGATGGCACGGTGGATTTGCCGACGGTCGCCCAATCGTAATGGACGCGATCGGAGCGCCATATGGAATGCTAACGCAAAACTGACACCAACGTTGAGCAGGGCCATCGAGCCGACGCCGGCCACGGCGAGCCAAAGCGCCGGATCACGCAGCACGGGCATTCCCAACACTCCGATGGACGTGGCAATCGCCCCCGTCGACAGCGTGACGTGACGGACCTCGAACGGCAACGCAAAGGCCGTCAACACCGCAGGCACCAGCCCCAGCATGAAGCCGAGCGCCAGGTTCCCCAGCACCGGCGCGATGTGACGGCGGCACCAGTCGGCAAATCGCGCCGCCCCGTTGCGTCCGAACACGAAACGCAGACGGCGGTTATACGCAAGCACGTCGCCAATACCGTGCAACGCAAACCAGTTGTCCGCCCACCCCGAGATCAGGCTGGAGCACCACAGCAGCACCCCGGTCAGGGCCGCGAAGAACGGTGTCACCCCCAGGATCGAGAACGAACTCAGCGTAGCGTGTGCTTTCTCCGGCGGGATCGTATTGACGCCCAACGCCGCAGACACCGCCCATTGCACCAGCAGGCAAAACGGGAAAACCATGGCCAGATTGCCGAAGATCGCCGCCGCTTGCGTACGCACAAGGGCGATCACCTCACCGACGAACGCATCCATGCCGGCGGGGGTGTCAACGTCATCGAGCTTGCTGGCGATGGCCGGCGCCGTCATCGCCGGTTGCTTGGTCGCCAGCGTGAAGTGGCAGAAGTGCATGAACAGGAAGCACAGCGCATAGTTGGCCCCGGCGAGGAATCCTTCCACGATCGTCGGCAGGTGAACGCTCACGATCAGAAACTTGATATAGACGGTCACGACCGTCACCAGCCCGCCACCGCAGGCCATCTTCAACATGGAAAAGTACTCGCTGCGGTTGCGCGCGATGTAGTGCTCGCCCGTCTCGGCGCTACGCTCAACGACCTTGCGCGCCAGCAGCCCGAACGACGTTCGCGCCAGTTCACCTACGCTCTGGCTCGCCTGGTTGGCTCGCACGAGATCCGCCAGCAGACGAACGCGAGCTGCGGCCCGATCACCGCGATCACCGTGCGTCAACCAGGCTTCGAGCAGACGTTCGAGCCGGCGAATCCGCGCCTTGGCCCGCTCGACCTGAAACACGATATCCACGCTCACGCCGTTCTCGTCCAAATGCGCGTACACCTGACGCACCGCACGCGCGCAATCGTCCAGCAGTGCGCGAAAAACGTTGATCTGTTGTACGAACGTCTGCGACGGCGGCGCCCCTAACGAGAATGCCTGACCGGCATCCTCAAGGGCTTGCATGGCGCGTCCGAGCCGGTAAAACGGCGAATCGGTGATACGCGAATAAGTCAGACGCGAGCGCACCGCCTGCGACAGTCCGGTCGATGCGATCTGGTCGACAAGATGATGCATGGCAGCGAGCAGATCTTCGGCGAACGGGTTCCAGTCGGTATCGGTCTCGGCGTCCTCGTCCTCGCCGTAGTGCAGCAACGCGATGAGATCGGCCAGAAGGTCGGGGGGCATCACGGCAATCCAGTCGGCCGCATCTCCATCGGGGAACATCAGCGAACACAACGCGGAAAGATCGCGTCGCGTGGGCGGCGGCGGAATCAACGCCTTTTCGATGCGCTCGACCAGCGCGCCCCAGAATCCCGGACGCACCGGCATGCCGGTATCGCAAAGCAACGAAATTGCATCGCTCTCGGTGATGACGCTACGCAGCGTGCGCGCCACCGGCAATCGCCACGCCGGATTGCGGTCGAGCATTTGCAGCAAATAACGTAGGCGCGTATGCGGACGATATCGCACCGCCCCCCCTTCCCCGCGGTCTTCGTTGACAAGCGCACCGCGCTTTTGCACCCAATGCGCCAACTCGATCAGCCATTGATTGCGGACGGCCAGAGGCGCTGCCGGATCGGCGTGCGCGAGCAGTTCGTCGAGCTGATGGCCGGCATGACGCGAGGCGCGCCATTTACGCCAGTACGAATTGAGCGAATTGAGCATCGATTGAGAAAACGAGAAAGCGAGTCAAGGGGGGGAAAAGCAGAACCCGGCGTTCCGGGAAAGACAGGCAGTCGCACCGAACCATCAACATGACGGCAGCGATGGGGCGAATCATAGCGCTAACGACGCACCTCGCGAAAGGGACTTTCTCCTGCTTCGCGAGTCCCTTTCCGATCTGTCATGCGCGGCTCGGCAGACGTTCAGACGGCTTTATGCAATTGCGCGAGCAGGCCATCGAGGCCGTCTTCTATATAGTCGAGCACTGTCTCGAAACCTTGCGCGCCGCCGTAGTACGGATCGGGCACTTCGGTGGCGTCATGGTGCGTCGCGAAGTCCATCAACCGCACAATCTTGTGACGAAACTCGGCCGGACAACGCGCCGTGAGTTCGGTGACGTTCGCGTCATCCATCGCCACGATCCATTCGAAGCGCTTGAAATCGCTGGCGTCGACGCGACGCGCCCGCAAGGCGCTCAGGTCGTAGCCCCGCCGCTCGGCCGCGGCTTGCGTGCGGGCGTCCGGTGCGTGGCCGATGTGATAGCTGTGCGTACCCGCCGAATCGACCTCGACGAGGTCCGCCAACCCGGCCTCGGCCAGACGGTGGCGAAAAATGCCGTCAGCGCTGGGGGAGCGGCAAATGTTGCCCATGCAGATAAACAGAACGGAGGTCTTTTTCATGAATTTGGCAGATCAGTTCCCGGTCGCTCCTGCGTCCCGGATAATCCAGACAGTTCAGCCAAGGAGGCGTCCGAGATCGGCGAGCACCATGAGGCCCATGTTCGCCATTTTTGCGAGCGGCGAAAGGACCTGAGCGCAAACATCACCGGGCACCCGCTGAATCAGTTCATACAGTTGCATATGAATCTCTCCCTAACTTATAGCGACGCGAAACGAAGGTGCCGAGAGTCGCCCCACACGTCTGGTATCCGGTTGCGCCTCGAACGTGCTTGGTCGGTTGCCCGGCATGACTGCACTATAGGGTGCCGCCGACCTGGCGAAAACTGCGACAAATACGGGACGACCGTCCGATCGATATGACTGCCGCCCCTCGCGTCACCCCTTCGGCCCCAACTCCGCCTCGCTGGCACCATCGGTACCGAACACCAGCGCCTTCACGTGCAGCAACTGATCGCGCACCTTCGCCGCCTTCTCGAACTCCAGATTGCGGGCATGCTCCTGCATCTGCTTCTCGAGCTTCTTGATCTCGCGAGCCAGTTGCTTCTCCGACATATCCTGGTAGTGGGCTTGCTCTTTGGCTTCGGCCAGTTCCGCCTTGGCGTCCTGCGGATCGTAGACACCGTCGATGATGTCCTTGATGCGCTTCTTCACGCCCTGCGGCACGATACCGTGGGCTTCGTTGTGCGCCATCTGCTTGGCGCGGCGACGCTCCGTTTCCCCGATAGCGCGCTTCATCGATTCGGTCATCTTGTCTGCGTAGAGGATGGCCGTCCCGTTGACGTTACGCGCTGCGCGTCCGATCGTCTGAATCAATGAGCGCTCCGCACGCAGGAAGCCCTCCTTGTCGGCATCCAGAATCGCCACCAGCGACACTTCCGGAATATCCAGCCCCTCACGGAGCAAGTTGATCCCGACGAGTACGTCGAAGGCGCCCAGACGCAAATCGCGGATGATCTCTACGCGCTCGACGGTGTCGATGTCGCTGTGCAGATAGCGGACCTTCACGCCGTTGTCCGACAGGTAGTCCGTCAATTGCTCGGCCATACGTTTCGTGAGGGTCGTCACGAGCACACGCTCTTCCACTGCTACGCGCTTGTTGATTTCGGATAGGACGTCATCAACCTGCGTACGCGCCGGGCGCACCTCGATGATCGGATCAATCAACCCGGTCGGACGCACCACCTGCTCCACCACCTGCCCGGTACGCTTTGCTTCGTAATCGGCGGGCGTCGCGGACACGAAGATCGCCTGACGCATCTTGCGTTCGTACTCCGCGAACTTGAGCGGACGGTTATCCAATGCCGACGGCAAACGGAATCCGTAGTTGACGAGGTTCTCCTTACGCGCCCGGTCGCCGTTGTACATGCCGTTGAACTGGCCGATGAGCACGTGCGACTCGTCGAGGAACATCAACGCATCGGGGGGGAGGTAGTCGACGAGCGTCGGCGGCGGCTCGCCAGGCGCGGCGCCGGACAGATGACGCGAGTAGTTTTCAATGCCCTTGCAAAAGCCCAGCTCCTGCAACATCTCCAGATCGAATCGGGTCCGCTGCTCCAGACGCTGCGCCTCGACCAGCTTGCCGTCCTTATAGAAAAAATCGAGCCGCTCGCGCAGTTCGTCCTTGATCGTTTCGATGGCGCGTAGCACCGTATCGCGCGGGGTGACGTAGTGTGAGGACGGATACACCGTGAATCGCGGCACTTTCTGGCGCACCCGCCCTGTGAGCGGATCGAAGAGTTGCAGCGTGTCGACTTCGTCGTCGAACAACTCCACGCGCAGCGCCAGTTCGGCGTGTTCCGCCGGGAAGATGTCGATGGTGTCGCCGCGCACTCGGAACGTGCCGCGCCCGAAATCGGTTTCGTTACGGGTGTACTGCATCGCGATCAGACGCGCGATGATTTCCCGCTGCCCAAGCTTGTCGCCCTGGCGCACCGTCAGAATCATCTGGTGGTATTCGCTCGGATTACCGATACCGTAGATCGCGGAGACCGTTGCCACGATCACGACGTCACGCCGCTCCAGCAAGCTCTTGGTCGCCGACAGACGCATCTGTTCGATGTGCTCGTTGACCGACGAATCCTTCTCGATGAAAAGATCGCGTTGCGGAACGTAGGCCTCGGGCTGGTAATAGTCGTAGTACGAGACGAAGTACTCCACCGCATTTCGCGGGAAGAACTCACGAAATTCCGAGTACAACTGCGCAGCCAGCGTCTTGTTCGGCGCGAACACAATGGCCGGACGGCCCATGCGGGCAATCACGTTGGCCATCGTGAACGTCTTGCCCGAGCCGGTCACACCGAGCAGGGTCTGAAAAGCGAGCCCGTCGTCAATGCCCTCCGTCAATTGGGAGATGGCCGTGGGCTGGTCGCCTGCGGCCGGGAACGGGCAGTAGAGCTGATAAGGCGAATCCGGGAATGTCAGGAACTTGCTTTCGTCGAGATCGTTGTCAGCCGCAGGGGTCATGGCGGGGGCGCGAACATGAGAGACGTAATCCGGCATTTTAGCGCGTCGGACGATTCCCTGAGTCCGATGGGTGACAACCCCGCCGCCGACGTCATGACCGGCGCGGGTGGGGTGTCATGCTCGCGACGTTCGTGGTGCTTTCGTCAAATTCTGGCAATCCGTGGCACTTTTCGTGCCGAAAAGGCAGGAATTCGCGCGCCGCGGGCCGGTGTTTACCACAAGCGCGGGTAATCTTCGCTAAAATAGCCCGCCGGGCCGATCCTGCGTAAGTTGCGGCCGCCCCGCTGCATTTTCCTACTACCTGCCTCGAGCCGTCGAAATGACTCTCTTTTCCGCTGTCGAACTCGCCCCGCGCGACCCCATCCTTGGCCTGAATGAAGCCTACAACGCCGATCACCGCACCGATAAGGTGAACCTGGGCGTCGGCGTGTATTTCAATGCGGAAGGCAAACTGCCCCTGCTCAAGGCCGTGAAGGCAGCGGAAGAACAACGCGTGGCGGCCGGCCTGCCGCGCGGCTATCTGCCGATCGAAGGCATTGCCGCCTACGACAAGGCCGTACAGGAAATGCTGTTCGGCAAGGATTCGCCCGTGCTGGCCGAAGGCCGCGTGATTACCGCCCAGGCCCTGGGCGGCACCGGCGCGCTGAAGATCGGCGCCGACTTCCTCAAGCAACTGAACCCGAACGCGACCGTCGCCATCAGCGATCCGAGCTGGGAAAACCACCGCGCCCTGTTCACGACGGCCGGCTTCAACGTCGTTTCGTACCCGTACTACGACGCCGAGTCGCATGGCGTGAACCTCGCCGGCATGCTGGCCATGCTCGACAAGGAACCGGAAGGCACGATCGTCGTGCTGCATGCTTGCTGCCATAACCCGACCGGCGTCGACCTGACGACGGATCAGTGGGCGCAAGTCGTGGAAGTCGTGAAGTCCCGCAAGCTGGTGCCGTTCCTCGACATCGCCTACCAGGGCTTCGGTGACGGCATCGATACCGACGCCGCCGTGGTGCGCCGGTTCGCCGACGCCGGCCTGAACTTCTTCGTCTCCAGCTCGTTCTCCAAATCGTTCTCGTTGTACGGCGAACGCGTTGGCGCCCTGTCGATCGTGACGGGTAGCAAGGACGAATCGACCCGCGTGCTCTCGCAGCTCAAACGCGTGATCCGCACCAACTACTCGAACCCGCCGACGCACGGTGGCTCGGTCGTCGCCGCCGTGCTGGGCAACGCCGAACTGCGCGCCCTGTGGGAAGAAGAGCTGGCCGAAATGCGTGAGCGCATCCGTGCAATGCGTTGGTCGCTGGTGGAAAATCTGCGTACCCAAGGCGTGGAACGCGACTTCTCGTTCGTTCTCAACCAACGCGGCATGTTCTCGTACTCGGGCCTTACCGCCGATCAGGTCGAGCGTCTGCGTGAAGCGTTCGGCATTTACGCCGTGAGCACCGGCCGTATCTGCGTCGCAGCACTCAACGACAAGAACATCAAATATGTGGCGTCGTCCATCGCGCAAGTGCTGCGCTAAACGCCTGATTCGCAGCTAACGAGAAAGCCCGCCCTTTCGGCGGGCTTTTTTTCCACCTGAAATTGTTGCGTTGCAGCAACGATAGCTAATGACAATGATGCGAATAAGTTAAGACTATCGGGATGATGCGGAAATGCCATATATCAGGGTTATGCTGCGTTGCACCGCCGTGATAAACGGTTGCATAATTCCCCCACCATTCGCCTCAGGGCACACAACATGCTGTATCAGATTCATGAGTACAACCGCGCGTGGTTGAATCCCCTCACCACGTGGGCAAAGGCGGCGGCGACGACTTTCGTCAATCCGGGCAGCCTGCTTGCCATGATGCCGGGCGCCCCCCGCATTGCCGCCGGATACGAATTGCTCTACCGGCTCGGCAAAGATTACGAAAAACCCGAATTCAATATCAAGGCTGTCGAGGTCGACGGACATAACATCCCGGTCGTGGAAATGACCGCGATGGAGAAGCCGTTCTGCCGTCTTCTGCGTTTCAAGCGCTACGCAGATGACGCCAGCGCCGTCGGACAGCTCAAAGACGATCCCGTCGTGCTGGTCGTGGCGCCGCTCTCGGGGCACCACGCTACATTGCTGCGCGATACCGTCTCTACGTTGCTCAGGGACCACAAGGTCTACATCACCGACTGGGTCGATGCGCGCATGGTGCCGCTCGAAGCCGGGTCGTTCCATCTGGACGACTACGTTGCGTACATTCAGGAATTCATTCGCCATATCGGCGCAGAAAACCTGCATGTCATTTCGGTGTGCCAGCCAACCGTGCCGGTACTCGGTGCAATCTCTCTCATGGCCTCGAACGGCGAAAAGACGCCCAAGACCATGACGATGATGGGTGGCCCCATCGACGCACGCAAGAGCCCGACCTCGGTCAACTCGCTTGCTACGAACAAGTCGTACGACTGGTTCGAGAACCACGTGATTCATGCGGTGCCGTCGAACTACCCTGGCTCGGGCCGGCTCGTCTATCCGGGCTTCCTGCAGCACGCAGGCTTCGTTGCCATGAATCCGGATCGCCATCTGAAGTCGCACTGGGACTTCTATCTGGATCTGATGCGCGGCGACAGCGACGACGCGGATTCGCACCGTCGCTTCTACGACGAGTACAACGCCGTGCTCGACATGGCGGCCGAGTACTATCTCGACACGATCAAGACGGTGTTCCAGGACTTCAGTCTCGCGCGCGGTACGTGGGATGTGGCCGGCAAGCGCGTGCGTCCGCAGGACATCAAGACCACCGCGCTCTTTACCATCGAAGGCGAGTTGGACGACATCTCCGGTAGCGGCCAAACGCAAGCCGCTCACGAGTTGTGCACCGGCATCCCGGTCAAGCGCCGTGCGCATTTCACCGCGCCGAAGTGCGGGCACTACGGGATTTTCTCGGGCAGCCGCTGGCGTAACGTGATCTATCCGCAGATTCGCGATTTCATCGCAAAGAACACCTGACCGTCATTTCTCAATTCCGACGGCCATAACAAAACCGCCGCGAGAGCTCAGGCCCTCGCGGCGGTTTTGTTTCTAGACCCGGCTTGAGATGCCGCAAGTCGCGGCCATCCGATCAGCGCGTACGTAACGAATCCAATAGCATCTGCGTATTGAACGACGAGTACGTCTTTCGCGCCTCACCGCTCATCACGTCACGCCCCATCACGATGGATAGCGTATGGCGGTTCGACATCACGTAATAGCCCATTGCCGAGATCGTCACATACAGATCGACGGCATCGATGCCCTGGCGAATCTCGCCGCTGACCTGACCGCGCTTGAGCGTCTGCGCCAGCAATTCGACGATCGGCGAGACCTGTTGACGAATTTCCGTCGACTGACGCATCGACTTCGCTTCGTGCAGATTTTCGTTGTTGATAAGCTGAATCAGTTCCGGATGATCGGCGTAGTAGTCCCACACGAAGTGGGCCAGTTCGGCCACCGCGTCCAGCGGCGCGAGCAGATCGAGCTTGAGCGCATGTTCGGCACGGTTGAATTCGCCATAGACTTCTTCGAGCACCGCGAGATAGAGCTGGTCCTTGTTGCCGAAGTAGTAATAAAGCATGCGCTCGTTGATGTCGGCTCGGCGTGCGATGCTGTCCACGCGTGCACCACTTGAACCACGTTCCGCAAACTCCTCGATCGCAGCAGCAAGAATGCGCTGGCGGGTGCGTTCCGGGTCACGTTTGATCTTGGTTTCTGGTGTTGTCATGATCGGCCGGTCGTTCTCATCGGGCGGAATTATGGCACAACGGTTTCAGTGTTTCCGCAAAATGCAGGATAATTCCAATTTCCGCCGAATCCCCCACAAAAGACGTGTCCGAAGTCAACGCGCTCGCCCAGCGCATCGATGCCCTATTGCCCCAGACGCAGTGCACCAAGTGCGGTTACGCAGGTTGCCGTCCGTACGCTGACGCCATCGCCAGCGGGCAAGCCAGCTACAACCAATGCCCGCCGGGCGGTGCCGAAGGCGTCGAACGTCTTGCCAACCTGCTTGGCCGCCCCGTCATCCCGCTCAATCCAGAGAATGGCGTAGAACGCCCGCGCCCGCGTGCCGTCATCGATGAATCACTGTGTATCGGCTGCACGCTTTGCATCCAGGCCTGCCCTGTCGACGCCATCGTTGGTGCCGCCAAGCTCATGCATACGGTGATCGAGGACCGCTGCACGGGCTGCGATCTCTGCGTACCGCCCTGCCCCGTCGACTGCATCGACATGGTGCCGGTCACCGGCGAACGCACGGGCTGGGATGCCTGGTCGCAAACACAAGCCGACCAGGCCCGGGCTCATTTCGAGACACATCAGGCACGTCTGGACAAGGATAAGGCCGAGCGCGAAGCGCGTCTGGCTGCCCGTACAGCACGCGTTGCAGCGGGTACGCAGGCAGTACAAACCGTAGAAAACGGTGAGACGAGGGTTGCGCAGGCCGTAACGACAACGTCGCCCGTTTCACACGGTGGTACGGACGCTTCCGCTAAGCCGCTCCTTGCCACGGACAAGGCAAACGAGGCGGATGAAGCCGCCGCGGCAGCAGCCCGCAAACAGGCCATCATTCAAGCTGCCCTGGAGCGCGCGCGTCAGAAGAAGGCGGCGCTGGCCGCCGAAGGCCTCGGACCGAAGAACACCCAGAATGTCTCTGCATCAGTGCAGGCACAGATCGACGAAGCCGAAGCCCGTCGCAAGCGGCTGGGTATCGGCACCGGAGCAGGCGGCACCACACCCACGCCCGACGACGACGCCAACGAGACCTGAACCCGCGGCTTTACCCCCGCCTCCGCCGTCCCCGCCGTCCCCGCCGTCCCCGAAAACGAGAAAGACGCTACCTCTTACGCGCCACCGCCATGAACGACGCCAAACGCCGTGCTCTGTTCGAGACGCTGCAAGCACTCAATCCGACGCCCACGACCGAACTGGAATACACCTCGCCTTTCGAGTTGCTGATCGCCGTGTTGCTCTCGGCGCAAGCCACCGACGTCTCCGTGAACAAAGCCACGCGCAGGCTCTACCCGGTGGCGAACACGCCCGCGAAAATGCTCGCACTCGGTGAGGCCGGTGTGTCCGATTACATCAAGACAATCGGCCTGTATCGCACGAAGGCCAAGAACGTCATTGCCACCTGCCAGTTGCTGCTCGACGTGCACGGCGGCGAAGTGCCCCGCTCGCGCGAAGCGCTCGAATCGTTGCCCGGTGTCGGCCGCAAGACCGCGAACGTCGTACTGAATACAGCGTTTGGCGAGGACACGATTGCCGTCGATACGCATATCTTCCGTGTGGCCAACCGCACGGGCTTGGCCCCCGGCAAAGATCCGCTGGCGGTGGAACTGGCGCTGGAGCGCGTCACGCCGCGTGAGTTCAAACACGACGCGCATCACTGGCTCATCCTGCACGGTCGCTACGTATGCAAGGCACGCAAACCGGAGTGCTGGCATTGCGCCATCGAGCCATTGTGCGACTTCCGTCCCAAGACGCCCGCGCCGAAGGCCTGACGCTGCGTACGCACCTCGGCATCATCACCAAACGACAACGGGCGGCCCGATAGCGGGACCGCCCGTTTTGTCTTGCATCCCTCAAAAAGCGTAGGGAAGCACATTCCAGATAGCGTCAGATGATGCGTGCCGCCTCGTCGAACGACAAACGCGGATTGCGTGGGAACAGTTTGCCGTGATCGCCGTAGCCCAGATTACAGATGAAGTTCACGCGCCACTCCGTGCCCGCGAAGAACGCATCGTTGACCTTTTGCGCGTCGAAACCGGCCATCGGACCGCAATCGAGGCCCAGCGCACGCGCGGCCAGAATGAAATAACCGCCTTGCAGCGAGCTGTTCATATGTGCGGCGCCGGCAGCCTTGGCCGCATCGCCCGAGAACATCGGCACCATTTTCTCGGCACCGTTCGGGAACAGCTTGGGCAGGTGTTCGTAGAACTTCAGGTCATACGCAATGATGGCCGTGACCGGGGCCGTACGCGTCTTTTCGACGTTGCCCGGCGCCATGCATTCAAGCAGTTTTGCCTTCGCCTCCGGACTCCTCACGAACACGATGCGAGCGGGCGTGGTGTTGGCCGACGTCGGCCCCCACTTCACGAGGTCGTACAGCTCGCGCAGCGTGTCGTCGCTGACCGGCTTGTCGAGCCACACGTTGTGCGTGCGGGCGTCGGTGAACAGTTGGGCGATGGCTTCTTTGGCAATGGTGCTCATGACGATTGACCTCAGGTGATGACCGACAAACGAATGGCCGGCAAATGACTGACGAATGGCAGACGATGCGCGATTGTACCGTCGGCGCAAGTCAGGTGCTGACGAGGCAAAAATCCCCGCAGGATCAGGCGTTTGCCGCCGTGCCCCGCGCGGACAGCCAGACCACGCCCAGGAGGATCAGCACCCCGCCACCAAGCTGAGTCGCGCTCAGCGTTTCGCCCAGCAGCATGGCCGCGAGCAGCACCGTGACGACGGGCTCAAGCGTGGAGAGCATCGAGGCGCGTCCGGCGCCGAGACGTTGCAGACCGGCGAAGAATGTCAGGATCGCGACGACCGTCGAGCATACGGCAATCGCGGCAAGCGCCGCCCAGCCGCCCGCACCGGCCGGCCAGTGCAGCGTGAGCCCCTGCGACGCGCGCACCGCCGCCATCACCCCGAAGGAGACGGTCGCGGCAAGGCAGACGAGGGTCGCCGTCGCCCGCGCATCGACACCTCGCGTCAATCGCGCACCCACGACGATGTACCCTGAATAGATCAGCGCCGCCGCCACTGCCAGCATCATGCCCAGCGGCTGCCCCTGCCCGCCGCCCACTGTGAGCGCCGTCCCCAACGAACAGAGCACGAGCGCCCCGAGCTTCACGGGCGTGAGACGCTCACGCAGGAAGATCGCCGCCAGAATGGTCACAAAGACCGGGTACAGATACAGCAACAGCGCGACGAGCGACGCCTGCGCATATTGCAACGCCCCGAAATAGCACAGCGACTGGCCGACGTACCCGATGCCGCCCATCAGCGCGATATGCAGCGACTGACGGCGCGACGGGAAGCGCACTCGCTGCAACCGGCACCAGCCAAGCAACAGGACAGCGGCGACGACGAAGCGAAACAGCAGCATCGCGAAGATGTCCGCCCCGGACGCGGCAGCGGCCCGCGCGAAGATCGCCATGGCACCGAACGCCGATGCCGATACGGCGATCAGCGCAACACCGCCCCACGCCGACGGCGGCGGTGCGGGATGTATGACGGGAGCGTCGTCAGTGACGACGGCAACGGCTGGGGGACGAGGGCTTTGCGACATGATTCGGCGAATTGAGCGACAATACGGCGTGTTTTCCATGCGTTATCGGCGCGTTCCGTCCACAACCGGCCCGCCCGGCACACTGCGGCAACTGATCCGCCATTGTAGTCACGGCAAGGCGCGCCGCAAGACGCCTCAAAAGAACCCCACGGAGTCCTCATGTTCAATCCGAGCCGCGACGAAGTCCGGCAATTCTTCTGCACCACCTGGCAAAAGCAGCGCGGCGGCAGCATTCTCACGCCGCTCGAGACGATTGCGGCCGACTGGATCAACGAACATCCCGAGTATCACGACGCCCTCACCGACGCCGAGGAAGCCAACGCCCGCGATTACTCGCCCGAGGCCGGCCAGACCAATCCGTTCCTGCATCTGTCGATGCATCTGGCGATCAGCGAGCAGGTATCGATCGACCAGCCGCCGGGCATTCGTGCCGCCTACGAAAAACTGACCCACCGCCTCGACTCGCCCCACGAGGCACAGCACCGCATCATGGAATGTCTGGGGCAGACGCTGTGGGAAGCGCAGCGCAGCGGCCAGCCGCCCGACTCCGACGCCTACCTGCAACGCATCGAGCAACAGGCGTCGCGCTGAACGCTCACCGGAACGGCAAGCCCCCGTGCATGCGCCGAACCGGACGAAAACAAACGACGGTTGCCCTCACAGCAACCGTCGTTTTTTATGTCGACGCCGAAACGCTTACTTCTTCGTGACGAGATCGCCGGGCAGCGATTCGATATAGGCCGAGATGTCCTTCAACTCCTGCGACGTGAACGGACGCGGCTTGCCGTCCTTGCCGATCGTCGCCGGATTGGACATGACCTGCGTCTTCATGATCGCGTTGCTGCGGCCATACACCAGACTGGTTTCGTTCTGATACGCACGCAGCGCGTTGTAGATGTAATCCGCGTACTGGCCCGCCAGCTTCGGGTATTCCGGGGTGATCGGCGCGTTCAGATTGGCGCCATGGCAACTCACGCACATGCCCTTGTCGACCAGCGCCTTACCGTTGGCGACGTTACCTGCGGCGACTGCCGCCCCGCTCACCCCGGCGAGCAACGCACCCAGCGTCAGGGATACGGCCGCAGCGGCGTTTGCCATCGAATGCATCGAATGCTTCATCGTGTTCTCCTCAGCCACGCACGTTTTTACTTCTGGGGATTGACCGGCGTCGACGCCGTCTGCGCCGCGTAGTAAGCGGCAATGTCGACAATGTCCTGATCGGTCAACGTGGCTGCGATGCCATGCATCGTCTGGAACCTGCGGTCTCCCTTGGCGTACTCTTTCAGCGCGTTTTCGATGTACTTCGCGTTCTGTCCGCCGATTTTGGGTACGTGGTACACCTCGGGGAACGCGGTGCGGTAGTCGGGAATGCCGTGGCAGCCGATGCACATGGCCACCTTGCCCTTTGCCGCCTCCATGTCAGGCTTGAGTTCGGCCGCATGAAGCGCACTGAGCGACATGAGCGACGTGCTGCCAAGCGCCAGCGCCATCATCGTGAGGAACTTTTTCATGGTCTTCTTGGGAACGTTTTTGGTTGGAATACCGGCCCGCAACACGCAGATCGACGTCCCGTCTCCAAGGCTGTCGACCTGTGAAAAAAGCAATCGATTGTAACCCACACCCTCCCGTGCGCAAACTCGGTGCTGACCCGCACAGTTCTCCGAAGTTTTCCCGCAAGCCTTTGATGTAGATGCACATTTTCGGCGCACGAGCGAGCCTTATGCGCAATGTCTTATACTGAACTTTTTCCCTGCCCGGCCGGTTGGCCGGCTGTTTGCGGACGGCTCAGACAATGCGCTTTGAAGGCTCTTCCCAATACGTCGCCACCGACGACCTCAAGCTCGCCGTGAACGCGGCGGCCACGCTGCAACGACCGCTGCTCATCAAGGGCGAACCCGGCACCGGCAAGACCATGCTCGCCGAGGAAGTCGCCGCCGCCCTCGGCATGCCGCTGCTCCAATGGCACGTGAAGTCGACCACCAAGGCGCAGCAAGGTCTCTACGAGTACGACGCCGTCTCGCGTCTGCGCGATTCGCAACTGGGCGACGAGCGCGTGCGCGATATCGCCAACTACATCGTCAAGGGCGTGCTCTGGCAGGCCTTCGAGGCGGACGAGCCAGTCGTGCTGCTCATCGACGAGATCGACAAGGCCGACATCGAATTCCCCAACGATCTGCTGCGCGAACTCGATCGCATGGAGTTCTATGTGTATGAGACGCGCCAGCTCGTGAAAGCGCGCCATCGCCCACTCGTCATCATCACCTCGAACAACGAGAAGGAACTACCCGACGCCTTCCTGCGCCGGTGCTTCTTCCACTACATCAAGTTCCCCGAACCGGCGACGATGCAGTCGATCATCGACGTACATTTCCCAAACATTCGCCGCGAACTGGTGAACGCCGCCATGGCAACGTTCTTCGAAGTGCGCGACATGCCGGGGCTCAAGAAGAAGCCATCGACCTCTGAGCTGATCGACTGGCTCAAGCTGCTCATGGCCGAGGAAATCGGCCCCGAAGCGCTGCGCAGCGCCGACAACAAACTCGCGATCCCGCCGCTCGCCGGCGCGCTGCTCAAGAACGAACAGGACATGCATCTGTTCGAGCGCCTCGTCTTCATGAATCGCGCCAACCGGTAAGCGCACCCACGTCATGCTGATCGACTTCTTCTACACCTTGCGCGCGGCAAAACTGCCGGTCTCGGTCAAGGAATATCTGACGCTGCTCGAAGCACTGCAGCGCCAGGTCATCGCGCCCTCGCTCGACGAGTTCTACTATCTGGCGCGCCTCTCGCTCATCAAGGACGAGAAGCACTACGACAAGTTCGATCAGGCGTTTGGCGCGTATTTCAAAGGCGTGCAGCAGATCGTCGACGCCTCGGGTGAAGTGCCGCTCGACTGGCTCAAGAAGCGTATGCAACGCGAGTTGTCCCCCGAAGACAAGGCGCGCATTCAGGCGCTCGGCGGCCTCGACAAGCTCATGGAACGTCTGAAGCAGTTGTTCGACGAACAGAAAGGGCGTCACGAAGGCGGCAGCAAGTGGATCGGCACGGGCGGCACATCGCCCTTCGGCAACGGCGGATTCAACCCCGAAGGCATCCGCATCGGCGGCGAGAGCAACGGCAATCGCAGCGCGGTGAAGGTGTGGGACCAGCGCACCTATCGCGACTACGACGACACCGTCGAGCTCGGCACCCGCAACATCAAGGTGGCGCTGCGGCGTCTACGCAAGTTCGCGCGCGAAGGCGCCGCCGAAGCGCTGGATCTCGACGACACCATTCGCTCGACGGCCGCCAACGCCGGATGGCTCGATCTGAAACTCGTGCCCGAGCGTCACAACAACGTGAAGGTGTTGATGTTGCTCGACGTGGGTGGCTCGATGGACGACCACATCGCGCGTACGGAGGAGTTGTTTTCGGCGGCAAAATCCGAATTCAAGCACCTCGAGTTCTACTATTTCCACAACTGCGTCTACGACTACCTCTGGCGACAGAACCGGCGCCGTCACAACGAGCGATTCGAGACGTGGGACGTGCTGCGCAAATACCCGTCCGACTACAAACTGCTCTTCGTGGGCGACGCGACGATGAGTCCGTACGAGGTACTGCAACCGGGCGGCTCGGTCGAATACAACAACAAGGAAGCGGGCGCGGTGTGGCTGCGGCGGTTCATCGACCGGTTCCCGCATCATGCCTGGCTCAACCCCGAGCCCGAAGCGATATGGCAGTATCGTCAGTCGATTTCGGTCATCCGCGAGCTGTTCGCGAATCGCATGTATCCGATGACGCTCGCCGGGCTGGAATCGGCCATGCGAGTTCTGAGTAAATAAGCATCGCGGTGGACCCGACGCCGGCTGATGCGGCCAAACTGCAGCAAAACATCACAACAACAACGTAACAAGAGACAGCTTTCCACCATGACTTCCAGTTCCACTCCCCTGCCGCCGCTGCGGCCGTTGGCGGATACCTCGCCGTCGGCCATCGTCGCCGGCTTCGTGGCGATGATGACGGGCTACACCAGTTCGCTCATCCTCATGTTCCAGGCCGGGCAGGCCGCGCATCTCACGCCTGCGCAGATTTCGTCGTGGATCTGGGCGCTCTCCATGGGCATGGGGGTGACGACCATCGGCCTGTCGTTGCGCTATCGCACGCCGGTCGTCATTGCGTGGTCAACGCCGGGCGCGGCGCTCCTGATCACGTCGCTGCCGGGCGTGCCCTATAGCGAAGCTATCGGGGCGTTCATCGTCTGCAATGCCCTCATCGCGATTTGCGGGCTGACGGGCGGCTTCGAGACGATCATGCGGCGCGTGCCACCGGCGCTGGCATCAGCGCTGCTTGCGGGGATTCTGTTTCGCATCGGACTGGAGATTTTCGTCGCCGCCCAGCATCAGACGGCGCTCGTGCTCTCGATGTTCTTCTCTTATCTCGTCGTCAAGCGGTTCGCCGCACGCTACGCCATTCTGATTGCGTTGATCGTGGGCACGGCCGTCGCCGGCGGACTCGGTCTGCTCGACTTCAGCCACTTCAATGTGTCGCTGGCCAAGCCCGTGTGGACGACCCCGTCGTTCTCGTTATCGGCAACGATCAGCATCGCGATTCCGTTGTTCGTGGTGGCGATGGCGTCGCAAAACGTGCCTGGGCTGGCCGTGCTGCGGGCACACGGCTACGACGTTCCGGCGTCTCCGCTGATTTCGACGACCGGCATTGCGTCGGTGCTGCTCGCGCCGTTCGGCTCGCACGGTATTCATCTGGCGGCGATCACCGCGGCCATCTGCACGGGACGCGAAGCGCACGAAGATCCCGCCAAGCGCTATACGGCGGCGGTGTGGTCGGGCGTCTTCTATCTGATTGCGGGTACGTTCGGGGCCACCATCGCCGCGCTGTTCGCAGCGTTTCCGAAGGCGTTGGTGGTCTCGATCGCCGCCCTCGCCCTGTTCGGCTCGATCATGAACGGCCTGGCCAACGCCATGCACGACACGCAGCAGCGCGAAGCGGCGCTCATCACGTTCATGGTGACGGCGTCGGGCCTCACGTTGCTCTCCATCGGTTCGGCATTCTGGGGCCTGATCGCGGGCGTGCTGACGCTGGCGATTCTGCAATGGCGACGTGCTTGAAGTCGGTTCAGATCCGCATGAACCCTCGACGGGCCGAGGTGATAACATTCGGCCCGCACCGATTTTTCCTCCACCTCTGACGTAACCGCAGGAGCAGCAGCACCATGGCAGTGATCGACCCGACCCCTGTATTCAAAGACAACCTCGCGCAAATGGCCGCCATCGGCAGCATCGAAGGTATTGCCCGCATCGAACTGCGCGACGGCGGCGGCGCGGTCGTGGCGACGATCGAAAATGCACCGGGCAAGCAAGGTTCGCTCGCCGTGTACCACTACATCAAGCAAGCCTTCGGCACGCTCGACGTCAAAGCCGCCGAGCACGCACTGGCCATCTTCGGCGAACACACGGCCGACGCACGTAACCGTCCGGGCGCTCACCCGAACGTCGACCGTCTACTGGCCATCGTCGCCGGCAGCGAGGCGCTGACGATCGACGAAATCGCGGCCTGAGACTGCGTCGTCCGCCGCAACGCAAAAAGCCAGCCTCACGGCTGGCTTTTTTGCGTCTATCGCAATCTGCGGTGCTCGCAGTATTTGCGGTGTCGGCTACGCAGGTGACGTTAGATCGTCAGCACCGGCCCACCGTCGCCGTTGGCTGCACGAAGCTGCTTGACCCAACGCTTGGCGGGCAAGCCGGTGGCCGCTTCCACGACCTTGGCGCGCGCTTCCACGTCCTTCCATTCCACCGACAGCAGCGGGCCGTTAAAGGCCAGCACGATCACGTTGCCGTCGTGCACCTCCGGGAATTCGATCACGCGGTTATCGAACGCCTGACGCAGGCGACGGATGTTCTTCGGATAGCTGTCGTGATCGCCGAACAGATTCATCGTGAGCATGCCCGGCTCGCGCAGCGTGGCGCGGCAAGCCTTGTAGAACGCGGGCGTGTCGTGCACCGGGCCGCGCGCGGTCGCGTCGTAGAGATCGACTTGGAGCACGTCGACGGCACCGTGATTCGCGGTGTCGGTAACGAAATCCCAGGCGTCCGCTTCCAGCACTTTCAAGTGACGCGAGTCGCTCGGCAGATCGAACATCGTACGTGCGGCGACGACCACCGCCGGGTTCAGTTCGACAGCCGTGACTTGCGTGCGCGGGAATTGCTTGGCGGAGAACTTGGTGATCGAGCCCGTGCCGAGCCCCAGTTGCACCACGTGCTTCGGTGCGCGCATGAACAGCAACCACGCCATCATCTGCTGCGCATATTCGAGTTCGATACGGTCAGGCTTGGACAGACGCATCGCCCCTTGCACCCATTCCGTGCCGAAATGCAGGTAACGCACGCCACCGATTTCTGAGAACGTCACCGGCGCAAATCGCGGCTTATAGGCGGGACGCGGGGAGCGGGCGGTACGTTCGTCGGCGACGAACGCTTCGGCTTCAATGGATTTGCGTTTGATGAGGGTCATGTGTCCTTCAGTAAAGCTCGGGAAATTCCGATGGGTTCGCATTGTACCGGGTTCACGCGCTCCGGCTGTCAGGCCAGGTGCGCGGGCCCCTCGGATATTGCTGAGCGCATCGGGAAATCAGGCGGACGGCGTCCGTGCAAGCGGGCCGAGCCACTCGCGTAGTGCGAGCCAGGTATCGCGCTTGGTCGCATACGGAATCGTATAGGCGGGACTGCTCGATGGCAGCAGCACGACCGGCACCGTCACGCCGCCTTGCGCCAGCGCGCGCTGGCCAATGCGAGCAGCCGTCCCGCCGTTGAACGCCACCGCCCGCAGCAACGGCAACGTGGCGATGAGCCCCGCCAGATCGCTTTCTGTGTGCAAACGAATATTGCTGTCGAGACTGCCCTCGCGACGCGCTTGCGCCACGACATCCCATAGCCCCACGCCGTGGGCTCGCACCATGTCGAGCCGCGCTTCGTAGGCAAGCGTCGGCAACGGCTCGCCGATCACCTCACCGACCAGATGCCAGAAACGATTCTGCGGATGCGCGTAGTACTGCTGATGCGCGAGCGACACTTCGCCCGGCAGGCTGCCGAGAATCAGGACACGCGTCTGCGCATCCACCACGGGCGGAAAATTGCGCTTCAGATCGGGGACAGAGGAGGACATAGCGCTCAGTCGTGCGCCTTTTCGTTTGCGCCCTGCGCCGCTTGCAGGCGCCGCCAGAATCGCGGGAGAAACGCTTCGGTCACGAGCAACGGCGCGCCGTGCCGCAGGAACACCGAGCGACGCGCCCACAACCGCGCACGCGGATTGGCGCCGACGAGCGGATCGCGCGCATCGTGGCGAGCACGTCCATGCAGCAAGTGACACGGCCCCAGGGGGCTCGACACCAGTACGGAGCGCGTCACCGTGGGATCGTGATAAAGCAGATCGGCCAGCGGACGCGTACGCAAGCGACGCATCGCCTGCCAAATCGACCGGCTGTACGCGAGTGGCGTCACGCTATGGGCCACGACAACCGGTTCGTCGTCGACCAGCAGGATGACGTCGCGTGCCCACATCGGTGTACGCAGCGGCACACCGATAGCGCGGCACTGATCCGCGTCGGCAGGCATCACCCGCTCGGCCACGACACGCACGCTCACCCGGCCGAGCGCCGACAGATGGCGCGTGAGTGCGCCGCCCCGGGTCAGCCAGTCCTTATGACGACGCGAAAGCGCCGGTGCCGGGACAGCCTGCCAGCGCCGCCCGCTTACATCGAATCGGAAAGTCATGGCTCGGCATTATAAAGGCGCAACATGGCAGCGCGCCGCCCACCCAACCCGCGTCGTAACCCATGGGGATCGTGTCGGAAATCACCTAGAAATCCCGCAGATACCGGTCACGAGTGCCGGGCGACGTGTCCGCACTACGCAAAAGGGCCCCCGCGACATATCGTCACGGGGGCCTCTCAAGCTACGCATGCAGCGCAACCCATACAAACAACGTAATCAGCGTGCGGCGAGCAGCAACGCGTTGGTACGCTTCACGAACTCGGCCGGATCTTCGAGACTACCGCCCTCGGCCAGCAAGGCCTGATCGAACAACAGATGCGTCCAATCGGACAGATCCGCGCTCTCCGCACTCAAACGCTTGATCAGCGCATGCTCCGGGTTGATTTCCAGGATCGGGCGGAACTCGGGCATCTTCTGCCCGGCGGCCTTCATCAGACGCTGGAGCGTACCGCTCATGTCGTTCTCGTCCGACACCAGGCACGAGGGCGAATCGGTCAGACGGAACGTCACGCGCACGTCCTTGGCCTTGTCCGCGAGGACTTCCTTCATCTTCTCGACGAGCGGCTTGAGGTCGTCGCTGGTTTTCTCCTGCGCTTGCTTCTCGTGCGCATCTTCGAGCGCCCCCAGATCCAGATCGCCACGCGCCACGCTCACGAGCGCCTTGCCGTCGAAATTCTGTACATATGAAAGCATCCACTCGTCGACACGATCGGTCAGCAGCAGGACTTCCACCCCCTTCTTGCGGAATACCTCAAGATGCGGGCTGTGACTTGCGGCCACCCAACTCTCGGCCGTGACGTAATAAATCTTTTCCTGACCTTCCTTCATGCGGCCGACGTAATCGGCCAGCGACACATTCTGCTCGGCCGAATCGTTGTGCGTGCTCGAAAAACGCAGCAGCTTGGCAATGCGTTCGAGGTTGGGCTGGTCTTCGCCCGTGCCTTCCTTTAGCACCTGACCGAACGCACCCCAGAACTGCGTGTATTTGTCTTGCTGGTTCTCGGCCAGATCTTCGAGCAGACCGAGCACGCGCTTCGCACAGCCTTCGCGAATGGCCTTCACGTCGCGGCTTTCCTGAAGAATTTCGCGCGAGACGTTCAGCGGCAGATCGGCGGAATCGACCACGCCACGCACAAAACGCAGGTAGTTCGGGAGAAGCTGCTCTGCGTCGTCCATGATGAACACGCGCTTGACGTACAACTTCAGGCCACCTTGCGAATTGCGATCCCAAAGGTCGTACGAGGCATGACCTGGCACGTACAGCAGTTGCGTGTATTCGCTGAGGCCCTCTACGCGATTATGCGTCCACGCAAGCGGCGGCTGCATATCGTGCGCAATGTGCTGGTAAAACTGCGTGTACTGCTCGTCCGTAATTTCGCTCTTGCTGCGGGTCCACAGGGCGCTTGCCTGATTGATGGTCTCGTCCGTCTCGGCGGGCACCATCGCCTTCTTTTCTTCGTCCCACGTCTCGCCGCGCATCACGATCGGCAGCGAGATGTGATCCGAATACTTGCGGATGATCGATTGCAGTTGCCACGACGACAGCAGCTCGTCTTCGCCCTCGCGCAGATGCAGCGTGATCGAGGTGCCTCGCTGGGGACGCTCGATGGTCTCGACCGAGAAATCACCCTCGCCAGCGGACGACCAGCGTACGCCGTCTGCGGCTGGCAGTCCGGCACGGCGTGATTCGACCGTCATGCGATCCGCGACGATGAAGCCCGAGTAGAAGCCCACGCCGAACTGACCGATGAGGGCGGCGTCCTTCTGCTGGTCGCCCGACAGGCGCGAGAAGAACTCCTTCGTGCCGGACTTGGCAATCGTGCCGAGGTGCTCGATGGCCTCATCGCGGCTCATGCCGATGCCGTTGTCTTCGATGGTGACGGTGCGCGCGTCCTTGTCGAACGACACGCGAATCTTGAGTCCCGGATCCTGCTCGTACAGCGCGGCATCGTTGATGGCTTCGAAGCGCAGCTTGTCGGCGGCGTCCGAGGCGTTCGAGATCAGCTCGCGCAGGAAGATTTCCTTGTTGCTGTACAGCGAATGAATCATCAGTTGCAGAAGCTGTTTGACTTCTGCCTGAAAGCTCATGGTTTCTTGCGCCATGGTCGGGAACCCTCGTGAATCGGTGAGATGAATGGAATATCGACACGGACCGCCGCCCGGCGCACTCGCGCGAGCGCTGCCGCAACGGCGGTACAGGTCCGAACATAGGGTCGGGCGGCCCGCATTTCAAGGCCACCAGAAGGGTTATTTTGATGGGAAATTGCGCGACGTTGCGTCGAGAAGCGCTCAGGCAGCCAATTCGAGCTGCCGCGAGAGGAACTGCAGCATGGACGGATCGCTGGAGCAGGCGATGTTCATGCGCATCCAGGTGCTGGGCGTCTGACGCGGCGAGAACAATGCCCCCGGCGCAAACAAGAAACCCGCCTCATGCCCGGCCGCGGCCACCGCACTCGTGTCGACCCCCGTATCGACCCAGAAAAACATGCCCGATGTCGGATCGCCGAACATGCGCAGGCCGATGCGTTCCAGATGCCGCCGCGTGCTGTCGCGCACCTCGTCGAGACGCGAACGCAGCCGCTCTACGTGACGCCGGTAATGCCCCTCGGTCAGCGCCTTGTAGACGATCCGCTCGTTGATCTCCGGCGTGGTCGAGCCCGACAGCATCTTGTGGTCGACGAATGTCTTCGCCAGCGCCGGCGAACAGGCCACGAACGCGACCCGCAAGTTGGCGGCGAGCGTCTTCGAAAAACTGCCCATGTAGATCACGCGCTTGAGCTGATCGAGACTCGCCAGACGCGCCACCTGCTGATGCGGCGGACACAGGTCGCAGTAGATGTCGTCTTCGAGCACCATGAAATCGTATTGCTCGGCCAGACGCAGAATCTGGAACGCACGCGCCGGGGTAAGCGACGTGCCGGTCGGGTTCTGAAGGATCGAATTAAGGATCAGCAGCTTGGGCCGGTGTTGCTGCACCAGACGCTCCAAGGCCTGCATGTCGAGCCCATCCGGCGTGTACGGCACACCAACGGTATGCGCGCCCTGCGACGCAATGCGTCCAAACATCACGAACCACGCCGGATCGCCGACGAGCACCGTATCGCCCGCCCTTACGTACAAACGCAGCAAGAAGTCCACAGCCTGCGTGATGCCCGACGTCAGCACGATCTGCTCGGGACGCGCACCGATTTCAAGTTCCGCGAGCTGCGTCTGAAGCTGCACGCGCAACGGCAAAAAGCCGTGCGGATTCCCGCTCTGGAGCAGATGCAAGCTGGATTGACGGCTCATGGAGCGCATGGCCGACGTCATCATGTCGGCGTCGAGCCAGCCCTGCGGCAGAAAGCCCATGCCCGGACCGCGCTCCGGCGCCACCGAATGCAGCATGCTGCGAACGAGCCACGCCACGTCGAGAGGACCTTGCGCGACGATCGGTGCGGCCGCGTTCTGCGGCGGCATCACCGGACGCTCACGCACGTAAAACCCCGAACCCCGGCGCGCTTCGAGATATCCCTGCGCGACCAGCCGTTCGTAGGCTTCCACCACGGAGAAACGCGAAACGCGTTTGTCCTCCGCCAACGAACGGATCGACGGCATACGCATACCCGGCAGGAATACACGTTCCTCGATACGCAGGCTCGCCCAGTGCACGAGTTGATCGACGAGCGTCATGCGCGCCGTGTCCAGCGCGGCGTTATCCGCCAGCACCAACGGAGAAATGCGGTTGGGTGTCGTCATCGTTTGTCCATCTTAGCTGTGCTGACTGGCACAGCATGACCAAAGTGTCTGCTCTGTATTACTCATGGGTCGCCACTCTACGCCAGCCAAATTCCCTGTCAATCCAGAACTGTACCGAAAACTCCCTCGATATTTGTACCGGTACTGTACCGGAGATAACCGATAAAGTGTCTACTCAACTGGAGACCGTCATGCGTGAAATCCGACTCTTCGAACTGGACAGGGGACAGACCGTCTTCTGGCAGAGCCCGGCTGCCGAGTCGCCACAGTCGTTGCAAGTCTTGCAGGGCCTGCTTTGGCTGACTGTGGAGGGCGAACCCACCGACCATTGGCTGCGCGCGGGTGAGAGTTTCGAGATTCGCGGCGGTCAGCGCGTATGGCTCGGCACATGGCAGGATGGCGCGCGTATGCGTGTGAGCCAACCCGCGAAGACGCTTTCTGCGTCTGGCCGCAACCGCACCGCACGCACCACACGCCCCGCCTGGCGGCTGGTGTGGCGTGATCTTGCTGCCCGCATGACGAACCGGACGGGACTCTTTCGCGGCTGAGCCGGCGAACAGGCGCATCACGAACGGATAGCAGACGGATGACGGACCGACAGCAGGCGAATAGACCGCCGAAGGCACCGACGCGTGGCGCTAGCGTGGAGGCGGAGTAAGCTATCGGTTTTGCCGCCCGCCTTTGCTGCCTGAACTCAATATGACCGCACTTCACGCCCTGAAACTGGATCACCTCGTTGTTGCTGCACAAACGCTGGAAGCGGGCGAAGCGCATGTCATCGAGCAACTCGGCCTGACCGATGTCGTGCCACAGCGCGGGGGGAAGCACGCCCGGATGGGGACGCACAACAGTTTGCTGGGGCTGTGGGGCGGTACGTACCTTGAGATCATCGCTATCGATCCGGACGCCCCGGCGCCCGATCGTCCGCGCTGGTTCGGGCTCGACGATGACACTGTTCAGGCGCGCCTCGCCCGGGGGCCGTACCTCGCGCATTGGGTCGCACGCGTCGATCGTCCGCGGTCCTTGCCGCGCTGGCAGGCACAGTATCCGCGACGCCTTGCACCGGTGATGGCGATGCAGCGCGGCGCACTGACATGGCAGATCGGCGTACCTGACGACGGCAGCCTGCCGTCATGGCAAGGTGCCGGACAAGGGCTGTTGCCGACGTTGATCCAGTGGGATTCGTCGCAGCACCCCAGCGATTCGCTGCCGTCCGCCGATTGCGCCGTCACCTTGTTGCGTGGCTTCCATCCGCAAGCGACGGCGATCGCAGAACAATTGCAGTGGCTTGGCGCGGATACCCTCGTCAACGTCGAAGCGACGTTGGTCGAGCCGTCGCTCGCCGCAGAAATCGTAACCCCTGACGGTCTCCGCACCTTGCGTTAGACCGACGGGGTTGCCCCCCACGCCCGGCACAGAGCATGGCGGGCGGATAACCAAAGAGAACCACGAGGCGACACCATGAATTCGCGCGAATCCCGGGGCATGCTGATCGGATTGATCGGCGTGCTCATCTTCAGTCTGACGTTGCCGATGACGCGCATCGTCGTCGCAGAAGTCAATCCGCTGCTCAATGGATTGGGACGCGCACTGGTCGCCGCGATTTTCGCGGGGGCCTTGCTCTGGTGGCGCAAGGAGCCGTGGCCGACGTGGCCGCAACTCAAGAGCCTCGCCATCACGTCGCTCGGTGTGATCGTTGCTTTCCCGGTGTTCTCGGCATGGGCGATGAAGACGATTCCGGCGTCGCACGGCGCGGTCGTCAACGGCTTGCAGCCGTTCTTCGTCGCGATCTACGCATACTGGCTCGGCGGGGAGCGTCCGTCGCGCGGCTTCTGGGTCTTCGCCCTGCTCGGTAGCGCGCTGGTCGTCGCTTTCGCGCTGCGCGCCGGGGGCGGCGCGCTGCATGCCGCCGACGGGCTGATGCTGCTCGCCGTGGTCATTGGCGCGCTCGGCTATGCCGAAGGCGGCAAGCTCGCCCGCGAAATGGGCGGCTGGCAGGTCATCTGCTGGGCGCTCGTGGTGTGTGCACCGGTGCTGCTGGTGCCCGTGGGCTGGCTCGCGTGGCAGCAGCCGTGGCCCGTGAGCGGCAAGGCTTGGGGTGCTTTCGCCTACGTCACCCTCTTCTCGCAGTTCATTGGCTTTTTCGCGTGGTACGCCGGTCTCGCCATGGGCGGGATCGCACGCGTGGGCCAAGTACAATTGCTTCAGATTTTCTTCACGATTGCACTGTCCGCCCTCTTTTTCGGGGAACAGGTCGATACGGCAACCTGGCTATTCGCCGCCGGTGTCGTGCTGACCATCGCACTCGGCAAAAATATGAAGATCGGCGCTTCGCGACTCACGGGCAAACCGATCTGACGACACCTCACGACGCATGCGATCCCTGCGTCGTGGCGTGTCCGCCCCCTGGCGTTGCGCCTGCCCCCAAGCGCTCGGCACACGCAACGCCGCGATACTCGCGGCCACTCTGAAAGGCCGCACTCTCAAAGCGAGACCATCATGCATGATTGGCAATATTCCGAACGCGCCCGCAATCTGACCAGCTCGGCCATTCGTGAAATTCTCAAGGTCACGGAGCGCCCCGACGTCATCTCGTTCGCTGGCGGCCTGCCCTCGCCCGCTACGTTCCCCGTAGAACAAATGCGTGCCGCCGCAGAGCGCGTACTCACCGAATCACCGCAAGCTGCGCTGCAATACAGCGCGACCGAAGGGTTTGCCCCGCTGCGCGAGTGGATCGCGAAGCGCTACTCGCGCGACGGCCTGAGCCTCGTTTCCGAGAACGTGCTGATCACCACGGGCTCGCAACAAGGTCTCGACCTGATCGGCAAGATATTCATCGACGAAGGCAGCCGCGTGCTTGTCGAAGCCCCGAGTTATCTGGGTGCGCTGCAATCGTTTTCGCTGTTCGCGCCGAAGTATGTGCCGGTGCCGACCGACGACCACGGCCTGCTCCCCGACGCGCTCACGCCGGACCTGGTAGCCGGGGCCCGCTTCCTGTATGCCATGCCGAACTTCCAGAACCCGACGGGGCGACGCCTGCCGATGGCGCGACGTGAGGCGCTCGCCGCCGTTGCCAAACGCGACGGCCTGGCGATCATCGAAGACGACCCTTACGGGGAACTCGACTACGAAGGCCAGCGTCTGCCGAGCCTCATGTCGCTCGCGCCCGAGCACGTGCTTCACATGGGCTCATTCTCGAAAGTGCTCGCGCCAGGGCTGCGACTGGGCTTCATCATCGGCCCGCAAGCCGTGATCGCCAAGCTCGTGCAGGCCAAGCAGGCGGCCGATCTGCACACGCCGAGCGTGACGCAGCGCATTGCGTACGAAGTCGTGAAAGATGGCTTTCTCGACACGCACATTCCGACGATTCGCACACTCTACGCCGCGCAGGCCCAGGCAATGCTCGCCTCGCTGAGCAAGCACATGCCGGCGCACGCCACGTGGACGACACCGGCAGGCGGCATGTTCATCTGGTTGACATTGCCCGCGGGCATCGACACCATGCAGTTGCTGGAAAAAGCGATCGCGCAGAACGTGGCGTTCGTGCCCGGTGCACCGTTCTATACCGGCACACCGCAATCGAACACGCTTCGGTTGTCGTTCGTCACCGTGCCGCCCGAGAAGATCGAGGCGGGGGTCGCGCGCCTTGGCGCATTGATCGCCGACGCGCTCACGCGCCGCGCCGCCTGATCCCGGCATTCCGACGGCTGGCCTGAAGACGATTCAGGTCAGTTGCCGACGGATCGACGCGGATCGGTGCGGACCGTCGCCCCAGCGTTTCACCGACCTTTCCGTCCGATCGCTCGGGCCGATTTCAACGCATCTGCAAGGAAGCCGTACATGTCCGTCTACGACAAACTGAAGCAACTGGGTATCGAACTGCCGAGCTCCGCCACTCCCGCTGCCGCCTACGTAATGGCGGCACAGACCGGCAACACCGTGTTCCTGTCCGGCCATCTGCCGAAGAAGGACGGCAAGGTCTGGACCGGCAAGCTCGGCAAAGACGTGAGCGTCGAAGACGGCAAGGCCGCCGCACGCGCCGTGGCCATCGAACTGATCGCCACGCTGCACGCACACACGGGCGACCTGAACAAGGTCACGCGTATCGTGAAGCTGATGAGCCTCGTGAACTCGACGCAGGAATTCACCGACCAGCATCTGGTCACGAACGGTGCGTCGGCATTGTTCGGGGAAGTGTTCGGCGACGCGGGCAAGCACGCCCGTTCGGCCTTCGGCGTTGCGCAGATCCCGCTGGGTGCGTGCGTCGAGATCGAACTGATCGCCGAAGTCGCTTAACCGCGTAGTGGGTACGTAGTCAGCACGTATTCGCTACGTATCAATTACGTATCAATTACGTATTAACTACGTTCGAACGACGCACCAACTACGTTATCCGCGTAACTGACGTTCGGATGGCTCGACGTAAAGCCAGTTTCGACGTAAATCGTCGTTCGCGGAATGCGGCAAGAATGCGACAAGGGCCACCCTCGAGTGGCCCTTGTTTTATTGGGATACGGGCTTGAACGCGACAGCGTCGCCCGGCGCTCAAACCGGCTGGGGGGTGCCGTAAGCGCGACGCATGGCAATCGCGACGGCCAGCGAGAGCACGACCGCGACCGACAGCAGCGCGACCACCCCGTGCCATCCGTGCGACTTGAGCATCACGCCCGAAAAGCTGCCAAGCAGGCTGGAGCCGACGTAGTAGAAGAATAGGTACAGCGCGGAGGCAATCGCCCGGCCTTCCGTGGCACGGCGTCCCACCCAACTACTGGCGACGGTATGCGCGCCGAAAAAGCCGAACGTAAAGATCGCCAGACCGATCACCACCCCCAGCACCTGCGACGACAGCATGGTGAAAAGCCCCACCATCGCCAGTGCGACGAGTACCCAGAGCAGGCGGGAACGTCCCACGCGATCCGACAGCGGCCCCGCGATGAACGAGCCGGCCACACCGATCAGGTACATCGTGAAGATCGCGCCAATGGCCGCATGCGGTAGATGGAACGGCGACGCAGACAGATGGAAGCCGAGATAGTTGTAGACACTCACGAAACTGCCCATCATCAGCCCGGCGAACAAATACAGACCGAGCAGCGCCGGGTCACCCAGATGTCGACGCGCGTGACCAAGGGCTTCGCGCACCGTCATTTGACGCGGGGTGAAGCGGCGCGAATGCGGCAGGCTACGGGCAAATTCGAGTCCCATCGCAAGGCAGACGAGCCCAATCAGACCCACCGACACGCGCCATGAGAACATATCCGCAACGAACGCGGCCATCACCCGTCCTACCATGCCGCCCAGGATGTTCCCACCGATATACAACCCCATCGACATGCCGAGCGAGCGCTGATCGATTTCCTCGCTGAGATACGCCATCGCGATTGCGGGCAGCCCCGACAGCGCGAGCCCCTTGAGCGCCGCCAGAATAACGATGGTTTCGAAGTTGGTGGAGAACGCGCTGGCGAGTGTGAGGACCGACGAGCTAAGCAGCGCAATCGTCATCATTCGCTTGCGGCTCACGCGGTCTGCCGCGACACAGGTCACGAGCAAGCCGAGCGCCATCATCATCGTGGCCGCCGACACCGACCAACTGGCCTGCGCCGGACTGATACCGAAGGTGGTGGTGAGCAGCGGCAACAGCGACTGCATGCAGTAGAGCTGCGCAAACGTCGAAAAACCGCCGAAAAAGAGGGCTCGACTGATGACGGCGTATTCACGCGTGCCGCGTGCAACGCCAACCGGGAGCTTGGGCGCGCACGCACCGCCAGCGGGCGCACCGCCGGAAGAAAGAGGTAGGGAGTTGGTGGATGCCATGACGCTGGCCCGCCTCGCACGAACCAAGGTTGAAATGTATACAACGAATGATAGATTTGCCGTTATCTCGCGTCCAATATATATTTAATCGAGATTTCTATATATAAAACAGATCAATCAAGGATCGAGGTATGGAACTACGTCATCTCCGCTACTTCGTGACCGTGGCCGAAGAACTGCATTTCAGCCGCGCCGCCGAGAAGCTCAATATCGGGCAGCCGCCGCTATCCATGCAGATCCGTGCACTGGAGGAGGAACTGGGCGTTCCACTTTTCGAGCGCTCGCATCGACGCGTCTTCCTGACCGCCGCCGGACGTGCGTTTCTCGTGCGGGCGCGTCAAATCCTGGCGGATGCCGAGGCGGCTCGTCTCGAAGTGCAGCAGATTGCGGGGCTCGATGCTGGCGAGTTGCGCATCGCGTTCACCACCTCTGCGCCGATGACGAACCTGATGAAACGCGTGCTCACCGGCTATCGCCAACGGTATCCACGCGTGACGCTGACGCTGAGCGAAGCGCCATCGGAGCGTCAGCGCGAAGCGCTCGTGGAACGCACGCTGGACATCGGCTTGCTGCGTCAGGCGGACGATTCGCCTGCCGTGGCCGGCCTCAGCTTCGAGACATTGATCGACGAGGCACTGGTCGTCGTAATGCATCAGGGACATGCGCTGGCGCAGCACAAGAGCCTGTCGATGGCGGATCTGGCCAACGAGGCGTTTATCATGCATCCCCACGGGGTGGGGACAGCCATCGACGGGCAAATCCGCCGGATGTGCGAGCGCGCCGGTTTTACGCCGCGCGTCGTTCAGGAAGCGCGCGAGTCGACGACCATTGTCGCGCTCGCAGCGAGTGGGCTGGGGGTAGCGGTACTGCCGGACGCCGTGCGCTGCATTCAGATCGAAGGCGCCCGCTTCATGGACTTCAGCGAACCCGATGCGCACTCCCCCCTGATGCTCGGCAAGCGTCGCGACGACAACAGCCCGTTGGTGCAGGCCTTCGTCGCCATGTGTCACGAAGTCGCCGGCCGGCTTCACGAGGAGAGCCGGCCCGGCGCATGAATCCCGTGCAGGGACGGATTGCGGCAGTAACGCGGCGACCGGCGTCAGTGGCCAGGTTGCCCACATTGCCATTCACCGGCAACCCGTGACCGACCGGCGGATGCCGAGACAAAAAGCGATCAGCTCCGCAGCGACGCTGCCAACCCAATCACGACAACACCCAGCACCAGATTCAGAATCACGAGCCGGCGGATGCCATTGACCGCGGCGGCGCCGTCCGGCCAAGACTGGGCCTGTACCGCACGTTGCAGACGCGGGAACAGCGCAAAACGGATGTGGCCGAAGACCAGCATCATCAGCACGCCGATCCCCGCCATCGCATGCACGGGCCAGCGGGCATGCAAACCGCCCATGCCCATCATCATGTGCCCCCCCGAGAGCAGGATCAACACGATGGCCACGCCCACCCACGTGAAGAAGCGCGTGAGGGCCGCCTCCCAGAGCGGCAGGCGTTGTTGCGGCGAGAGCTCGGACGACGCGGGACGCAGACACGCCAACGCGAAGAACATCCCCCCGATCCAGACGGCCACACTCACCAGATGCAGGAACAGGCTGAAGGCATAAACGCTCATGGTGACTCTCCGTCAGGATGCCTTCGGCGCGGCCGGCAATACCGGCTCGAGCGAACGCGGTTTGAACGTCGCGAACTTGACTGCCGGCGAACGGCCCTTGCGAGCACGCTTGCCGATGTTGGGGGTCAGCGAGTTGCCCGAAAGCGTCTCGGATTGCACCTTACCGCCCCGCACTTCGCCGTACACCGTGACACCGGCTTCGCTGATCGGCACCGCAGACACCAGCGTCTGCTTGGCCTCCAGGCCGATGAGCGTGACACCGCGTCCACCGCCCGTAAGCGACTTCATCTCGTCCATGCCAAACACGAGCAGACGACCGTCGCTCGACAGACACGCCACCGCACTTGCGCCCTGCCAGATCGGCGTGGGGGCCAACGGCTCGGCGCCATCGTCGATGGTCATGAACGACTTGCCCGCCTTCACGCGGCTGACCATATCGCCCAGTCTGGTCGTGAAGCCAAAGCCCGCGGAGGTTGCCAGCAGCAGCGGCTGCTCGCCCGACGCCGCGTAGTAATGCAGCAAACGCGAACCCGATTCGAGTTCGATCAGGGACGTGAGCGGCACACCATCGCCGCGCCCACCCGGCAACTGTGCCACCGCCACGGAATAAACACGCCCGTTGCTGCCCCAGGCGATCAGCGGATCGACGGTACGGCATTCGAACGCGCCATACAGCGAATCGCCCTGCTTGAACGAAAAGCCCTGTGCATCCAGACCATGGCCCTTGAGCGCGCGTACCCAGCCCTTGGCGGATACCACGACGGTCACCGGCTCATCGACCACGCGAGCTTCGGCCACGGCGCGCTTCTCTTCCTGGATCAACGTACGGCGCTCGTCACCGAATTGCTTCGCATCGGTTTCGATTTCTTTGATGATCAGGCGTTTCATCGTGCTGTCGTTGGCGAGCAAATCTTCGAGCTTCGCCTTCTCGTCGCGCAACGACGTGAGTTCCTGCTCGATCTTGATCGCTTCCAGACGCGCCAACTGACGCAGGCGAATTTCCAGAATGTCTTCCGCCTGACGCTCGCTCAACTTGAACGCACTCATCAGAGCGGCCTTCGGCTCGTCCGATTCGCGGATGATGCGGATGACCTCGTCGATATTCAGGAAGACGATCATCCGGCCTTCGAGAATATGAATGCGGTCGTCGACCTTGCCCAGACGGTGACGCGAGCGGCGCGTGACCGTCTCGAAGCGGAAGCCGATCCACTCGGTGATGATGTCGCGCAGCGACTTCTGCCCCGGCCGGCCGTCAGCGCCCACCATCACCAGATTGACCGACGCGCTCGACTCCAGGCTCGTGTGCGCGAGCAGCATCGTGATGAATTCCTGCTGGTCGATGCGGCTCGACTTCGGCTCGAACACCAGTCGCACCGGTGCGTCCTTGCCGGACTCGTCGCGCACGGCGTCGAGCATGGCGAGCATCGACTGTTTGAGGGTCTGCTGTTCGGGCGTGAGCGACTTCTTGCCGAGCTTGACCTTCGGATTGGTCAGCTCTTCGATTTCTTCGAGCACCTTCTGGCCAGACGTATTCGGCGGCAATTCATACACCACCGCCTGCCACTGACCCCGCGCCATTTCTTCGATCTTCCAGCGTGCACGCATCTTGAGGCTGCCGCGCCCGCTTTCGTAGGCAGCGCGAATCTCCGCCGCACTCGAAATCAACTGACCGCCGCCGGGGAAGTCCGGACCTTGCACGTACGACATCAGTTCGGCGTCGTCGAGCTTCGGATTGCGGATCAGCGCCACGGCCGCCGTGGCGACCTCGCGCAGATTGTGCGACGGGATTTCCGTGGCGAGACCCACGGCAATGCCCGACGCGCCGTTGAGCAGCACGAACGGCAGTCGCGCCGGCAACAACCGCGGCTCCTCGGTGGAACCGTCGTAGTTCGGCACGAAGTCGACAGTGCCCGCGTCGATTTCGTCGAGCAGCAGCCTTGCAATCGGCGTGAGGCGAGCTTCGGTGTATCGCATGGCCGCCGCACCGTCGCCATCGCGCGAGCCGAAGTTGCCCTGGCCATCGATGAGCGGATAGCGCATCGAGAAGTCCTGCGCGAGACGCACCAGCGCGTCATACGCCGACTGGTCGCCGTGCGGGTGAAATTTACCGAGCACGTCGCCGACCACACGTGCCGACTTCACGGGCTTGGCGTCGGCCGCGAGGCCCATTTCGTTCATCGCGAACAGAATGCGGCGCTGCACCGGCTTCTGGCCGTCGCAGACGTCCGGTAGTGCACGGCCTTTAACTACGCTGATCGCGTAGTCCAAATAAGCGCGCTCGGCATACGCGCCAAGCGTTAGCGTGTCGTCATCCGACGGTTGCGTAAAGAGATCTTCTGCTTGTTCCATAAAACCTGTGGGTTTGCTGCGAACGTTTGACGAGAGTTCGGGTGGACGTTGACCGCGAGATCATACCAAGCTCGCCGGTACATTTCGGCAAAAACGCGTCCGAATGGCAAAGCGAGGCGTGATTTAGGAGCCGAAGCACACGGCATGGCGGGAATTCCGCTCACGTTTCGGACGATTCCGAGAGACTTCCGGGGCAGCGCTCAACGTGACGACCGAGACCCGAGCTGCGAGAACCGGCGTGTGACGCCGTCCGTCGACTCAGTCTGTCGACGGTGCCGCTGACAGTGCCGGAGGCGCCGAGTCACGCACTGACGCGTTCGGCATGGTAGCAGGCACCACGGGCAGGCCGGACGGCGCACCCAGAATGACGTGAATGCGGCCATTGCGCGAGCCGCTGATCCGGGCGTTTCCGACCTTCCCGCCATCACCGCTGGCTCGGATGATGTCGCTTCCAGGGGCTGCATCGGGTGCGTCGGGGTTGAAGCGTCGATAGAGTTCAAGTACGGCGGCAACGTAGTCCCGCGTCTCCGCATACGGCGGGATCTGATCGGCATGACGCGCGACCGCCCCCTCCCCTGCGTTGTAAGACGCCAGCACGAGTTCGAGACGGTCGGGATAACGCGCCTGCAAATCACGCAGATAGCGGGCACCCGTCAGCACATTGGTACGCGGATCGGTGAGCTTCTCAGCAACGGTTGCGCGCGCATCGGCACGCACGCCGTAACGCTCGCCGGTCGCCGGGAGCACCTGCATCAGGCCCACCGCGCCTTTGGGCGACACCGCATCGCTATCGAATCCCGACTCGGCCGCGATGACCGCCTTGAGCAAGGCGGCGTCGACGTGATACTTTTGCGCCGCCTGTGCGATCAGGGGGGCGAGCTTTTTCAGACGCGGATGACGTGCGAGGGCGTCGTAAAGACGCGAGCGATCTGGGCCACTGACAACGCCAGCCTGCTGCTGCATACGCGGATCGACGTTGCTGTCGTTGCTTACGACAAGCCGATAACGCGCATCGATCTGGCGGGCAGCGAGATGGGCGACGCCGTTTTCGTCCACGTAACCGTAGAGTTCGGCGTGCGCGAGTGGCGCCGCCGCAAGTAGCGTAGCTACTAGCGCGGCGCCTGCGAACTGCCTCGCGAAGAGAGTTCGGCGCGGCGCGCGCAGGCGCAGCGCCATCGAAACTTTGTTATTGCTGACCTTTGACATGCACCTTGATCGTCTGGCTCATGGCCGGGCCGTACGACTGGTGCGCACCGTTGGCGAACTGCATCGTCAACGTGTGATCGCCCGGCGTCAGATTGACGGTCGTCTCGGTTTGGCCTTTGCCGAAATGCAGGTGCGAGACGTCGGTGGGAACGACCTGACCTGCCGGAATCGGATCGCCGTCGATGATGAGATGGTGATGGCCGGTGTTGGGCGTCATATCGCCCGCCGGTTTGATCGCCATGCCCTCGACGCCGAACTTGACCACTACCGGATTGGAAACCGTCGCGCCGTCGGTCGGCGCAACGAAAAAGACGCGCGGCTGGGCCGACTGTGCCAAAGCGGTGGCGCTTGCGCCAGCAAGCAGCAGCGGCACGAAAATGCAACGCATAGAACGCAACATAACGCGACTCCCGGTAGGGTGAAGCATGGATTATCCCACTATGTGAGCGCTCACGCTGGTTTGCCCCGCGTGAGCGCCGCCTGAGTGCTAACTTCCACGACACCGACCTCCGGCCGGTCGCGCCCACGGCACGACCCGGCTCAGATGTCGGCTTCTACTTCATTGCCCTTGGCCTCGAGCCAGCTACGGCGCTGCGCCGCCTCGCCCTTGCCCATGAGCATGTTCATACGCGCCACGGTGGCATCGAAGTCGAGATTGCCGAGCGCCACCGGGCTCAATCGGCGCGTGTCGGGATTCATGGTCGTTTCCCAAAGCTGCTCGGCACTCATTTCACCCAGCCCCTTGAAGCGGCTGATGGACCATGCGGCTTCACGCACACCGTCCTTGCGCAGCTTGTCGAGAATAGCCTCCAGCTCGCCTTCGTCCAGTGCGTAGAGCTTCTGGGCGGGCTTCTTGCCGCGCGCCGGCGCATCCACCCGATACAGCGGCGGGCGCGCCACGTACACGTGCCCCGTCGCGATCAACTGCGGGAAATGGCGGAAGAACAACGTGAGCAGCAGCACCTGGATGTGCGAGCCGTCGACGTCGGCGTCCGAGAGAATGCAGATCTTGCCGTAGCGCAGATTCGACAGATCGGGCGTATCGTTCGCGCCGTGCGGATCGACGCCAATGGCCACCGCGATGTCGTGCACTTCGTTGTTGGCAAACAGGCGATCGCGCTCGGTTTCCCACGTGTTGAGCACCTTGCCGCGCAACGGCAGAATGGCCTGAAACTCCTTGTCGCGGCCCATCTTCGCCGAGCCGCCTGCCGAGTCGCCCTCGACCAGAAACAGCTCGTTACGCGTAATGTCTTCCGTCTCGCAATCGGTCAGCTTACCGGGCAGCACGGCCACGCCGGAGCTCTTCTTCTTTTCGATCTTCTGGCCAGCACGCGTACGCGCCTGCGCCTGACGAATCACGAGCTCGGCCAGCTTCTTGCCATGCTCGACGTGATGATTGAGCCACAGTTCGAGCGCCGGACGCGTGAACGAGGACACGAGACGCACGGCGTCGCGGCTGTTCAGACGCTCCTTGATCTGGCCCTGAAACTGCGGATCGAGCACCTTTGCGGAGAGCACGAACGACACGCGCGAAAAGACGTCCTCGGGCAGCAGCTTTACGCCCTTGGGCTGAAGATTGTGCAGCTCGATGAAGCCGCGCACGGCCTGAAACAGACCTTCGCGCAGCCCCGATTCGTGAGTGCCGCCCGCGGGCGTCGGGATCAGGTTGACGTAAGACTCGCGCACCTGCGCGCCGTCCTCCGTCCACGCCACGACCCACGCTGCGCCCTCGCCTTCGGCAAAGCTGTCTTCGCTGCCGTCGGCAAAACGCTCACCTTCGAACAGCGGAATGAGCGGCTCGGCGCCACCCAGCGATTCGACGAGATAGCCGCGCAGGCCGTGCTCGTAGCACCACGTCTGCTCTTCGCCATTCTTTTCCTGACGCAGCGTGACGCGCACGCCCGGCAGCAGCACGGCCTTCGAGCGCAGCAACCGTTGCAGCTCGCCTAGCGGCAACGCCGGGCTGTCGAAATACTTGCCGTCCGGCCAGACGGTCACGCGCGTGCCGCTCTTCTTCTCGCCGCGTTGTGCCGCGCGCGAGTGGAGCGCCACGTTGACGTTGCCCCCGTCGGCAAATTCGAGCTCGGAGACCTGGCCATCGCGCCAGACCGTTACAGCCAGTCGCGTCGCCAGTGCGTTCGTGACCGACACGCCAACGCCGTGCAGGCCACCAGAGAACGTATAGGCACCGCCAGCGGCCTTGTCGAACTTGCCCCCCGCGTGCAAACGCGTGAACACGATTTCGACGACAGGCACGCCCTCTTCCGGGTGAATACCGACGGGAATGCCACGGCCGTCATCCTCGACACTCACCGAACCGTCCTTGTTCAGCGTGACGAGAATCTGCTTGCCGTAACCGCCCAGTGCTTCGTCCGAAGCGTTGTCGATGACTTCCTGAATGATGTGCAGCGGATTTTCGGTGCGAGTGTACATGCCCGGGCGCTGCTTGACCGGTTCAAGGCCCTTGAGCACCTTGATGGACGCTTCGCTGTATTGGGCAGGCGTATTTTTTTTCGACATAGCGTGACTGAATTGGGGTACGACACCCGGCGATTATCCACATTTCCTGTGGACAACCACGGGGAAAACCCATTAACACATGACAAAAGTGACGCCGGATCAACGACTTGTGTTGCGGCGCCCAGATAATGGGCACTCGGGGTGCGCTCTGCGCCGGCACAGGTGGTCCGGGAGGCAAGTCGCGCCCGATGAATCGCGGCCTATTGTACTGTCACTCGCGACGCACTCGAATGACATCCCAAGAAACCAACGAAATGCGGCCGGACATCCGGCCGCGCATTTCGACACCAGTGCTGACGGCGACGACGGCGACGCGGCGCCCCCTTACGCGCCTTCGCCGCGCTGCTTGGCTTCGAGCACTTCCCAGCGTTCGAGCGCTTCGAGCAATTCCAGTTCAATCGCGTCGAAACGTTCGGACAACGCCGCCCCCGCTGCCGGATCTTTCACAAAGATCGAACCGTCTTCGATCTTCGCTGCGGCGTCTTTTTGCTCGTTTTCGAGCGACGCAATGCGTTCCGGCAACCCGTCCAGCTCACGCTGCTCCTTGTAGCTGAGCTTGACGGTACGGTTCGCGCCGCGCTTGGACGTGCTCGCCGCTTCCTTCGCAGCGTCTTCCACTGGCGCGCGTTGCGCTGCAAGGGCTGCGGAGCGCTCGCTCTGCACCTGCCAGTCGGTGAAGCCGCCAACGTATTCGCGCCAGTTGCCGTCGCCCTCGGCCGCAATAACCGACGTCACGACGTTATCGAGGAACGTGCGGTCGTGGCTCACGAGGAACACCGTGCCGCTGAAGTCTTCGAGCAATTCTTCGAGCAGTTCGAGCGTCGGGATATCGAGGTCGTTGGTCGGCTCGTCGAGCACCAGCACGTTGGCCGGACGCGCGAACAGGCGTGCGAGCAGCAGACGATTTCGTTCGCCGCCCGAGAGCGACTTCACCGGAGAGCGAGCACGCTCCGGCGAGAAGAGAAAGTCGCCGAGGTAACTCATGACATGCTTGCGCGCGCCATTGATTTCGATCCAGTCGCTGCCCGGGCTGATGGTGTCGAGCAGACTACGCTCGGGATCGAGCTGCGCGCGCATCTGATCGAAATACGCCACCTGAAGATTCGTGCCGACGCGAATCTGCCCACTATCCGGGGTGATCTCGCCGAGGATGAGCTTGAGCATCGTCGTCTTGCCGACGCCGTTCGGGCCGACGAGGCCGACCTTGTCGCCACGCATGAGCGTCGCCGAGAAGTCGCGCACGATCACGCGCCCTTCGTACGACTTCGTCACGTTGGTGAGCTCTGCCACGATCTTGCCGGACTTTTCGGCCTGCGCCACGTCCATGCGTACGTTGCCCTGCTGCTCGCGACGCTCGGCACGCTCGTTGCGCATCGTCTTCAGACGCTCGATACGCGAGACACTGCGCGTACGGCGCGCCTCGACACCCTTGCGAATCCAGACCTCTTCCTGCGCGAGCAGCTTGTCGAACTTCGCGTTCTCTACGCGCTCGATCTCGAGCTGTTCGGCTTTACGTTCCTGATATTGCGTGAAATTGCCCGGGTACGAGAGCAGACGGCCGCGGTCGAGTTCGACGATGCGCGTCGCCACCCGGTCGAGGAAGCTGCGATCGTGGGTGATGAACAACAGCGCGCCGCGATAGCCGACGAGCAGCTCTTCGAGCCAGCGGATCGCGTCGAAATCGAGGTGGTTGGTCGGCTCGTCGAGCAGCAACACATCGGGCTTGGCGACCCACGCCTGTGCGAGCGAGACACGCTTTTGCATCCCGCCGGAGAGTGCGCCGACGCGCGCATGCCCGTCGAGTCCGAGCTGGGCGATGGTCGTCTCGACGCGGGTCTTGAGCTGCCACGCATCGGCGGCATCGAGCGACGACTGCAAAGTGTTCAGACGTGCCAGCAACGCATCGTGTTCGGCGCCTTCGGGGGCCACAGCCAGCGCTTCGGCGGTGCGATCGTAGTCGGAGAGCAGCACGTGCGCCTCACCGAGGCCAAGCGCGACGGCGTCGAACACCGACTGTTCGGGGTCGAATTCGGGCTCCTGCTGCACGTAGACCGTATGCAGCCCTGCCTGACGGGCCACGAGCCCGTCGTCAGGGACCGTCAGACCCGCCACGATCTTGAGCAGCGACGACTTGCCGGCGCCATTGCGCCCGATAAGTCCAACGCGCTCACCGGCTTCGAGCGAAAAATCGGCATTGTCGAGCAATGCCAGGTGACCGAACGCCAATTGGGCGCCGGTGATGGAATACAAGGCCATGTGTCGGGAAACGCGTGAACTTCGATGGGAGATATTGTAGTGCCGGGCGCGATGGCCCGGCCGATATTGCACTTCGGTACTGCGACGGTATTACGGCTGCGGTGCCGGCGCGCGCACCATTTCGATATGCATGATGCCGTCTTCGTCATACGGCTCGCTCGCCTTGACGAAGCCGAATCCGGCATAAAACGCTTCCAGATGGGCCTGCGCACCGATACGCAACGAGGCGCCTGGCCACTGCACGTCGGCAATCGCGACGGCGCGGGCCAGCAACTCGCGCCCGAGGCCTGTGCCGCGATGCGAGGCTGCCGTGATCACGCGTCCGATCGATGCTTCGTCATAGGCAAGCCCCGGCGGCAGCAATCGCAGATAAGCGGCGATCTGCGGCCCACTCGACGCATTCGTCGTGTCGTGCACTTGCGCGACGAGATGCAAGCTATGGAGATCGCGTCCGTCGATGTCCTGATAGGGGCATTGCTGCTCGACCACAAACACGGCGTTTCGCGCGGCCAGAATGCGGTAGAGCAATGCGCTGCCCAACTCGTCGAACGACTTGCACATCCATTCCATCAGCGACTCTCCAGCCTTGCAATGCGAAAGGCGGGACTATAGCACCGTCGCAAAGCGACGATGCCGGCATCGCACACATGAAATGGGGGAAGAATCGGACTTACTGGTAGTAGACGATGCCTTGCTCGATGTCGGCACGAGCGTTGCGCTCGGCGTCGTCGAGGGCATTACCCTGCGTGGCGAAGCCGTAGGCGCTCTGCACCTGATAGGCACCCACTTTTTCCATACCCTGATGCGTCGGGCGATGAATCTCGTAGAACGCGTCCCACCGGGCGTTGTCTCGTTCGACGGCTCGGACGCTGTACTGGAATTCTTGATATTGCGATGTTTTCATTTTGTATCCTTCTTTACTGCAAAAAATTTGACTAATAACTATCCCTCTCGAATCGGCTTACGGTGCTGAGAGTGCAAATTCGCACAAATGTTTCCGTGAAGTGCACGCAGCGTAGCTATCAAATATGACAGTAACGCGACACTCGCATGACTGACATACGACAGACGTCGCTGCTGAACGCGGCACACGGCGCAAGACCACGTGCGCGCCAACGTTGCGCAAAGCGAAGCGCAATTCGGGCGTTCTGTACAACTTCCTGTTTCGGGGAGCGATGGCCAGCCGTCTTGTCTTAACGGCGGCAGGAACGTCAAGCGTTCAAGGTGGCATGCGTCGGCACAAGCGAGGCGACACATCTGTAATGATTTTCGTGTCGCACACTAGCCGACGCCGGGCGGGTTCGGTGCCTGCCAGGCATTTCATACCACGGGAGACTGCACTCAATAAACCCGAATTTGGCGGGTGAATAAATGCAGTTGGCGAATATTAACAGAAAAATACGGCGCTTGCACCAAAGCGCGTCAACGCCCTCCGGATTAGGACATTGCCCGGCTGCCGTCCATCTTGCGAAGCACCCAGTACATATAGCCCGCGAACGCGCCGAAGATCACGTGACCGGCCACCATCGTCCAGCCGCGCGACTCGATGAACCAGGGGAACCACTGCGTCATCACATAGAAATTGACGGCGTAGACGATCAGCCCGAAAACGCCCCCCGCGATCGACACGGTGACGACATCCGAATCCAGCCGGAACGGCGCGATGATCGCACCGAGCACCAGGCCGAGCACGACACCGATGGCCGCGTGGACCATGAGCGCCATAGCGACGATCGAGACGTCGAACGTAGCCGGTTGCGACAGAATGCCCGGGCCGAGCACGATGGCGGCGACCATGCGGGGCGGCGCCCACGGGCTTTGGCCCGAGACGAGCAGCACCATGAGCATTTCCACGGCAGAGAAGAAGGCACAGGCGACAAAGCCGGCAACAGCGGCAGCGGCCCAGTCCGGCGAGCGGTGCGTATAGCGATGCGAGCTGAGATGCAGTTCCATGATCTCCTCCCTCGAGGGTGACTCACACAGCCGCCGGCAGCCCCGGCAGTGTTTCCAGAATAGGACACAATCCGGGAAGCGTCATGAGGCGTGCCGGCGACCTCTCTATACTTGACGGCACGCCCCGCTTTGGGCGGGACCTCCAGGGAGATATCTCATGACCAATCTGCTCACTCTGATCGTCGGAATCGTACTCATCGGTGTGCCCGTATGGCGCATTCTCGGACGGCTCGGTCTGTCGCCGTGGCTCACGATACTGGCCTTCATTCCGATCGTGAACATCATTTCGTTGTGGCTGCTCTCCTACGCCAACTGGCCGGCTCAGCGCACGCCGTCGAACACGCCCTGAGCATTCCGCTGAGCCTCCGCCCAGCCTCCACCGGCCTCAGATACAAGGCCTCACCCCCGCCCACCTCGCGATGCCGCACGGACGCTCGATGAGACGCCCGCCCATGGTGCAATGCGGTACGGTAGAATATTCGCCAAACTCCAAATAGTGGACAGGCATGAGCACAGAGCTGAACGCGGCATCCAATTTCATCCGCAACATCATTGACGAAGACAATCGTTCGGGCAAATGGGGCCAGCGCGTTGAAACGCGCTTCCCCCCGGAGCCGAACGGCTATCTGCACATCGGTCACGCCAAGGCAATCTGCGTGAACTTCGGCGTGGCGCGCGACTACGGTGGCGTGTGCCATCTGCGCTTCGACGACACCAATCCCGAGAAGGAAGAAACCGAATACGTCGACTCGATCATCGAGATGGTCAAGTGGCTCGGCTTCGGCTATCAGACGCCGCAAAAGGAACATCTCTATTTCGCTAGTGACTATTTCGAGCAGCTCTATCAGGCCGCCGAGATTCTGATCCAGCGCGGCAAGGCCTACGTCGACAGCCAAAGCGCCGACGACATGCGCACCAACCGCGGCACGCTGGTCGAGCCGGGCAAGGATTCGCCGTTCCGCAACCGCACGGTCGAGGAGAACCTCGATCTGTTCCGCCGCATGCGGGCGGGCGAGTTTGCCGACGGCACGCACGTGCTGCGTGCCAAGATCGACATGGCCTCGCCGAACATCAACCTGCGCGATCCGGCCATCTACCGGATCCGTCACGCCCATCACCACCGTACGGGCGACGCCTGGTGCATCTATCCGATGTACACCTACGCGCACCCGCTCGAAGACGCTATCGAGAACATCACGCACAGCCTGTGCACGCTGGAGTTCGAAGACCAGCGCCCGTTCTACGACTGGGTACTCGGCGAGTTGGCCGACGCGGGCATGTTCTCCCGTCCGACACCGCAGCAGATCGAATTCGCACGCCTGCAACTGACCTACGCGATCACGAGCAAGCGCAAGCTGCGTCAGTTGGTGAACGAGAACCACGTCGACGGCTGGGACGACCCGCGCATGCCGACGCTCGTGGGCCTGCGCCGCCGCGGCTTCTCGCCCGAGAGCCTCCAGTTGTTCTGCGAGCGCATTGGCGTGGCCAAGTCGGCGTCGTGGATCGACATGAGCATTCTCGAGCAGGCCCTGCGCGACGACCTCGATCCGAAGGCCCCGCGTGCCACTGCGGTGCTCGACCCGCTAAAGCTCATCATCGACAACTATCCGGAGGGCAAGCAGGAAGACTGCCAGGCCCCGGTGCATCCGCACTTCCCTGAGCGCGGCATGCGCACGTTCCCGATCTCGCGCGAACTCTGGATCGAACGCGAAGACTTCCAGGCCGAGCCGGTCAAGGGTTTCTTCCGTCTGTTCCCGGGTAACAAGGTGCGTCTGCGCTACGGTTACGTTGTGGAGTGCACCCGCTTCGATACGGATGCCGACGGCAACGTCACTGCCGTGCACTGCAACTACTTCGAGGACAGCCGTTCGGGCACGCCGGGTGCGGACAACTACAAGGTCAAGGGCAATATCCACTGGGTGAGCGCGCCGCATGCGCTGGCTGCGCAAGTGCGCATCTACGATCGCCTCTTCCTCGATCCGAATCCGGACGCCGGCGACAAGAACTTCCTCGACGCCATCAATCCGAACGCCAAGCGTGTCACGCAGGCCTATGTCGAACCGGGACTGCTGAGCATCGCGCCGGAGGACCGTGTGCAGTTCGAGCGTCACGGTTACTTCGTTGCCGACCGATACGATTCGGCACCGGGCAAACCCGTGTTCAATCGCATCGTCTCGCTCAAGGACAGTTGGGCAGTCAAACCAGCCAAGGGCGGCGGCAAGTAAGCATCGCGCCGCGACCATCGTCGGACAAAACCCGCGCCTTCGTGCGCGGGTTTTGCTTTTTGGACGGACGAAGCGCGCCGCCCCCAGACCTGGCCCGAACCCGAACCCGATTCCGCCCCCAATCCAAACCCAAATACCGGATATAACGCCCCGGCGTGCCCGGGGCCACCGGTTGGGCGTAAGCTCGCGCCCATCGCTCATCACCCCTCGCTCCGTTGTTGCCAGCGCCAAACCTATCTATGGCTTGCGGGCTCGTGAGCGCTTCGCCACGTCTGTTTGCGCTATGTCCCTGTCCCGCTCGTCTCCCATGTCAGCGTCGTCACCCGCATCGCTGGCCTCGCCGCCTACACTCGGACAACGCCACTGGTTGATCGGGGAGCTGCGCGGACTGATGGCCAACTTTGCGCAGATCTATTTCATCCCGTCGGCCGGCATCGGGGCATTGTTACTGGCGGTGCTCGCCCTCGCTGATTGGCCGGCGGCGATGATCGGACTGGCGGCGAGCGGTGCCGCGTCGTGCTTCGCCGTCCTGCTGCGGCTGCCACGCGACCAGCGCCGCACCGGCCTCTTCGGCTACAACGGGGCGCTGACAGGCATTGCGTTCGGTGCGTTGTGGCAGCCCGATGCTGTCTTTGCCGCGTGGCTGCCTGTTTGCGTCGGCTTTACCGTCGTCTCCACCGCCGCCCTCATGCGTTACAAGATCCCGGCATTGACCGGGCCTTTCGTGGCCGCCATGGCCCTGTCCTGGGCGGTGCAGCCGTGGCTCGCGCTGACCCCGCGCGCCGGGTCGCTTGCCTGCGACGCGGGCACGCCGGGCTTCATCTTTTGTGCCGTGGGACAGGTTGTCTTCGTGGCGCCGTTGGTGCTGGGGCTGTTGACCTGGTACGTGCTGGCACTGTGGAACGCCCGCGCGACCTTGTGGGCGCTGACGATGGCCGGCGTCGTTTGGACGGGGCTCGCTGCATTCTCCACGCTCTGGCCGTCGATGGCCGCGCAGGCGGGCGGCATCGGCGTCAATGCGTTTCTTGCGGCGCTGGGCCTTGGGGTTTTCGGACACCGCCCTGACACCCGTTTTTTGGGCGCGGTACTTGCAGCAATGATCTGCGTCGCACTGGGTGGCGTGCTGGGTCCGTCGGGATGGCCGTACTTCACGTTGCCGTTCAATCTGGCGGTATGGATGGTGCTGGGTGTGGCGACGTGGCGGCGGCGGACCGATCCGGTCTAGGGGCGGGATGGCCGTGAAACAGGCACGCGATGGGTGCTGAATGGGCTGGGAATGGGTGGAACGGGCGCGTTAGTGACGCGACGCCGGCGCAAAGAAGCCCACTGACATGGACGCACCGGGCGTCGGATAAAAAAATGCCCGGAACGTTCACGTTCCGGGCACTCGCTCAACGCGAACCCCGTGGTGCGAAGCTGCCGTCTACGCGGCAAGGATTTTCTCCCGCTTCTCGGTGTGGTTTTGGCCTGCCCTTGCTCATTCCAGAGCACTTTGAGCACATCTGCTGTTGTTGTACTGCTTCCTCCCTGACGCCCACTAACGCCCCCCGACGCTGCGAACCGATACCGAAGCCCAGGCCTCTTGCGTGCCATATCCGTATCAACGGCCGGACGCCGAAAAAGTTGACCGGGGTATACACCGATCGCGCCCATCGGCACCGCGCGGGAAAACCCGAACGGTCAGGCGCCATCAGCCTCGCCGTCGGCCTTAGCGGATACGGCAGGCGTTTTCACGACCGCATAACGCGCGAGCGTTTCCTTGCGAGCGACGTCATGGGCGACCAGCGGTTGCGGATAATCCTGTCCCAGCCTGACGTTGGCGTCGGTCAGCGTTTGGGCGTCAGCCCGCCACGGCGCGTGTAGCGCCCTATCGGGCAGATCGGCCAACTCAGGCACGTACTTCCGGATGAAGCGCCCCTGCGGGTCGAACTTCTCCGATTGCGTGACAGGATTGAAGATCCGGAAATACGGCTGGGCGTCGCATCCGGTGGAGGCCGCCCATTGCCATCCCCCGTTGTTCGCTGCCAGATCGAAGTCGTTGAGCTGACGGGCAAAATACGCTTCGCCGCGCCGCCAATCGATGCCGAGGTCCTTGACCAGAAAGCTGGCCGTCACCATGCGCAGCCGATTGTGCATATAGCCGGTCTGGTTGATCTGACGCATTGCGGCATCGACCAGCGGATAACCCGTGCGTCCGTCGCACCATGCCTGGAAATTCGCCTCGGCAGCTTGACCGGAAGCCCACTCGATGGCGTCGTACGCAGGCTTGAATGCGTTGCCCACCACCTCCGGGTGGTGATGCAGGATCATGAAATAGAACTCGCGCCAGATGAGCTCGCCCAACCAGGTTTTCGCGCCGTTACCGGCGTCACCGCCGAGCAGCATGGCGGCATGCGCCTCGCGGGCCAGCGTACGGATCGAAATCGTGCCGAAGCGCAGGTGCACCGACAGATAGCTCGGCCCGCGCACGCCGGGATAGTCGCGTCGTTCGTGGTAATGCGCCATGCGCGGCAGGAAATCGTCCAGCAACTGCCGGGCACCGGACTCGCCCGCCGGGATCGCCATCCGGCGTGATTCCGCCACGTCAAAACCCAACGACGCCAACGACGGCACCTTGTCTGCCCCCTGCGGCGGCTTCGCGAGACGTTGCAGATCCGATTTGCGGCCACGCGGTGCAAGATCGACCGGCCGCACCTGCTTGAGCCACGCACGCGAATATGGCGTGAAGACGCTGTACGGCTCGCTCTGCGCGGTGAGGATCTCATTGGTGTCGAAGATCACCTGGTCCTTGACCGCCTCGAACGCGATGTCCGAATCGTCGAGCGATCTCGCCACCGAGCGGTCGCGGGCCACTGCGACAGGTTCGTAATCACGCCCGGCGAACACGGCCTGCACGCCAAGCGACTTCGCCAACACCGGAATTTCCTCGACCGGATCGCCATGCCGCAAGATCAGCGCACCGCCGGCATTCGCCAGCGTCTGCGCCAACTCACTCACGCTGTCGTGAATGAACGCGACCCGGCGGTCGTCGCGCGGCAGCCCGGTCAGGATCGTCGTATCGAAGACAAACACGACATACACCTCGCCGCACGCCGCAAGCGCCTGAGCCAGCGTCGCGTTGTCCGAGCAGCGCAGATCGCGCCGCATCCATACCAGCCCTTTGTGGAATTCGCTCATGTCTGATTGGCGCGACAGATTCGTGCCATGATCGGGTTAAATCGGGTTAAGTCAGGGGGTGACGTCGACGGAATCCGGGACGGACTCGCCAAATCCCTTACCATAGCGAGATCGTGGACTTTACGCCATCGGCCTCGATTACCTCATGATTCGGAAGTTTCCGATTTTGGCCCGCACCCAGCTTGTCGTGCCGGTCCTGTGTAGCGTTGCAGCCGCTTTGCTCATCACCGGTTGCGCCACGCCGTCCCAACCTCACAACACCCCGAGCGCCGCGCATCCGGCAGCCCCTGACGCCGCCACCTTGCGCGAGCGCCATCTGGCCGCCGCCGATGCTGCGGCCGACCAATATCGCACTTGCCTTTACGGTCACGTCGGGCGCTACGTCAATCTTGTGCCCGACCCGGTCCGATTGGCCGATGAAGCTGCCGTCGAATGCGCCCCGATCACCGACCGGTTCCGGCGCGAGCGTCAGGCAGCCATCGTGACGTACACCTCACCATCGGACGCCGCCCAACAAGCCGACGCCGCCACCCTCTCCCTTCAGGCGGACGGTCTGCGTGTCGCGCGAGCAAGAGCGACAGAGTTGCGCGCGCTTCAATGAAGACAGGTGTGAACTTCACGTTGCGTCGCGTTTCGGTTACGTAGTCTCCCGAACGTGCTTTCCCTAATCGGGCAAGCCCCGATTGGCGAAAATCGGGCCGGTGACCAAAATGAAATCGCCCTCTTACGTCCTTTTGGGGGTACTGCGACAACGTCATTTGCCCGCTTCGGCGGGCATTTTTCTTCGGTATCCGCAGAAATTTTCCCCAAGTCGTTCAGGGCGAGGAGGCTGCGATGTGCGTCTTCTGCAAACCCAGCGTGAATGTCACTTGCCGTCGCGTCCATGCCGCGCCGACGCGTCCTCGTCAGACGAGTCCTTTGCCCGCTCGTCGTGCCCCAACCAGCGGTGCGCGAGCACCTCGAGGCGTCCGCCGAGCGCCAGCACAATAATCAGCAGCACCATCGCCACGAGCGCGATATGCCAGCGGCCGAGTCCGCAAATGATGCCGATACCCGTCGTACTCCAGAGCGCCGCCGCGGTCGTGAAGCCGTGCACCGATGAGCCCTGACTCGGCCGAATGATGCAACCCGCGCCAAGAAAACCGATCCCGGCCACGATACCCTGTATCACCCGGCTCACCGACGAGCCGTCATAGGGCAGCGTCGTTCCCGGAAACGGCACGACGGCGAGCACAAACAGCGCCGAACCGAACGACACGATGGCCAGCGTTCGCAAGCCGACGGACTTATGGTGCAAATTCCGGTTGAGCCCGACCAGTCCGCCGAGAAGCAACGCCGCTGTGAGCCGCAATGTGACTTCGACGATCTCTGCCATGCCTCACCTCATTCGCCTGCGCGATCTATGTCCGTGACGAGGCATTATCGCCCGGCGCGGGCGGCGTGAGCTGTGCGCCGTCATCCCAGTCGTCGAACAATCGCAACTGCCGCGTGGCCTGCGCTTCGAGCAGGCGAACGCCAACACCCATCAGGCGAACCGGACGACGCTTGCGCCCCACCGCCTCCGCCAGCAACTCGCGGCATTGCGCGGGATCAACGCCCAGCGCACCGGCCTCGGCCGTAGTCCGCGAAAAATCGGCAAAGCGAATCTTGACGAACACCTTGGCAATCGCCAGCGGCTCGCTGCGACGCGCCCGCCCGATCCGCTCCGACAACTGCTGGAGCAATGGCGCAAGCGCCGTCTCGCACTCCGCCAGGGTTCGCAGATCGCGCGTATACGTCGTCTCGACGCTGATGGATTTCCGCTCGCGATCCGGGCTGACCTCACGCGTATCGATGCCGCGGCAGCGCTCGAACAGACGCTGCCCGAATACCCCGAAACGCTCGGTCAGGTCGGTCAGCGAATGACTGCGCAGGTCGCCACAGGAATCGACACCGAGCGAGCGTAGTTTCTCCGCCGTCACCTTACCGACTCCGAACAAACGCTCGACCGGCAAGACGGCGACGAACGCGTCCACTTGTTCTGGCTTCACGACGAACATGCCATCGGGCTTGCGCCAGTCACTCGCGATCTTGGCAATGAACTTGTTGGGCGCGACACCGGCTGATACGGTCAGCCCGACTTCAGCCGCAATACGAGCACGAATCTCGCGAGCGATCAGCGTGGCAGAGCCGCCGCAATGTTCGCTGTCGGTGACGTCCAGATATGCCTCGTCGAGCGACAACGGTTCGACCAGGTCCGTGTAATCGCGATAGATCGCCATGATTCGTTTCGACGCCTCCTGATACCGATGCATCGACGGCGCAATGATGCGCAACTCGGGACAGAGCTTGAGCGCCTGCGCCGACGGCATGGCCGAGCGCACGCCGAAGGCCCGCGCCTCGTAGTTGCACGTGGCAACCACGCCCCGCTGATCGGGCTGACCGCCGACCGCCAGCGGAATGTCGCGCAACGACGGATCATCACGCATCTCGACGGAAGCGTAAAAGCAGTCGGCATCGCAATGAATGATCTTGCGCAGGGAGGATGTCATGATAGGCAGCGAAAACACTGTGCAAATATACAGCATTCAAGCGCTTTTCGCGTCCTATCCGTCACTCCATGGGCGTCATCGACATTGTCGACGTCATCGCACCGGCAGGAACTGGAGAAACTGCGCACCCAGCAGATTCTGAACGTAGCCGATGCCGGCCCGCCGGTACTTCTCATCGAGCATCTCCGCAAGGAGATCGAGGCGGCCGATGATCTTGCCGAACTCTCGCTCGAAACTCACGTTGCGCACGTCAGCCATTTCGTTGGCCAGCAACAACGGCTTGCCCGCCGTGTCTCGACGGCTCGCCAGCAACCACGCCGCGATCTCCACGTTGCGCGCTGCGTTGTAGATGCGCTGCGCGTCCAGCCCGTCGCTCAGATAGAACACGGTCGTGCCGCCATGCGCCGTGATGATGGTGTCTGAAAGACTGAAGACGAACGCCGCCACCCGGTCCCCGCCGAATGCCGGATCGAGCGATAACGACAATGCCCGGACATCGCGCAGGTCTTTCAACTCCGCCAGCGTGCGACGGCCTTCGATGGCGGCGCGCAACTGCGCCATCGCTTCAGCCTGCGTCGCCGCACCGCCCTTGCGCCATTCGCGCGGGTTGCGCTTGTAGAGCTTGTCGGCCAGCAGATACAAGCTTTCCAGATTCGCGCGCATGCCCAGCGTCGCCATGCGATTGATGTCCGTCTGCGCAAGATCGGCAGTCGTCATCGACGTCGAGCGAACCTGGCCGTGCGCTACCGGCGCAGCCTGATACGACACGCATCCGGTGCACATCGCCGCCGCTGTCGTTGCGCTGATGAGAGCGCCAAGCGCCAGCCGTCGCCGCGCGACGTGGGCGAACAAGTTGGGGCGTCGGGGCGAGGCAAGCCGTCGGGTCATGGGTATGTCGTGATCGGTAAGCAACGACTCTACGCGATCGACACCCGCACTTCGCGTCCCCCCAGCGCGAAAAATTGTGACATTCGGTAACGCGCCATCACGCCGAGCCCCCCCCCAATGCCCTCATGCATCGGCATCAGGGCAGCAGCGCCTCGCGAGTCTTCGCGAACAGCGGATGCGAGATGGCCTCCTCCAACCGCAGCACTGGCGTGACGCAGCAATCGGCCTCGGCGAAACGCGACGTCCACTCAGCCTGCGACGCGCTCGCAAACATCGCCGCCAGTTCCGCCTGCAACGCGAGTGCGTCCTCGCCGCCTATCGCTTGACCCAGCGACCAGTGCCGGGGCTTCCAATCGCTGCGTCCCAGCACATCGCACAGCGATTCCCAGAACTTGAGTTCAAGCGCGCCCACCGCCATGTAGCGCCCGTCGAGCGTGCGGTAGACCTGATAGCACGGCACACCGCCGTTGAGCAGATCCTTGCCCGCCCGCGAGACATGCCTCTGACGGTGCAACGCCACCGCGGGAACGATGTTCGAGCGGAACACCTCGTGGGTCATCGAGATGTCCAGCCAACGCCCGCGTCCGGTGCGTTGTGCTGCAACGAGTGCCGCCAGCACGGCTTGCACCGCCGCCTGTGCACCGCCGTACAGATCCCCAATCTGGAAGTTCGGCACGATGGGCGTATCGCCCGCGTCGCACAACTGATCGAGCACGCCCGCGTAACCGATGTAGTTGATGTCGTGACCCGCGGCCTGCGCCATCGGTCCTCCCTGGCCGTACCCCGAAATCGATGCCATCACCAGCGACGGCCTCACACGTGCCAGCGTCTCGTAATCGAAACCCAGGCGCGCCATCACACCGGGACGAAACCCTTCGAGCAACACGTCGGCATATGCGACGTGCTTGAGAAACTCGGCACGGTCGGCCTCTCGCTTGAGGTCGAGCCGCACCAGTGTTTTGCCGCGATTGAGCAGCCGCCAGAAGCCGCTCGGCGGTGACTCGCCCTCGGCCAGCATCATCTCGCGGGCGTAGTCGCCCGCTCCCGTATCTTCGATCTTGATGACGTGCGCCCCCATTTCTGCGAGCCGCAACCCCGCTAGCGGGCCAGGCAGCAGACGGGTGAGGTCCAGAACTGTCACGCCGGACAGCGGGGCATCCGGGGCATCCGGGGCATCGGACAATTGGGGGGACGCAGACGATTCACATGCTTTGGCAACGTCGGGCGATTCGGTCATGGCGGACTTGGAGTGGCGGCGAATGTCCACACCGTACCGCGCCGAGCCATCTGCCCGCAACCAGACAACACGCCGACTTCCTTCGGATTACGCCTAATTCACCCCGATCAACCCCGATGGGCGCTGTCCTTCCACAAGACGGGACCGGTAGCGTCGCCCGCGCCGGAGGCTTCGTCCGGCATCGGTTCGCCCGTCGGCCCCGCCACCACGCCCTCGCTCAGCAGACGCGCAATCTGGCTATCGAGATACCCCAGATTCCGCAGGATTTCATTCGTATGTTCGCCCGTCACCGGTAACGCACGTCGTGCGGGCAATCGTTGCCCGCCCATGGCGATCGGCAGCAGCGGCACTTGCGTATGCTCACCGTCGTCCGTCGTCAAATCCCCCAATCCGCCGCTGGCGAGCAGATGCGGGTCGTCGAACAGCGCTTCCGTCGTGACGATCGGCGCGAACGGCAAACCATGACGCTCGAAAGCCGCCGCCAGATAACTCGCATCGAAGCCCAGCATCATTTCGCGCAGCAACGGCAGCAGCCAGTCGCGGGCGAGCACCCGATCGTTGTTCGTCGCGAGCCTCGGATCTTCCGCCAGATCGTGACGACCGAACACGTCGCAGAAAATTCGCCATTGCGTGTCGCTCACGACGGCCAGAAAGATCTGCACGCCGTCGCGGGCCGTGAACACATCGTAGATCCCCCACGCCGACACGCGCGCGGGCATGGGGTCGGGCGCCACACCGGTCATTGCGTACTGCTGCATATGTTGCGCAGCCAGCAGTACGCAATTCTCGAAGAGCGCACCCTGCACTTCCTGCCCGCGTCCGGTCGTCTTGCGTTCATAGAGCGCCGCCATCGCGCCGAGCGCGCCGAACACGCCTCCCATGATGTCGTTGACCGACGTGCCCGCTCGCAACGGCTGTCCGGGTGGCCCTGTCATGTACGCAAGTCCGGCCATCATCTGCACAACCTCATCGAGCGCGGTGCGCTCGGCATATGGCCCCGGCAAGAAACCCTTGAGCGAGACGTAGACGAGCGCCGGATTCAATCGCGATAACGTTGCATAGTCCAGCCCGATCTGGCGCATGCGGCCAGGCTTGAAATTCTCCGTGAGCACGTCTGCCGTGCTCACGAGACGCAGAATCAGCTCGCGTCCCTCCGGGCGAGTGACGTCCACGGCAAGACTGCGCTTGTTGCGGTTGAACGCGCGGAAAAAGCCCGCGCCTGCGCCCAACAGACGCCGCGTAGCGTCGCCACCGACAGGCTCGACTTTGATGACATCCGCACCGAGGTCGCCGAGCACCATGCCGCACATCGGCCCCATGACCATGTGGGAAAACTCCACGACTCGAATGCCTTGCAACGGCGTCGGCGCCGCACCGGCTACGTCCTGCATCGACTAACCTCCCGAACCCGCTCGCGACGCCGCGTCACACCGCCGGTCCGGCGTGATCACGATGGGGGAAACGAATCCGTCGCGTCGTAATTGATCGAAGCCGACGATGTACCCCGCCAAGGCACTCGCCGCCACGGTGGCCGGACTGCCCAGCCACATTTGTCCGGGTCCGGAGCGCCCGGGGAAATTCCTGTTCTGGGCGCTGATGACCACGTCTGCCGAAGCCTTCGAGACACCGGGACCTGCGTTGACACACGCGCCGCAGCCCGGCGAAAGCACGGTGACGCCGGCCGCCTTGAAGACGTCCGCGTAGCCTTGCGCTTCGCACCATGCCCGCACGTCTTCGCTGCCGTATTGCAGATAGAAGCGCACGCCGTCGGCCACGCGATGCCCCTGCGACAAACCCCATGCAAGCACGTCGTGACACGCGCGCAGGTCATCGCGCTTGCTGCCTGTGCACGACCCGCCGTACGCAATGTCGATGGACACCGCCGCCGGCAGATCAGCCAGCGCCACGCCGTTGCCCGGGTCACCGGGACTCGCCACCATCGCCCCAACTTGCGTGCAATCGATCTCGATGACGTGCGCATACGAAGCCTGCGGATCACTCGTCATCCATGGCGCCAGCGTGAAATCGATGCCACGCCGCTCACGCAGATACCGGACGGTTTCGTTGTCGGGCACGATCAAACCCGTCAGGCCGCCGATCTCCGCGACCATGTTGGTGAGCGTGGCGCGTTCGTCAGTCGACAGATGCGCCACCGCCTCGCCGGAAAACTCGATGATCTGGCCGAGGGCCCGTCCGTCGCGGATATAGGGCAGATGCAGCAGATGCAAAGCAAGATCCTTCGCGCCGACGCCAGCCGGCAAGCGCGCGCGCAAGTGCACCAGACAGGTACCGGGCACCGCAAGTCGCGCATCCCCGGTGAGCCAGGCATTCGCCATCTCCGTCGCCCCTACCCCGAACGCGAAGGCGCCGACCGCGCCGCAATGGGGGGTGTGCGAGTCGGTGCCGACGATGGCCTGACCGGGCAACGCGTAGCGCTCAAGCATCAAGGCATGGCAGATTCCTTCCGATCCGCCGCCCGCAGCACGCCCATGCAGACGCAGATCGTGCCGCGCACAGAACTCGCGCTGGACCGCGCCCAGCCGTCGCGCCGCATCCATCAACAGCGGCGGGCGGCTGCCGTCGGCAGAGACCGCATCAAGATGGGTCAGATGATCCTCGAAGCACAGCAGCGACACCGGATCATGTAACGCCGGCACGGCGTCGCCAAACGCGTGGCGCAGGAAACTCACCGCCATCGGCGTCACATACTCGTGGGAGAAACGCCAGTTGACTGGCACGAAAACGGCATCGCCGACACGTACGCGAGGCACGTGCAACGCGCGCGCAATGATCTTCTCGCCGTAGGTCATCGCCCCCGGCGCATGCGCAGGCTGCGGCGGTACGATCTCTCCGGACAATCTTCGTTGCGTATAACCGAACAGCCCACCGCTACGTACGATGGCTTCGCCCAGCGAATCGCAGTCTTCGAGAAACGCGTCGATGGGGATCTCGTCGCCGTTCTGCAAACGCTCCACGAGCGTGAGATCGGTCGACATCCGCAACCCGAGGTTCTGGCAGTTCTGTGCGTAGCTACGCTCGAAACTCTCGGCGATCACGATGCGGATACCTGCACACCATTCGGCAAACGGACTCGCGTCGCTCGAGGAGCCCTTACCACGGCGCAGCCCTGCGACCGACAACGCAAAGCCCCCCTCGCGCACCGCCTTCGGCGTGACTGGAAAGCACCCCGCCGGGCCGGCCGAGTCCTCACTGCATCGCAGACCGACGTAGACGTAGTCGCCCAGCGATTCGTCAAATGCCAGACACGCCCGTGCGGGCGCGATCTCGTCGGTGGAAATCTGATCGCGCAGTGCACCGGCCTCGGCCCGCGTCAATACCTCGCCGGCCAGTTGCCGGCTCATCACCTCGGTCCGGTCGCTCAACCACAACACACGCCCGGTCAGTTGCACGGTGGCTTGCATGAGATCGCTCCTCGAATGGCCCCGCATGGACTCACCCGTTTCGATCGCAAGTGACGTGCCGCAGCGATGTGCGGCAACGAGGAGAAAGTGAAGTCATGACGTCCAAACGCGCGTTCGGTAGGCGTAGCTTACGGATACCGGCGATTCGCCTGCGTGGCGAACGCGTTGGTCCAGGTATCACCCAACCGGATCTGCGACGGCTTGATCTCGGGTGTGAACGACGCGAGCGCCCTCAGTGCCGTGGCCGGGCCGTCGGCAGGCATCATGCCGTCTGGAGAAAACGCCTCGCGACAATTGGCGAAGGCCTTCAGATAGAGCGACTTGTCACCGAGCAGATATGCTTCGGGCACCGTCTGGAGCAGTTGCGCGGCAGAGGCATGTTGCAGCCACTTGTCCGCACGCACGATGGCGTTGGCCAAGGCCTGCACCGTTCGCGGGTTCTTCTGGATGAAGCTCTGTGGTGCGTACATCACTGCCGCAGGCATCGGACCTCCGAACATTGCGCGGGTCCCTGCCTGCGTACGCGTATCGATCAGCACCTTCACGTCGCCCGACTCCTGCAACAACGTCATCATCGGATCCACGTTGGAAACGGCGTCGACCTGTCCGCCACGAGCGGCAGCCACCACCGTCGCGTTGCTCCCGACGCCGACGATCGATACATCGGTCGGCTTGAGTCCGGCTTTCGTGAGCGCCACGCTCACCAGCATGTGCGTACTCGATCCCGGCGCGCTCACGCCAACGCGCATGCCCTTCAGATCTTTGACCGACTTCACTTCGGCCGCCTTGGCCTTGACCACGCCCAAGACCAGTTGCGGCGCCGCACCCAGCACAACGAACGACTGATAGGTCAGCCCTTTGGTCTGCATGAGCAATGTGTGCTCGAAAGCGCCGGTGCCCACATCGGCACTGCCGCCAACGACCGCCTGCAGGGCTTTCGAGCCACCGGCAAAGTCGTCGATGGTGACGTCGAGGCCTTCGTCCTTGAAGTAGCCGAGTTGTTCGGCGATGGTCAGCGGCAGGTAATAGAGGCCGGGCTTTCCGCCAACGGCGATGGTGATCTGCGGTTTTTCGAGAGGCTGTGCCGGCGCGGCAGAGGCCGCGGCGCTCAGGCCCAACGCCACGAGACCCAACGCCATCAGCGTAAAGACGAGAATCAGGCGTCCCACGGCTTCGCGCACGCGGCGTGCTTCGGCATATGTCATCACGTGTCTCCTCCCGCAAGTTGCAACATACGGGTGCACTCCAGTTCGTTGGCCGGGATCGCACTCGGCTCCCAGAGCATCCGCTGCACCTTTCTCTGCGGCAAGAGGTGTTTCGGCATGCCAGACATCGCCGTTCGCGATGTTTGTGTCATATGCGATCAAGACGGTACGGTCCATGCGGTCAATGCCATTCGTATCCTTCGTGCCCGTTATTTGTTCCCCTCCGCTACGTTACGTGCGCACAAATGATCGACCAGCATGCGCGACGCGACCGGCAATGCGTCGTAACGGCGTACGCAGACAATCAACCGGCGCTCCGCCCACGGATCGGTGAGCGGCACGAGGCGTAGGGCCTCACCGTCCGTGACTTGCGAATAGATGCCGACGGCCTCGCGGGGCGCGATGGCCAGTCCGAGCTGAGCCCGCACCATGCGGCACACCGCTTCGAACGTCGAGACATGGATACGGAACTTGACCGTTTTGCCGTGTTCGGTGGCGAGGCGCCGGAATACGGTATACATGGCGCTGTCCGGGTGGACGCCAATCTGATCGAAGTCCAAGGTTTCGATGAACGCGAGCTGCGCTGCGCAGGCCAGCGGATGGTCGCGATGCAGCACGGTCACGATCTGGTCGTGGCGATAGGGAAAGACTTCGACATCGCGGGTATCGACGGCATCCCAGCAAATGCCGATGTCCGTGGCACCGTCTGCCACACCGCGCACGACCTGAGCGCTGGTGTGCTCCTCAAGGTCGACTTTCACCCCTTCATGGCGACGCAGGAAGGCACCGAGTTCGTCGGGCAATGTCTCGACGATGGAGGAAACGTTGGCGAAGATGCGAATGTGGCCACGCACACCACTCGTGTACTCGGACAGGTCGCCCTGCATCTTCTCCAGACTGCGTAGTACGTTGCGCGCGTGATGCAGCAGCGCTTCGCCCGCCGGCGTAGTCCGCACGCCCCACTTGTGGCGTTGCAGAAGTGCAGAGCCGACCAGAGATTCGAGGTCGTTGATCCGCTTGCTCACCGCCGAGGGCGCGATGAATTCACGCTCGGCTGCGCGGGCAATGCTGTTCTCTTCACAGACGGCGACGAACAGTCGCAACGAGACAAGATCGATCCGCCATAGCGCCATGCCTGTCTCCCGAAAGGCACTGCATTGACAGCGATTTTGCGGCGAGTGTGGCAAAAACGCCACCGGGCACCGCCCCTGGCGACACAGGAAAACAACACTGAAACGGTGATCAACGTTCGCGAACCGATGCGAAACGTTGCAAATCGTCGTGAATGCTTCGCAAACCGGGGAGACACGACTCAGGGGAGAAACGCGTGAAGCGCCGGATGGCACAAAACGGACATCGTGCCAACAGGTTGCACGTTCCCATCGGACGTCTTGCGTTCGGTGTGATGTCCTCGCGCCGGTCCCTCCCAGGACAACCGCCTAGCGCACCGCTCCCGTCAGCAACACGGCGTTCCAGCCGCCGTCTGCCGTATTGACCGGTGCCTCGGGCGGTGGTGCCGACGCCAAGGCCATGAACAGCCAACATTTGCAAATGACGATCGCAATCATTTTGTTGACGCTCAATCTTCCCGGCTGGTTGCCGGGTTTGATTTGACTATAGTGCGGCGCTATCGAGGAGGCAACCGGGAAACGTTTCTAGAAATAACAAAACCGGCGGTTGACTGCCATTGACCGGGCGACCAGGCACGCCGACCTTGCGTATGAGGTACATCAGGCACGGTGGGAACGAGAGCCCCTGACGTCACAGATAGGCGTCGGGAAACGGTGGCGCCCCGTGACGTCAGACCATCCGCAGATCAGGGACGGCGGGCAATCGCGCGAGCCAGCACCAGCACCGGCAGCAGGCCGACGAGCACCAACGTCAACGCAGGGACGGCGGCCTCGGCGAGCCGTTCGTCGGCCGCCAGATGATTGGTGACGACGGCCAACGTATCCATATTGAACGGCCGCAGCGCGAGGGTCGCGGGCAGTTCCTTCATGACGTCGACGAACACCAGCAACGCAGCCGTCAACACGCTGCCACGCAGCAGCGGCAGGTGCACACGGCGCAACATCGACCAGCCCCCAACGCCCAGGCTGCGGGCGCTGGCGTCGAGATTCGGGGCGATGCGCGCAAATCCGGCGTCCACGCTTTGCAGTGCCGCCGGGAGGAATCGTACGAGGTAGGCGTAGATCAGCACGCCCCCGGTGCCCGCGAGCACCAGACCGTCTGCCCCGGTGACATTGCCCAGCCAGGTGTCGAGATGCAGCACCGGCGTGAGAATGCCCAGCGCAATGACCGCACCGGGGATCGCGTAGCCAACACCGACCAGACGCACCGCGACGCGCGTGAATCGTCCCGGTGCGAGCCGCTGCGCATAGCCGAGCACGATGGCGAACACACTCGCGACGAGCGCCGCCATCGCCGCGAGACGCACGGTGTTGTAGACCCATTCCCCATAGCGCGGCCACGGCACCTGATCCAGCTCGGAGACCGCCAGCCGCAGCATGATCACCGCAGGGAGCGCAAAACCGATCACGAGCGGCAGCGCACAGCCGAGCGTGGCGAGCGCACCGCGTACGCCTTGCAGTCGGGTCCGGCGCGATGTCGTGGGCGCGCGCCCCGGTGCGCCGTAGTAACGCAATCGTGTCCGGCTGCGCGCTTCTGCCATCAGCAGGACAAGCACCGCAAGCAGCAGACAGGCAGACAGTTGGGCTGCCGCGAGGCGGTCTCCCATCGACAGCCACGCGCGGTAGATGCCGGTCGTGAATGTCGGCACGCCGAAGTACGCTACGGCGCCGTAGTCGGCCAGCGTCTCCATGAGAACGAGCGCGACGCCCGCCACCAGCGCCGGACGCGCAAGCGGCAATGCCACCCGCACAAACGCTTGCAACGGCGTACACCCCAACGTGCGTGCGGCTTCGAAGAAACGCTGGCTGTGCTCGAGGAACGCCGTACGAGCCAACAGGTATACGTAGGGATAGAACGCCCCCGCGAAGACCCATGCTGCGCCGTACCACGAGCGAATTTCCGGAAACCACGTCACACGGTCAACGGCGAGCATCGTGCGCAACGCGCTTTGCACTGGCCCGGCGAATTGCAGAAAGTCGGTGTAGGCGTAGGCCGTGACGTAGGCGGGCATTGCCAAGGGTAGGATCAACGCCCACTCAAATATGCGGCGGCCGGGGAATGCGTAGTGAACGACCAGCCATGCACTTGCCACGCCCATCACCAGCACCCCCGCGCTCACTGCGAGCGAAATGCGTAGCGAATTGAGCGCGTACTCGGGCAGCACCGTACCGAGCATGTGTGTCAGCACAGCGCGCGTGTCGGCATCCCCCGTCCCCAGTGCTGCCACCATCCCGAGCATCGGAACCAATACGATCATTGCGGGAAGCCATGCGACAAGCCGCCAACCCCACGCCCCTGAGAGACGCACACTGCGTCTACGACGCCGAAGAACGACCGAATGACCAAGGGATGGACCTGCCGCTGTCGGCGCAAGGGGCGAAACCACGGGGTTCACCAGCCCCTCCATCGCCCCGGACGGAAAATCGGTAGAGACAGAATCGGCGGCGGCGCGTGACTGGGTCGTCGATGACATCGGCAAGTCGTGAGGGGAGCGGGTAAATGGGTGATCAATGGGAAACGAACAGACGGAGAAAACGCGCGCAAGCCGGCACAAACATCATTGGCGGCGGCCTCATGGGTCGTGCGCTCGAAACCTCACTTCTTGTCTTGCACTATGGAACCAGAAGGCATTATCCGGTCTAAAGCGTTGTAAATTATACGCATTCGCAATTGCGTCTCTGACGCGGCCGGCCGCAGAAAGTGCCCGGCCGCCTCGCAAAGATCGTTTCTCTTGCGCCGACACACGCCATCCCAACGCCGATGCCTCTGCCCTATCTGCTGCTGGACCACATCTCCGTGAATTACGACGCCGCAGGTCACGTCCACACGGCCGTACGCGATCTTTCGCTCTCACTCGCGCGCGGTGAAATCGGCTGCTTGCTTGGTCCGTCCGGTTGCGGCAAGACGACAGTACTTCGCGCCGTATGCGGCTTCGAGCCGCTCGCGGGCGGCCGCATCGTGCTCGATGGTCACGAAGTCGCCAACGCGCAGTCAAGCGAGCCACCGGAGCGCCGTCATGTCGGCGTGGTGTTTCAGGATTACGCGCTGTTCCCGCATCTGAACGTGGCGCAGAACATCGGCTTCGGCCTTGGGCGTTTTTCGCGGAGTGAACGTCAGGCTCGCGTAGAGATGCTCGCCGAGCGCGTCGGGCTGGCCGGCGTATTACGCAAGTATCCGCACGAACTGTCGGGCGGGCAGCAGCAACGTGTGGCCCTCGCCCGGGCGCTGGCCCCGTCCCCAGCGCTACTGTTGCTCGACGAACCTTTCTCGAACCTCGATCTGGATCTGCGCGAACGGTTGGCCGTAGAAGTGCGCGAGATCATTCGCGCCAGCGGTGCGACGGCGATTCTCGTCACCCACGACCAACACGAGGCGTTCGCGATGGCGGACCGCATTGGCGTGATGCATGCGGGCGCGATTGCACAGTGGTCCCCCGCACGCGAGTTGTGGCGCACGCCCGCCAACCGCGTGGTGGCGGACTTCATCGGTCGCGGTACGTTGATTCCCGGCATCTTCCGGGGCAATGCCAATGGCGGGGGCATCTCCCTCGAAATCGGAGAAATCCCCGTGACTGCGGCGCAAGCCGACAAATTGCTTCGAAGCGCCGCCACGGATACCTATCCCGTGAGCGTCGACGTGCTACTGCGGGCGGACGACATTGCTCACGACCCGGCGAGCCCGTTCGAAGCGACGCTCGTCAGGCGTGCATTCCGCGGGGCCGACCAGCTCTATACGCTGCGTCTGACATCTGGCCTGGAGGTGATTGCCCGGGTGGACGGCGAACTGGCCCATGAAGCCGGTGACCGTGTCGGGGTGCGGTTGTCGGTGCAGCATCCGGTGGCATTCACGGCGACTGCCGCCCCCACCTGACGCATCGACAGCGCACCGATACTCAGAGGCTGGTAAAATCCGCCAAAACGGATGGGCCTATGAAACAGTACCTCGACTTCATGCGCCATGTACTTGAACATGGCACAGACAAGACCGACCGCACGGGCACAGGCACGCGCTCGGTGTTCGGCTACCAGATGCGCTTCAACCTGCAAGACGGGTTCCCGCTCATCACCACGAAAAAAGTGCACATCAAGTCCATCGTGCACGAGCTCCTGTGGTTCCTGCAAGGCAGCACCAATGTGCGCTATCTGCAGGAAAACGGCGTGTCCATTTGGAACGAATGGGCCGATGCCGACGGCGAGCTCGGCCCGGTCTACGGGGCACAGTGGCGCTCATGGCCGACGCCCGACGGCGGCCATATCGACCAGATTACGCAGCTTGTGGACCAGATTCGCTCGACGCCCGATTCGCGTCGTCTGATCGTCTCCGCTTGGAACGTGAGCGAGATCCCGCGTATGGCGTTGCCGCCGTGCCATGCGTTCTTCCAGTTCTACGTAGCGGACGGCAAGCTGTCGTGCCAGCTTTACCAGCGCAGTGCCGATATCTTCCTCGGCGTGCCGTTCAACATCGCAAGCTACGCACTGCTCACGCACATGGTGGCGCAGCAGACGGGCCTGAAGGAAGGCGACTTCATCTGGACAGGCGGCGACTGCCATCTGTACAGCAATCACCTCGAACAGGTGGGCACGCAGCTTGGGCGCAAGCCGTTCGCGTTGCCGAAGCTCGAGATCTCGCGCAAGCCCGAGTCGATCTTCGACTATCGGTTCGAGGACTTCCATATCACCGGGTACGAAGCGCATCCGCACATCAAGGCACCGGTGGCCGTATGACGATTCTGACTTTGGTGGTCGCCCGCGCCGAAAACGGCGTGATCGGGCGCGACAATCAATTGCCGTGGCGTTTGCCGGAAGACCTCGCGCACTTCAAGCGTACGACGCTCGGCAAGCCTGTCGTGATGGGACGCAAGACGTACGACTCGATTGGCCGTCCGCTGCCGGGACGCCGCAATATCGTGGTGTCGCGCAATCCGGATCTGAAGATCGAAGGTTGTGACGTGGCCGGCTCGCTCATCGATGCGATGCGGCTTTGCGTCGGCGTGGAAGAGATCTGCCTGATTGGCGGCGCGCAACTGTATGCGGAGTCGCTGGCCAGCGCGGACAAGGTGATCGTGACGGAAATCGCCAAGGCCTTCGAGGGCGACGCGCATTTCCCCGATCTCCCCGCCGCGCAATGGCGGGAGACGGCACGCGAGACACATCACTCGCCTGCCCCGAACGATTTCGATTATTCGTTCGTGACTTACGAGCGGGTCTGATTCCGCTCACTTAGGTGTCTGGGTACAAACTCAGGCGCTCAGGTTCGTGCGCGGCACATGCGTTGCCGCGCCACCCACCCCACCTTCCCCGCCAGATGCCGGCGGCATACCCTTCGATACCTGTACACGATCGCGGCCAAGTCGCTTGGCAGCGTACAGCGCCTCATCCGCCAACGCGATCAGACGCTCCTGTGTGTCGCGGATATCCCCTTGCTGCGGCACGTGCGTTGCGCACCCGACACTGACGGTGACGAAACCTTGCGGACCCGGGCCAGGTTTCCCCAGCGCCCGAACGCTCTCCGTTACGCGCGTAGCCACAAACTGCGCCCCTTTCTCATCCGTTTCGGGCAAAACGATGACGAACTCCTCGCCGCCGTAGCGCGCCACGAGATCGGTCGGACGATGCGTCGCGCGCATGAGGGCGAGCGCCACCTGCTCAAGGCATGCGTCACCGACCGGATGACCGTATTCGTCGTTGTAGCGTTTGAAGTGGTCGACGTCGACCATCAACAGCGATAGCGGATGGCCAGACCGGCGCGCCTGCTCGAAGTCTCTCGGGAAACGGTCGTTGAAGTAGCGTCGGTTGTAGATGCCGGTGAGCGCATCGCGGTTGCTGTATTCGATCAAACGTAGATGGGCGCGTGTGAGTTCGCGATACAACCGCGTGACTTCCCATACGAGTACGCAGACGAGAAGCCCTGGCGCGGACATGCTGAAAAAGCGTGCAAGATACCAACCCAACGAAAATCGGACGGTACTCATCAGGCTGAGCGTCGTATCCGTCACGCAGGCCAGGACGGCCAGCGCTACCCACAAGTCGAGCACGGTTCTCAAACGGCCGATCCCCAGCACGGCCCCCAGTGCGACGAGATTCAGCACGAGCAGCACGATACCGATGCCGCTGGCAGAGAAGTCGCCCGGCGCGGTGGCAGGCCATAAGGCGGGGGGGAGCGGTACCGCCAACGCCGTCAGACACAGCAATATGCCCACTATCAGCGGGAGACCGACGTAGAGCGACATCGCTTGCCCCACTGGGGGCAATTTAGCGACGGATTGGGGAGTGAACAGCCGTCGCGAGATCATGGCGATCAGGACGAGCGTGGGGAACCCGGCGTGCCAGAAGACCCAGATCCAGCCGGACGTCGTAGGGTACGCGCCAAATAACCCCTTGGGCGCGAAAAGTCCCGGGAATGTCAGCAGTTGCATCGCGACGGTCAACGCCGTAAAGGCATAGGCGCCGGCCAACAGCCCGAACACGGGCAGACGACTCACCTGAAACTGTGCGCAAAGCAGATACGACGCAATCGTCGCGGTCGTAAAAACCGTCAGCCCGCACATGGGCAGGAATGGGGCCACCGCAGGAAGCACGGTCGTGGCCTGAGGTGCCGCCAATATCAAGGCGGCAACGATAACGATCGCCAGACAACCGGCAAATGCCCGCTGCCCTCGCGACGCGTGTTCCATCAGAAAACCATCCATGAAGGTTCCTTAAGTCCCTCGCGGGTCGGTGTTGTGGCGGTGTATGGGATGACACATGCCAGCACTGTACGACCAGGTCTCTGTGTGGGCCGGCGATTCGGGAAGCATGCACCAATTCTCACTAGATGCCAACGGGCGGAGCGGCTGGATGCACGCTCGGCTTGAGGCGTCTGAAACGTGACGGTCGATATTCTGGCTGAATTTCGGAAGTTTCTTGATGACATCCCGGGTTCTACCCAGAATTCCCGCGCCGCGATTCATTCGTCAGTTGTCGCACGTACCGAGTTAGCGCCAGGACGATCGCAGGATTGCGCGTAAAAAACAAAACGCGCCGATCAGCCCCTCAGGACCCATCGACGCGCTTCGTTTTCATACAGACGGATATGCCGCGTACGGCAAGCCCCGTCAGCCACGCAACATCAGCCGCCCAGATACGCCTCCAGCACGCGCGGATTACCCAGCAAATTGCGGCCGGTGTCCTCGAGCACAACCTTGCCCGTTTCCAACACGTAGCCATGCTGCGCGATCTTCAGCGCCTGACGTACATTCTGCTCCACCAGGAAGATGGTCAGGCCGTCCGCATTGATCTCTTTCAACGTGCTGAAAATGCCTTGCACGATGATCGGCGCGAGACCCATCGACGGCTCGTCCAGCAGCAACAGTCGCGGACGCGCCATCAGCGCCCGGCCAATTGCCAGCATCTGCTGCTCGCCACCGGACAGATTGCCCGCCATCTGGTCGATACGCTCGGCCAGTCGAGGGAAGCGTTCCAGCACCTTGTCCAGGTCAGGCTTCACGTTCTGCTTGTCACGTCGCGTGTAGGCCCCCAGTTCGAGATTCTCACGCACGGACATGGTCGTCAGTGTGGCGCGGCCTTCGGCCACTTGCACCAACCCGCGCTGCACGATCTTGTTGGGTGCCAGACCACCGATGTCCTCGCCTTCGAAAACAATGGTGCCCGCCTGCTTCTTGACGAGACCGGACAACGCGAGCAGCGTCGTCGACTTGCCCGCACCGTTGGCCCCCACGAGCGAGGTGATTTCGTGCTCGCGCAACGTAAAATCGACGCCCTTCACGGCCTCGATATGCCCATAGGCCACTTTCAGGCCCTTCACTTCGAGCAGCACGCTCATGCCTTGTCCTCCGCACCAGCCGCCAAAGCAGCCACATCGTCGTCGTCATCGCGCCCCAGGTAGGCTTCGATGACCTGCGGGTTGTGCTTGATCTCGTCCGGATTGCCTTCGGCAATGATGCGGCCGAAGTTCAGCACGGCAATCCGCTCGCACAAGCCCATCACGAAACGCATGTCGTGCTCGATCATGAAGATCGTGTAACCGCGCGCCTTGATGTTCTCGATCTCACTCATCAGATCGACCTTCTCGCCCGTGTTCATGCCCGCGACCGGCTCGTCGAGCAGCAGCAGCTTGGGCTCGGTCGCCAACGCGCGCGCCAGTTCGAGCTTGCGCTGATCGCCATACGAGAGGTTGTCGGCAATGTCGTATGCCTTGTGGTCGAGCTTGACCCACGACAGCAGTTCGTGAGCACGTTCTCGCGAGCGCTTCTCCATGTCCCGGAACCCCGGCAGCGAGAGCAACAGCCCTGCCGGACCATACGAGAGATGGCGGTGCATGCCTACCACGACGTTCTCGATCAGTGTCATCTCCTTGAAGATGCGAATGTTCTGGAACGTACGGGCAACGCCGCGCTGCGTGATCCGGTGCGGCTTTTCGCCGACCAGACTCTCGCCGTTAAACGTGATGTTGCCGCCCGTGGGCTGCAACAAGCCGGTGATCAGATTGAAGACGGTCGTCTTACCCGCACCGTTCGGGCCGATCAGGCCGAAGATGGTGCCCTGCGGCACTTCGATGTTCACGTCCTGCAGAACATGAAGGCCGCCGAATCGCTTGGAAATATTGGAAAGCTTGAGCATGTCGTGTCCCCCGTCCGCTTACGTGGAAGAGGCCGAACGCGTCTTGCCGGCACGGAACCAACGGCGAAAACGCATCGGATCCCAGATGCCCTTGGGCAGGAACAGCACGATCAGCACCAGAATCAGGCCGTTGACCACAAGACGGAAATCGTTGAACGCGCGCAGCAACTCCGGCAGAAGCGTCAGAATCGTGCTGCCGAGCACCGGGCCCACCAGACCGTTGATACCGCCGAGAATCGCCATCGTCAGAATCTCGACACCGCGGTCGAAGCCGAATTCGTTCGGTCCGATGAAGAACGTCAGATGCGCGTTGAGCGCCCCGGCGAGACCGGCCAGCACAGCGCCCAGCACGAACGCCAGCATCTTGTAACCGGTGACGTTGATACCCATGAGGCCCGCCGCCGTTTCGTCTTCCTTGATGGCTTCGAACGCACGTCCCACCTTGGAGCGGCGCAGACGCCACAGCACGGCGAGCGAGATCACGACCGCAGCCGCGACGTGCCACCACTGCGTGAGCTGCGGAATGCCGTTCAGGCCGAGCGCACCGCCCGTCAGGTCTTCGGTGTTGAGGATAAGCACGCGCACAACTTCACCGAAGCCGAGCGTAGCCATCGCCAGATACACCCCCGACAGACGCAGCGTCGGCTTGCCGATGATGAACGCGACCAGCGCCGGCGCGGCCATGCCGCCCGCGAGCGACACCGCGAATGGCGCGTCGTAGTTCATCGTGAGCAACGCGGCGGAGTACGCACCAATGCCCATGAACGCAGCATTGGCCATGGCCAGCATGCCGCACGAGAGCGTGAGATAAATCGACAGGGCGAGCAGCGCGTTAGTGCCAAGAGTCAGCACCAGATTGCTGTATACCGCCCAGAAATTATTGAACCAGTCCATTGCGCCCCCGTGATTACGCTTTGCGTTCGAGCACTTTGCCGAACAACCCCTGCGGACGCACCAGCAGGATCAGGAACAAAAGGCCGAACGCCACGGCGTCGCGCATGTTCGAGCCGATGTACGCCACCGACAACACTTCGGCAAAGCCGAGGAACAAGCCCCCGATCATTGCGCCACGAATGTCGCCCATGCCGCCCAGAATGATCACCGCAATGCCCTTGTGCAGCATCGGCTGCCCCATCAGCGGGAACACCGCGTTGGAGTACAGACCGATCAGCACGCCAGCCATGCCACCCAGACCAGCCGCGGCAAACGACGTGGCAAGGAACAGACCTTCGACGTTGATCCCGAGCAGATACGCAGCCTTCGGCGATTCGGCGATGGCGCGCAGTGCGCGGCCCAGTTGCGTCTTCTTGATCGTGGTGATGAGCACGGCCATGAGCGCAAAGGAAATGAAAATGATCGCGAGTTCGAGCACCGTCATGTGCACGCCGGCCACCGTGAGGGTGTCCTGCGAGACGATGTCGTACGGAAAACGCAGGTTCTCCGCACCGAAGATGCCCTGAACACCGTTGTTGAGCAGAATGCCCACGCCAATGGTGGCGATCATCGGAATCAGGTGGGGGGCACCGCGTTTGCGCAACGGTTTGAGCACCAGCACGTCGATGAGCAAGCCGAGCAGACCGGAGACGACGACGGCCGTCACGATGGCCGCCCACAGCGGCAGATGCAGATGCACGACGGCTTGCAGCGCCGCATAGGCACCGACCATGAAGACCGCGCCGTGCGAGAGATTGATGACGCCGAGGATGCCGAACACGAGTGTGAACCCGAGCGCGAACAAGGCGTACACGCACCCGAGGGAGAGCGCGTTGACGAGTTGCTGTTCCAGCATGGTGTGTATTCCAGCTTAGGGACGGAGGCACACGCCGTACGGGGGTGCGACGTGTGCCAGAAACGCCGATGGGCGTAGCGCCTTTCGGCCCTACGCCCATGCGGACTTCTTCAAGTACTGCCGGGCTACTTACTTCTCGATGACGTACTTGCCGCCCTTCGTCACACTGACGATAGGCGCTTGCTGTGCGTCGTAGCCGGCCGGCTTGCCGTTCTTGCCCGTTGCCTGACGGAACGCAAACTTGCCCGTCGCACCTTCATGCGTGACCTTCGGCAGCGCGTCGCGCAGGGCCTTGCGGTCGGCGTCCAGATTGCCCGAGATCTTCACGTTCTTGATCGCAGCAGCGGCGATATACATGGCGTCGTACGACTGGGCCGCGAACTGATCCGGCGCGACGTTGTACTTCGCTTTGTACGCAGCGATGAACTTCGTGTTGGCCGGGGTGTTGTTCTCGATCGACCACGGGCTACCCACCCACAGGCCGTCCGAGCTGCCCTTGGCCAGATCGAAGACCTTGACCGAGTTCATGCCGTTGCCGCCGATGAACGGCACGTTGATACCCAATTGACGCGCCTGCACCATGATCGGTGCGCCTTCGGCGATCAGCGCCGACAGAACGATGGCGTCCGGGTTGCTTGCCTTGATCTTCGTGAGCTGGGCCTTGAAGTCCACATCGCCCTTGGCGAACGTCTCGGTCGTCGTGACCGGGATCTTCAGGTCCTCGAGGGCCTTCTTGAAGTTGTCGTAGCCGCTCTTGGTGAACACGTCGTCGTTGCCGTACAGCACCGCGACCTTCTTGATGCCGGTGTGCTTGGCCGCGACCTTGATGGTCTCCGGCAGCACGTCGGCTTCGGTCACCGAGTTGCGGAAGATGTAGTCGCCGATGGAGGTGATGCCGTCAGCCGTGTTCGACGTGCCGAAGGCCACCGTCTTGCCCGCCTGCGCGATCGGATCGGCAGCCTGTGCCGAGTTCGACAGCGTCGGGCCGAAGACCATGAGCACCTTGTCCTGGAAGATCAGCTTCTTGAAGACGTTGATCGCCTCTTCCTTCTTGCCCTGCTCGTCTTCGATCTGAAGCACGAGCTTGTTGCCGTTGATGCCGCCCGCGGCGTTGATTTCGTCAGCGGCAAGCTGGAAACCGTTCTTGATGGCCGCGCCGTACTGCGCAGCGCCGCCCGACAGTGCTTCGGCCACACCGATCTTCAGATCGGCTGCGTGGGCCGCAGCCACCATCCCCGTAGCGACAAGTGCGCCCAGCAACTTGGTCATGGTGCTTTTCATGAGTCCTCTTCCTCCAATACCTAGTCTCTAGTTATGAGAAGGCGCGCCTTATGAGCGCGCCCATTACCCTAACTACCGTGTACGTTCTTAAGCCACGACTTAAGAAAACTCCTAAGCATATCGCAAACTGCCTGGGCCGGACACGATAATTGAGCTTTTGCCCCGCAATGGCGCACAAATGCAACGCGTTTGTGGCGCCATAACGGCTTTTGGCAGCATCAATGACCGGCAATGGTCATTTGTTCAATCAGGATTGACCCGACTTCCTTCGTGCCGCGCACTAGCGTGTCCGCCCCGATGGCGACGATCTGCCGGAACATGTCGTTCAAATTGCCTGCCAGCGTGATCTCCTCGACCGGGTACTGAATTTCGCCGTTCTCGACCCAAAAGCCCGACGCGCCGCGCGAATAGTCGCCCGTCACATAATTCACACCCTGCCCCATCAACTCCGTCACCAGCAGACCGGTGCCCAGCTTGCGCAGCATGGCGCGGAAGTCGTCGGTCGGTGCGGTGAGCTTGCTGTACATGCGCAAGTTGTGCGAGCCACCCGCGTTACCCGTCGTCTGCATGCCGAGCTTACGAGCCGAGTAGGTCGACAGGAAGTAGCCCTGCACCACGCCATCGCTAACCACGTCGCGGGCGCGCGTTTTCACGCCCTCTTCGTCATACGGCGCGCTCCCCATGGCGCGCGACACGTGCGGGTCTTCATGAATGCCGACGTGGTCGGCGAAAACCGGCTTGCCCAACGTGTCGACGAGGAACGTCGCCTTGCGGTACAGCGCACCGCCGCTCACACCCTGAACGAACGCGCCCAGCAGGCCCGCGGCGAGGGGAGCCTCGAACAACACCGCGCACTTGCGGGTGGAAAGCTTGCGGGCATGCAGACGCGCCAGTGCGCGCTCCGCGGCATACCGGCCGACCGCCTCAGGCGAGGCCAGATCGCCCGCTGCACGCTTGGACGAATACCAGTCATCGCGCTGCATATGGCTGCCCGAGCCCGCAATGGGCGAGACCGACAGGTAATGGCGCGAGTACGGATAGCCCGAGAGGAAGCCGCGCGTGGTGCCGAGCATGAACTGCGAGTGCTGGGCGGATACGCCGGCACCTTCGGAATTGCGAATGATCGGACTTACGTCGAGCGCCGCCTTCTCTGCCCGGCGCGCCAATTCCACGGCTTCGTCTGCCGTGATGTCCCACGGATGGAACAACGACAGATCCTGCGGATGCGTTTCGAGCAACGCTGACTCGGCGAGCCCTGCGCAGTCGTCTTCCGCGGTGAAACGAGCAATGTTGAAGGCCGCGTCGACCGTATCGTGCAACGCCTTGCGCGAGAAATCGGACGTACTGGCGTTGCCGCGACGCTGGCCGATGAAGACCGTCACGCCGACCAGCTTGTCGCGATTGCGCTCGATGGTCTCGACCTTGCCGCGCCGGACCGAGACCGACAGGCCGTCGCCCTCGGAGATCTCGGCCGCCGCATCGGTTGCGCCGAGCGAACGTGCGTATTGCAATACGTCGCTGACGATTTCCTTGAGTTGGTCCTGGGTATGCGTGAAGTGCTGGGTCGCTTGGGACATCGGCGCGATTCGGTCAGTGGCTGAATAGGAACCGCCATCTTAGCGCGACTTGCGCGCCATCGTGCGTAGGCCCAGCAACTATTTGGACGCCGCTCGCCGCGGTACAATAGCGCCCATGACGCACATTCAACGCTTTAACCGTATCGCTCACAGTGAGCTTGACGACGAAGGCCCCAGCAAATCCCAGCGCAAGCGCGAGTCGCATGCCCTGCAGGAACTGGGCGAGGAACTTGTCAATCTGGGCAAGGACGCGCTCGCTCGCGTGCCAATGCCCGAAAACCTCGACCGGGCCGTCCGGGACTGCCGGAAGATCACAGCGCACGAAGGCCGCCGCCGTCAACTCCAGTACGTGGGCAAGCAAATGCGCACGCTGGACGAGAAGGAAGTCGAGGCCATTCAACGCGCTCTGGACGTCATCAATGGTGTCTCGAAGGCAGAAACGGTCAAGCTGCATGCGCTCGAGCGCTGGCGCGAACGCCTGCTGGCCAAGGACGAGGCGCTCACCGAACTGCTCGCCCAGCATCCGAATGCCGACGCCCAGCAACTGCGCACGCTGATTCGCAACGCCCGCCGCGAGCAGGCCGCGCAAAAGCCGCCCAAGGCCTTCCGCGAACTGTTCCAGGTACTCAAGGATCTGCTCGGCACCAGCGCAGCGCAGGCCGAAACTTCGGACGATGCCGATAACGAGTTGCCGGAATTCCCAACCCGCGAGGATTATTGATGGTCGCCCGCTCACATCCGGACGAACTCCGCGTAGGTCTCGTGTCGATCAGCGACCGCGCGAGCCAGGGCACCTACGAAGATCAAGGCATCCCGGCGCTCCAGGCCTGGCTCGGCAGCGCGCTGACCTCGCCGTGGGTGTCGGAAACCCGTCTGATTCCCGACGACGCCCAGGGCATCACCGCCGCGTTGATCGAACTCGTCGATACGATGCACTGCGATCTGGTGCTCACCACCGGCGGCACCGGCCCGGCGCGGCGCGACGTCACGCCCGAAGCCACGCTGCAAGCGGGCACGAAGGAAATGCCAGGGTTCGGGGAACAGATGCGCCAGATCAGCCTGCGCTTCGTGCCCACGGCGATCCTCTCGCGTCAGGTGGCGGTCATTCGTGAAACCGCAAACCACGCGGCGCTCATCATCAATCTGCCCGGCCAGCCTAAGTCGATCAAGGAAACGCTTGAAGGTCTGCGCGATACCGACGGCAAGCCGGTCGTACCGGGCATTTTCGCTGCCGTCCCGTATTGTGTGGATCTGATCGGCGGTCCGTATATCGAGACCAACGAGGCGGTTTGCAAAGCCTTCCGCCCCAAGAACGCGATTCGCGCGCCGAAACCGGCATGACTGCGTGAGCACATGAAGGCCGGCTCATCCACTTCATCCATTTCTGCCTGAAAAAGCACAAACGCCAGCGAACTCGCTGGCGTTTGTGTCTGACCCGGCAAATCAGGCCGGGGTGGCCGCCCGTGAATCTGGTGCGCCCGGCACTGCCGTCTTCAGGAAGTGCTCGCGGTAGTACACGAGCTCGTCGATCGACTCGTGGATATCGGCGAGGGCAGTGTGCGCGCCGCGCTTGGTGAAACCCTTGTAGACCGTGGGCTCCCAGCGACGGCACAGCTCCTTGAGCGTGCTGACGTCCAGATTCCGGTAATGGAAAAAGGCTTCGAGCTTCGGCATGTAACGCGCCATGAAGCGCCGGTCCTGACAGATCGAATTGCCGCACATCGGCGACTTGTTGGGCGGCACGTATTGGGACAGGAACTCGATAAGCTGCGTTTCGGCCGACGCCTCGTCCACCGTCGACGCCTTGACGCGGTCGATCAGCCCCGAGCGGCCGTGGGTCGACTTGTTCCAATCGTCCATGCCATCGAGCACGGCGTCCGACTGATGGATGGCGAACACCGGGCCTTCGATACGGCGGGTGAGCGCAGAGTCCGTCACGACAACCGCAACTTCGATGATCCGGTCGCTATCGGGCTGCAAACCGGTCATTTCCATGTCGAGCCAGACCAAATTGAACTCGGCGCGTGCAAGCGTCGTCTCGGCGTCGGCAGGCGTGGGATTTTGGGATGGAATGGAAGACATGATCGGAAGACTCTGGAAAACGCATCGGTAGGCGACCGGTACGGCGCCTCGCCGGTCGAAAGAACTTATAATTCTCGCATACTTCGGATTCTCCTTAAGCGCATGTTCACTTATCTCTTCGTGATCTTCCTGCTGGCGATGGTCATGACCAAACTCTGGTTGGCTGCTCGTCAAGTTCGCCATGTGGTCACCCACCGGGCAGCCGTACCCGAGCGCTTCGCCGACACGATCACGCTGACCGACCATCAGCGCGCCGCCGATTACACCGTCGCCCGCACCCGCCTGGGCATGGCCGAGATCTTCGCTCAGGCGGTGCTGCTCGTCGCCTTCACACTGCTCGGCGGCCTGAACCTGCTGCACATCGGCATCTCCGGGTGGCTCGGCGAAGGCTACGTCGGTCAGATCGCATTGATCGCCGCGGTGCTGCTGATCTCCGGCATCATCGACCTGCCCTTCACCTATGTGCGGCAGTTCGTGATCGAACAGCGTTTCGGCTTCAATCGAATGTCGCTCGGGCTGTTTATCGCCGACATGGCCAAAGGCACAGCCGTCAGTGTCGTGCTCGGCTTGCCACTGCTGTTCGTCGTGCTTTGGCTGATGGACCGAGCGGGGCCACTGTGGTGGGTGTACACGTGGGTTGTCTGGGTTGCGTTCAATTTGTTCGTGCAGTTCATCTTCCCGCATGTGATCGCGCCGATGTTCAACAAATTCGAGCCGCTCTCGGATGTGTCGCTGGCGCAGCGCATCGAGGGTCTGATGCAGCGTTGCGGCTTCGCGGCGCGCGGATTGTTCGTGATGGACGGCTCGAAACGTTCGGCCCACGGCAACGCCTATTTCAGCGGCTTCGGCCGGGCCAAACGCATTGTGTTTTTCGATACGTTGATCGAGCGCCTCTCGCCCGCGGAAATCGAAGCTGTGCTGGCGCATGAGCTGGGCCACTTCAAGCGTCGCCACATCACCAAGCGTCTGGTCGTGGCCTTCGCCTTGTCGCTGGCCTTCCTCGCGCTGCTGGGGTGGCTCACCGGACGCACGTGGTTCTATACCGAACTCGGCGTCATGCCGTCGATGACGGGCAGCAACAACGCACTGGCGCTGGTGCTCTTCTTCCTCGTGCTGCCGGTGTTCGGCTTCTTCGCCAGTCCGCTGAGCAGCCTGACGTCGCGCAAACACGAGTTCGAGGCAGACGCCTTCGCCGCAAGCCAAACGCAGGCCAGCGATCTGATCAACGCGCTCGTGAAGCTATATCAGGACAACGCGTCGACGCTTACGCCCGACCCGGTCTACACGGCGTTCTACTACTCGCATCCACCAGCGTCCCAGCGCATCGACCGTCTGCTGGGGCACGCATGAAGCGCGGCGTCAAAGGTAACGCATCGCCCGACACCACCACGCAGGAACGATGCCATGGCCGCGTAGCCGCGGCTCACGGCCGTCACTACGTCGTGGAAGCCGACGACGGGGAAACGGTACTGTGTTTCCCGCGCGGCAAAAAGAGCGAAATTGCGGTCGGCGATGAAGTCTTGTGGGCTCGCACGGGCGATCAGGGTGTCATCGAAGAGATTCTGCCGCGTCGCAACCTGCTCTATCGTTCGGACCAGTTCAAGAGCAAGCTCTTTGCCGCCAACATCGATCAGTTGGTGATCATGCTGGCGACGGAGCCCTACTTCAGCGAGGATCTGCTCGGCCGCGCGCTCGTCGCTGCGCAAGCCAATGAGTTGCGCCCGCTGATCGTGCTCAACAAGACCGATGTGAGCGACGCCCTGCCCGCCGCTCGCGAGCGGCTTGCACCGTATCGTGCGCTGGGGTACGAGGTACTGGAGCTTTCCGTTCGCGCCGACCCGGACGCGGCGAAGGCATTGTTGCTGCCTCGTCTGGCGCATCAGGCTTCGCTACTGCTCGGGCAGTCGGGCATGGGCAAGTCGAGTCTCGTGAACCTTGTCGTACCCGATGCGGATGCCGCAACACGCGAAATCTCCACGGTGCTGAACTCGGGCAAACACACGACGACCTTCACGCGCATCTTTCACCTGCCTGACGGTGGGTTGCTCATCGATTCGCCGGGTTTCCAGGAGTTCGGCCTGCATCACCTCAAGGAAGGGGCGCTGGAGCGGGGCTTCCCCGAGTTTCGTCCGCTGCTCACCGGCTGCCGGTTCTACAACTGCCATCACCTGAAAGAGCCGGGCTGCGCCATTCTGGAAGCCGTTGCCGATGGTCGGATCTCGCCGCAACGCCACGCGCTTTATGCGCAGCTTGTCCACGAGTCGGAGCAGCAGATTCCCTATTGAGGCGAGACGCTCCGCTTACCCGGCAACAAAAAACCCCGCTTCGGCGGGGTTTTTCATTTGCGCTATTGCATCAACGTCAGCCTAACCAAACGGCGAGCGTCAGCAACAGCAACAGCAACATCCACAGCAGGACGGCTCGCCAGACCAGGCCGACAGCCGCTTGCAAGGTGCGCGGCGTACATTCGCTGCCAACCGGCAGAACGGCGTCATCCCCCTGACTGAGGGCATCGATACTGGAGACCTCCGCCAGCGGCCCGGTCAGTCGTGCACCGAGGGCACCGCTGCCAGCGGCCAGCAAGATGCCTTCGTTTTCGTTCGGCCATTGCTTGGCATAGTGACGCCATGCGTAGATCGCGTCTTCAAAGTTGCCGACAATCGCGAAGCCGATAGCGGTCAAACGCGCAGGCACCCAATCGATCACATAGAACGCCTTGCGCGCGAACGCACCGAACGCGGGACTACGATCGGGCGCTGCTTCCGTCCAGCGGCGCGAGAGATATTCCGCGAGACGGTACAGCACCGCTCCTGCCGGCCCCACCGGCATCAGAAACCAGAAGAACACGCCGAATACGTGACGGTGCGACGCGATGACCGCATGCAGCAATGTGTGACGCACGATCTCGTCTACTGGCATGTCGACCGTGTCGATCCCGATCCATTGACGAAGGATCTCACGCGCTTCATTCACGTTGTCGTTGTTCAGCGCAACGTGAATATCGGTGAAGTAGTGGCTGAACTGCCGGAAGCCCATCGTCAGGTAGACGATCAGCACGTTCCACGCAAAGCCCAGGAAAATATTGACCCGCATGAGCAGGTAATAGATGACGCCGACGGCCAACACGAAAGGCAGCACTACCACGAGCCACGCAAGCAAGCCGTGACGCGGCTGGCCGGCGTCGAACGACTGCGAAGTATGAGTCGCATGAGAGCGAATCAGGTTGTAGATCGGGTTTTGCGTGGAGAGGGCACGCACCTGCTCGAGGATCAGCGCGAGGAGTACCGAGAAGAATGTCATGCGTGCGATCAGATCACCAGACGGAATGGTGTAACGATAGCACAGCTTCCCGCAAATGCCCGCCCCATGCGCCTCGGCAACGCACTCACTTCGCACTTTAAGCAGGCAATTCGCGCGGTCGAATCGCCTTTCGCGTCAGGCCCGCAGAAGTTGGTAGAAATTACGCAGCATGCCGGCCGTCGCGCCCCAGATGAAGTACTCGCCGCCAGCAGGCTTCGGATAAGGCATCGCGTAAAACCGTCGCTCGCCGACCTGGTAGTTGAAGACGCGAATCTGATGGTGCGCAGGATTCATCAGGAAGTCGAGGGGCACTTCGAAGATTTCATCCACTTCGCCCGTGTCAGCCACGAGATCGAACGGTGGCTTGACCAGCCCCACGACCGGCGCAACACGAAAGCCTGTGCCCGTCACGTAATCCGGCAAACTTCCGATCACCTCCACGGCACCCGCGTCCAATCCGATTTCCTCACGCGACTCGCGCAAGGCCGTGGCTATCGGCGTTGGATCATCAGGCTCGCGGCTGCCGCCCGGAAAACTGACTTGTCCTGCGTGCGTACTCAGATGCTGCGTCCGCTTCGTGAGGAGTACGGTAGTCCCGTGGGGACGCATGACCAGCGGCACAAGAACCGCGGCCGCACGCGGCGTGAACATCGAAGGGGGAGCCAGTTCGAGAATCCCCGACTCCGGTTTCCAGAGCGGTGGACTGGCCAGACGATCTCGTAACGCTGATGGGGTCAGCCGCTCCGCCGGCACCGCAGGCTCGCCCTCGCCCGTCGAGACGATAGGTAACGCTTCAGGATGCAGGATGAGAGGTGGCGCCACGTAGACCTTTGATGGATGGACAACGTCGCTATTTTAACGAGGAAGCCGAAAACGCGTGCACGCAAAGAAAATTCTATTCGCCGGTCAATTCGCCGCATGTCGCGGTCATGACGCACCGCCGCATCGAAATAAATGCCTCGCGCACGGAACGAAAAAAGCACCCCGAAGGGTGCTTTTTCCATGCGGCTTTTTGCTGCACCCGGCCACGAGGCCGCCAGGCGTAGCGGCGTCCGACTTACTCGGCAGCAGCAGGCTTGCTCTTGAACGAGAGCTTTTCCTTGATACGTGCCGACTTGCCCGAACGCTCGCGCAGGTAGTACAGCTTGGCGCGACGAACGTCACCACGACGCTTGACTTCGATGCTGGCGATCAGCGGCGAGTACGTCTGGAACGTACGCTCAACGCCTTCACCCGATGAAATCTTACGAACGATGAAGCCCGAGTTCAGACCACGGTTACGCTTGGCGATCACGACACCTTCGTAAGCCTGAACACGCTTGCGCGTACCTTCAACCACGTTCACGTTGACGATCACGGTGTCGCCCGGGGCGAAGTCGGGGATCGTCTTGTTCGCGGTCAGACGCGCGATTTCTTCCTGCTCGATCTTGGCGATCAGATTCATTTACCACTCCTTGTGCCATCGTATCGGCGTTATATACCGGCGAGCCGGCCCCGATAGAGGATGGGTTCAAACCGAATGCCGTCCCCATGACGACATCCGCCACCTACTTGACCGACGTATCGGCCCGCAGGCTTGCCAGCCACGCCTCATCGGCACGGCTGAGCAATCCGTTGGCGCGCGCGCTCTCGATCAGATCGGGACGCTTGCGCCAGGTATTGGTCAACGCCTCGCGGCGTCGCCATTTTTCAATCTCTGCGTGATGTCCGCCTAACAAGACATCGGGCACACGCACGCCTTCATATTCTTCGGGCCGCGTGTAATGCGGACAATCGAGCAGACCATTGACGAAACTGTCTTGCTCGGCCGATTGTTCGTCGTTCAGCGCTCCCGGCAACAGCCGGATCAGCGAATCCATCAGTGCCATGGCGGGCAGTTCCCCACCCGACAGCACGAAATCGCCAACGCTGACCTCTTCGTCTACCACGCGATCGATCAAACGCTGATCGATGGCTTCGTAACGACCGCAGAGCAGAATCAGACCTTGCTCCTGCTCGCGCAACTCCACCACCCGACGATGCGTCAACGGCTTGCCCTGCGGCGACATCAACAACACGCGGCCACGGGGCACACCGGCTTCCGCCTGCGCCGCCTTCGCGGCAGCGATCGCGTCGTCGAGCGGCTTGGCGAGCATCACCATGCCCGGACCGCCGCCGTACGGCCGATCATCGATCGTGCGGTAATTGTTATGCGTGAAATCACGCGGATTCCAAAACCGCAGACCGTAGCGCGACTGCTTGAGCGCCCGGCTGGTGACGCCCCAGTCGGTCAGTGCCCGAAACATCTCGGGAAAGAGCGTGACGACGTCAAACTGCATCAGACCGGTTCCGTCCAGAGGTGCCCGGACGCAACAACGACCAGGCGGTCAATCGGTATCTCAGTAATCGAGACCCCAGTCAGCCACAATGCGCCCCGCCTCGATATCGACGGTTTGCACATATTGGCCAACGAACGGGATCAACCGTTCGGCGGTCTTTGCCGGCTTGTCGTCAACGGCAGGTGCTTCGTATGCGACACGCAACACGGTGTGCACGCCGTTATCGAGCAGCCCGACGACCTTGCCAAGCAATTCGTCCTGCAAATTCGTTACCTGGGCACCGATAAGGTCAACCCAGTAGAACTCGTCTTCGCCAGCCGATGGGAATGCACTGCGCGGCACCCAGACCTGAAGCCCCTTGAGAGCTTCCGCAGATGTCCGGTTATCGCTGCCACGCAATTGCGCGACGACGGTACCGGAATGCCCGCGACTGTGGAGCACATTGGCCTTGGTGTAGGCCGACTCACCAGGACGACGGAAATACCAGCAATCTGCGGACAAGAGGCCTTCGCCCTGCCCCGTGTGCGGCTGCACCTTGATCCAGCCGCGAATACCGTAGGCTTCGCCGATGTAACCGAGTTCGACGAGATCGTCGGGGATTTCGGTCACCGGGGCGAGCACCTGTTCTGCGCGCATGCCGGAGGCGCGACGCGCTTCAGCACCGATCTTCAGCGGTACCCGCTCACGTGCGGAACGAACCATGCCAATCCAACCTTGTGACGAACACACGGCGGTGCCTGCTCTAGATTGCTCGAGAGCAAGCACCGCCGTTCAATTCTCATGCCATCGGCAAACCGACAGCATACGTACAGCTCGACTAGCTGAAAGCTTAGGCAGCAGCCTTGGCGCCTTGCTTGATCAGACGAGCCACGGTCGGCGACAGTTGTGCGCCAACGCCTTGCCAGTGCGCCAGACGGTCTTGAGCAATGCGCAGACCTTCCGTGCCTTCGGCAGCGACCGGGTTGTAGAAGCCAATACGCTCGATGAAGCGGCCATCGCGGCGGTTACGCGAGTCGGTTGCAACGATGTTGTAGAACGGGCGCTTCTTCGCGCCGCCGCGAGCCAGGCGGATAACGACCATATTAAATCCTTGTGAATCCAGAAGTGTTCGGACAGAAAACGCGTGATTATAGCGCAAAACCCTCGTCAAAACAAACACTTCGCCAAACGGAAAGTACGTCACGCCAAGCCCCGCCCATATTGGGCCGTCTTTACGACGGTCTGTACGACGCTGCCGCCCCTGGCGGGCACTGGTCTACAATGCACGCATCCTTTGTGCGAAGCGAGCCCTGCATGCGACGATTTCCCGATGGATGGCAATTTCCCCTCCGGCCGCTCTGGCCGGCAAGGATCACCGCGCGGGTTGCCCGTCTGGCCGCCCCCGACCGGCGGGCGCATCAAATCGTCGCTCGGACTCAGTGCCCCGCCGAACACCCTACCCGAAGTTTTCCCCGGCCCACCGCGGCACGCCAGACTGCGATTCTTCTGGTCGCGGCACTAATCTCCGGCCCACGGCTCGCGGCCGCACGCGACGCACTTCCCATCGAACGTTTGTCGCTGCCTCCCGGCTTTTACGTCGAAGTGCTGTCCGATCAGGTTCCGGGCGCTCGCGGCATGGTGCTTGGCCCGAAAGGCACACTATTTGTCGGCAGCCGCGCACAAGGGGATGTCTATGCCATCACCCTCGACCCGTCGCGCGCCTACGCCGCAAGAGTCCGGACGGTGGCCTCGGGCCTGAATATGCCGGTCGGTGTCGCCATGCGCAACGGCGCACTCTATATCTCGGCGGTCTCACGCATCGTCAAGCTCGACGACATCGAAAACCGTCTCGACAACCCCGGCAATCCGACTGTCGTCTACGACAAACTCCCGACCGAGAGTCATCACGGCTGGCGATATATCGCCTTTGGCCCCGATCAGCGCCTGTATGTGGGCGTGGGCGCGCCGTGCAATGTGTGCAAGCGCGACGAGAATCGGTACGCGATGATCGGCAGCATGAGACCGGACGGCACCGACTGGCGAGTCGTGGCCCGAGGCGTGCGCAATACCGTGGGGTTCGACTGGCAACCCGGGACCAATACGCTCTGGTTCACGGACAATGGCCGCGACCTGCTCGGCGACGATGTCCCTGACGACGAACTCAACCGGCTTACCCGCGTTGGCGAGCATTTCGGATTTCCTTACTGCCATGCCGGCGACGTAGCCGATCCCGAGTTCGGACGAGAGAAGCCTTGCAGCGCCTTTACCCCGCCAGTGACAAAACTCGGTGCGCACGTGGCAGCACTCGGCATGCGCTTCTATACAGGTAAACAATTCCCCGAGGAATATCGCGGCAGTATCTTTATTGCGGAACACGGCTCCTGGAACCGAAGCCACAAGGTGGGTTACCGGGTCGTGCGTGTTGTCCTCGATGCGAAGGGCAACGTTGCCAAACAGGAAGTCTTCGCGCAAGGCTGGCTCGGCGAAAACGAATCCGTCTGGGGTCGCCCGGTCGATCTCCTGACCTTGCCAGACGGCTCCCTATTAATTAGCGACGACTACGCAGGTGCGATATATCGCATTACGTACCGAAAACCATAGGGACACCGTATGACAGGCGTCTTCATCCATCGGGAAGCCACCCCCGGACCCGCGCAAGGAACTGTTCCAGCGCACGTCCGGTCAACCCTCCACGGTATTCACGGCACCGTTAGAACACATCATCCCCTGTTCAACGCGATATTTTCGCCGTCCCTGCCCTCTTCGCAACTTCGCCCATACACCATCATGACCCAACGCCTACTCTCGTTCATGCCGTCATCGTTCGCCTCCTATCTGGCGACCCTCCTTGTGCCGGCCGCCATGCTGGCGGGTTGCGCAGCCCCCTCGGGGGGCGGCGCCAATCCGACTTCGACACCCACCGAAAGCCCCGCAGCCGCAACCGCCCCGGCCGATATTCTCGGCACCTGGCAATTGGTGAAATGGGAAGGTGCGGGCGACGCACCGAGTTTGCCCGAAGGTCGCGTGATCAACCTGACCTTCAATGACAAGGGGGCGTTCTCCGGCACCGGCGGATGCAACCGAATCTTCGGCCAATACACAATCGGGCCGGGCAAGGGGCAAGTCAGCATTCAGGCTCCGGCCACGACGCGCATGGCCTGTCCGGATTCGATGGCATTCGAAGACCGTTATCTCAAGACACTCCCCCTCGTGGCCCGCTTCGAACGCCGCGACACGCAGTTGATTCTGAGCGTACCGAACGGCGATACGCTGACCTACGCCTCGCAGACGCTGCTCAATCAGCCGATAGCCGGCACCAGTGGCACAAAGACGACGCAGGACCGTATTCTCGACGTCGACTCGCAAATGGCCGACTGCGTAGGTGTGGCACCGCGCAAATGCCTGCGCGTGCGCAGCGCCGACGATTCCGGCAAATCGCAATGGGAACTCTGGTACGCCCACATCGATGGATTCGACTGGAAGCCCGGCGTAGAATACCGCGTGAAAATTCACGGCGAACCCGTCGCCAATCCGCCCGCCGACGCTTCGAACATGCGCTGGACGCTTGTCGAAGTCATTCGCGAAACGCCTGCCCGATAACCATTCCAAATGAACGCAGTCGCTTACAAATCCAAGACTCTGACCGCCGGCCTCGCCATGCTGTTCGGCACACTCGGCCTGCATCGCTTCTACCTGTATGGTTTGCGTGACCGCTTCGGCTGGGCCCATGTCGTGGGTTCGGCATGCGGTGTGGCGGGTTGGGGGCTGCTGGTCACGAGCGAACTGCGTTCTGGTGCGGGATGGGGGCTGACGATTCTCGGCGCCATCTCGCTGTTCTCGGCGTTCCTCGCGGCGATCGTCTACGGACTGCGCCCCGACGAACGCTGGAACGCCCAGTTCAACACCAACGTCCCGAACAAGTCGCGCTCCGGCTGGATTGCCGTCATCATCGTGAGCGTGTCGTTGTTCGTCGGCGCCATGCTGATGATGGTCGGCCTCGCCGTCGCGTTCCAGACCTACTTTGAAACGCACGACACGCCGAACCGCCTGTCGCAATAACGTCCGAGCACAATGTCCGACACCCTGCCCCTCTCCCCTCGACCAACACTGGGCTTCATCGGTGCCGGACGTGTTGCCCGCGCGCTGGCGAGCGCTGCGACTCAAGCTAACTACGACGTGTCGGTCGTTGCAAGCCGGAATGCAGACAGCGCGCAACGTATCGGGGCGGCACTCCCGAATTGCGAGACATTGACGGTTGATCGCCCTGAAGATATGAACGCCGTCTTCTCGCGAGCGGATCTGGTTTTCCTTACCGTTCCCGATGACGCCATTGGCTCGTGCGCCGCGTATCTTGCACCGCACGCCGGTCAGGCGCTTGTGCATTGCAGCGGTGCATCCGAAGTCGGGTTGCTTGCCCCCGCGACGCAGCACGGCGGGCAGATCGGGGGCTTCCATCCGCTGTTTCTGTTCGCCGGACTCGATGACGACGCCACCCGCTTGTCCGGCAGTGCGATCACCATCGAGGCCGATACGCCGCTGAACGAAATCCTTCAACGTCTCGCGAGCGACATTGGCTGCCGAGCGCTGTCGATCCCGCCGGGTGAGCGCATGCAATATCACGCGGGTGCCAACTACGCGGCGAGTTTTCTGCTTTGTCTGCTCGACGAAGCGACCCATCTCTGGCAAGCCATCGGCATGTCGGAGAACGACGCCCGCGAGGCCATGTGGCCGCTCGTCATTGGCACACTCAATGCGGCGCGCGAACGCGGGCTCTCTGGCGCGCTTGCCGGGCCGGTGTCGCGGGGCGATGCCGGTATCGTCACACGTCACACCGAAGCGCTTGCCAGCATGGGTGGCAATCACGCGACGCTTTACTCGCTGCTCACCCTTCGCGCCATCCACCTTGCCCGTCAGCGGACGAATGCGGATAGCACCGCCCTCGACGCCATCGCTCGCGCCGTCGCGCCGTACATCCCGCCGTGCTCCCCCTCCCCCGAGAGCAACACATAAAACCAGCCAGGATTCCCAGTACATCTTCGCCGCCCGCAAGGGCCAGGCCGGCACCCCCATCGTTTCGAAAATCATCATCGTCGCCCTCCGTCCGAATACTGTATAAAAACACAGTATAATGACAGGCATTCCCTGCGGATGCCCCTCATCCGCGACAGGGGTTGTTATTTCAGGAGACGAGTCATGGCTTCCTCATTTGCGCCGCCCCCGTCGCGCAAGGGCCGAGGCGCCACCGCCAATCTCGAGTCGCGCTTTTCCGAGTTCCACCGCGAGAGTGACGAAACTCGCCATGAATCGGACGCAGCCCAAGAATGTGAGGTCAAATTCGTGACACAGGTCGCGCTGGAAAACGCGCGAACGATCATCTCCCGCAACACCTCGTCGGACATTCCTTTCGACCGCTCGATCAACCCCTACCGAGGTTGCGAGCACGGCTGCACTTATTGTTTTGCCCGCCCTACGCATGCCTATCTCGGGCTTTCCCCTGGGTTGGACTTCGAGACCCGCCTGTACGCAAAGCACAACGCAGCCGAGCGGCTCGACGCCGAACTGCGCAAACGCGGTTATCAACCCGCCCTGCTCGCGCTTGGCGCGAACACCGACCCCTATCAGCCCATCGAGCGGGAATACGGTATTACGCGCAGCGTGCTGGAAGTTCTGGAACGTTTCGGGCATCCCGTAGGCATCACAACGAAATCGGCGCTAGTCACACGCGATATCGATATTCTGTCGCGCATGGCGCAGCGCGGTCTGGCGCGTGTTTTCATTTCCGTGGGAACGCTTGACGCGGACATTGCCCGCAAGATGGAGCCTCGGGCGAACACGCCCGTCCGTCGTATCGACGCGATTCGCAAGCTGACGGATGCAGGCATTCCGACCGGCGTGATTGTCGCCCCGATCGTGCCCGCGCTCACCGATTTCGATATCGAGCGGGTATTGACGACAGCCGCCGACGCCGGCGCAACCTACGCCGCGTATGTAATGCTCCGCTTACCGCGTGAAGTTCACGACGTGTTCGTCGATTGGCTTGAGGCGAATTACCCGATGCGAGCACGTCATGTGATGAGTCTGATCGAACAGGTACGCGACGGTAAGCACAACAGCTCGGAGTTCGGCACGCGCATGCGCGGCACCGGATTGCATGCCGAATTGATCCGGCAGCGCTTTCATCTCGCGGCCCGCAAGTTGGGCCTCAATCAGGCCAGACCGCCGCTGCGAAACGATCACTTCAGCGTCCCGGATCCCGCCCCGTCTGCCAACGGCGACGGAGGGAATCGCAACGGACCGCATCAAGGCAATGCGGCGTCTGCCCCTTCAGGCAAGGTCGACCCGCAAATGCCACTGTTTTAGTCGGCCGAGCCGACTCCCGGACACCCCATCCTGCGGCCCGGACGATGCCAGGCCCCGGAAGCCAGCAACGTACGCCCCCCCACAAAAGAGTCCCTTATCTACGCCGTGCTCACTCCTCGACGTGGACCGTGAGGGTTTCCTTGATCTCCTCCATTACGACGTAGCTCTTCGACTGCACGGCACCGGGCAACTGGAGAAGGATGTCTCCGAGCAACTTGCGGTATTCGGACATCTCACGAATGCGGGCCTTGATGAGGTAGTCGAAGTCTCCCGAGATCAGATGGCACTCCATCACCTCCGGGATTCGCAGAACCTCCCGGCGGAACTGGTCGAACATATTGCCGGACTTGTGATCGAGCGTGATCTCGACGAACACCAGCAGCGCCGCGCCGAGCGCCGCCGGATTCACTCGGGCGAAATATCCCATGATCACGCCGTCACGCTCCATACGCTTTACGCGTTCGATGCACGGGGTAATCGACAGGCCGACCTGCTCTGAGAGATCCTTCATCGACATCCGCCCGTCCTGCTGGAGCAGCATGAGGATACGCCGATCGAGCCGATCCAGCGTCCGGATCGATTGCTGCTGTACTCTCATTATTTATTCCTGAATTTTGGCTATATACATTAACTAAACCTGCCAATCCGAGAATAGCATGCGAATTATTACTGCATAACTATGGTTTTACAGGAGTCCACGCAATGAAGGTCATCGTTCTCGGCAGCGGCGTCATCGGCGTTACCAGCGCCTACTACCTGGCAAAGGCCGGGCATGACGTCACGGTGCTCGATCGTCAGGCAGGTCCGGCGCTTGAGACCAGCTTCGGCAACGCTGGCCAGATTTCGCCGGGCTATGCGTCGCCATGGGCCGCCCCCGGGATTCCGACAAAGGCCATCAAGTGGCTCTTCCAGAAGCACGCCCCGCTCGCCATCCGTCCGGACGGCACGCTCACGCAACTCAAGTGGCTCTATCAGATGCTGCGCAATTGCACGCCCGAGCGTTACGCCGTCAACAAGGAACGCATGGTGCGTATCGCCGAATACAGCCGCGATTGCTTCCGCGATCTGCGTGCGCAAACCGGCATCGCCTACGAAGGCCGTCAGGCTGGCACGCTGCAACTGTTCCGCACCGAAGAGCAATTAGCGAACGCGGCGCGAGATATCGCGGTCCTCGAGGAAGCCGGCGTCCCGTTCGAACTGCTCGACAGCAAGGCACTGGCCGGCGCAGAGCCTGCATTGGCGGCGGTCTCGGACAAGCTCACAGGTGGCCTGCGCTTGCCGAACGACGAGACGGGCGATTGCCAAATGTTCACAACGCGTCTGGCGGCAATGGCCGAGGCGCTCGGCGTAAATTTCCGTTACGACATGCCGATCGACGGACTGCAAGTTGCGGGCGACAAAATCGGGGGCGTCGTTTGCGCAGGCACGTTGCAACGCGCTGACGCCTATGTCGTGGCACTCGGCTCCTACTCCACGCCGTTCCTGCGTGGGATCGTCGACATCCCGGTGTATCCGCTCAAGGGCTACTCGATCACCGTACCGATCGTCGATGCCTCGCGTGCGCCGGTGTCGACCATCCTGGACGAAACCTACAAGATTGCCGTTACGCGGTTTGAGGACCGCATTCGCGTCGGCGGCATGGCCGAAGTGGTCGGCTACAACAAGGCGCTCAATCCGGCACGTCGCGCTACGCTGGAGATGGTCGTCAACGATCTGTACCCCGGTGCGGGCAATACCGCCGAGGCCTCGTTCTGGACGGGCCTGCGCCCGATGACACCGGACGGCACGCCGATCGTCGGCGCCACGGCACTGCGCAACCTGTTCGTGAACACGGGGCATGGCACGCTGGGCTGGACGATGTCCTGCGGCTCGGGCCAGTTGCTGGCGGATCTGATGTCGGGACGCCGGCCGGCCATTCTCGCCGACGACCTATCGGTGGCGCGCTACAGTGGCGCGTCCGACGCGCAGGTCCAACCGGCCTTCGCCTGATCTTCAGAACGGCACCTTCGGGTGCCGTTTTTGTTTGAGCCTTACCCCGTTGCTGTACTCGCTGTTCGCTAACACATCACAACAAAGGAGACGCATCATGAAAATCGGTGTACCCAAGGAGATCAAGAACCACGAATACCGCGTAGGCATGACGCCCGCAGCCGTACGCGAAGTGGTGGCACGCGGGCACGAGGTATGGATCGAGACACAAGCCGGCCAGGGCATCGGAATGGACGACACCGTCTACGCTGCCGCCGGTGCGCGCATCGCCGCCAATGCCGTCGACGTCTTCGACCGTGCCGAACTGATCGTCAAGGTCAAGGAACCGCAGGCCGTCGAGCGCGCCCGATTGCGGCCTCATCACACGCTCTTCACGTATCTCCACCTCGCACCTGATCCTGAGCAGACACGCGATTTGATCAAGAGCGGCGCCACTTGTATTGCGTATGAAACGGTGACGTCCGCAAGCGGCGGGCTGCCGTTACTCGCCCCGATGTCCGAGGTCGCAGGACGCATGTCGATTCAGGCTGGCGCAACCGCGCTCGAAAAAACGCACGGCGGATTGGGCCTCCTGCTCTCCGGGGTCCCGGGCGTGGAGGCGGGCAAGGTTGTCATTCTGGGCGGTGGCGTCGTCGGCACCAACGCAGCGACCATAGCTGTCGGCATCGGCGCACAAGTCACGGTCATCGACAAATCCGTCGACGCGTTGCGACGCATCAGCGCACAGTTCGGTGGACGGGTACAGACGGTCTATTCGACGCAACACGCCATCGAAACCCATTTGCGAGACGCCGACCTCGTCATCGGCGGCGTGCTCATTCCGGGGGCCGCCGCGCCCAAGCTCATCACGCGCGCGATGCTCGGTCTCATGCGCAAGGGCTCGGTCATCGTCGATGTCGCGATCGACCAAGGGGGATGCTGCGAGACGTCGCACCCGACCACTCACGCAGATCCGGTCTACGTGGTCGAAGGCGTAGTGCATTACTGCGTAGCCAATATGCCGGGGGGCGTACCGCGTACCTCGACGTTCGCCCTGAACAACGTCACGCTGCCGTTCATCCTGCAACTGGCCGATCACGGCGCGGTGGCTGCGATGCGCGCGGATTCGCACTTGCTCGCCGGCCTTAACGTGGCGCGCGGCATGGTGACAAACCGCGGCGTGGCAGACGCGCTGGGGCTGGTGTACCACGACCCGCACGCCGTGCTGGCGAACCTGTCGGCCGCCGCGTGAGCCGGCTAGACCTAGTAGCTACCGAGCCACCGAACCGAACGCCCAAGTGATGCGCTGGCGGCATGCCGTCTGCCCTCACTTCGGCGTCTGCTCGCCCTGCCCCCCCGTACGCGCCTTGCGCTCCCTGAACCACAGACTGGCCCGATCCAGATAGAGATAGACGACGGGGGTCGTGAACAGCGTAAGCGCCTGCGAGAGCAGCAGCCCGCCGACCATTGCGTACCCCAGCGGACGCCGCAATTCCGACCCGGCCCCTCTGCCGAGCATCAAGGGCAAGCCCGCCAGCAGCGCGCACACCGTCGTCATCATGATCGGCCGGAAACGCAGCAGGCATGCCTGATAAATCGACTCCTGCGGCGATAGCCCCTGGTCGCGTTCTGCGGTCAGCGCGAAGTCGACCATCATGATCCCGTTCTTCTTCACGATCCCGATCAGCAGGATGATGCCGATCAGCGCAATCACGCTCAGATCGTTCCCGCTGAACATCAGAATCAACAACGCCCCTACACCGGCCGACGGAAGCGTCGAGAGAATCGTCAATGGATGGATGTAGCTCTCGTATAGCAGGCCAAGCACGATGTACACGGCCACGAGCGCCGCCAGAATCAGGTACGGCTGCGTCGATAGCGAATCCTGGAACGCCTGCGCCGTACCCTGGAACGTGCCGTTGACCGAGAGCGGCATGTTCATCTGTGCCTGCGTACGCCGAATGGCGTCGACCGCTTCACCCAATGACACCCCCGGCGCCAGGTTGAACGACAGCGTCACTGCCGGGAATTGGCTTTGGTGGCTGATGAGCAGGTAATTGGTCTTACTACGATCAACGCGGACAAACGCAGAGAGCGGCACACGCTGGCCGGTCGTCGGCGACGTCAGATACAGCTTGTCGAGCAGCACCGGATCGGCTTGCAACGCGGGCGTCACCTCCATCACAACGTGATAGCTGTTGATTTGCGTGAAATACTGCGCGATCTGCCGTTGCCCGATAGCGTCATAGAGGGTGGCCTCGATGAGCGCGGGGGAGATGCCGAAACTCGAAGCCCTGTCGCGGTCGATCGTGAGCGTGGCCGTGGCCGCGTTGCTCTGCTGATCCGTCGCAAGATCCGTGAGCTGCGGCAGGCGGCGCAACCGCTCAAGCAACGCAGGCGCCCAGCGATTGAGTTCGTTGATGTCGGCATCGGTCAGTGTGTACTGGTACTGTGTGCGCGCCAAGCGCCCCCCGACATTGATATCCTGCCCCGCCTGCAAGAACAGATTGATACCTTCGAGCTGCGCGAGCTTCGGGCGCAGCCGCGCAATCACTTGATCGGCGGATAGCGTGCGCCCGGCCGACTTGGGTTTCAGATTGATATAGAAATTGGCGGTATTGGCCGTGTTATTACCCGTATTGGCAACGAAACTCAGCACGTCTGGGTCTGCCCGCACAACGTCGGCCACGCGAATCACGCGCTCGCTCATCAACGCGAACGACGTATCCTGCGCAGACTCCGCAAAGCCGAATACGAAACCGGTGTCCTGTTGAGGGAAGAAACCCTTCGGAATCACTACGTAGAGCAAGCCCGTCAGGCCGAGCGTGACGAGAAACACCAACAACGTCAGGAATTGATGTTCGAGCACCACTTGCAGCCCGCGACGATAGCCGTTCTGCATACGATCGAAACCCGCCTCGAACCAGCGATACATCCGGCCATGCCGCTCGGGCGGCGTGTGCCGCAAAAACCGCGAGCACAACATCGGCGTGAGCGTGAGCGACACGATCACCGAGATCGCAATCGTCAGCGTCACCGTAATCGCGAACTCGCGAAAGAGCCGTCCGACGATCCCGCCCATCAACAGCAGCGGGATAAACACGGCAACGAGAGAGACTGAAATCGACACGATCGTGAAGCCGATTTCAGCCGCCCCACGATAGGCAGCCTCCATTGGCGCCATGCCGTCTTCCACGTGACGATAGATGTTCTCGAGCATGACGATGGCGTCGTCGACAACGAAGCCGACGGAGATCGTGAGCGCCATGAGCGACAAATTATCGAGACTGAAACCAATGACGTACATCACGGCCGCCGTTCCCATCATGGCGAGCGGTACGGTCACTGCGGGGATCAGCGTCGCCGGCAAATTGCGTAGAAACAGGAAAATCACCAGCACGACCAGCACGCCGGTCAGCAGCAGCGTGAACTCTACGTCTTCCACGGAGGCCCGGATCGTCTGCGTTCTGTCGGTAAGAATGCTCACTTCGACCGCAGGCGGTATCGACGCCTGCAAGCGCGGCAGGGCCGCCTTGATCCGCTCGACTGTCTCGATGACGTTAGCGCCCGGCTGCTTCGTCACCGCCAGAAACACGGAGCGGCCGCTTTTGAGCGGCACACTCTCCGGCATGGCCGCCCCACGGTACGCCCACCCCGCATATCGCGTGTTTTCTGCCCCCGCCACGGCCTGCCCCAGATCACGGACACGTACAGGGGCGCCAGCCCGATAAGCCACGATCACGTCATTCCAACGTACCGGGTCGAGCAATTGACCGTTGTCATACACCGTCACGCTCTGGCGCGGGCCATCGAAACTGCCCTTCGGCGTGTTGACGGTGGCGTTGGCAAGCGCGCTACGGACGGTCTCCAGATCAAGCCCGAGTGCCGCCACCTTGTCGGGGTCCAGTTGTATGCGGATGGCGGGCTTCTGAACGCCCCCGATGTTCACCAACCCCACGCCGCTGATCTGCGAAATCTGCTGCGCCAACACGTTGTCAGCGTAGTCATTAACCACGATGAGCGGCAGCGTGTCCGACTTCACGGCCATCAGCAGAATGGGCGAGTCAGCCGGATTGATCTTTCGGTACGTGGGTGGACTCGGCAGATTGGTCGGCAATTGTCCGCCTGCGGCGTTGATTGCGGCCTGTACGTCGACAGCGGCAGCGTCGATGTTGCGATTCAAATCGAACTGCAACGTAATAGACGTTGAGCCCAGTGCGCTGGTCGACGTCATCTGCGTGAGGCCTGCGATCAGTGAAAACTGTCGCTCAAGCGGGGTGGCGACGTTCGACGCCATCGTCGATGGATCGGCCCCCGGCAACGTCACGGACACCTGGATCGTTGGGAAATCGACCTGCGGCAGCGGCGCGACGGGCAGCAGCGGCCACGCCGCCACGCCGACCAGGAACAGCGCGGCCGCCAGCAGCGATGTGCCGATAGGCCGTTTGATGAACGTGGCGGAGATCGACATGGGCCGGTGTGCGGATATCGGCGAGCGCGCTAGCGGCCCGATGGCCCTGCGGCGGCTGCAGGGCTAGCGGGATTGGCGGGACTGGTGGTACTGGCGGGGCCGACGGAACCAGCAGATGAAGACGCCGGCTGCGAGGTCGGCGCGCTCTGCGTTGACGGTGCCGCCGATCGCGTAGACGAGGCGTTTCGAACCTCCGTCACCGGCGTTCCTTGCCGCAACTTGAGTTGGCCGTCGACAACAACTCTCTGCCCAGCAGACAGACCACTCTCGATGATGGCTTGATTACCCTGCATCGCACCGACTTTCACCGCCTGCACGGCCGCCTTGCTTTGTCCGTCAATCACGTACACGAATGTACCGCTTGGACCGTTCTGCACGACGGACGTATCGACCACGATAGCCTGCGACCTCATGCCGAGCATGAGCCGGGCGTTGACGTATTGCCCCGGCCACAAACGGTGCCCGGCATTGGCGAACGTGGCTTTGAGCTGCACGGTCCCGCTCGTGTTGTCGATCTGATTGTTGATGAGCGTGAGCTTGCCGGAGGCCAGCCGCTCGCCACCCGCACCGCTATCGCGGGCATACGCATCGACAGCAAGCCCCGTGCCCCCCGCCGCCTGGATCGCGGCATTGACAGGGCCAACCGCCTCCTCGGGCAACGTAAACAGCACCGTGATCGGATCGATCAGATTGACGATGACGATGCCGTTGGCGTCTGTGGCGTGCACGATATTGCCGACGTCAACCAGCCGAACCCCGGTGCGCCCATCGATAGGCGACCGAATGGTGGTGTAGTCGAGTTGCACCAAAGCGTAGTCGATCTGCGCCTGATCGGTCAGCACCGCGGCTTCGAGTTGCTTGACGAGCGCTGCCTGCGTATCCGCCTGCTGCTGAGACGTAGCGCCTTGTGCCGACAAAACCTGGTAGCGCTGGAGGTCCAATCGCGCATTGGCAAGCTGTGCCGCGTCACGCGCCTTCGTCGCGCGCGCTTGTTCGAGCTGCGCACGGTAGGGACGCGGATCGATCTGCACAAGCAGGTCGCCAGCCTTGACGTCGCGTCCCTCGACAAACGCAACGCGCTCGATCTGACCATCGACCCGGGCACGCACAGTAACGGAGGTCGTGGCCTGCACGGTGCCGATCCCCACGACATAGCGAGGTAAATCGATAGGGGTGACGACGGTCGACACGACGGCGACCGGTGGCGGGGGCGCGGCTGGCGGCGGGGCGCGATGTGCGACCCAACGCCAGATCAACAGCGCGACGACGACCAGCAGGACGAGCGCGAGCCAGCGCCAGCGACGCCACGGGCTCGGCCCGCGTAGGTCGATCGCCGTAGCGCCGGAATTGTCTTGCGCCGTCGGTTGCGTCATGGCGCCTCCCTGCGGAGTCCTATCCAGAACGGCCGGGGTCTGCCGTAGCGACGGCCTGCGCCGTCAAACTCCGCGACAAACACGAGGTCGTCCCGAACACGCGTCGGGACGTGCTCCGAGTGTGTCGCATCCGCACAGGCCTGGCAGTCGGCATTTTCCCTGCCTTAACAATGACTTGCCATAGGGCCGTCAGCGTAGCGCCATGCTCGCGTCATGTGCACTCACAAACGCATTCCGTCGACCTTTAAACGGTCGTTTACCGATGCACCTTGAGCCCGCACACAAACCCGCGCCAACCGCGCGGCAGGCCCCGCCACGCCTCGCGCTTTGGACATGGGCGCACTCACTTCGTTATACTTGCCCAATCTCGACGGCGCCCGCCGGCCAAACCGGCACACTGGGGCACGCGCAACCGCGCAAGATACGCCTGTCCCGAGCCGTCAATGTCCAAGAGCAAGTGATGAACGCCGACCAGCAAGAACTCAATAAATTCAGTGAATTGGCCCACCGCTGGTGGGATCCGCACAGCGAATTCAAGCCGTTGCACGAGATCAACCCGTTGCGTCTCGACTGGATCGAGCAACATGTGTCCCTGCAAGGCAAGCGCGTGCTGGACATCGGTTGTGGCGGCGGCATCCTCTCCGAATCGATGGCCCGTCAGGGCGCCCGTGTCAAAGGCATCGACCTGTCGACCAAGGCACTCGGCGTGGCCGATCTGCACAGCCTCGAAGCCGGCCTGCCCATCGAGTACGAAGCAATCTCCGCCGAGGCGCTCGCCGCGCGCGAAGCGGGTACGTACGATGTGGTGACCTGCATGGAAATGCTGGAGCACGTACCGTCGCCTGCGTCCATCGTGGCGGCCTGCGCCACGCTCGTGAAACCGGGCGGCCACGTGTTCTTCTCCACGCTCAACCGCAATCCGAAAGCCTGGCTGCTGGCGGTGGTCGGTGCCGAGTACTTGCTGCGCATGTTGCCGCGCGGCACGCATGACTATGCGAAGTTCATCCGTCCGTCGGAACTGGCATCGTTCGCCCGTGCAAGCGATCTGACCGTCCGTGACCTGCGGGGCATGACCTACAACCCGATCAGCAAGCGTTACTCGATCAATCGCGACACCGACGTCAATTACATGATCGCGTGCACACGCGACGCCTGATATGTTCGAGCCCCCCGCCCGAGTCCACGCTTCTTCCCTCGACACCATGCCGAACCTGTTGCACGGCGACATTCGTGCCGTGCTGTTCGATCTCGACGGCACGCTCGCCGATACGGCACCCGACCTCGTCGCTGCGGTCAACAAGGTGCGTACCGATCGCGGCCTCCCGCCCGGCCCCTACGAGATCCTGCGCCTGCAGGCATCGCACGGCGCTCGCGGGCTGATAGGCAGTGCGTTCGGCGTCACGCCCGACGACGCAGCGTTTGCGTCCCTGAGAGACGCCTTTCTCGCCAACTACGAAGCCGCGTTGTGCGTGCAGAGCCATCTGTTCGACGGTATTCCTGCGCTGCTTGCGGCCTTGACCGAGCGTGGCATGCCGTGGGGCATAGTGACCAACAAGGCAGCACGCCTGACCAATCCGCTCGTCAGGCTGCTCGGGCTCGCCGATGGCGCAGCCTGCGTGGTGTCGGGTGACACCACGCCGCACAGCAAGCCGCATCCGGCGCCCCTGCTGTACGCAGCCGAGTGCATCGGCATCGCGCCTGCGCAAATCGTGTACGTTGGCGACGACTTACGCGACGTACAGGCGGGCAAGGCGGCCGGCATGGCTACCGTTGCCGCGGCCTACGGTTATTGCGGCGACTCGCTGACCCCTGCGCAGTGGCAGGCCGATGCCGTCGTCGAACGCGCGGGCGCGATCGCCCCGCTGGTGATGTCGCAGGCTTAATCCCTCGCTCATCGCCTGCCAGGACTGGGCCGCCATTGCCGCGGCCGGTGCTTGGGATTGTCCCGCCGCGCGTTAGTGGCGCGGCGTATGCTTCAATGGCTACTTACGGGAGACCGCATGGCCGAGCAAGCGAACGATCGCAAATCCTCAACGGAATCGTCGGCAGGCGGCACTCGCCTGCAACGAGGTCTTGCCCGTGCACAAACGCTCGGGCGTGACCCCAACGTGCGCCGACGTGCGCGCAAGACTGGCCTGTGGGTCGCCGGCATCATTGCCGTATTCGGCGTCGTCGGTTACTTCACCGTCCCGGCGGTACTCAAGCATTACGCCGTCGACAAGCTCTCGACCTATCTCGAGCGCCCGGTCAGCGTGGGTGACGTCAGCTTCAATCCCTATACGTTGCGGCTCGATCTGCATCAGGTGCACATCGGCGACAAGACGCCCGGCCAGTCATTCGTCGACATCGGCCAGTTGCGCGTGAACGCCTCATGGAGTTCCCTGTTCCGCTTCGCACCGGTGGTGGGCGAGCTGTACATCGACACGCCCGTCGTCAACATCGTGCGTACAGCGCCGCAGCGCTTCAACTTCTCGGACATCATCGATCGCGCGACGTCGGGACCGCCCTCGCCCGAACCCTCGAAGCCAGCACGCTTTGCGCTGAATAACGTCCAGATCAAGAACGGCACGATCCACTTCGACGATGTCGTGCAGAACGAAAAGCACGTCGTCGACAATCTCCAGGTCGGCATTCCGTTCATTGCGAATTTGCCGGCCGACACCGATATCTTCGTACAGCCGCTGCTGCAAGCGTCCATCGACGGGGCGCCGATACATATCGCGGGACAGACCAAGCCATTCGCCGATTCGCTGGAATCGACCGTCGACATCAAGCTCGATCGGCTCGACGTGCCGAAGTACCTCGGCTACTCGCCGGTCACGGTGCCCGCACAAATCAAGAGCGCAGCGATCAGCACGGACCTGAAGCTGCGCTTTACTCGCGACAAGGACGGTAATCACGTACTGCTCACGGGCACCGCGGGATTGTCGGATGCCGTGGTCAACGAGGCTGACGGCTCTCCGCTCGTTGCGGTCAAACAAGTCGACGTCAAGCTCGGCAAGGTTGAACCGCTGAGTAACGTCTTCCACATCGACAGCGTGCGCATCGACGGCCTCGACCAGCGTGTCACGATGGAGAAGAACGGATCGATCAACGTCGCGCAGGCACTGTTGCCGCAACGTCCCGTGATCAAGGCCGTGGGCAAGGCGGTCGATGAAGCGGCGGCGTCGCCGAAGGCCAACGAAGCGGCCAAGTCCGTGCCGAAGGTCGCCGCGGAGCAAACCGCGCGCCCGGCTACGCCCGCCTCGGCCGCCGAGGCAGAGCAGACGAAATCGGAGGCGGCGGGACAGTCTTCGCCGCTCGATCTGCTGATTGGCGACGTCTCAGTAGTGAACAGCAAGTTGCGGTTCACCGACGAACGCGGTGCAAAACCCGCAAGCGTATCGCTTGAGAACATCCAACTTACGGTGAAGCAGTTCTCAACACTCGGCAAAGAATCGGCGACGTACGATGCGTCCCTTGGCATCCAAAGCGGCGGCTCGCTCAAGGCACATGGCCAATTCAGTCTGCCTGCGTATAACGCGAGTGGGGAACTCGACGCCCAGTCGATCGCCCTCGCCCCGCTGCTGCCGTTCGCCCAGGGCGCGCTCGCGGGCGACCTGAAGAGCGGTACGGTCGGCGCGCAGGCGAAGTTCAGCGCGGCGTTCGCACCGGACAAACAGCCGAACGTCCAAATCGAACCGGCCACGGCTACGCTGGAGAAGGTCGAGTGGCTCACGGGCAACAAGGGCGACGCGCCAGTCAAACTGGCCAAGGCTCAGGCGAAGGTCTCGCACTTCGATCTCGGTGCACGTCAGGCAGTCGTCGACGAAGTCACCGTCAGCGGACTCGACGTGGCCGCGCGCCGCGACAAGGACGGCAAGATCAACCTGCTCGCGCTGACCGGCGACGGCCAACCCAAGGCATCCGTAAGCAGCGGCACCGCTATCAACGCCCGTGTCGGCACGGAACGCGGACGCCGTACGTCGGCCACGGGATCGGCATCACATACGCAAGTAGCGGCCGGCGGCTGGCAGTGGAAGGTCGGCAAGGTAACCGTCGAAAACGCGAGCATCGGGTTCGAGGACCGGGCGGTGAAAGGCCGTCCGACCAATGCGAAATTCGCGCCGCTCAACATCAAGGTGCAAGGCGCTTCGCAGGATATGACCAAGCCGTTGCAGCTCGAAGTGAACGGCACGCTCAACAAGAAGGGCTCACTCAACGCGACAGGTAGCATCACGCCGCAACCGTTGGCGGGCGATCTTCAAGTCAAGACTCAGCAACTCGATCTGGCCGCGTTCGACTCGTATATGAGCGACCAGTTGAATGCGAGCATCGCAAGCGCCCTGCTCTCCAGCAATGGACGCGCCACGTTTGCCATGAAGGGCGACACCACGCAGGCAACGTACCGCGGGGACGCAACGCTCGGCAACGTCCGCCTGCTCGACAAGGTGACGGCCGACGACTTCGTGCGCTGGAATGCATTGTCGGTGCAGCAGATCAATCTGGCCATCGGCAGTGGCAAGCCTAATGTCCAGTTGGGCAGCATTTCGCTCTCGCGCTTCTACGCACGACTGATCATCAATGCGAACGGACGCCTGAATCTGGCCGACGTGGTGGGCAACAAGGAAACCGCCCCCCGCTCGCTCACACGGGCGAACGAGGGCGTGCCGCTCGGTGGCGCCTCGGCCGACAAGCCACCGCTGGATGCAGCCGCCTCGGCGGCGGAAGCCGAGCAACCAACGCAGGTTGAGGAGAAAGAGCAGACCCCGGGCAAAACAACGGCCCAACGCGGCCCGGGTTACGGTACCGGGAAGGCGCTACCTGCGGACGTCCACATCGGACGTATCACGCTGCAAGGCGGCAACATCAACTTCACGGACAACTTCGTCAAGCCGAACTACACCGCCAATCTGACCGGCATTGGCGGGCGCATCGGCGCATTCGGTACGGCAACGACCGAACCCGCGGACGTCGCGTTGCAAGGCAAGGTCAATCGCAACGCGCCCATCGACATCAACGGCAAGATCAATCCGCTTGCGCCGATGGCGTTCGTGGATCTGGGCGCCAAAGCCGACGGCATCGAACTGACCAACCTCACGCCCTACTCGACGAAGTACGCAGGTTATCCGATCGAAAAGGGCAAGCTCACGGTCGACGTCCACTATCTGCTCGACCAGGCGAAGCTCACGGCAAACAACCACATCTTTATCGACCAGTTGACGTTCGGCGACCATGTGGACAGCCCGACGGCGACCAATCTGCCGGTGCGTCTGGCGGTGTCGCTGCTGAAGAACTCGCGCGGCGAGATCGATGTGGACATTCCGGTTTCAGGCTCGCTCGACGATCCGCAATTCAGTCTCGGCGGCGTGATTTTCCGGGCGTTCGTCAACTTGATCGTCAAGGCGGCAACGGCACCGTTCAGCTTGCTGGCCTCCGCTTTCGGCGGTGGCGAGCAAGAGCTGGGCTACGTTGAATTCGCACCGGGCAGCGCGCGTCTCACGCCGGACGACGAGAAGCGACTCGAAACGCTGGTCAAGGCGCTGAACGATCGCGAGGCGCTCAAGCTGGACATCGTAGGTCGCGTAGACCCCGCAAAAGACACTGACGGCCTGCGTACCGCGGCGGTGGAGCGTGCCATCAAGACCCAGAAGGTCAAGTCGCTGGTCGGCAAGGGCGAGAGCATCGACGTAGACAGCGTAACGGTGAGCCCGGAAGAGCGCAGCAAATACCTGACGGCCGCGTACAAGGCGGCGGATTTTTCGAAACCACGCAACATGATCGGGCTCACGAAATCGTTGCCGGATGACGAGATGGAAAAGCTCATGGAAACGAACGTGAAGGTGGGTGACGACGATTTGCGCACCTTGGCGGAGCGTCGCGCACAGCGTGTGCGGTCGTGGCTGGATGGCAAGATCGCATCGGATCGAATGTTCGTGGTGGCGCCGAAGCTCAACGCCGACGGCATCAAGGACAAGGGGGCGACGACACGCGTGGACTTCGCACTGAAGTGAGGCATTTGTGTCATAATCCATCCTCCACTGGGGCCGACATGGTTTCGACGTGGGTAGCGAAGCGATTCAGGGCATACCGAGGACCCGTCACCTCGTTAATCAATGGGAAATTAGTAACTGCTAACGATAACTCGTACGCACTGGCTGCCTAAGGGCGCCTTCCTCGCACTGGCTCGCTGACGGGCCAGGGTAGCAATACCTCGCGAGGTCATTTACGTCAGATAATCTCCGGTGGTGCCATGGCGCCGGGGCCGAAAACTAAATGGATCGCTGTTGCGTAGCGTGTTCGTCCGCGACAAAACGGTTAAATTAAATGACTGAACTAAGTATGTAGAACTGGTCGTAGAGTACTTGCGGACGCGGGTTCGATCCCCGCCGGCTCCACCACCATCCTGAAGAAAACGGACCCTTTTGGGTCCGTTTTTTTTATCTGCCACAAACGGTACCCCCTCATCATCCCCCCGCCTACTTGCGGTACGGAGCACCTTTACCTATAATTGAGCGCGTACTCACTCTTGATGAATGCAGGACACGATGGCACGCCCTCTCAGCCCGGAAAAACGCGAAGCGCTCTTGCAATCGGCCACACAGGTCGTTGCCGAGCATGGAGTGCTGGCCACCACGGCGAGCATTGCCAAGCGGGCCGGTGTCGCCGAGGGCACTCTGTTCACGTACTTCGAGAACAAGGAAGTGCTCTTTCAGGCCTTGTACCTGCATCTCAAGCAAGCGCTGGCCGACGCCATGATGCCCGGCTATCCGCATCAGGCCGACTTCCGTCTTCGTATCGAGCACCTTTTCCAAAGCTACATCGGCTGGGGGCTGAGCAACCCGTCGGGTCGTCTCGCGGTTTCCCGGCTGGCAGCGTCAGGACGCTTGCTGGACGAAACCCGGGCACAAGCCATGGCCTCGTTTCAGGATGTCGCTCACATGATGGAACGCGCCGTCCAGAGCGGTGTACTGGTGAACGCGCCCATGGCGTTTCTCTACGCCATCATCGAGCGCATTGCGGACATCACGATCGAGTCCATCGAGAAGGAACCCGCCAACGCCGAGCGTTACCGGCAAATCGGCTTTCATGCGGCGTGGCGCGCAATCACGTCGTAAGTTTTTTTGCGCTTTAATTGCGTGAGTAATCATTCATTTTATTAAGGAATCTCGTCATGTCGAATCAAAAGTGGTTTATCACCGGCGCGTCCGGCGGTCTGGGTAAGGAGATTGCGGCAAAAGTGCTGGCCGAGGGCCATCGTGTGGTGGCTGCGGTGCGTCGCGTCGAAGCCTTGCAGTCGCTTCAGCAGGCGTGGCCCGGTCGCCTGGAAGTCGAATCGGTCGACGTTACCGACACCGATGAGGTGCGCGCCGTGGCCGCCCGCCATCCCGACGTGGATGTCGTCGTGAACAACGCCGGTGGCGCGGTCATCGGCGCGATGGAAGCGCTGAGTGAAGCGCAAATCCAGCAGCAAATCGCGCTCAATCTGCTTGCCCCCATCCATGTCACACGCGCCTTTCTCGGCGAAATGCGCGCCAGAGAACACGGCACTTTCATTCACGTGAGCAGCATGGGCGGACGTGCCGCCTTCCCCAGCGGGGCGCTTTACCACGCGGCCAAGTACGGCCTGGAAGGCTTTGCCGAGTCCGTGAATCAGGAAATCGCCGCGTTCGGTATCAAGACCCTCATCATCGAGCCGGGCTCGATCCGCACAGGCTTTGTCGCCAACATTCAGTGGGCCGAGGAGCTCGACGCCTACAAGACGGGCGCCGTCGGCCAGTTGCGCGAACACATCAAGGCAGGCGGCGACGATATCTCCTCGGGCGACCCCGTGAAAATGGCAGATGCCATCTATACCCTGAGTCAGATGGCCGAACCGCCGCTGCGTACCGTGCTCGGCGCCGACGCCTACGCTGTGCTGGAAACCACCTACGCGCGAAATCTGGCCGCGCTGCAAGTGCAAAAAGACCTCGCCACCTCGGTAACGCTCGAAGGCCTGGCGGGATTCAATCCGCTTTGAGTCTCGATGCCAGCCCCATATTGAGACCAGGATGCCCGAAGTATTCGATACTACGGACACCCGAACGACGAAGGGAGTGAAATCATGCGCATCGTACTGATCGGCGCGTCCGGCATGGTCGGACAAGGCGTGCTGCGCGCCTGTCTGGCCGCGCGAGACGTCGAGGAAATCCTGGTGATCGGCCGACGCCCGTTGACCGGTTATGACGACCCGCGGCTCAAGGTCGTCACCCTGCCGGACCTCGCCGCCTTCACCGCGCACGACCCGGCATTCAGCCACGTCGACGCCTGCTTTTTCTGCGCCGGGGTGTCGTCGTTCGGGATGTCGGAGCCGGCATATCGTGCGGTCACTTACGACCTCACGCTCACCCTCGCCCAGGAACTGCTTCGGGCGAATCCGGGCATGTCGATGGTGTACGTGTCGGGCGCCGGCGCGGACAGCAGCGAACAGGGGCGAAGCATGTGGGCGCGCGTGCGCGGCGAGACCGAGAACGCGCTGCGTCGACTGCCGTTCGGGCGCGTTGCCATTTTCCGGCCGGCCGCCATTCTCCCGGAGGACGGCGTCGAATCCCGCACCGCGCTATATCGCTGGTCGTACGTCGTGCTCAAGCCGGTGCTCACGTTGGCACGCTGGATTTCGCCATCCAGCGTACTCACGCCCCGGGTCATTGGCGACGCCATGCTCAACACCGTACGCAACGGTGCCCCGCACGCCGTGCTGACGCCCGCCGACATCCATCGACTCGCCTTCGTGGCCCCGGCGTGACCGACCTGCTGTCACGCCGTCCGCAGGCGCGACCTCACGACCTTGATTGGCACACATCACGCAATTACCGGTGTTGCGCCGATCATTACGGAGCGTAGGCCGACGCAACTTGCTGCCATCCGCTCACGCACGGCCCCGCGGCGCCCGTAGGTGCCGATCGGTACCCGCCACCCCTCAAGCGGGCTTGGGGCTATTCAGCCCAAGAAACGGAAACGGCGGCGCTGGTTTGAAGTCGACAGAAACCTCTCCACTAAAGGTATTACGTTGATCGCGGCCAAGATCGAGCCGCTTCACGAGCGCACCCGCCGCGAAATCCAGCTTCTTGAGATCTACCCAGAATGTATTGGGCGTGAGCGCCGACTCGAAGAAATACAGCAGACGCTTGTGATCGACCACCGTGCGCCAGCGCGTCGACGAAATGTTCGGCGCCCCCGGCGTGGTAATGCCGAACGGCACCGACGCATTACGAATCACGCCGAACACGCTTGCCAGCGCCTGCACCGGATCTTCGCTCTTGGGAATCGCATTGATGTAAAACGACGCGCGCGCAAAGCGATCCGACGCACGGTTGGTGCCTGGCAGGAATGTCGTGCCACCGATCTGCGTCCAGTAGGCGTTCATCGCGAGTTGCTCGTCGTAGGTGGGCGAATTGGTCATCACCTGATACTGCTTTCCGTGATGAATCACCTGACGGCCGCCGATGTATTCGACGATGGCGCTGTCGCCCGATTTATCGGACATCGACAGATGCAACGTCGCGAGCCGCTCCTCGCCCGGCGTGTTGTCCGTCACAACGGTGAACGGCTCTTTCTCCAGGGCTGCCACAGCTTCGGCGACCGTCGCAAAGTTATCGAGCACGTATTGCGCCCAGGCGGCAATCGTCAGCCCCGGTTTGGCGTCCTTGTCGAACTTGGGGTACTGCGACTCGACCAGCCACAGCAGTTGCGCGGACAGCCCCTTCTCGTTGACGCCGTCGGTCGTCGAGACGTCGTAACCCGTGGCCACCACACTGCCGTATTTTGCCGTCCAGTGAAGGGAGTTCGGTCCCGCCTCACCCGTACGTGCGATACCGCGCGGCAGCACATAGAGGTTGGTCGCGACGTCGAGCTTCCAGTCCATCGAACGTGCCGTGATGACGTCGTCGTTCGCACCGAGATACACCACTCGGGTGCAAGCCAGTGCGGACAGCGGGGAAAGCACGAGTGTTGCGGCAGCGACGAGACAAGGGAGCTTCTTGACGAACATGCGGGGCATGACGATTCCTCACTTTGGGGGATGGGAGGGGAAAATTAATTCACGAGAACCGTCAGTATAACGATGTAATTTCCAGCCCCTGCCCTTCCGCTTCGTCAGTGCGTCGAACGTTTCATTCGACCAGAATCGGATACAACGACGCGACGAGCAACGCTGCCGCCACACCATTGAAGATGCGCACCGAGCGCGCATCGGTCAGCACGCGCCGCATCGCCACACCGAACCCGGCCCACAAGCCGATGCACGGCGCGCCCAGGATGCCGTAGATCAGAGCGAGCATGGCAACGTCCGGCAGATGCGACGCATTGGGCAAATAGGTGCTGATCGCGCCCACGGCCATCACCCACGCCTTCGGGTTGACCCACTGGAACGCCGCCGCGCCGAAAAAACCCATCGGCCGCTCGCGCCCACGCCGCTCGTCGTCGATGGGGCCGGAGCGCGCCAGATGCCACGCCAGCCACAGCAAATAGGCCGCCCCCACATACTTCAGCACCGTGTGAATCACCGGAAAACGCACGAAGACCGAATGCAGTCCCGCGCCCGTCAGAAACACCATCAGCGCGAAGCCGAAAGCAATACCCGCCAAATGCGGCAGCGTACGCACGAAGCCGTAGTTCAGGCCCGAGGTCAGCACCATCATGTTGTTCGGCCCCGGCGTCACCAAAGTGATGACAGCGAAGGCGCAGAAGCCCAGCAATTGTTCGGTCGTCATAGTCGTCAGTCTGAAACACGTCTTCGGCGCTGCATCTGGTGCATCTTGCAGGCACAGGGGCAGACGCGGAGACACAGCATAGGCACGCGTATCGCCCGATGCCCGGTACAGTTCGCCAAATCCGGGCGGGCCTGTACTGGCGACCGACCATGACAGTTTTCGCGAACGTCCGTGAGCACCGCCCCGCCTTCGACGCGCGCGACAGCGCACCACAAGCGTCGGCGTCGTGCGAAAATCGACGCCATCCGAACGAAGCCATCGACACCGGCGCCCTCCGACCGCTCGACACTCACCCGATGCCGCCCCGTCTGCCACCGCTGTCCGCCCTGCGCCTGTTCGAAGCTGCCGGACGCCACCAGAGCTTCAAACGCGCCGCCGCCGAGCTGCATCTCACGCCAAGCGCCGTCAGTCATGGCATTGTCGGGCTGGAGCAGACGCTGGGCGTGACGCTCTTCGCGCGCTCGCCGCAAGGACTCACGCTCACGCCAGAAGGCGTGGACTACCTCGCCTACGTGACCGAAGCGTTCTCGCTGCTGCTCACCGGCACGCGCCGCCTGCCCACGCCGGACGCCTCGCGCGCGATTGCCATCACCTGCGCCCCCACGCTCGCCTCCCGCTGGCTCATACCGCGTCTGGACATGTTCCTGCGACGCATGCCGGGCGTGGACATCACGGTCGATACGTCGCGCCGTCAGGTCGGCTTTCCCACCGACGGTTTCGACTTCGCCATCCGCCTCTCACGTGCCCCCGTCGCCAGCGGTACTTGGCACCGGCTGTTCGGAGAACGATTCGTTCCGGTATGCAGCCCGGCCTATCACGCGATACACGCCGACGCGCACGGCAACATCGACCTGCGCAACGCCATCCGCATTCATGTGGGCAGCGCAAGCGAGGACTGGCAAGTCTGGGTCGAAGGCGCGGGCATCGACGACTTCGACACCCGGGGCGGGCTGAGTTTCGACAGCATTCAAATGGCGTTCGAAGCCGCCATGACGGGCCTGGGCGTCGTGATCGGACGCCGTCCGCTGGTCGACGAATACCTCGCGAACGGCGTACTCGTGCCGGCCCACAACGTTACTACGCAGTCGCAAGGGGCTTACTGGCTGATCAGCGCACCGGACATCGAACCACACCCCGAATGCGTAGCTTTCCGCGACTGGGTGATCGAGCAGACCGGCACGCACCAGGGTGAATAAAATTCACCCAAAATCACACACAACTCTTTTGCCAGACGGGGAGTACATTGCGACACTACGGTGAGGAGGATTCACCATCATGACGCAAACCACCACTTCCGCATCGCCCTCGCTGCAAGGACAGGTCACCCTGATCATTCTTGCTGGCGCACTCGTCCTGAGTGCCGCAATGGGAACCCGCCAGACGTTCGGCCTGTTCATCACCCCGTTTTCCTACGACCGCGGCGTGCCCGTCACGCTCGTGGCCTTTGCCATCGCGCTGCATAACCTCGTGTGGGGATTTGCCCAGCCGTTCGCCGGTGCGATGGCCGACCGTCATGGCCCGGCGCCCGTCGTCGCGTTCGGCGCGTTTGCCTTTGCCGCGGGACTCGCGATGGCGGCGCTGGCCCCGTCGGGCGTCTGGCTCGTGATCGGGCTGGGCGTGCTCGTTGGCCTGGGTATCAGTTGCACGACGTTCGGCGTGGTGCTGCCCGCCGTGAGTCGCGCCGTCACGCCGGAGAAACGCACGATGGCGATGGGCCTCGTGAGTGCGGGCGGCTCGCTCGGGCAGGTTGCGCTCGTGCCTGTCGCGCAAGGCTTGCGTCAAACGTACGGCGTGTCGACCTCGCTTTTTGTGCTCGCGCTGGTGCTGTGCTGCGCCGCACCGCTCGGTCTGTTCATGACGATGAACCGGCGCCGCCGAACGGCGAGTGCTGGCACCGCACCGGCCGCCGCCGCCCCGGCAACGCAGGAGGACGGCGAACGCGTCTCGTTGCGCGACGTGCTTCGACAAGCCCGCACCCACCGCGGTTATCAGCTCCTGACGCTGGGCTTCTTCACCTGCGGCTTTCAACTCGCCTTCATCGCAACACACCTGCCCGGCTATCTGCTGATGTGCCACATGCCCATCGGGCTCGGGGCAACGGCGCTCGCACTCATCGGTCTGTTCAATATGTTGGGAAGCTGGGGATGCGGCTGGCTCGGCGGGCGCTATCGCCAGCACCACGTGCTCGGCTGGCTGTACCTGATTCGCGGCGCAGCCATCGCCCTCTTTTTCCTGCTGCCGAAATCCGACACGAGCGTCGTGATCTTCGCCGCCGTGATGGGCCTGACATGGCTCGGGACGGTGCCGCTCACCAGCGGACTGGTAGCGAAGGTCTTCGGTACGCAACATCTGGGGACGCTCTTCGGCGTGTGCTTCATGAGCCATCAGGTCGGCTCGTTCCTCGGCGCGTGGCTCGGCGGCTTTGTGCTCGACGTCACGGGTTCGTACAACCTCGTCTGGGCCGCGACCGCAATCCTCGGCGCAGTGGCGGCAGCCCTGCACTTTCCCATCAACGATGACAGCGTGGTGTCGCCGCTGCGGCAGCCGGTGCCTGCAAGCGCTTGAGCAGCTGAACGGCTGAGCGGCCGAACCCACGGCTTTACAGCCGGTGAGCGTTGGCGAGACGGAATATCTTCGTCCAGCGCTGCGCGAGCGCGCGGCCGGGCATGGGCACACGCCAGCTCGGCTGCGTGTTGTGAGCGAGTTCGAGCGTCAGCGACCAGCGGCCGCCCTCGCTCACCGGATGCGCCGAGGTCACATCGGAAAACACGAAACGCGTCTCGCGGCCGTCCACGCGCAGCGTACCCATCTTGCGATCGGCATCGAGCGTGAGCTCCCCCCACTCGCCCGAAACACGCACCAGCCGCTTGCCGTCGCGACGCACGCCGTGCACCGCGCGGTAGCGACGTACCGCGTCGGCCACCAGCCAGGCGACGATCAGCACACACACGACAATCGTTGCGACAGCCGCGAACGTGCCGAATTGCAGCGCCACCGCGGCATACAGCCTCACGGCGCCATAGATAATGCCCGCCAGCACGACGAGCGCCAAAAGAATGAAGGGCACGACGGCCTCCCTGCGTCAGTACGCAACGACAACATCAAAGAAAAGCCCCGCCAGCGATCTTGCCCGGCGGGGCTTCATTTCATCACAAGCGCAGCCTGCGTGCCGACGTGAGTCGGCGCCGGGCTACGCCTTAAGCGCCCGAATCAGGCGCCCTGCCCCTTATCGCTGCGGCTGCGGCGCGGCGCCTACCTCCTTGCGCACCTTGGCCACCTGCGCAGACGTCACCGCCGGCGCCTTGTTGCCCCAGCTCGAACGCACGAACGTCAGCACGTCGGCCACATCCTGATCGGTCAGACGATCGTCGAAACCGGGCATGGCGTAGTGCGTCGGCGCCGACTTCGTCCACGGCATTTCCGCACCGCGCAGCACGATATGGATGAGCGAGGTCGGGTCGGCAGAGTTCACCGTCGAGCTAAGCGCAAGCGTCGGGAACGTCTGCGTATAGCCCTTGCCCGTGCTGCGGTGACATGCCGCACAGTTGTCGATGAAGGTGAGCGCACCGTTGCTCTTGTCGGACCCGGCACGCAACGCCTTGGCCACGGTCTCGTTATACGCGAGCGCCTTGGCGTTCGGATCGACCGGCCGCAGCGTCTTCAGGTACTTGGCAACGGCGGTGAGATCGTCGTCGTTCATGTACTGGGTGCTGTGCTGCACAACGTCCGACATGCCGCCGAAGGCTGCGGAATGGTCGTTACGTCCGCCCTTGAGGAACGCCGTGATATCGCCTTCGCTCCAGTTACCCAGACCGTCGGTAACATCGCCACGCAGATTCTTCGCGAGGAAGTTGTCGACCACGCCGCCCGACAGGAACGCCGTGCTGTCGTCGGTGAGCGCCTTCTCCTGCAACGCCACGCCACGCGGCGTGTGGCAGGCACTGCAATGGCCCAGGCCTTCGACGAGATAGCGTCCGCGCGAAATCGGATCGTTGTCGGTCGACGCGGCGTCGGCCGCCACCGCGGGCGCAAACATCTTGCGCCAGATCGACAGCGGCCAGCGCATTGACATCGGCCACGCAATGTCCGTCGCCTTATTCGCCTGCGCCACCGGTTGCACACCGTTCATGAAGTAGGCATACAGCGCCTTCACGTCAGCCGGACGCACCTTGGCGTACGAGGTGTACGGCATTGCCGGGTACAGTGTCGAGCCGTTCTTCGCGATACCGTGACGCACTGCGCGGTCGAAGTCTTCGAGGCTGTAGTTGCCGATGCCGGTGTCCTTGTCCGGCGTGATGTTCGTCGAGTAGATCGTGCCGATGGGTGAAGCCATTGGCAGACCGCCCGCGAACGGTTTGCCCTTGGGCGCCGTATGACACGCCGCGCAATCGGCCGCCCGGGCGAGGTATTCGCCCTGCTTCAGCAGTTGCGCCTGCGGGTCGTTGGCGGCAGCCGTCTGCGTGCCGCCCTCCATGGGTTTGACGGGCTCCACGCTCACGGCGGGCACCGCAGGCGTGGGGACTGGCGAGACGGCCGCCCCGGAAGGCGCTGTTGCGGTCTGCGCCCACACGGCGACGACCACGAGCGCCAGAGCACCGGCCGCGAGTGTGCCAACGGAGCGTTTCATCATCGTTTTGCGGATCATGGCTGCGCTCCTCAGGCTTGCACCAGCGGGCCGGCGTTCTTGAGGTACTGCTCGCGAATCGCCTTCGCGGACCAGTACGCCAGCGCCGCCACCACGCCCGTGGGGTTGTAACCCATGTTCTGCGGAAACGCCGATGCGCCCATCACGAACACGTTGGACACGTCCCAGCTTTGCAGATACCTGTTGACCACACTGTTCGACGGATTCGTGCCCATGATGGCGCCGCCCGTGGTGTGTGTGCTCTGATAGATCCGTGTGTCGTAATGCGTGCCTTTCTTGCGAATCGCCCGGAACACCTTCTCGGGGTTCATGGCACGGCCGACTTCTTCCATCCGGTCGCCCATATAGCCCAGCATGTCGTACTCGTTGTCATGCCAGTCGAATGTCATGCGCAGCAGCGGAATGCCGTAGGCGTCCTTATAGGTCGGATCGAGATCGAGACACGCGTCGCGATACGACATGACCGAGCCGGAGATCCCGATGGTCATGTAGCGCTGGTACGCGTCGGCAATGCCCGCCTTCCACTTGCTGCCCCACGACGGCGTGCCCGGTACGGTCGGCGTCATCTTGATCGGACGCCCGCCGTAGCGAATGTGACGGATACTCGCGCCGCCGATGAAGCCCAGCGGCCCGTGATCGAACTGGTCGCCGTTCAGGTCGTCCATCGACACGCCGCCGGCACCGGTGCCAACGAACGGATTCAGTTGGGTGCCCTTGGGCAGCAGCACGTTCACGGCACCATTCATCTGGTACGCATAGTTCTTGCCGACGACCCCCTCGCCGGTCTTCGGATCGTACGGCTTGCCAATGCCCGAGAGCAGCAGCAGACGCACGTTGTGCATCTGATATGCCGCCATGATCACGAGGTCGGCAGGCTGCTCGACTTCTCGGCCTTGTGCGTCGATGTACGTTACGCCAGTGGCCTTCTTGCCATCGCTGTCGAGATTGACCTTGGTGACGTACGAATGCGTGCGCAGCTCGAAATTGGGCTTCTTGAGCAGCACCGGCAGAATGGTCGTCTGCGGCGAAGCCTTCGAGTACATGTAGCAGCCGTAGTTCTCGCAGAAGCCGCAGAAGTTGCACGGCCCGAGGCGCACGCCGTACGGATTCGTATAGGGCTCGGAGGTGTTCGCCGCCGGCGCGGGATACGGGTTGAAGCCGACTTCGCGCGCGGCCTTTTCGAAGAGCTGCGCGCCGTAGGTGTTTTGCAGTGGGGGCGTCGGAAACTCGCTCGATCGCGCGCCTTCGCGGGGGTTGCCACCGGGCACGATCTTGCCGTTCAGATTCCCCGCCTTGCCCGACGTGCCGAACACTTTCTCGGCGAAGTCGAAGTACGGCTCCAGTTCTTCGTAGCTCACACCGAAGTCCTGAATCGTCATGCCGTCGGGAATGAATTTCTTGCCGTAGCGCGCTTCGTAATGACTGCGCAGCTTGAGCTCTTCCGGGAGAATTCGGTAGTGCATGCCGTTCCAGTGAAAGCCTGCACCACCGACGCCGTTGCCCAGCAGAAACGAGCCGTTCTGGCGATACGGCACGGCGAGATCGTCCGGCGTGTGACGAATCGTGACGGTCTCGCGCGCCAGCTCCTGAAAGAGCTTGCCGCGCACGGAGTATTCGAGCTCGTCGATGACTTTCGGATATTGCGCGTCGGTGGGCGTGTCGCGCATCGCGCCTCGCTCCAGTGCGACGACATTGAGTCCGGCGTCGGTCAGTTCCTGGCCGAGAATGGCCCCGGTCCAGCCGAAGCCCACGATGACGGCGTCGACCTTATCTTTCTTGATTGCCATGGCTTAGCCCCGCTTTCCGGAAATCGACACGGGCCCGTACGGGTACTTGACGTTGGGCTGGTCCGCCCAGTCGATGAAGTCCGCGCGTGCGCCGGGAAAGCCCACCAGCTTCCAGCCGACCATGTCCTTGTTGCCGCCGTGAATCGGGTCCGAGAGAAAACCTTCCTTCGTGTTCGCCAGCAGATATGAGAAGAAGGTGCGCGCGGGCACGCTGTCGAACTCGACCTTGGCGTGCTCCAGATCGCCCAGCACGGTTTCCTGCGTGGCGTGATCGAGATCGGCGAACGCCTTGTTGTACTGCTTCTTGCAGTAAGCGTCGCACGCGGCGATGCCGTGACGATAGATGTCGCGCGGCGCGAGGCTCAACTGGTAGCCCATCTCCGGCGGCTGGTCGGTGTGGAACGGCCCCTGCATGTACCAGAGCTTGCCGTAGCCGAACGGCGTTTCCATCTGACGATCGATGAACTGCGGCACGTCGGCCTGCAATGCCCCCGGGCCGAGATCGTCCGCAGGAATCAGACGGTCGACGGCGGCATTCACGAAACGCCATTCGTCGGCAGTGAAGTACTTGGGCTCGTAGGATTGGGGCGAAGCGGCGGGGGCAGCGGATTCGCTGCTACAGGCAGACTGCGTAAGCGTCGCACCGGTGGCGAGAGTCGTAGCAGGCACGATCGCCAGCACCTGGCGTAGAAAGCGCCGGCGCGGTTCCTTGTCCTGTGACATGGAGTTCTCCGTTTTTGTGGGGGACGGGACGAATCACGCATGACAGTCAAGCGGAGGCTCGCCATGCGCGAAGAAAACCTGACAGGCCATTCACCTCGCGTAGCGCATTTAACGCGGCCATTCTACTGACAAGTTCCCTACAACGCAAAGCCGACGACATTTTTGCATTGATCTCGCAACTGATTGATTGGAAAGGCTTGCGGATATTTAAAATATTTACTATCGCGCGTGCGCGCACGGTTTCGCCGAGCGAAATATGCAACGTATGCCGTGGCGTCGCCGCGGCCCGACAGAGCGCGAATGGGAGGGGAGAACGCGCCATGACGCGCAAAAAAAGCCGCCACGAAATCAGTGGCGGCTTCTGACAAACGACGAATGACGACGGCTTAGCTTAGGTCAGATCGGGCGCCGGCGTCGACGGCAACGGCGGCGGCATTTCTTCGCTGCGCTGCGGCGCACGCTGCGACTTCGGACGCGCCCCCGTTCGCAACGCCCTTTGCTCCGCCGACTCGGTTCGATGTGCGACCGGTGGCTCAACTGGCCGTCCAACGGGTTGTTCGACCGGTCGTCCCGATCGTGCCGTTTGCGCCGCCGCCTGACGCTCAAGCTCCAGCACCACCGTACGCTCCATCGCACGTGCCATCGAATCCGCTGCCGGGCGCTGCGCCTGTCGCTCGGCTTCGCGCTCATCCGACTGGCGCCGCTCGAGAATCATGCTCAACCGGCCAGCCCTTCCCCGGTTGGCCCCGATGAACTGGTCGGCAAAATAATCGCGCCGCGAATATTGCGGTGCGCTGGTGTGCCGAGACGCCTGCACCTCGGGAGCGGACGATGAAGGTGCCGTTCCGTGCGCGGACGATGACCCTTCGGACGACGAATGAAGCCTCCATGACGGTGGATTCTGGGAAATGACGTGGCGGGCAAAGGCGCCGTCATCCATGCCAGGTTCGCGCACCGATGTGAGTCCCTTGTCAAGACGCGCTTCGTGTCCAGTCGACTCGGTCTGCAGCGCCGCCAGACCGGCTTCGATATGCTTCGGTCGCGTCTCGCGCGGCGAGCTCCCGGCGGACGTCAGGCCCTCCCAACTCGGCTCGCGGCTCAGCACCCGACCCGACGCACGGCTCGACGCCCGGCTCGGCGCCTCGACCATCTCCCGCATGATGACCGCAGGGATGGCATCGAGTTCGTCAAACTCGCTGTCGTCATGCATCGGCACGAGCTGCGCCCCCAGTGTCCTGCCGCCGTCGGTGGCCTGGAGCTTGTCCCGCACCGCCAGGAAAGCCTGCTTGCAGCGATCGATCTCGGCAGCACGTGCGCCGAACCAGGAGAACGCCTGTCCGTCCGGCAGACCTCGTGCGCTGGAGAGCACCGTCGAATAATCGTACTGCCCGACCCCTCTGGCACGAATATCCGCCAGCGAAACCGGCGTGCCCGCAGGATAGCCGAGCAACAACGCCAGACGCGCCGCATCGTTACGCGCGCGTATCTGATTCCTCTGAAAGCGCGATTTCGACGCAGCAGGCTTGAGCACCAGCTTGCCGCCCCGCACCTTCAATCGAAGCGGCACATCGGCACCGCCATTCGACATCTCCTGCCGGGCTTCTCGCGCCATGTCATTGAGCGCGAGCAGCAAATTGCGCTCGACCCTGAGTTCGACGAATTTTCTCGCATGCAACGTCGTGGTGAGCTGGAGCATGGTGTCGCGCGTTGCCGTCATATCGTCGAGATTACGTTGGCCCATCGCCTTGGCTTCGCCCTTGGGCAGCTTACTCACCGACGCCGCGACGCGCTGGATCTCTTCATTGACTTTCGCAATCTGCGCGAGCTGATCGAGCACCGGCTCGGGAGCGAACCGGCGCACAAACGGCTTGTTTTCCGGCGGAGCGGCGTAGCGCACCTGTCTCATGGCTTCGGTGCGGTCATGCTCGAACACCGAATCGGTCTCGACCGCCGGTTGAAATGAAGCATGCCAGCGCGCCAGAGGTTCGGCGATCACACTGGGAACGAGCGGCTTGTTCATGAGATTGTCGGCCAGCATCTTGTCGAGCTTGCGGTAGGCCTGCCAGCGTCCGTGCGAGACACCGTCGCGATCCTCCGTGCATCGCTGCCGCTCGGGATACGTCTGCCACGGCTTGCCGGGCGCACTGACGCTCGACGCCGGGGCCGACCCGAGCCGCCGGAAGTCCGAAGCAAAGCCGTCGTCGTACTCGCACGACCGATCCTTGAACCCAGTGGAAATCACACCCGTCGACGCATGCGACGGTCCTCCGAGTAATACGCCCATCATGGTTCTCCTAATCATCGTCAGACCGGATGGTCTTCAGGCGCTCGGAGACTAGACGGGTTTTCGGCCAGCGGATTTCGATTGTGTTAGATGGCTTCGCTTTGTGGCACCGGTTCAGGGCACAGCCCGCCGCGAATTACGTTGGAAGCGCCGTTTTTTGCGTCACTTAGCTGCATCACTTAGTTGCGTCACTTAGGCCGGTTGGCGATAAAGCGGCCCGGGTGACGTGACGTGCGCAACGTGGCGACGTAAGTCGCGTCCCTGACGCAATCGCCGTATCAGAACCGAGCGAGCAGTTGGCCGAGCAATGCGGCCCCTTCCTTGCCCTTGGCGGAATCGGCCCACAGGCGGTCGATCATGGCGCGGTACATGCCGACGCCATCGGGCGAGGTGGTGATGGTGGCAATGCCGGTACGCAGATTCGGCAACTCGCCCAGACGGAACGGCGAGACTGCGACGTAGGCTTCGCCCTGCGCCTCGAAGATCTGAAACGTCTCGTTGGGCATGTTGTCGCTGACGATGCCGATCTGCACGCCCGCCGTATCGGCCTCGAGAAACTCGACGATACGCGCCACTTCGCGCCGCGCGGCCATCTTCCGCTCGAGTTGCACGCCCGGTGCGAGCCCCAGCCGTCCGACCAGCCCGTGATGCAGGAACTGCTCGATCTGACGCAGGCCGATGAGGCTCGTCACCGCGAGCCGATGCCGCGAGAAGCTCGACTTGCGCTCCTGCAAGATGCCCAGCACGCGATTGATCGTGTTCTCCCAGTGCCGATCCGCGAGCGTGGGCGGAATGCTCTCGTCGAGCATGTGACGCAGCCAGACATCGTAGTCGTCGGAGGTCAACAGGAACGAAATCGGATCGAAGTGCGCGACGATGCGCTCGGAACGGCTCTCCAACTGACGCATGCGCTCGAAATAGCTCACCGCCGAGTCGTGATACTCGACTTCCACGCCCAGCAGATTGGCCAGCGACACGCCGAGCAGCGCCGCAAGCCGTTCCAGCGTATCGATCTTGACGATCTCGCCGCGCTCCAGTTTGTAGATGGCCGCGCGCGAGATATCCAACTGCTCCGCCACATCCTCGCTGCGTAACTCCGCTGCCAGCCGATAGGCACGCAAGCGTTCGCCAATGGCTCGGAAATTGAAACGCGCGCCTCTCGGCGCCCGGGATGTCGTTGCAGTTCGAGTCAAATCGCCCCCTGTCGAATACCTCATGGATATCGCATCCACGCGAGACGCCGCAGATCACGTCACCCCGCACTTTGCAGTGCCGGGATTATACCGGTCGCCCGCCATGCCTGACGCAGCGCGCGTCGCACGTCAATACGCGAACCTCGCCGTGCTTTGCGCGCCACACATCGAGCGGCAGAATATTTTTCCAATTGTCTAATTTTTTAGATATCAGCACGATTCCGGACACGGCTCCCCCAACGCCCGAGACTACGGCGACTCGCACGCCGCTTGGGAATCGCCAGGGGGATGACCCAACGCGCGGGGGGGGTGATAGCCTGCGCGCCGTCCAGAAATTTATACAAAACAACGAGGGAATGATGAAAACCTGGCACAAGGTGGCTCGCGCCGCCGCAATGGGCGCTGCCGCACTCGCAGGCACGGCACACGCGCAATCGAGCATCAACTTCTACGGCTTGGCGGATGCTTACGTCGGCTCGGTTAAGAACCCGGGCGGCAACGCCGCCGGCGTGCAGCAAGGCGGCGGCATGACCACGTCGTACTGGGGCATGTCGGGCACGGAAGATCTCGGCGGAGGCAACAGCGCGCTGTTCGTGCTGGAGAGTTACTTCCAGCCCAACAACGGCACGTACGGCCGCTTCGCAGGCGACAGCTTCTTCTCGCGCAACGCCTACGTCGGCCTGGCCAACAACACCTTGGGCACCCTCCGTCTGGGTCGCATCACCACGCCGATGTACCTCGCGACGATCCAGTTCAACCCGTTCAACAATTCGTACACCTTCTCGCCGATGATCTTCCACACCTACAAGGGTCTGGGGACGCAGGGCGTGGTGGGTGACTCCGCGTGGAACAACGCGCTCGCGTACACGTCGCCGAGCTACGCCGGACTCGCGGGCACGCTGCTCTACGCCACCGGCAACAGCGCGACGGACCATAGCGCGAAGAAGTGGGCCGCAGCGCTCACATACGCCAACGGCCCCTTCGCGGCCGCGGTGAACTACCAGTATGTGAACTTCAGCGCCACGCCGGGCGACTTCGGCTCGCAACTCACCGGCGTGACCGGCCTGACGAACCAGAACACGGCGCAGATCGGCCTGTCGTACGACTTCGCCGTAGTGAAGGTCTTCGCGCAGTACATGCTCGTGGCGAGTCAGGCCGCCAGCGGCAATTTCCACGCGAATACGGGACAGTTGGGCGCGTCGGTGCCGCTCGGTCTGGGCAGTGTGCTGGCGTCGGTGGCCTACACCGGCTCGAACGGCTCGGGCGACAACCAGCGCCGCACCACGTGGGCGCTCGGCTATGACTACCCGCTGTCCAAGCGCACCGATGTCTACGTTGCCTACAAGTACGACCACATGCGCGATATGTCGACCGGCCAGACATACGGCGCAGGCATGCGCGTGCGTTTCTGAACGAGCGCTGACGGCACCTGCCAGCACTTTTCGGCGGGCACGCGCGGCCCGCTGGCGTTGCTGCGACGGCGGACGTGATTCATGCGCCAGACACGCTTTTAGCAATGTCTCGCCGCCGTCGCCGCCGCCCGGCATCAGGGTTTGACCCGATTATTTTCGTCTTGCCTGCCCTGCCGGGTTCGTTTAGTCTAAATATTTAGACAGATGGAGAACATGATGGATCTGCAACTCGCATGCGCCTGGTTACAGCGCGACACGGTCGGTCTGTCCGACATCGAGGATTTCGCAGCGCGCTGCCTGAACACGTCGCGCACCGCCACGCGCGAATCTGCCGCGCTGCTGCTGCTCGCACAGGCGGCGCAGACATTCGTGGAGCGCCAGTCCGGCATTGCCACCAACGGCGAGACGTTCCATGCGTTCCTCTCTCGCAGCAAAACGTACGCCACGATGTTGCGCGATGCCGCCGCCACCTCCGACGCCAGTTTTCTCGCCACCCTCAACGGCTTCGCCGCGCAGTTGACGACCGAGGTCTACGCGTAATGCCACGCGTTTTTTTCACTTGATCGTCTAAAAATATAGACAATTTGACGAATGCACGGCACGTAACGATGCCTGATGCCTTCGCCCTCCCACGGGAACCGATCATGGAAGCCAACCTGAACACTCCGAATGCGCCACGCGCGGGCGCGTCGCCCGCAGCCGGTGCCGACACCGTCAGCCCTTATGCATGGAAGGCGCTCGCGGGCTCCGCCATCGGCTACGCGATGGACGGTTTCGACCTGCTGATTCTCGGCTTCATGCTGCCGGCGATCACCGTCGGCCTGCACCTCTCGGCGGGACAAGCCGGCGCCTTGGTGACCTGGACGCTGATCGGTGCGGTCGCGGGCGGCATTCTGTTCGGCGCGCTCTCGGATCGCTACGGCCGTGTGCGCATGCTGACGTGGACGATCCTACTGTTCGCCGTCTTCACCGGGCTGTGCGCGCTTGCGCAGGGCTTCTGGGACTTGCTGGCCTACCGCACGATTGCGGGCATCGGGCTGGGGGGCGAGTTCGGCATCGGCATGGCGCTCGCCGCCGAGGCGTGGCCGGCGTCCAAACGCGCGCGCGTCTCGTCGTATGTCGCGCTTGGCTGGCAGACGGGCGTGCTCGCCGCGGCCTTGCTCACGCCGCTGCTGCTCACGTACATCGGCTGGCGCGGCATGTTCCTCGTCGGCGTGCTGCCCGCGCTCGTTGCCTGGGGATTGCGCAACCGGCTGCATGAACCGGAAGTCTTCGTGCGTCGCGCCGAAAGCAACGGCGTAAGGCCCCGGCACGGCAGCGCGAACGCCTTCCGTCTGTTGGTGAAAGATGCGCGCACCACACGGGTGAGCCTGGGCATCGTGATCCTGTGCTCGGTTCAGAACTTCGGCTACTACGGCATCATGATCTGGCTGCCGACGTTCCTCTCGCAGAAACTCGGTTTCTCGCTGACCAAGTCCGGGCTTTGGACCGCCGCGACGGTGATCGGGATGATGTTCGGCGTGTGGGCTTTCGGGCAACTGGCCGACCGCATCGGCCGACGCCCCACGTTCCTGCTCTATCAGGCGGGCGCTGTGGTCATGGTGATCGCGTACGCGCAGTTGACCGATCCGAGCGTCATGCTCTTCGCGGGTGCGTTGATGGGCATGTTCGTCAACGGCATGGTCGGCGGCTACGGCACGCTCATGTCCGAGGCCTACCCCACGGCGGCGCGCGCCACGGCGCAAAACGTGCTGTGGAATATCGGACGCGCCATCGGCGGTCTCGGTCCACTGGTCGTCGGTGCGCTCGCCGCACGCTACTCGTTCCAGATCGCCATCGCGCTGCTCGCGAGCCTGTACGTGCTCGATATGGTCGCCACGCGTTTTCTCATTCCCGAACTCAAAGGCGTCGAGCTCGAATAACGACGTGCCACGTCGTCGACATCGCCCTTCCCACTCTTCGGAACCTCCATGTCAGTTCTCTCCCCGACGTCCGGCAATGTCGCCCGCCCGTTGGCGCGGGTGCATCGGGACGCGTGCCACATGCACGATTCGCATGCACCTCACAACGCGACGTGCGGTGCGGCCACCGCCCCCACCGTTGCTACCGTTGCCACGCACCGCTGTCGCGTGCTCAGTCACCGTGCCGTCAACGCGCGCTATCGCTATCTGCGTTTGCAGGCCGACGCCCCCGTCGCGCTCACCACGCGGCCCGGCCAGTTTTATCAACTGAAGTGCCCGGTGACGGACAGTGAAGCGCCGTTCCTGCTGCGTCCCATGAGTGTCTACGGCACCGGCCCCGAGCCGGACACCATCGAGTTTCTCTACAACGTGACGGGCGTAGGCACGCGCGCGCTCGCCACGCTGCCCGAAGGGGCCTCGCTCGATATCGTCGGCCCGCTCGGCAACACCTTCACGCTCGATACCCGCTGGAAACGCGTGATGTTCGTGGCGCGCGGCGTAGGGCTGGCGACGATGGCCCCGCTGGTGCAGCACGCCGCAGCGGCAGGACTGCAATTGACGGTGGTGATGTCGGCGCGCAGCGAAGCCGACCTGATGCGCGACGAATTCCTGCGCTCGCCCGAAGCCCGTGCGTTGGCCGACGTGCATTGCGTGTTCGACAGCGACGGCTCGTCGGCCGTGGACGCGCTGGGGCCGCGCGTGCGTGCCCTGCTCGACGCCGCCCCGCACGACGCCGTCTACACATGCGGCTCGCATCGTCTGCTGATGCTGCTCCAGCGCGTGCTGGAATCGCACCCGCACATCACCGCCGAAGTGGCCATGGAGCAACGCATGGCCTGCGGCATGGGGGTCTGTCTGTCGTGCGTGCGCCTGTTCGATTGCAACGGCGACAAGCAATTCCTGCGCGTGTGCCGTGAAGGCCCCGTGTTTCCGATTCGCAACGTTGTCGGGGAGGTGGACTTTGGCTGATCTTTCCGTACGCATCGGATCGCTCACGTTGCGCAATCCCGTGATGCCGGCGTCCGGCTGCTTTGCGGTCGAATATGCGCAGGCGCTCGACCTGAACCGGCTTGGCGCGCTCGTCGTCAAGAGCGTCTCGCCCAACACACGCGCCGGCAACCCGACGCCTCGCGTGGCCGAGACCGCCAGCGGCATGCTCAACTCCATTGGCATTCCCAGCAAGGGGCTCGACGCCTACCGGCGCGACGTGCTGCCTGCTTACACGCGCTTCGATACGCCGGTCGTGGTGTCGGTGTCGGCAGACACGGCCGAGTCGTTCGGTGAAGCCTGCGAGACGCTGTCGCTGCCGGAAGTCGCGGCCATCGAAGCGAACATCTCGTGCCCCAATCTCGAAGCGGACGGTATGGCCTTCGCGATGCAGCCGCAGAGCACTTACCAGGCGGTGAGCGCGATACGCCGTCGCACATCGCATCCGCTGTGGGTGAAGCTCACGCCCAACGCCGGACAGATCGCACTGATTGCCCGCGCGGCGGAAGACGCCGGTGCCGACGCCATCGTCATGGGCAACACCGTGCTGGGCATGGCCATCGACGTGCGCACGCGCAAGCCGAAGCTCGGCAATGTGATGGGCGGTCTCTCGGGACCGGCGATCAAGCCACTGGCGGTGCGCCTCGTGCATCAATGCCATCGCGCGGTGCGCATTCCGATCATCGGCTGCGGCGGCATCGAAACGGCAGACGACGCTGTCGAATTCATGCTCGCTGGCGCCACTGCGGTGCAGGTTGGCACAGCGTCGTTCCGCGACCCGGCCGTAATGGGCCATATCGTCGACGGACTTGCCGCGTATTGCGAGACGCACGCCGTCGAGCAGATCGCCACATTGACCGGCGCCGTCGCCCTGGACCCGCAGTTGTCCGACCGCTGGCTACGGTTCGCGCAGCAGTCGGGCTAACGGGTCGTGCGCCACATCACCGGCCGAATCACGAAGCAGCGTCGCACCTAATGCCATACCTGCAACCCTCGCTCAGCGTCATGCGAGAGGGAGCACACTCAGAAACACACTTAGAAGCACACTCATGGAACTGAACGCGCTGGCCCCGCTGGCCGAGCAACTCTTCACCGACCTGCGCCGTCTTGGCAACGACGGCGTCGGCATCACGCGCGACAGCTACGGCGACGGTGAAAACGCCGCGGCGTCGTATCTCACGCAATGGGCCGATCATCACGGACTCTCGGTCACGCGCGACCGGGCGGCCAACCTCATCTTCACGTTGCCGGACGACACAGGCGACGCCCCCGCCACCTGGATCGGCTCACATCTGGACTCCGTGCCGCAAGGCGGCAATTACGACGGTCTCGCCGGCATCGTCGCCGGGCTGCTGTGCCTCGTCCAACAGCGGCGCAGCCAGCGTTACACGGCCACGCCGGTGCGTGTGCTCGCGCTGCGCGGCGAGGAAAGCGCCTGGTTCGGTCGCGCTTATATGGGATCGGGCGCGCTGTTCGGCAAACTGAGCGACGCCGATCTGGCCATGCCCCATCGCACGCACGGCCGCTCGCTCGCCGATTGCATGGCGCAAAGCGGTGCCGACATCGACGCGATTCGCAATGGCGAGACGCTCTTCGACGCCTCGCGCGCCAAGGCATGGCTGGAGCTGCACATCGAGCAGGGGCCGGTGATGATCGCGCGCAACATGCCCGTGGCGATCGTGCCGGGCATTCGCGGCAATGTGCGGCACAACCGCGTCTCGTGCGTGGGCGAAGCCGGCCACTCGGGCGCGGTGCCGCGTTGGCTGCGGCACGACGCCATGTTTGCCGTGGCCGATCTCATCACGCGGCTGGACGAGCATTGGCGCGCCTTGCTGGAGCGCGGCATCGATATGGTCGTGACGACCGGCATCGTCGGCACCGATCCCGCCGAGCATGCGATCTCGCGGATTCCCGGCAAGGTCGATTTCAGTCTGGAAGTGCGCAGCCAGAGCCCCGATACGCTCGACGTGTTCTATGAACTGATGCGCACGGAATGCCGCGCCATCGAACGCGATCGGGGCGTGACGTTCGGGTTCGACCGGCGGCTCGCGTCGGCCCCGGCGATCATGGACAAGCATGTGTCGTCAGTGCTGGCCGACGCCTGCCGTGCGCTCGATCTGCCGCAGGAACGCGTGCCGAGCGGCGCCGGGCACGACGCCGCGATCTTCGCCAACGCCGGCATTCCGAGCGGCATGGTGTTCGTGCGCAACGCCAACGGTTCGCACAATCCGATGGAACACATGGAACTGGACGACTTCATGTGCGGCGTGCAAGTGCTGGAGGCGGCCACGCACGAGCTCTGATCGAAGCGCTTCGTCGCCACAACACAAAACGGGCCGCCATGACTTGATGCCTGCGGCCCGTTTTGTTCGAGGCAGGCCCCTCGCTTGCGGCTGGCTTACGGCGCCAAAGCGATGACCTCGGCCACAGCCGCCGTCAGTTTCTTCGCATATGGCACGTGCAGGAATTCGTTCGGGCCGTGGGCGTTCGATTTCGGCCCCAGCACGCCGCACACCATGAACTGCGCCGTCGGGAAACCGGCTTGCAGCGTATTCATCAGCGGAATCGTGCCGCCCTGCCCGATGTACGCGACGTCCGCCCCGTAATGGCGTTGCGACGCCGTATTCAGTGCCGACGAAAGCCACGGCGCGACATCGGGTGCGTTCCAGCCGGAGGCCGCACCGGCGTCGGACTTGAACGTCACCTTCGCGTTGTACGGCGGGTCGACTTCGAGCAGGGTCTTCAACTCCTGCACGGCCTGCGCGGCGTCGATGAGCGGCGGCAGACGCAGCGACAATTTGAACGCCGTGCGCGGACGCAGCACGTTACCCGCATCGGCGAGCGCAGGCAGTCCGGCCGCCCCCGTCACCGACAGCGACGGGCGCCACGTCGAATTGAGCAGCGCCTCCTTCGGATCAGTCGTGGTCGGCAGGACCGACAGGCCGTCCTGGCCGCAGGCCCACGGCATCTTCTTCCAGACGTCGTCGCCCAGAATATGCGCGGTCGCCTCGGCTTCCTTCAGACGTTGCAGCGGGATCGGGCTGTGAAAGCCCTTCGGCAACACATTGCCGCTACCCGCGTCTTCCAGACGTTCGAACAACTGGCGCATGACGCGAAAACTCGACGGCGCAATGCCGCCGTAGCCGCCCGAGTGAATGCCCTCGTCGAGCACCTGCACTTCGAGACTGCCGGAGATGAGCCCGCGCAGCGACGTGGTGAGCCACAACTGGTCGTAATTGCCCGCCCCCGAATCGAGGCAGACGACCAGGCTGACCCGCCCGAGACGATCGCGCAGGGCGTCGACATACGGCAGCAAATCGTAGCTGCCCGACTCCTCGCACGTCTCGATCAGGCCCACGCAACGCGGACGCTCCACGCCCTGTGCGTCGAGCGCGGCGAGTGCCGTCACGCTGGAATAGATGGCGTAACCGTCGTCCGCACCGCCACGACCGTAGAGCTTGCCGTCTTCGAACTTGGGCGTCCACGGACCGAGATCCTTACGCCAGCCGTCGAACTCCGGCTGCTTGTCGAGGTGACCGTAAAGCACGATCGTTTCGGTGCTGCCGGAGCGCGTGGCCGGCGCTTCGAAGAAGATCACCGGCGTGCGGCCTTCCAGACGAATCACTTCGAGCGTCAGCCCTTTCACCGGTTGACGCTCTGCCCACTGGGCGGCGTCACGCACCACACGATCGATGTAGCCGTTGCGCGCCCAATCGGCGTCGAAGCCGGGGCTCTTTGCAGGCACGGCAATGTAGTCCGTCAGCGCATGCAGGATTTCGTCGTTCCATTTGCGCTCGACGAATTCACGCAATGCCACCGTGTCGAGCGACGGCTGGGCCGGGGTGACGATGTCGTTCATGGGAAGTCCTTGGGGGGTGTCTTGATGTCCGCGACGGATCGCGCGGTCTGCGCGCCTGCGTCCACAGGCGGCTCGCCGAGGCTTGATGCCGGCGAGTCGTATGGCGTCATGATAGCCATTCCGCGCGGCGGTGGCGACCGGTCGGCCGGGAGTGTCGGAGATGTCGGGAGCGCTGTGGCCAAGCACATACGAACAGGAACGCCGCCGCACCATCGCGAGACGGTCGATGCAGCGAGTCAGGCCGCGTTCGAGGGGGCGCGTCTCAGTGACCGGTACCCGGCGGCCCGAAGCGGAACACGATCTCTCCCGCCGCACCGGACGCCTTCACGCACGTTGCAGACTGCAAGCCTCTGCCCGGCACCTCAAGGGAATGCTCAGTGTCCGCAGCACTGCAACGCCAGAAGAAGGTGACCGGCCGTTCGCACCGGTTCGTCACTTCGTACCGATAGTCGGTGACGTTCGCGGGCAGCGCCCGCAGCGCCCCGCACGGCTCACCCCCCGCGTCGAGCGGCTCCGTGGGCATGGCTGGTGCCTGAGCGCGCACCGGCGCGCTCGCCATAAGGGCGAGGAGCACCAGACAACCCGATATCCCCGAGCAGCGCTTCGCGTTGGCGCGCATCAGATCCAGCGCCATGCAATGGCAATGGCACCGATGGCAACGCCAACGGAGATGACCACGCCAAACCATGCCAACTGCGCGCGCCGCGCCCGACGGCGGCTAGATTCAGAAGTGTCGTAAAAACGACCCAATCCGCCCGAGTACAACTTTTCCCAGCGAATTTCCATGACGCACCTCACAAATCAATCAAACCGGCCCGCACTGCTTTTTCTTTTCTTCTTTATCGAAAGTTTTGAGGCGCAAGACAATTCGGATAAATCCGGGGAAATTCCGCAGCATGAAACTTCCGAAATTCCGACACCGCACCGTCGCCTCAAGATCGCACTATTCTTTTGGAATTGCAATAGCGTGAACTCGCAGTATGCGACACCAAAACCACGAGAGACCACGTCATCGACGAAGGTTATCAACGCGCCGAAACGTTTTACCGTAGCGGGCGACGCGGTTTTAAGCGTGAATTGAGAGAAATGACGCGAAGCGAGCCGTCGCAACATTCACGTGTGCGCTATGCATCCGTAACAAAATGTTTCAAAAACGACGCACCGCCGTTCAAATCGGGCGATTGAAAACAGGTCTCGAAACACACTGCATTGGCCACAGCGTCACGCGCGATAAAGGCGGACGAAAGCGCATCGTGAGAGGCACGGGATAAGGGATGACGAAGGCAACGTGGCGCGGCAATCCGCCGTAGGCGGTGCCGCGCACGAAAAAGAAAGATCGGGAAGATCGGTGACTTTAGCGTCCCAGGAAGGCCGCACCCACTGACAACAGGACGAAACCGCCGACGCTACAGGCGATCGCAATTGCCAACAGGCGTTGAAAGAGTTGCTCGCGCTCGCTGGCGCTGCGATGGGAACGGGGTGCATCGTGATGAATCGTCCCCCAACCACTCGAATACACTTTTTTCCAACGGATGTGCATGAGTTACCTCGCGTTGTTTAGTGTTCGTAGCCTTGCCGGTCATCGATTCACCGGAACGGAATCGACGAGACGCAGCGCTAGTATGCGCTTTGTCTGGGAACGGTAAACCCCTCATCCGTGCTGCGTCGCCGCAAGCAAAACGCTTGATTCGTATGGTTTTCGAGACGGAAAAAAGCGACGGCGAATACCGTCACCATGACGTGATTCGGGATTTTTGTCGGGACGTGTCAATGCGACAGAATGTCGCAGGTGCGACAAGTTGTCGCGCAACCCGCATGAACCGTGGAATCGGCTGAGTTGCCGCCGTCGGCCTGTCGGGGGATGTCGCAGCGGCGTTGCCTTCGGCAAACCGGTACGCAGACACTGGAACGAGGATGTGGACGAGGTCCGCGCGTCGCATCATGCGGTGCAACATCGATTCTTCCGATAAACGACAAATTCGGGGTAAATCCCGGGGGGCGGCCTGCTCTGCCCCCGTTCCGATCAAGATTCGAACGGATTTTTGACTTGCCGCGCCGTCGTGCCGCCCGCCGCGTCGACATGTGCCGGCAGGTCGGCAACGGAAAGCGCCGCCACGACGGCGTCGAGCACCGCTTTGAGCGCCTGCGCCTGACGCAGTCCTTCGGCGTCGCGGCGAATCTCCAGGTTGCCGAAGACAGCAACGTGGTCGGTGTGATTTTCGACGTTCAGCTCGCCCAGCGTGAGCGCGTCGGCATCGTTGGCAAACGGGGCGAACCCGGCATTGGCGGAAGATGAGGTCGGCATTGAAGACTCCTGATTCGGTGGGAAATCGGCCACGGATGATCGGTCGACGGGGCAACGGCTGGAAGCCGGGGAAACGAACGCCAGGCCGCAGCCGCCGTACTTAGCGGATGATCGTACGCAAGAAGTCGAGCACCGTCTGCACTTCACGATACGACGGCGCGTCCTGGTCGCGCTTGCGCTTGCTACCCCCGCCGGCCGCCTTGGGCGCGGGCAACGACATCGCCGTCGCCTTTACGCTCGCTGACATGCCGGGGAAGAAGTCGATCCCGGCGAGCTTTTCGAGCTCGGCCACGCTCACGACCGAATAGTCGCCGGTCGCTTCGTTCGCCACAAGATAGGCGCCCGCCTGCTTGCGCTTCGGATCGTAGACGACCTTGAAGAGCTGCGTCGGCACCATGACCCGATCGCCAACTTGCGTGATCGTCTTGCCCTTGAATAGCGGCCCGGTGATGACGTACAACTCGCCGCGATCCTGCGCGAGCTTGCGTACGCTCGACTCGATGCCTGCCCACAGATAGCGGTTGTTCTCGCTGTTCTGCGGCACCATGTTCGACAGCGAGAAACTCTCCGTCTGCGCCCGCGCATCCGGCATATCTGCCGATGGCGCCATGTGGCCGCGGTCGTAGCCCGAGCGCACGTAATCGCGCAACTCGGCGCGCTCCCCCGCGGGAAGCTGCGACTCTGCATGGAAATTGTTCACGCGCGAGATCTGACGGGCGTCGCTCAGGCCCGCACGCGTGAGATGCTCCGCAGACCAGAGCGGTGTGCGCGTCACGCCCGAGTGCATGACACCGAACGCGCTGAAGCAGACCTCGCGTGCGGCACGCGTCATCGCGCTGTTCGTGATATCGGGAGCGGTGCCGGACCAGTAATGATCGCCGCACGCCGTGACGGCGGCACGCGCCTCGCCGGGTAGCGCTCCGAGAGCGAGGAGGCCGACGGCACAAGAAATGGAGACCGAAAGGGAGATTGCCAACTGCCCGGCCGTCGCGCGCAATCGGCTTGCGCGCACTGCGGCGACCGTCCATCGAGACTGCTTCATCGCACTGCTTGGGAGGAGACGTAAGGGGGTGCGATTGTAGCGGATGAACGGCTATTCAGGGACGACGCTGTCCGCGCCGTAGGCGGCACATTGCAGGGTCTGGGCGGGGGCGAGGTTGCCGCACTCGTCTGCCTGCGCGCTCGGCAGCCACGCCTGCTCGAGAAAGAGCAGGCAAAGCATCAGCGCGAGCATGAGCAGCAGTGTTTTCATTGCGGCTTCCGAGTTGGGTTGCCGCATTGTATGCGGGGACACCACCGTGCAACCTGTCCCCGCAACACAGAATTGTTTCGTTTCGTTACCGGCAGATGCCGCCGGCGAGATGCATCGACTCAGGCGCGCTCATTCCACTCATTCATCGGGAACATCGCCCCGCTGCGCGACGAGCGTCGCCAACGCGTCGCTTGCCGGGCCTTCGGCGCGCAGGCCTTTCACCACACCGATGCGATCGGGCATCGCGCGGTTCTGCGACATCTTGAATTTGCCCTCGATGCGGCGAATCGGAATTTCCACGCCGACGATAGCGCGCACCATGCTGTCGACGTAATCCGCCGGGGCGTCCTCTACGGCCCACGGCGCGGCGCGGCCCTGCTCCTGCGACTGCGTAAGATCGCCGACGAGACGGCGCAACCAGGCTGCGTCGTCGATCACGCGCGGCGTGCCCCACACGTGCACGGCGGCGTAGTTCCACGTCGGCACGACCTTGCCGTGCTCGGCCTTCGCGGCGTACCACGACGGCGTGATATACCCCTGCGGCCCCGTGAACGCGATCAGACAGTCGTCGACATCGCGCAACGCCGCTCCGTGCGGATTGGCACGCGCCAGATGCCCGCGCAACGTGCCGAACTCGCCTTCGTCGGCGTCAATCAGAAACGGAATCGAGTCGGCGATCAGCCCCTGCGCGCCGGCGCTCACGAGCAAGCCGAGCGGATGCGTACGAATGAGATCGTGCAGGACTTCGGGGCGATCCTCGGTGAAGGCGGCGGGCTGATACATCGATGGCTCCGGACAAAAGCGGCGGGGATGGAATAACACCTAGCGTACATCCGCGCGTGGCTCTGTGCAAAGACCCAATGTCGATGATTTTCTTGATACCACGACGGTATACCGTCCCGCCCGGTCAGACGGCTGGCGGATCACGTGAGCGCCAGCCTATCGCCTTTCAGACCGATGTCAGAGAAACGACTTGGCCTGATCGAGGATCTTGTCACAGACCTTGCGGGTGATCTGCTCCTTGAGACCGCCGCCATTGAGGTCGACGGTCTTGCCGTCCGGCGAGGACAGCAGTCCCTTGACACCATCGAGATAGCCGGGGCTGGCGGCCGGCGAGCCCGACTGGGTGCCGATCTTGCCGAGCAGCTTGTCCTTCACGTCGGTGGCGGAACTCAGATCCCCGCCCCCCAGATAGTTGTTCTTGATGCAGAACTGGAGGACACCCGTCGCATTGCCGATACTGCCCGACGTCAGCGATCCGGACGACGCAAGGCCGCTCAGGCTGCTGGCCATGCCACCGGAATCGCCGCTGCCCGCATTGCCCCCGCCAATGGCGTTCTTGAGCATATCGAGCTGCGCTTGCGCCGGCATCGATACACTGAGCGCGAGTACCAGCGCCAAACCTGCGCCTGCGGCACCGGTCCTGCGCCATCCATTGAAGCCGGAGTCAGTCGAACTTCCCTTGCTTTGCATGCGCCGTGACATACGAACCTCCGTGAAGTAAGTGACGTGGGTGAAGGCCGGTCAACTATAGCAGGCCGCACAGCCCCTCCGGCGCCTCGCCTCAGAACAGGGCAGCAGCGGTATCGCGCGTTTCCGGCACCACGACGCTGGCATCGACGCCCGCGTTTTCTTTCAGTTGGAAGACCAGATGATGGCCGCAGAGCAGCTCGATACGCCGGTCGCGCGCGAACTCTTCCACGCCGTCGTCGAATGCTCCGGTCGTAATCAGCATGCCGCGCGCGGCGCCGATCTGCTGCATCTCGGCGAGCATGGCGCGCGCCGCAGCGATCTCCAGCCGGGCCGACGGGTTCATCTCGCGGAAGACGTGGACGACGACCTCGCCCCCGAAAATCGGATGCGGATCCCACGCGCGGCAGATGAGCATGCCCTCCTGCTCGCCCGGCAGCAACGGCGGGCCTTCGAAGCCGTGCGAGCGCAGCAGGTGGAACATCACTTGCGTGAAGTCCCTGTCGTTGAGCGTCATCAGATTGAAGCGGCGGTCGATGGCGACATCGGCGTCCGTGACGACCTGCGTCATGTCGACACCTGCGACGGGCGACACCGCCTGCAACGCCTCGGGATGCGCCGACAGTCGAGCGCCGAGCGCCGCCAGATGCGTCGCCGGATCGCCCTCCGCCAGCACGCGCGCCGCGAAGTCGGCACGTGAGACGTGCACGCTTGCCAGGCACACTCGCTGGTCGCTCTCGCTGGCGTACGCGTTGAACACGACGGCGTCCACGTGACGCAGCGGATCGGCCGCGAACAACTCGTAGAGCGAGCGCAGCACGATCTGGCGCAGCACGCCGGCGTAGACCTGCGCGCGCATCGCGTCGCCCGCGGGCACGCCCTGCACGGTGTCTTCCGCCGTGTTGTAGTGATAGTCGAGCGCGACGGGCACGGCGGCGTCGAGCGTGGGCACGTCGTAACCGATGGCCAGCAGTTTGTGATTTTCGACGTAGTGCGCGGCGAGCGTTTGCGTGAACGCTTCCGGATACGGGCTGCGACTGAGCACAATGCGTGCGTAGCGCGTGACGGCCGACGCCTCACCGCGCAACAGTGCACCCTCGAAATCGGCCACCGCCGCGTTGTGGCGTGCACTCTCGGCGCGCGCCGCCTCCGTCGCCTTCTGCTGCGCAATCTGGAGAATCATCGAGCCCTGCGTACGACGAATCTTCGACGCTTCGTACTCGCGCTCCGCATGAACGAACTCGCTGCGCGCCTTGGCGACCGCCTGCTCGTAGCGTCCCGACGCCCCCGGCATGGCGAGCGCAAACCTGCCAGGCTTCTCGGGCGCAAAGGTTTCCCATTCGGGTTTGGGCAGCACTTTAGGAAGATGCCGGGTATCGAGCACCGGCGGCGTGCTGCGCGCACGCAAGTCGGCCGGGGGAATACGCAGATCACGGGCAAGGCCGTCGGCAAGCAAGCGCTCCAGCCGTGCGACCTCCAGTTTTGCGCGCGCGCCTTGCGCGGCGGCTTCGGCCTGACGCCATGCCAGATGCAGACGTTCTCGTGCGGCGGCGTCGTCCGCGGGCGCCTCGTCCCACTCGCGCTGCGCCTGGTCCAGCGCGCGGATTTCCGCCAACGAGCGGGCCTGCGTTTGTGCGTGGTGCTGCTCGCGCGTACTTGCGGCGCGCCAGAACTCGCGCGCCAGTCGATCGATCGTGCTCTCGAATCCCCGATTCACCACTGCCCCCGCATGCAATATTGATTTTGTTTTGCCAAGCGAACTGACTGCCAACGACAAGACGGCTTCACTACTTCCCCCAAACTGCGGTTCCTTCTCTCTGAGCCGATACGAACCAGGAGGTCCGCGACCGGCAATATTCAACATATGCGTAGGGGACGATTGTAGGACGACGACCTACCTTGCCGCAAAAATATCTTTGTTTCTCAAGCCATCGAAGCCTGTCATGAGCGCAACGCCTGCGCCCTGACCGCCATCAAATCGCCATGACGACGGCGCAGTCTTGAGCGTTCGACGCAACGCGGCGCAGCAGGGGGGGAGACACGGATCACCGCCCTCGCGCCGAACCCCGTTCAACGCGGCGTGAACGCCTCAAAAGCGAAGCAACACCGGACCGTCGTCGTCAATGACGTCTACCATGACGCGGTCTCACCGAACGTTGCGTCCCTTTTTTCACCGAAATCGCGTCATGACCGAACCTGCTCCGAACGCCGAACCGACGCCGTCGCCGCCCCCCTCCCCTTCGTCGCCCTGTCTGCGCACTGCGTGGCTGAGCGCGCTGGCTTGTCTGTTGCTCGCCCTCGTCGCCATCCCCTGGATCGACCGGCCGGTCGTGGACTTCGCGCATACGCATACGCAAGGCATTCGCTGGATTCAGATCATCGCCGAGCTGCCGTCGCCACTGTTCGTGCTGGCGTGGCCAACGTTCCTGATCATTGGCGCCGTGCTGTACTTTCGCCGCACGCTGCCGTCGTGGGCCGTTACGCTGTGGCTGGCAGGCGGCGCTGTGGGGGTGGCCAGTCTTGCCAAGCAAGCCCTGAAATTCGTGTTCGGACGCACCTGGCCGGACACCTGGATTCGTGATAATTCGTCGTATTTACGCGACGGCGTTTTCGAGTTCAAGCTCTTCGACGGCAACTACGCGGCGTACTCCTCGTTTCCGTCCGGACACCTGACGGTCATCCTCGCGTTCACGACCGTGCTCGCGCTGCGTCATCGCGTGATGCGCGTGCCGTGCGCCATCGCCATTGCGCTCACGGCGTTCGGCCAGATCGCCTGCGCGTATCACTGGACGAGCGACGCGCTCGCAGGCGCGGCACTGGGTATCGTCGTCGGCTCGCTCTTCGTGGCGGCCTGGCAGAGCTGGTGGGCCAACCGGCACGCGTAAGACACATCCCCCACAGGGCGGCGACCCGTTCATCTCCAGAGGGGATCGCCGCATAATGTCGACGCGAAAACCATAAATCATGACCGTCGACCCATTGCTTCCCCTGATTGCCGGCGCGTGCGTCGCCGGCTTTGTGCAAGGCCTGTCCGGCTTTGCGTTCAGCCTCGTGGCCCTCTCGTTCTGGGCGTGGTCGCTACCGCCCACGCTGGCGGGGCCGCTCGCGGCCTTCTGCTCGCTCATCGGCCAGCTCCTCGGGCTGCGCGCCGCACGCCGTGCGGTGCCGCTCAACCGGCTCGCACCGTTCGTGCTCTGCGGTCTGGTCGGCGTGCCCGTCGGCGTGTGGATCCTGCGTTATCTCGACCCGGTGTGGTTTCGCGCCGGCATCGGGGCGGTGCTTGTCATCTATTGCTCGATCCTGTTGCTCGCCTCGCATCTGCCTCGCATCACACATGGCGGACGCGCCGCCGACGGCGTGGTCGGATTCATCGGCGGCGTGATGGGGGGCATCGGCGGGCTCGTCGGCGTGGTGCCGACGCTGTGGTGCACGCTGCGCGGGTGGGACAAGGACATGCAGCGCGCTGTCATGCAGATTTTCTTCATCGTCATGCACACGCTCACCATCACGCTATATGCCGTGCATGGCGTGATTACGGTGCAGACGCTGCATATGTTCGCGATTGCCGTGCCATCGATGATCGTGCCGACGCTCATCGGCGCGTGGGCCTACAAATTCCTCTCCGATCACGCGTTCCGGCGCATGGTGCTGGCGCTGCTCGCCTGCTCCGGTGTGACGCTGCTCGTCGGCACCGTGCCGGAACTGCTCGCGCGCTGAGGCGAGCGCCGGGGCCCTACACGTCCCGAGATCCGCCCGCGGGTGCGTGGACGAGCACTGACGGACACAGAAGACGAAAACGAGCATCAGCCCGTGGCGTTACGATGGGAATCTCCCCCGCCTTTCGGGCTCGCCCCCGCGTCGTCGCCATGGCTGCCGTTGCCTCGTTTCTCGATCGTGCCGCCGCAGGAAGTGCGCTGGCCGAAGTCCTCGCCTCCCATGAACGGCTCGCGCGATGCGCGCCGCCCCTCGTGCTTGCCATCCCGCGCGGCGGCGTGCCGGTGGCGATGCCCATCGCACGCCAACTGAACGGCACGCTCGACGTGCTGCTCGCGCACAAGCTGCGCGCCCCGCATCAGGCCGAACTTGCCGTGGGGGCGGTCGACGAGTTCGGCGGCATCTTCCTCGCAGATCACGCGCTCTCGCTCGGCGCGACCGGCACTTATCTTTCGCACGAAAGCGCCCGACAGCGCGCGCTCATTCAACAGCGGCGCGAGACTTACACGCCGGGGCGCGGGGCGCCCGATGTGCGGGGCCGTCCGGTCGTGGTGGTCGACGACGGCATTGCGACCGGCGCGACCATGATCGCGGCGCTGCGCGCGATGCGGCGCCTTGGCGCGACACCGCTCATTGCCTGCGCCCCGGTCGGTGCGCGTGACGCGGTTGCGCGTCTGACCCCGCTGGCTGACGCCGTCATCTGTCTGGAGACCCCGGAGCCGTTCTACGCGGTGAGCGTGGCATACAGCGACTTCGTGCAGACGGACGACGCCACCGTCGTCGCCCTGCTCGCCATGGCGGCGGGTCACGCCTAGGCGCGGTGTAGTTGCGACGGTGGTGACGGTGGTTGTGGCGCGGACGATGACGTCGGGCAATGACCGCCGTAGCGGCGCACCCCGCGATTGCACTACACTTGAGCCTGTTGCGCGCGACGGCCCACGTTAGAGGGCGAGCGCGCCGCCTGCGCCGCCTCTTGCCCCTCAGTTTCGACGGAGCCTGTGATGACGACGTCCCTGATTCTCAACGTAATCGGCCCGGATCGTCCGGGTCTGGTCAATGCCATCGCCGATCGCGCCACCGCGGCCGGTGCCAACTGGCTGGAAAGCCGTCTCGCCAATCTTGCCGGCCAGTTCGCCGGCATCATTCATCTGCAAGTCCCCGACGATCAGGCCGACGCGCTCACGCAAGCGCTTCACGCGCTCGAAACGCACGGCCTGCAAATCGCCGTCACCCGCGCGCAAAGCGCCGCCACTCGCCCCGCGGCTCGCACGCTCGAGCTCGATCTCGTGGGGCAGGACCATCCGGGCATCGTCAAGGAAATCTCGCACGTGCTCTTCGCGCAGGGCATCTCCATCGACGAACTCGCGACCGAATGCGTGGAAGGATCGATGTCGGGCGGCACGTTGTTTCGCGCGACGGCACGCCTGCACGTGCCCGCGAGTGTGAGCACCGAATCGCTGCGCGAGATTCTGGAAAGTCTGGCCGACGACCTGATGGTCGATGTCGAACTCGATTCGCCTGCCGGTGCGTGAGCGCGCGCCGATGAAGCGAGCCTTCCTGTTTCTGCTCGGGGCGGTGGCGGTCGTCGCCCTGCTCTCGCTGCTGCCCCTGCCGTTCGAGCGTCGGACGCACGTCGTGAGCGTGGTCACGCTGCGCGCGCCGCCGCAGGCCGTCTACGATTACGCCACGACACCGGCCAACTGGCCGACATGGCATCCAGCGTCGCTCTCAGTGCAGGGCACCACCGATCACCCGCTCAAGGTCGGGGAGGAAGTTGCCGAGGAGTTCCGGCTCGCGGGCCGTCACGGCATTCTTCACTGGAAGGTTGTCGAGGCGAAGCCACCGTTCGAGTGGCGCATCGAGGGCGAAGTGAACCGTCGTCCGTCGGGCGAAGTTCGCTATACCCTGACACCGGACGGCACAGGCACCCGCTTCGAGCGAGACTTCATGTATCGCACGCCGAACCTGCTGTTCCTGATCCTCGACCCACTCTTCATCGGGCCACGTATGCGCGCCGAATCTGCTCAGGGCGCGAAGCAGCTTGAGCAGGTCTTCGAGACGTTGGCGCCGGGCATGCCATCGGCGCGATCGTCGGCATCATCTGGATCTTCCGGATCGTCCCGATCGGCGCCGGAGACAGCGGCCAGCGCTGCGCAGGGGCAATAAGCACGCAGCGAGGACGCAAACGCTCGCGTCTTCCCCGTCTCGTCTCGCTCCGTCCCCGACTCCCTCGGCCCTTCACTCGTTGAACGTCGCGGCCATCGTCTCGGCGGCAACCCGGAGGTCCGGCAAGAAGGTCATGAGCTTGTCGAGCGTGCAGTGCTGCGCGCTCGCCTGCACTGCGATGGCGGCACACGCGCGATTGCGATCGAGCATCACCGGCACGGCCACGGCGATCATGCCCGGCACGTGCTCTTCGTTGTTCGTCCCGACCCGGCGCTTGCGTGTCTCGACCAGTTCGTCGCGCAAATCCTCCAGATCGGTGATGGTGTTTTCCGCGCGCGGACGCAACGGCAAATGCGCGATCAGCTTCTCGCGACGCGCCCTCGGCAGGAACGCCAGCAATAGCTTGCCGCTTGCCGTGCAGTGCAGCGGCACACGCGAGCCGGGCGAGAGTTTGAGTTGACGCGACCAGTCGGTCTCCACGCGATCGAGATAGACGAGGTCGTCGCCCGACAGCATCGACAGATTGCAGGTCTCGCCGAGCTTGTCGACCAGTTGCTGGAGGATGGCATGACGCGCGGCCGCCGGACCCACATGCATCAACGCATTGACGGCCATCGCCCGCACCCGCGAGGACGGTTCGTAATGCCGGCTGCCCGCTTCGCGCGTGACGAGCCATGCGGCTTCGAGCTGTTTGAGAATACGATGCACGGTCTGCTTGGGCAGACCGATCGCGGCAACGATCTCCGCGAGTGTCATCGGCGCGCCCGAGGCGCTCAGGATTTCAAGAATGCGAAATGCGCGGACGGCCGCGGCGTTCGACTGATTGCTCATGTCGGTTGGATCTCGGGTTCGAGTTATGTTCCAGATCGTTATCGATCGCGGCGGTCCCCTTGCCTCCCACGCCGACACGCCACCGCCCCAGCCCGCTCTCAAGCTGCCACGCCGTCGTGCCGTCGCACCGCGACGTCCCGTTTTCCGCATTCTAGTGCGAATCGCCTATTCCGACGATTGCAGACAAACCCGGAGATATTCCAAATATTTGATATCCAACGCCAGCGGACAGCGGCGGGCCGGCTTGCCGCCGCCCCCCTCGCCATCCGCCATTTCACATCACATCGATGGCAACGCTTAGGCCTTGCCCGACAAGACACGCAGACGGTGAATCAGGCTGGACGTGTCCCAGCGCGAGCCGCCGAGTGCCTGCACGTCCCCGTAGAACTGGTCGACGAGCGCCGTGACCGGCAGCGAGACACCGTTGCGCTGCGCTTCGGCGAGACACAGACCCAGATCCTTGCGCATCCAGTCCACGGCAAAGCCGTAATCGAACTTGCCGTCGATCATCGTCTGGCCGCGATTGTCCATCTGCCAACTGGCCGCCGCGCCCTTGTTGATGACGTCGAGCACGAGCGGCATGTCCAGCCCGGCGCGCTGACCGAAGTTGATGGCCTCCGACAAACCCTGCACGATCCCGGCGATGCAGATCTGATTGACCATTTTGGCCAGTTGACCCGCGCCGGCCTCGCCGATACGGGTGACGGCGCGGCCGTAGGCGCCGAGCGTGGCGGCCACGCGATCGAACGCGGGGGCGTCGCCACCGCACATGATCGTGAGCACGCCGTTCCTGGCACCGGCTTCGCCGCCCGAGACGGGGGCGTCGACGAAGTGCAGGCCCTTCTCACGCGCCACGGCATAGAGTTCGCGCGCCACGTCCGCCGAGGCGGTCGTGTGGTCGACGAACACGGCGTCGGCCTTCATGCCCGCGAACGCACCATGCTCGCCGAGCACAATGCTGCGCAGGTCGTCGTCGTTGCCCACGCAGGCGGCGACGATGTCGGCATCGCGCACGGCCTCGGCAGGCGTTGCCGCCGCCGCGCCGCCGTATTCCTTGGCCCACTGCTGAGCCTTGGCTGCCGTACGGTTATAAACAGTGACCGTGTGACCGGCGCGTTGCAGGTGACCCGCCATGGGATAACCCATCACGCCCAAGCCGAGGAAGGCAACGCGCAGGGCGGGAGATTGCGATGTGGGGGAAGTCAATTCAAGGGCCTCGCAGGTTGATTCGCTAAGAGGGACCGAAGGGTGCGCGGTGCAGCCCTGCGCACACGGTGGTCTTGTCTGAAACTCAGGGGGCTTGCGAGCCGTCATTATAGAGACGGGCCACGCTCGGGTGCCAGCGCAATCCCACGTCAGACGGGGCATCGACGCGATTTCGCCCCAGTTTGGTGCGTCGCTCGCGTTTCGATAATCTGCCGTAAACAAAACGTCATCGCGCCTGTTTGAAAAATTCTGTTTCCGTGACTGGCGTTACTGCCATGTTCCGATACAATGCGCGGCATGGCTGATTTTGATACCTGTTGGTCAATTCGCGTTTACTACGAGGACACGGACGCCGGCGGCGTCGTCTTCTACGCCAACTATCTGAAATTCTTTGAACGGGCCCGAACCGAGTGGCTCCGTTCGCTCGGGATCGAGCAACTGGAACTGGCCCGCAATACCGGAATGATGTTTATTGTGCGCGCCACGGCACTCGATTATCTGAGCCCCGCCCGACTCGACGACGTCGTCGTCATCAAAAGCCGCATCGAGCGCCTCGGCGGCGCCTCCGTCGACTTCCTACAGGAAGCCTGGCGCGACGCGCCGAACGGCAGCAGCGAACTGTTGGCGCGCGGCAGCATCAAAATCGGCTGTGTCGCTGCGCACACCTTGCGCCCCGGCAAGATTCCGGCGCACGTTCGCCTCGCCATGCAATCGGCCGCCATCGTGGCCAACGCCTCAGCAGATGGCTCTGCCCCCGTGGCAGCCGCCTGAAGCCAGGGATAAAAATTCCGGTCAGTCAATAACCACACCATGCCCGATCAAGACCTTTCCATTATTTCGCTGGTCATGCATGCCAGCGTGCTCGCCCAGGCAGTCATGTGCCTGCTGCTGCTGCTCTCGCTACTCTCGTGGACGCACATCTTCCGCAAGATCTTCGCGATCCGTCGCGCGCGCAGCCAGACCGAGCGCTTCGAGCGTGATTTCTGGTCGGGCGGCGATCTTCAGGCGCTGTATCAGAGCGCCCTGAACAATCGTCATCAGACAGGCGCGCTCGAACGCATCTTCGAATCGGGCATGCGCGAATACATCAAGGCGAGCGAAAAAGGTCTGAACGATCCGCACGCGATTCTGGACGGCGCCCGCCGTGCCATGCGCGCTTGCTATCAACGTGAAATGGACTCGCTCGAAGCCAATCTGCCGTTCCTCGCATCGGTCGGCTCGGTGAGCCCGTACATTGGTCTGTTCGGTACGGTGTGGGGTATCATGAACGCATTCCGCGGCCTCTCGAACGTGCAACAAGCCACGCTCGCCAATGTGGCGCCGGGTATCGCGGAAGCGCTGGTGGCCACGGCCATCGGTCTGTTCGCCGCTATCCCTGCCGTGGTTGCCTACAACCGCTTCGCCACCGACATCGACCGGCTGTCGATCCGCTTCGAAAGTTTCGTCGAAGAGTTCTCCAACATCCTGCAACGGCAGATTCACTAAGCACTCCGGGAGCGCCGAGACATGGCAGGTTCTATGCGCAACGCTCGCCGCGGCCGTCGCGCCATGGCGGACATCAACGTCGTACCGTACATCGACGTGATGCTGGTGCTGCTCGTCATCTTCATGGTGGCCGCCCCGCTGGTCGCGCCGTCGATCGTCAATCTGCCGAGCGTCGCCAACGCGAGCCCGCAGCAGCAGACACCGCCGGTGGTCGTCAATATCGAAGCGGACAATCGCGTGCTGGTGCGCTACAAAGATGGTGAGAACACCATCGAGCAGCGCATGAGCGAGAGCGATCTGACCGGTTTCCTGCAAGGCCGTCAGGCGGCGAACCCGGATCAGCCGGTCGTGATCGCCGCCGACAAGTCGGTGCGCTACGAAATCGTCATGAACGTGATGTCCGATCTCAAGGCTCAGGGCGTCAAGCGCGTGGGCCTGCTCGTCAAGCAAAAATGAGCCGCACCGTAGCCCGTTCCGGCCGTCCTGACCGCCCCATCGGTCCGCGCAACGATGAGCGCGGCACGGGACGAGCATTCCTTCTCGCGCTGCTCATGCATGCGCTGCTGTTTGCGCTGCTCTTCTACGGCATGCGCTGGCAGAACAGCTCGCCCGCGGGTTCCGAAGCGGAACTGTGGACCCCCACCGAAGTGGCCGAACCGACTCCGCCCGTCGTAACGCCGCCGCCCACACCCGCGCCGCCGGCCATCGCCGCGCCCACACCCCCGGCCGAAGACGCCGACATCGCCCTCCAGCAGAAAAAGCGCAAACAGGAGCAGCAAGCTGCCGAACAGGCGCGTCTGCTCGAGGCGCAGCAGGAAAAGGCACGTCAGGAAGCGCTCAAGCAGAAGCAACTCGCCGACCAGCAGGCGGCGGCCGAGCTCGCCCGCAAGAAGGCGGCGGCAGACGAGGCGGCGCGTCAGCAGAAACTGGCGGACGAGAAGAAGGCCGACGATCTGAAGCGCCAAAAGGAAGAAGACGCCAGGAAAGCCGAGCAATTGAAGCAGCAACAATTGGCAGACGCCCAGAAAAAGGCGGATGCCGAGAAGAAGGCGGCGGAAGACAAGGCCGCCAAGGCCAAGGCCGCGAAGGACGCGGCGGCGCAGAAGGCTGCGGACGCAGCACGTGCCGAGCGCCTAGCATCGCTGCGCGGCATGGCCGGCGGCACGCCGGGCGCGACCGGTAACGGTCTGGGCTCGCAGGCGGGCGGCACCGGCTCGGGCGCAGGCGGCACGGCATCGGCGGGCTACGCCGATCGCGTGCGCGCCAAGGTTAAGCCCAATATTGCTTATGGCGGCGACACCGAGGGCAATCCCACGGCAGTCGTTGCGGTACGTCTGGCGCCGGATGGCAGCGTACTCTCGATGCAGCTGGTCAAATCGAGCGGCAACCCCGCCTGGGACGCCGCCGTGCAGGCCGCCATCACCAAATCCGATCCGTTGCCGCGCGATACGAACGGCAAAGCCCCCCCGAGCGTCAACCTGCGCTTCAGCCCGAAAGGCTGAGTGTGTTGTCAAACGGGAACGAAAACCGAGCGATGCGAGTCCATTTTCATTCGGATGTGGTAAAAATGCCCCTTGCACCGCGTAACTGACCAATCGAACGCATGCGAATCTCCAGTCAATATGCATGGCGTGCGCTGGTGGCCACCTGGCTCACCGCGGCTTGCACGATCGCCCATGCGCAGACACCGCTGACCGTCGACATTACCGGCGTCGGCAGTAACCGTTACCCGATCGCCGTGTCGAACTTCAAGGGCACCGCGCCGACGGATATCGTGTCCGTCGTCAAGGCTGACCTGAGCAACAGCGGCCGCTTCAACCAGATCGATACGGGCGGCGCCGCCGTAGGCGTGGACGATTCGGTCGATCTCGGCACGTGGCGCGCCAAGGGGGCCAACGCGTTCGTCTCGGGCACCATTGCACCGGCCGGTAACGGTAACTTCCAGGTCAGCTTCCGCCTTTACGATGCTGTGAACGGCCAACCGCTCGGCGGCCTGGCACTCACGTCTTCGTCCGCGAACCTGCGTCTGACCGCGCACAAGATCGCCGACTACATCTATCAAAAGTTGCTGGGCGATCGCGGTGTGTTCGCCACGCGTCTGTCGTACGTGCTGCATACCGGCTCGACCTACCAGTTGCAGATTTCGGATTCGGACGGTCAGGACGCACGCGTTGCGCTCAACAGCCGCGAGCCGATCATCTCACCGGCCTGGTCGCCGGACGGCACGAAGGTCGCTTACGTCTCGTTCGAGAAGCGCAAGCCGGTCGTGTACATCCACGATCTGCCGAGCGGCCGCCGCGCCGTGCTGGCCAACGAGAAGGGCAACAACTCTGCGCCGTCGTGGGCACCGGACGGCAGCAAGCTGGCCGTGGCCCTCTCGCGCGACGGCAACACACAGATCTATCAGGTCAACGCCAATGGCGGTGGCCTCAAACGTCTGTCGCGCAGCGGCGCGATCGACACCGAACCGCAGTATTCCCCGGACGGCAAATGGATCTTCTTCACGAGCGATCGTGGGGGCGGTCCGCAGATCTACAAGATGCCGGCCGGCGGCGAGAGTGAAGGCGGCGCGCAGCGCGTCACCTTCAAGGGGAGTTACAACGTCAGCCCGCGAATCAGTCCCGACGGCAAGTTGCTCGCGTTTATCGCGCGTCAGGGTGGCGGATTCAAGCTGTGCGTGCAGGATATGAGTACTGGCGATGTTACGGCTCTGACCGACACCAGCCACGACGAGTCACCGAGTTTTGCCGCAAACGGCAAGTACATTCTCTATGCAACGCAGTCGGGGGGCCGAAAGGTTCTCGCGGCAGTCTCGGTGGACGGGCAAACCCGGCAGATTCTTCAGGTTCGAGGAGGGGAAGTTCGCGAACCCTCCTGGGGCCCTTTCATGCAATAACATCAACAGCAACATCAAACGGAGGCTCATATGAGTTCCCTGCTTCGTAATATCCTCGCCATCTCTTCGCTGGCCGCTCTGGCCGCTTGCTCGTCGGGCGTGAAGCTCGACGACCAGGCTAACGCCAACAAGGGTCAGACCACGACCGACGCCCGCGCAGTCGCCCCCGTCGACGCCTCGGCTGACGAGTTGAATAACCCGAACGGCCCGCTCGCCAAGCGCAGCGTGTATTTCGGCTTCGACTCGTACAGCGTCGATTCGCAATACACGCCGCTGCTCCAGGCTCACGCCGGCTTCCTGGCCAAGTACTCGCAACGTCACGTGCTGCTCCAGGGCAACACCGACCCGCGCGGTACGAGCGAATACAACCTGGCCCTGGGTCAGAAGCGTGCTGAAGCCGTGCTCAAGGCCATGACGGCGCTGGGCGCCAACACCAGCCAGATGGAAGCCGTGTCGCTGGGCAAGGAAAAGGCTACGGGTACCGACGAAGCCACCTGGGCCCAAGACCGTCGCGTCGACCTGGCTTATTGATTGAATCGTCATGACGTCTCGTTTGCTTAAAAACATGATCTGCGCGGTGGCGCTCGGGACTTCGGTCCTGAGCCCGCTCGCGCATGCCGGATTGTTCGACGACGACGAGGCGCGCAAAGCGATCCTCGATATCCGCAGCCGTCTGGATTCGGACAAGCAGCGGATCGAGGGGCTCACGCGCAACGTGCTGGATTTGAACAACCAGATCCAGCAGTTGCAACGTGATCTGGCCGACCAGCGCGGTCAGAACGAAGATCTGAAGAACCAGCTTGCGAACCTGCAACAGAGTCAAAAGGATTTCTACAACGACCTCGATGGCCGTCTGAAGAAATTCGAACCGCAGCAGATGACCGTCGGCGGCGTGACTGGCACCGTCCAACCGGGCGAGAAAGATGTCTTTGACGCCGCGCTGACGAAATTCCGCAACGGTGACTACAAGGGTGCGCAAACGGACTTCCGTACCTTCTCGGCCAAGTATCCCGCCAGTCCGTATCAACCCGAAGCTCAGTTCTGGCTTGGCAATGCACAGTACGCCAACAAGGATCTGAAGGGTTCGACCGCGACGCTGCAAGGGATCGTGACGAAGTATCCGACGAGCCCGAAGGCCGCCGAAGCCATGTTGGCAATTGCCAGCAACCAGGCGGAATCCGGGCAGACTGCGGCAGCGAAGAAAACGTTGCAGGATTTGTTGGCCAGGTACCCGGACAGCGAATCGGCAGCGGAGGCCAAGAAGCGTGTGGCCAAGCTGAAGTAAGACGCCCCGCCGGAGGTTGCGCGAACCAGCCTTCCGTGTGTGAGGACCCTCGTCAAACGAACGACGCCGCCTTTGGGCGGCGTTGTCGTTTCTGGCGTGTGTATGCCGTGATCCCCCGATAATCCCGTAGCGCTCTCATAGCACGCCAATGGCACGCCCTTCGTATTTACACGAGGATTGCACCGCGTTTGCCGGTGCCGCGCATGACCTCAAGTAGAATACGGGCTTTCCAAGCGCTCGAGGCGCGGCGTCTCAGGGGATGCGTGCGGGGGCCCGCATGGCCACGCACGACATGACGACCGCACCCGCGATGTGATTGCGCACAGGCTGCGCGACACGTCCGATAACAACAAAACGCCGGCCACGCCCCGTGGCTCGCCAACATGCATCGAACGGCCGGACACGGCCGCCATCGCCTTCTCGCCTCATGACCGACGTCGATCTCACCGCCCTCTCCCACACTGTCGTGTGGCTCACCTTTGGCCTGGCCTTCGTGTTCGGTGCCGTGCTCCAGCGCACGCACTTCTGCACCATGGGCGCGCTCTCCGACATCGTGAATATCGGTGACTGGAATCGCATGCGCATGTGGTGGCTCGCCATCGGCATAGCGACGATCGGCACCGGCGTGCTCGCGTCGCAAGACATCATCGATCCGGTCAAGGCGATTTATACGACACCGCGCTTCACGTGGCTGTCGTATCTCGTTGGCGGATGGTGCTTCGGCGTGGGCATGGTGCTGGCGTCGGGCTGCGGCAGCAAGACGCTGGTGCGCATCGGCGGTGGCAATCTGAAATCGCTGCTCGTGTTCGTCATGATCGGTGTATCTGCCTACATGACACTCAAGGGCTTGTTTGCCGTGTTCCGCGTGGCTGCACTCGACAGCGTTCAGACGACGTTCGCGACATCGCAGGATTTGCCGACGCTGCTCGGTGGCCTGTTCGGCGGCAACGTTCATCGCGCACAGTTCATTCTCGGACTGCTGATCGGTGGCGCCTTCGTGATCGGCGCACTGGCCCGTCGCGAATTCTGGACGTTCGACAACTGGCTCGGCGGCCTTGTCGTGGGCGCGATCATCGTGGCGCTTTGGTACGTCTCGGGCAAGATCGGCTACGTTGCCGAGAATCCGAATACGCTGGAAGAAAGCTTCGTGGCGACGAACTCCGGCAAGATGGAAGCGCTGTCGTTCGTCTCGCCGTTGGCCTACACGTTGTACTGGCTGATGATGTGGAGCGACACGAGCAACGTCATCACGCTGGGCATTGCGAGCGTGCTGGGCGTGATTGCGGGTTCGTTCGTGTATGCGCTGGTGTCGCGCAACTTCCGTTGGGAAGGATTCCAGGGAGCCGAGGACACGGCAAACCACATGGCGGGCGGCGTATTGATGGGCTTTGGCGGCGTGACGGCGTTGGGCTGCACGGTTGGTCAGGGGTTGTCGGGCGTGTCGACGCTGGCGGTGGGATCGTTCGTGGCGATGGCGGCCATTCTGGCAGGCGGCGTCTGCGCGTTCAAGTATCAGATGTGGCGCATTGAGCGCAGCGTTTGAGCGTATTTCGCGTGCATATAGGCGAAATGGCCCGGAAACGGCTACGTTCGTGTGGCCCGGGTGTTGACACTATAACGACCGCGACGCTATAATCTTTTTCTTCGTTGGGTCGTTAGCTCAGTTGGTAGAGCAGCGGACTTTTAATCCGTTGGTCGCAGGTTCGAATCCTGCACGGCCTACCAAACGAATTCGAAGGGCTGCACACTGTGCAGCCCTTTTTCTTTTTCCGCGAGCGATAGTCGCATGATTGCCGTATCAGCGCACGGCGTTGCCGTCGTTTAGTCGCTCAGTGCTTCTCTCACGATACCTTCAGCAGTTTCGCTGCATTCCATAAAGCACAGTGATTCACCGGCTCGCACGCACGTCGAAAGCGCCGCCCGTGAGCGTGCGATCGCGCAACGTCACCGGCTGTTTGCCGGGCAGCAACGGAAACACCAGCTCTGCGAACCGGATGGCCTCTTCGAGATGCGGGTAGCCCGAGAGTACGAAGGTATCCACCCCGAGGTCGCGGTATTCCTTGAGCCGCTCGGCCACTTCTTGCGCGTTGCCCACCAGGGCGGTGCCCGCCCCACCCCGCACGAGTCCGACGCCCGCCCACAGATTCGGGCCGACGACCAACCGATCGCGACGACCGCCATGCAGCGACGCCATGCGCGCTTGCCCCACCGAATCCATGCCCGCGTAATGGCGCTGTGCGGCGGCGATATCGTCATCCGTCAGATGACCGATCAACCGGTCGGCGTCGGCCCAGGCTTCCTCGCTCGTCTCGCGCACGATGACATGCAGTCGCACGCCGAATCGCAACGTCCGCCCCCGCTTTTGCGCCCGCGCACGCACATCGGCAATCTTCTCCGCCACGGCCTGCGGCGGTTCGCCCCAGGTCAGATAGGCGTCCACATGCGTGGCCGCCAGTTCGTGTGCCGCCTCCGACGAGCCGCCAAAGTACAACGGGGGATACGGCTGCGTGGCGGGCTCGAAGAAGTTCTGCGCGCCGGACACTTTCAGGTGCCGGCCGTCGAAGTCGACCTTCTCGCCTTGCAACAGACGACGCCAGATCCTCAGAAATTCGTCGCCTGCGGCATAGCGCTCATCGTGCGCGTAGAACACCCCGTCTGCGGCCAGTTCAGTGGCGTCGCCGCCGGGCACCACGTTGAGCAGTAAACGCCCCGCCCCCAATGCCTGATCCAGCGTAGCGGCCTGACGGGCCGATGCCGTCGGATTGCCGAGCGACGTGCGAAGCGCAACCAGCAACTTAATGCGTTGCGTGACCGGCACGAGACTCGCCGCCGTCACCCACGGATCGAGACACGAACTGCCCGTGGGAATCAGCAAGCCGTCGAAGCCGAGGCGCTCGGCCGTCTCCGCAATCTGCCGCATGTAGGCGTTCGTCGCCGGGCGTCCGAAATCGGATTTCCCAAGGTAGCGTGTGTCGCCCGAAGTGGGTAAGAACCAGAAGATGTCGGGATTCATGATGTTTTCCTAAAGTCGTTGCCGATGTCGGCGCCGCCAGGCGTCTTGCGCGGGGCACCGATCTCTCCCAGCCGGATCAGGCGGGCACGCACCACGTTGCGGCTGATACCGAGCAAGCGCGACGTCTCGCTCTGGCTGTAGTTGCTGAAACGAAATGCTTCGTACAGCAGCGAGTCTTCCACCGTCTGATGCAGGTGCTCGGTCTGCGATTCGCACAGCCGGCGCATGGCCTGACGAAGCACCGTCATGTCGTCGTGCGACGGAGAATCCATGGGCGATCCGCTAGCGGCATCCAGCGCCGCCACGGGGACTTCGCTCTGCGCAGGTGCCGGCGCCGGCAGACGCAGACTCGCGGCATCGATCTGACTACGCTCGCATCTGAGCAGCGTGCGATGGATCACGTTCTCCAGCTCACGCACGTTGCCGTGCCACGGCGCCTGTATCAGCAGTTGCTCGGCGTCCGGCGTCAGTTCCAGACGAGGGTAGCCAAGGCGCCGGCTGTACTTGTCGATGAAATAGCGGGCGAGCGGCACAATGTCTCCGGGGCGCTCCTTGAGCGTGAGCACATGCAGACTGACCACGTTCAACCGGTAGTACAGATCCTTGCGAAAGCGCTTCTCCGCCACGAGTTGTTCGAGGTCGACCGTAGTCGCGGCCAGAATGCGCAGATCGATGGGAATCGGCCTACGCCCGCCCAGACGCATCACCTCGCGCTCCTGCAGCACGCGCAGCAGCTTGTTCTGCACGGGCAGCGGGAGGTCGTTGATTTCATCGAGAAAAATGGTGCCCCCGTTGGCCTCTTCAAACCAGCCGGGTTGCGCGCCGAACGCGCCGGCAAACGCACCGTTCTCGTAACCGAACAGTTCCGCGTCGACCAGCGACTCCGAGAATGCGCCGCAGCTCACCACGACGAACGGTCCCTCATGGCGCAGACTTCGACTGTGGATATGGCGTGCGATCAACGCCTTGCCCGTGCCGGTCTCACCGGCTATCAGAATGCTGGCGTCGCTCGGCGCGATTTGCTCGATGTCCGCCAACAGTTCCCGCGAGCGCGGATCGGCGAAGATCCAGTCAGCGGCGGCGCCGCACAAAGCGCCATCGCCGGGCTGTGACGACGACGGCGGCCAGGCCGGAAGCGTTGCCATACGCGCGTCACCTCATGAATAGAAGGACGGCACAGGCACCTGGGCATTGAGCACCCAGTTGCCGATGTCCTGCAGCTTGTAGTCCACCGGATCGTGCAGCGTTTGCACGCGCAGGTTCCGCCAGTACCGATCGAGCCGCAGCGCTCCATGCGTGGCACGCGCGCCCGTCGTCTCGAAGACACGACTGGCCACATCGAGCCCCGCACGCGAGGCCGCCACCTTGGCCGTCGCGACAGCAAGCGCCACGTGTCCGCGCGCATCGGCGCTCAGGGCATCGCCCTCCAGCCAGGCCTCGTCGAACAACGCCGTAGCGCGCCCCGCCAGCAGCCGGGCACCTTCCAGCGCGACGTGAAACTCACCGTAATGCCGCAACGTGTAGGAGTCCTCGCTAGCGCGCGACGCCGGCGAGCGAAACCATGGCCGAGCCTCATGCAGGGTGTAATGCCGGGCATCCGCAAGCGCGCCCTCGGCCAGCCCGAGGAACATGTGGATGAACACCAACTGCGCCAGCAACGGACGCAGCGACGAACGCGGCGTGGAAAGCGGGCCCGGATCGCGCAGCAACTCGGCGGCCTCGACGCGTACGCGCTCAAACAGCGCACTGCCGCTGTCCGTCTGCCGCTGACCGAAGCAATTCCAGTCGCTATTGATCGTGATGCCCGCACGCGCCGTCGGCACGGCCGCGATCAGCATCCGTCCGCCAATCTCTTCCTTGCCGGAAGCGATCAGCATTTCCGAATCCAGCGCGCCGGAGCAGAAGCTCTTCTTGCCCGAAAACTCGAACCAATCACCGATACGACGCACGGTGGTGCGCTCGTCGAGCGGATTGAGGGCATTGCCCCAGAACCAGTGTTTTCTGGCCGTCTGCTCGACCCAGGGCTCCCATTGAGCGGGTCGCGAGAACAATTGCACCGTCGCCAGCAACAAGTGATGAAACCCGTACACGTGCGCGATCGAACTGTCGGTCTGCGCGAAAATGCGCACGGTTTCGAGCGTCTCGCTCCATCGCGCGCCCTGACCGCCGTAATCCGCAGGAATGGAGAGCGACAGCAGACCGCTCTGACGCAATGCGTCGCGCTCTGCCTTGGGCGTGCCGCCTGCCGCATCGCGCGCCACGGCGGTCTCGGCAAATTGACGCGCCAACACCCGGGCGCGCTCGATGCCGTCTTTCGGCAAGGGCGAACGGCTACCCGCCGACGGCTGCGAGGGGGAGAAAGAATGCGAGGTTTTCATGGCGTCACGCGAAGGAAATCGCCCCCTTGGCAACGGCCATGATCAACGGCTTCAATCATCATGCCCGTCCTTGAAATTGACGATAGCTTGCGGCGGCATGCTGCGCGGGCAAACGATCGCCACGTCCGAAAAGTTGCTGGCGCATCGTGCCGGCGTCGTAGTGAGTGCGATAGCGGCCCCGGCTCTGCAACTCCGGGACGACGAGATTCGCAAAGTCTTCCCAGGTCTCGGGCACGACAATGCGCGTCAGGTTGAAGCCATCGATCTCGCCGACGTCAATCCATCGCTCAAGCTCGTCGGCCACGTGCACCGCATCGCCCACGATGGTGTGATACCGGCTGCCCAGCGCGAACTGATCCAGCAACTTGCGCCGCGTCGTCCAGCCTTGTTGCTGTGCGGTCTGCGTGGCGGATTGAATAGCATTGCCGGTGCCGAACTGAATCGGATCGTCGAGCCCGTATCGGGCGAAGTCCACGCCCGTGCTCGCGGCGAAATGCGCCAGCCCGCTCTCTGGACTGGCGTGCGCGAGGTACTCGGCGTACTTCTCGCTCGCCTCCGCCTGCGTCTTCCCGGCCACGACGGCCACACCCGCGTAGATCTTGATGTCGTCGGGCCGACGGCCGGCCCCCACCGCTGCCTGACGAATCTTGCGCGACGCCGCACGCGCCGCCTCCGGCGTGCTGGCGCCGATGAAAACGCCCTCGGCGTGCCGACCGGCAAAACGCAGCCCGCGCGACGACGTGCCCGCCTGAAACAGCACCGGTGTGCGCTGCGGCGACGGGGCGCTCATATGAATCGCGTTGGCGCGATAGAACGGCCCGTCGTGCACCACTGCACGCACCCTCTCGGGCAACGTGTGAATGCGTCTGGCCTTGTCCGCGACCACGGCGCCATCGTCCCAACTCCCCTCCCAGAGCTTGTAGGTAAGCACCAGAAAATCCTCCGCACGGTCATACCGGCTGTCGTGCTCCGCCAGTCCGTCCTGTCCGAGCCCACGCGCGCCGCTATCCACATAGCCGGTGACGATATTCCAGCCCATGCGGCCGTTGGTGAGCTGATCGAGCGTCGAGACGTCACGGGCGAAGGTGTAAGGGTGATGGGCGCCCACCATTGCCGTCAGGCCGAAACCGATGTGCTGCGTCACCGCCGCCATGGCCGACACGACCAGCCACGGGTTGTTCACCGGCAGTTGAATGCCTTCGCGCAGGGTGAGGTCCACGCCGCCTTGATAGACGTCGTAATACCCGACGACGTCGGCAATGAAGATGCCATCGAACAGGCCACGCTCCAGCACCTGCGCGATGTTCGTCCAGTACGGCAACGTGCCGTACTGCGTGGACTGGTCGCGCGGGTGTGTCCAGAGTCCGTGATGGATGTGGCCCACGCAATTCATGTTGAACGCATTGACGTGGATGTGACGTTTCGCTTGTGTCATGGGGAGTGTCCGCGTCAGATCGCGCCATGCCGCGGCGGACGCACGCCGTTGAGCACATAGTTGCCGACGGCGTGGTACTTCCATCGCACTGGGTCATGCAACGTGTGCGTACGCGCGTTGCGCCAAAAACGGTCATACCCCTGACCGGCCAGCGTGGCCCCGGTGCCGGCGAGCTCGAAGAGCTTGGTGCCGGCCAGCAGGCTCGCGCTGGTGCTCAGGACCTTGGCCTGCGCCACGGCAACCGAAGCGGCGGCCACGCTGTCTTCGTTCTGCTCGCGCTGTGCGGCGTCGACGGCCAGTGCGGCACGGGCAATCAGGGCATCTGCCGCGCGCAGGCGCAAGTGCACGTTGCCGACCTGTTCGAGCAGCAGAGGGTCCTGAGCGGCGCTGGCGGCACCCGAATCGATCCACGGCCGCGCGTGCTCGCGGATGAACGGCAACGTCGCCTGCAACGCGCCATGCCCGATGCCCGCGTCCAGCGCGGCGTGAATGATCTGTGCGAACGGACCGATCGTCGTGGGTCGCTCGAACGACGCCGTAAACGGCACCACCCATTCCGGCTCGACGCGCACCCGCGTGAACTTGACCGACCCGCTGCCGGTCACGCGCTGCCCGAAACCGTCCCAATCGTCGGTTACTGTCACACCGGGCGCGTTGCGCGGCACGAAAACGAGATAGGCGCTCGCCTGCTCCCCGTCCTGCGCGAGCGCCAGCGTGGGAATCCAATGAGCGTAGATCGCGCCGGTGCAATAGAACTTCTCGCCCTCGACGAACCACCCGCCTGGCTCGCGCACCAGTTGCGTGCGACGCTTGAAATCGCGATGACCGACCTCGGCCAGGGCATTGCCCAGCCGCTCGCCGCGCAGCACGCGATCGTAGAAGAAGCGCTTTTGCTCATACGTGCCGCCCACGCGCAGCACTTCGAGCGAGTAATAGTGATTCTGCGGAATGTGTCCGAAATTGCCGTCAGCGGCGGCGATCAGGCTGACGACCTGCGTCAGCGTTCCCGTGGACACTTCCGCGCCGCCATACTCCCTCGGCACGGTAATGCCCCACAGCCCGCTCTGACTGAACTGCGTCACCTCGCGCCACGGCAGCGCGCGCGACTGGTCACGCTCGCGCGCACCGGCAGCAATGCTGCGAGCAAACTCACGGGCGACTTCCAGCGCTTGCCGATCGTCGACGATCACCGGTACGGGCTGTTGTGGCGCCGGAGCGGGATCAGGCTGCGTGGCGGCGAAAGCACTCGCCAATGTCGATGCATTTGTCATACGAATTCCGGGGGACGGTCAGTTCCACTGGTGGCGCTGCGGCAGCGCACCGTTCAGGACGTAATTGCCCAGCAAGTGATATTTCCAGCGCACCGGATCGTGCAGCGTGTGAACGCGCGCGTTGCGCCAGTGACGGTCGAGGTTGTACTTGCTGCGACTGGCGGCTGATCCGGCCAGCGCGAACAAGTGTTCGCTAGCGTTGAGTGCCGCTTCCGTCGTTAGAATCTTGGCTTGCGCAACAGCCACCGAGGCACGCGCACTCGATACCTCGTCAATCGGTTCGCGCGCCAGCGCATCGAGATGGCGTGCGGTCTCCAGCAACACGGCGTGTGCAGCATCCACGTCGATTTGCAACTGACCGATCTCGTGGATGATGTAGGGATCGTCGCTCGCCTTCGCTACGCCGGCATCGACCCACGGGCGGCTGCGCTCGCGCACGAAATCGAGCGCGTCGCGCAATGCGCCTTGGGCAATCCCCGCATCGATGGCGGCCTGAATCAATTGCGAGACAGGCCCCGACAACGTCGGGACCGACGCGTAGCGCCACACCGGCACGACATCGTCCTCGCTCACGACGACACCATCGAACGTCACGCCCCCGCTGGCGGTGGTTCGTTGACCAAAGGCATCCCAGTCGTCGAACACGGTCACGCCCGGTGCGTCGCGACGCGCCCACACCTGCACCGCGCGGTCCTGCTCGTCAACGGCACGAAATGGCACCCAGTGTGCAAACGCCGAACCCGTCGAATAGAATCGCGTGCCGCTCACGCGAAGTGTGCCGTCGGCATCGCGTGCGAGACGCGCTGTTGCCGCATAGAGATGCGCCGCCTTCGATTTGCGCTCCGGTCCGGCGTTACCCAGCCGCTGCCCCGCGAGCACGTCGGCGAACCACCGCTGCCGTTGCGCCTCGCTGCCCATGTCCAGCAGATTCTGCAGAACGGCAAAGTGATTCTGGGGAATCTGCCCCAGCGACGGATCGGCCGCGCAAATCGTGACGAACAACTGCGCGAGCGTTTCATAGGACGCCCCCAGCCCGCCGTAGGCCTTGGGAATCGTGATCGCCCACAGCCCGCTCGCGGTGTACTGCTCGATCTCGTCCCACGGAAGTTGCCGTTCGCTGTCGCGCTGCGCGGCGCCCGTGCGAAACGATTCCGCCAGCGTTTGCGCAATCTGCAACGCCTGCGCTTCACTGGCGATGCGCGGCACAGGCCGGGGAGCTTGCGGCAGACGCGTCAAAATGCGACGCGCGTGCGCCCCGGACTCCACGGGAGCAGACGCCTGCCCGATGGGCAAGACTGACGCCTGAGCCTCCAGGTTTTTCATGGGGTGCCTCGTTTGTGAATCGGAAAGGGATGATGGATGGTGTCGATTGGCCGAAATCAGCGGCTGCGCAGCCAATGGACATATCGGTCGCCGATGGCCTGCACCACTGTCACGAGCACGATCAGCACAGCGATCACGATCAACATCACCTGCGTGTCGAAGCGCTGATAGCCGTAGCGAATGGCCAGATCGCCGAGCCCTCCCGCGCCCACCGCGCCGGCCATGGCCGATGCGCTGATCAATGCGACCAACGTGATCGTGAAACCGCCGATCACACCGGGCAGCGCTTCGGGAAGATAGACGTGGCGCACGATGTGCCACTTCTTGCACCCCATGGCCTGCGCTGCTTCGATCAGGCCGGGGTCGACCTCTCGCAGACTGACTTCCACGATGCGGGCGAAAAACGGGGTCGCGCTGACTGCCAGGGGCACGATAGCCGCCCACACGCCGATGGTCGTGCCGGCGATGAACCGTGTGAACGGAATCAGCGCGACGAGCAGCACGATAAAGGGCGTGGCACGAAAGCCGTTGATGACGCCACCGACCACACGGTTCACGCGCGGCCACGCGAGAAAGCCGCCGGGGGCCGTCACAATCAGCAACACCGCGAGCGGAATGCCGGCAGCAAAGGCGATCCCGCCGGACACGCCGACCATCATCAACGTGTCGAGCAGCGCGTTCCAGTAGCGATCAGCGGAGAGGGTCAGTGTCAGCGACATAGCCGAGTACCTTGATGTCATGTGCAATGGCCCCAGGGCCCTGCGTTAGCGTTGCCCCATCGGGCTCGACTGCCGCCCCCTTGAGCGCGAGCAGCAACTGCCCCTGCGCGTGCCCCTGAATGCGGTCCACCCCGCCGTGCACGAGCCGGATATCCCCGCCCAGCGCACTGGCAATGCGCGGGAAGTCGGGCTCCAGGCCGTCTGCCCCGCGATAGGTCAGTTGCACGATCTGCGCGTGCGGGCCTGCGGGCCGCTCGGCGAGCAGTGCCGCTTGCAGATCGTCCGGAAGCCCGTGCTGCAACGGCGCGAGCAGCGCCCGCGTTGCATCGTGCCGGGGCGAGCCGAACACTTGCCAGACTTCGCCCAACTCGGCGATGCGTCCCTGCTCCAGCACCAGCACCCGATCCGCGATCTCGCGAATGACGCTCATTTCATGGGTGATGAGAATGACCGTGATCCCGAGCTGGCGATTGATGTCGCGCAGCAAACGCAGAATGGCTTGCGTCGTCTCGGGATCGAGCGCGGAGGTCGCTTCGTCGCAAAGGAGAATTTCAGGCCCCGTCGCCAGCGCACGCGCAATCCCCACGCGTTGTTTCTGCCCGCCCGACAGCCGCCCCGGATAGGTACCGGCTTTCTCCGTCAGCCCGACCAGCGCCAGCAATTCGCGCACCCTGGCGTCGACCTGCGTCCTCGGCACCCCGGCTACCCTCAGCGGCAACGCAATGTTCTCGAACACGGTTTTCGCCGACAGCAGGTTGAAGTGCTGGAAGATCATGCCGATACGGCGGCGCAGGCCGACCAGTCCTGCGTCGTCCAGCGTGGCGATGTCGACGCCGTCGACCAGCACCTCACCGGACGTCGGCCGCTCCAGCCGGTTGACCGTGCGCAGCAGACTCGACTTGCCTGCACCGCTACGGCCGATGATCCCGAAAATGCTGCCCGGCGCGATCTCCAGACTGATGGCGTCGAGCGCCGGCACGGGCCCTGCCGACGACAGGTATGTCTTCGTCACGTCACGAAACGTCACCGTGCCTTTCTCGCCCGGTTGGGCCTGCACGCGTGCACGTGTGGCAATGCCCGGCGCGAACTGGCCGGCCGCGGCGCCCGCCGGGCCCTGCCCCGCCAGCGATTGCCTTGCTGCGACGGTTACTCCCATGGGGAAACTCCTTTCGTTGCGGCGGGCGTCGTTACTTCACCCAGGCCAGCGTGTAGAGACGCTTGTCGTCGTTGAATGCGTGGAGCACTGCGGTCTTCACGGCATCGGAGTTCTGATAGATGCGGATGAACTTCTGCACCACCGGATCCTGCGTACGGTTCGCCTTCACCACGAACTGAATCGCGAAACGCGCATCTTCGATGCCCGAGTAAGCCAGCCCGCTCGACGGATCGAAAGCTTTGGCGGAGACGATGAAGTGCGGATACCCCTGGGCGATATCGACGTCGCCGGTAATACGCACCAGTTGCGGGCCTTCGACTTCCACGAAACGCAGCTTCTTGGGGTTGTCGACGATGTCATTGAGCGTGCCGAGGAAACCGACACCGTTCTTGAGCTTGATGAGCCCCACCTTTTGCAGCAGCAACAGGCCGCGTCCCTGATTGACCGGGTCGTTGGCGATCCCCACGGTGCCGCGCTGCGGCACGTCGGCGACCGTCTTGTGCTTGAGCGAATACAGCCCCACGTTCGCGAGAATGCCGGTGCCCGCACTGGCGAGCTTGAAACCGTTCTTCTGGATTGCGTTATCGAGGAACGGCTGGTGCTGGAAATAGTTGATGTCCAGATCGCCTGAATCGACCGCGATGTTCGGCGTGGTCCAATCGGTGAACTCGACCACGTCCACGTCGATGCCCTGCTTCCTGGCCTCCTTCGCGGCAACGGCAATCGAGTCGCCGTAGGCGCCGGCCATCACGCCGATGCGCAACTTGTCTGCCGCGTGAGCATTGGCCATGGCGAGGACAGCCAAAGGAACGATGAAAAAGCGGGAAAGCTTCATGAGTGACTCCGGGAACGGGTGGCGAGTGGAAAAGAACAACGACAGATCGCTCACTTCTTCAACCAGGGCAGGCTGTAGAGCCGTTTATCGCCGACATAGGATTCGTCGATCCTGGCGAGCACGGCGGGCGATTCTTGATAGATTCTGATGAACTGACGGATGCGCGGATCGCTCGCGTTATCGGCGCGCGCAACGAAGAGAATGGCGTATTGCAGATCGTCCGTCGTCGAATACTGCAATCCGCTTTTGGCGATATCGGGCCGCCCTGCCGCGACGAAGCGCGCCGGGTAGCCTTGCGCGACATCGACATCGTCGAGTGCGCGCACCAGTTGCGGGCCCTCGACTTCCTTGAACTTGAGATGCTTAGGATTGCCGGTGATATCGGCGAGCGTGGCGTGGCTGCCGACACCGGGCTTGAGCGTAATGAGCCCCGCTTGCGCGGCAAGCAGAATGCCGCGCCCTTCGTTGACGGGATCGCTGGCAACGGCGATCGTGGCGCCGTTCTTCAGCTCGGAGAGGTGTTTGATTCTCGATGAAAACAGGCCGATGTTCGGCAGAACGCCGACACCTGCCTTGACGAACTTGTAGCCGCGCTCGCGGATTTCATTGCCGAGAAAAGCCGCGTGCTGAAAATAGTTGAGGTCGAGATCCCCGGAGGCGAGCGCCACGTTGGGCGTCGTCCAGTCCGTGATTTCCACCACGCGAACGTCGAGCCCCTGCTTCCTTGCCTCCTGCGCGGCCACCTCGAGGGTGTCCCCCAGCATGCCCGGATTGGTACCGATACGTAGCGGCTCGGCATCGGCGCTCGCGACGCCCGAAACGAAAGTCAGCGCAACGACAGCCCCGAGAAATGCACGCTTCAGTCTTTTGGTGTTCATGATCCGATCAAGAAAATGTCCCGCAAACGGCATAGCGAGAATTCCTTGAAATCTGGATCGCGTGTGCCCGAGAGCCTATTAAAACCTCGCTCCCCGGCCCCGGCTACCAAGCAAAAATGGTATGCATATTCATACTTCGCATGTAGCCCAAGCCTTTGTTAAACAAAGACATTTCCAGAAATCCAATGCATCTCCAGGCAACTTGACGCACAGGATTAGGCAACAACACCGGTTCAGACTTGCTGCAAATCGACCAATCTGCTGGCGTGCTGTGCGATTTTCAGCAACGCGCCTCCGAGCGATGCATCACTGCGTTGCGCGCCTCCAACTCGCGAACCAGCGCCCAGTCGGCGTGCTCGCAGAAGTCGAGCATCACCGTGCCGCACGCGCCGTCGTGCGTCGCCAGACGCTCGACCATCATGTCGTTGATACCGCGCCGATCGGGCCGAACACCCCCGCAAGCGACCCGGCGGGGATTCGCCCCCATCCCGGTACCGCTGCAAAAATTGACGACCCAGCGCTCGCCCGTCAAGTGCCCCGTGCGAGCGAGGAGCGCCTCGATCCTTCCTAACTTGTAATCGATCGATGCCTCCACCGGCACGCGATATTCGTCCTGAATCGCAAAGCACGCCCCCGGCCGATCGATGTCGAACGTGGCGTTATCGGGCCACGCCGACAAATCGATTCCCATGGGCGCGTCGCTTGCGAAGCGTCGCAACAGCACAATCGCGCCGCGCACGTCGCCCAGGCGTGGAATCGTATCGCCGAGATACCAGTCGACGTGCTCCGCATACCGCTCGACGTATGACATGAATGTCTGTGCAAAACTGCGCGTGCCATTCTCGTCGCCGCATTCGTCCTTGACCGACATCACAATGCACTCGCCCGGGTGCTGTGCAAAGAACGCAGCGCAAGTCGCAATGACATCGTCGAACATCAACCCCAGCGCAATGCGTTGATGATTGATGTGGAAGACATCGCCCGCGTGGCGACAGCGAATGTCGAGCACCCGCACGCCACGTGCCAACTGAACGGCAAGGCTCGCGTTCTGTGTCTTCGCCAACGAGTCCTCGACGGTGTAGGCGCAAGTGTCGTGGCTGCCCGGCAGGGTCAGGCGATGCAATGGCGTTAATCCGCACACATCCGACATCCAGTTCGCCATCGTTGCAGCGGCCATATCAGTCGTAGCCGCCATATCGACAGGTTCAACAGACATAGGGGAGCCTCGCCTGCGTGGCCCGAAAATCCGGGGCAACGTTGTATATTGATCGGCAGTCATCGTCTTGCCCTCTTGATCGGGCAGGCTGCACGAAGCAAGTTTTGCATTCCCTCACTCGTCACTTCATGCCGAAGAAACAAACGTCCTGGGTCACCGCCGCCGAAGTTGCCCGCCTCGCCGGTGTATCGCGTTCTGCCGTATCGCGCGCTTTCACGCCGACAGCCAGCATCGCGCCCGAGACACGCGAGCGCGTGATGGACGCCGCGCGCACCCTGGGCTACCAGGTCAACCTGATCGCACGGGAAATGATCATGCAGCGCAGCAGCATGGTCGGCGTGGTGACTGCCGGATTCGAAAACCCGTTTCGCGCGAAACTACTCTCCCAGATCATCGCCGCGCTCGGTCGTCGCCAGCTCACCCCCATCGTGGTGAACGCGCAGGACCCGGTGCAGATCCAGCAGTCGCTCGACATGCTGTTGAGCTACCGGATCGGCGGCATCATCATGACGTCCGCCTCTCCCCCGCTCGGCCTCGCCCGCCAGTACCTCGAAGGCGAGATTCCCGTGGTGATGATCAACCGCGCGTCGGACCTACCGGGCGCGGATGTCACCGTCAGCGACAACGCTGCGGGTGCCGCGCTGGCCGCCGATATGCTGATCGAGGCAGGCGCGACACGACTCGCCTTTGTCGGTCCGACCAAGCCCAGTTACAACGGCAAAGCCCGTTGCACCGGCTTCCTGCGTGCCGTCCGACGCAGCGCACTGGCACATCCGGTCCAGACGCACAGCACGCCGGGCGACACCTACGAATGCGGCGTCGACGCCGCCCATGCACTGCTAGCCCAGAGCGCGCGCCCCGACGGCGTGTTCTGTTCGTCCGACCTGCTGGCGCTGGGCTTCGTCGACATTCCTGCCGCCAGCTACGAGAACTATCAACTCACCACCATCGCGCAGGACACCCACGCCTTGGCGAACACCGCGACCGCGCTGCTCATCGACCGTATGAACGCGTTCTCCGGCGCCTCGCGCACGCAAATCGTGCCGGTAACAGGCGTGGTACGGAAAAGTTGCGCCTGATCGCACCGGCCGGTCAGCTCACGCAATCGTTTGATCTCACGCGTTTGATCTCACTTAAGGCCGCCGGAAAACCCATGCACGAGGTAGCGCTGCACGTAGCCGGCGACAGCCAGCGCCAAATGCCACTGGCGTGGCTTGAGGGTGATTCTGGCGAGGGATCGTTAAGGAATTGTGGCAAGCAAAAACGGGCGCTTCGCAGCGCCCGTTTTTTTGGGTTCGGCTTGCTCGGTCAGCGGCCGAGACGAATCACGCGAAATCAAGCATCCGGGCGGGTGCCCTTCACCGTCACTGCGGCGTGTCCGGCGGCGTCGCCATGACGACGCCCTGCCATCTCGCTGCTGCCCGGGTCGCCGGCCGGCAGACGATGGTTTTCGATGTCCTGCACCACCTGGATTGCCGTGGCGTCGATACCGTCGGTCAGCGGCTTCGGGTCGAGGCCGATACCGAGGATCATCACCGCCATCGCGCCGAGCAGCGCGAACTCGCGACGGCTCAAGTCCTTGAGCGACGCCACACGAGCATTGCCCACGCGTCCGAAAATCACGCGCTTGTACATCCACAGCGTGTAAGCGGCGCTCAGCACCAGCGTGAGCGAGGCCAGCGTGCCAATCCAGAAGTTGACCTTGATCGCGCCCATCAGCACGAGAAACTCGCCAACGAAGCCCGAGGTGCCCGGCATCCCGACGTTCGCCATCGAGAACAGCATTGCGAACGCGGCAAAGCGCGGCATCGTGGCGGCCACACCGCCATATGCATCGATCGACGCGCTGCCGGTGCGGTCATACAGCATGCCCGTGCACAGCAGCATCGCGCCCGAGACAATGCCGTACGAAATCATCTGCATCACGGCGCCGTCGGTGCCCATCTCCGAGAAGAGGAACAGACCGAGCGTCACCAGCCCCATGTGAGCGATCGCCGAGTACGCCAGCAGCTTGCGCAGATCGGTTTGCACCAGCGCCACCAGGCTCGCGTAGATCACGGCGATGAGCGACAAGACCACCATCAGCGGCGCGAGGAAATGGCTCGCATCCGGCAGCAGCGGCAGATTGAAGCGCAGCAGACCGTAGCCCCCCAGCTTCAGCATGCCGAGCATGACCGCGGCCCCCGTCGGACCGTCGAGGTGCACTTCCGGCAGCCACGTATGCACCGGCCACATCGGCACCTTGACCGAGAACGCGGCGAGAAAACCGAAGAACAGCATGACCTGCACCGCCAGCGGCAAGTGCAGCGCCTGCCAGCGCGCCATGTCGAAGCTCTGCGTCTGCATATACAGATAGAGCATCGCCACCAGCATCATCAGCGAACCGGTCAGCGAGAAGAAGAAGAACTTCACCGCCGCGTGCGAGCGATTCGCCCGGCCGTACACACCGATGAGCAGATACAGCGGCAGCAGCGTCGCTTCGAAGAACACGAAGAAGAGCATGCCGTCCTGCGCGCAGAACACCCCTTGCATCAGACCGGAGAGGATGAGGAAGCTACCGAAGTACGAACTCATGCGCGTCGTCACGGCGCGCCACGAGGCCAGCACCACGATGATCGTGGTCACGCCGGTGAGCGCCACGAGCCACAGCGAAATGCCGTCGATGCCTACGTGCCACGAGGCGTCGAACGATTCGATCCAGCGAAAACGCTCCACGAACTGGAGACTGGAGACGCTCGTGCGGAAACCATGCACCAGCGGCACGATCGGTGCAGCCGAAATGACGGCGGCGGCCAGCGATGCCCAACGAACGGTATTGGGATAACGATCCTGGCCCAGCAGCATGACGAGCGCGCCAGCCACGATAGGAAGCCAGATCAGGAGGGACAGGATGGGAAACATGGAGGGTCCTGGTGTGCCGCAACAAAAAACGCGCGCAAACGCGCTACGTTGACGCAACCAGGGATGATCCGGCCCCGCACGTGTCGCGCAGGCGAAACGCGCAAATCAAGGCAATTCAATGCCTGCGGGAAGGGACGCCAGGCGCAGGGGCGTCAACGAAGGTGGCAAGCATACGCGTCTCGAAAACATTTTGCATCGCAGCAAATTTTACAAATCATTGCGGATTCATAATCCGTCCGGCCGGTCGGCAGTTGAAGCAGCACCGGCGCCCTTATGTGACAAAGCGTCGCAGCCTGATTCCGCTCACGCATGACAAAGTCAACTGGCGCATACGTCAAATTCGTCAATAACGCATTGCGGAATTTGCAGTCAATGCGAGGCGTAGCGACTGGCTACACCTCGCACGAAAGGCAAGACGACACGCTGTGGAGTTTGAGGAAGGACGTCGGCGTTGATCAGACCTTCGGGCGACGCAGGTCGAACATCGGACCGATCTCGGCATAGTCGCCGAGATAGCCTGCGCGCATCACCGGATGCGCCTTCGCGGTATCGAAGATGCCATCCTCACGCAGAAACTCCCGGCGGATGTGCACCCCGACCACCTGCCCCAGCGCGAGCCAGTTGTCCATCGGCTTGCCGTCGAGATTCTGCAGACGCACGATTTGCAGCAGCTTGCATTCAAGCGACGCGGGCGACTCCGCCACGTGGGGCACGTCGACATTGACGCCCGGCGCCTTGGTCAGCCCGGCCAGTTCGAACTCGTCGACCGCGTGCGGCACCGACGCCGATGTCTGGTTCATCTGCCCTACGAGCGACTTGCTGGTCAGGTTCCAGACGAACTCACGCGTGGCTTCGATGTTGGCAATGGAGTCCTTGAACCCTTCGCTGCAAAAACCGATGATCGGCGGGAAAGTCGCAAACGCCCCGAAGAAGCTGTACGGCGCGAGGTTGACGCGCCCGGCCGTATCACGACTCGAGATCCAGCCGATCACGCGCGGCGCAACAATGGCCTTGAAGGGATCGTGGGACAGACCGTGACCCTTCGCCGGGTCGTAGAAATGAACGTCGTTGGACATGGGGCGGGAAACCAGCAATTAAGCGGTTGTGCGGGTAAGCGGGTAAGCGGGTAAGCGGTATGGCCGATGCTAACGCACTCTGCCCGCGCGTGTTGGCCGTCGCGTTCGAGACGCTCGCGTTCAGGCCGGCGTTTGGCGTCCGAGGCGCGTGATCAGATCGGCATGCGCGGGCCATTGCGCGGCAAGCGCCGCCGGATCGGCCATCTCGAAGTCCTCGAAGGCAAAGCCCGGCGCCACGGTGCACCCGGCCAGCGAGTAACGCGTCGACGGTGCGGGCTGGGCCGCGAACCAATGCCCGGCGGCAACGACATGCTGAAGCTGCTCTGCGCCCGCGACGTCGTGTCCGAGAGCGGTCGTCGTCAGCTTGCCCGACGGATCGATCTCATGAATCAAGAGCGTGCCGCCGAGGTGAAAATGCCAGACTTCGTCGCTGCGAATTCGATGGAATGCGGAAAAATCGTCCGCTTCGAGCAGATAAAGGATCGCGGTGGAAATGCTGCGCGGGCCGGTAAAACCGTCCGGCAACGCCTTGGCATCGATCTCTCCCGATGCGCGATACGTCTCGCGATAATGCCCACCCTCCGGGTGCGGCAAGAGCTTGAGCGACGTGACGAGATCGGCTGCGCACAGCGTGACCATAACCAACTCCTTCGAAATCGGGGGGAACCATCGGGACCGGGATCGGCGCCCCACACGATATCGCATTGCCGTGGTCGACAGTCGTCGAAGCCATGGAAGATTCATGTGCCGAAACCAGTATTTCGACGAATAAAACACGAAACGATATCGATATCCCCCTCCCCTTTTCGCCGAATACGGCGTGGCCAAAGGCGCAAGCGGCGATGACGACGGGATTCGGCGAGATTGCCCGATTTGTGCGACGATTGCCGTGTTGCGTCGCGCAAGGCGACGCGTTTTTCATTGCACGCGCCGCTTGGGCGCCGTCAGATCATGCCCGCCACACTCAAGATTGACTTTGTTTCCGATGTCGCCTGTCCCTGGTGCGCCATCGGCCTCGCCTCATTGAAGACGGCACTCGGCCGTCTGGGCAACGAGGTCGACGCCGACCTGCATTTCAGCCCCTTCGAGCTCAATCCCGATATGCCGGTAGACGGCGTGCCGCTTGCCGACTATATGTCGCGCAAATACGGACTCTCGCCCGAGCAGCTTGCGCAGAATCAGGCGAACATCAGTGCACGCGCTGCGGCCGAAGGTTTCCCAATGCGCATGGATCTGCGCACGCACGCTTACAACACGTTCGATGCGCATCGTCTGCTCCATTGGGCACAGACGGCCGGCCTCGACAAGCAACTCGCCCTCAAGGAAGCGCTCTTTCGCGCCTACTTCGTCGACGGCAAGCGCACGAGCGATCCGGAAGTGCTGGTCGACGCCGCCCAGCAGGCCGGCCTCGATACGGCCCGTGCACGCGAGATTCTCGCCTCGGACGAGTACGCCGATCAGGTGCGCGCGCTTGAGCGTCACTACCAGAATCTCGGCATCAGTTCGGTGCCTGCCGTCATTTTCAATAACCGGCATCTCGTGAGCGGCGGCCAACCGCCGGAGGTCTTCGAGCAGGCGATCCGTCAGATTCTTGCCGAGGGCTGATCCGTCATGTCGTCGCTCCCCCCGACCGCCGACACCGCGACGGTAAGCGCCCCTGCTGCGGCGCAACTGCACGAGCCGCCCGCCGCCGGGCGCGGCCTCGCCATGACGGCGATCCTGCTCTCCGTCTCGCTCGCCAGTCTCGATACCGCCATCGCCAACACGGCACTGCCGCAAATGGCGCTCGATCTGCATACGTCGCCCTCGGCGTCGGTGTGGATCGTGAACGCCTATCAATTGGCGATGGTGGCGACGTTGCTGCCGTTTGCATCGCTTGGCGAGCGCGTCGGGCACAAGCGCGTATTCACGTCCGGTGTGGCCGTGTTTCTGGTGGCGTCGCTGCTGTGCGCCCTGTCACCGACGCTCGGCTTTCTGGCGAGCGCCCGTGTGCTGCAAGGCGTGGGCGCGGCGGCGGTGATGAGCGTGAACATCGCGCTGATTCGCTTTCTGTATCCCGCAAGTCAGTTGGGACGCGGCATGGGGCTGAACGCCCTGATCGTCGGCATTTCGTTTGCCATCGGGCCGACGGTGGCGTCGCTGGTGCTCGCGTTTGCGAGCTGGCCGTGGCTGTTTCTGATCAACGTGCCGACGGGGCTGCTGGCACTGGCGTTCTCGCGTCGCAACCTGCCGGATACGCCGCGCAGCGAGCACAAGCCGGACATGATCGCTGCGCTGCTCAACGTGGCAACGTTCTCGCTGCTGATCTTCGCACTCAGCCAAAGCGCGCAGCAAGCCGACTGGCATCTGACGCTGGCGTGTTTCGTTGGCGCACTGGGATTCGGATGGGCGCTGATTCGACGCGAACGCGGTCATCGTGCGCCGATGCTGCCGGTCGATCTGCTGCGTCTGCCAGCATTTGCGTTGTCGACACTGACGGCCATTTGCGCGTTTGCGACACAGGGGCTGGGACTGGTTTCGCTGCCGTTCTATTTCGAGAACGTGCTGCATCGCAGCCCCATCGAAACCGGTTTTCTGATGACGCCGTGGCCGTTTTTCGTGGCGGCGATTGCCCCGTTGGCCGGACGTCTCTCCGACCGCTATGCGCCCGGCGCGCTGGGTGCGATCGGTCTGGCGATGCTCAGCGCGGGCATGGCGCTGCTGGCGATCATGCCGGAGCACGCGCAGTTATGGGACATCGGTTGGCGCATGGCCTTATGCGGTCTGGGCTTCGGTTTCTTCCAGTCACCGAATCTGAAGGCGTTCATGCATAGCGCCCCACCGGAGCGCAGCGGCGGCGCCAGCGGCATGGTCGGAACGTCGCGCTTGTTGGGTCAGGCGACCGGCGCCGCGCTCGTCGCGCTCGCACTGGGCCTGTTCGGCACGCACGGCTCGACGTGGGCGCTCGCCTGGGGCGCGCTGTTCTCCGCGGCGGGATGTCTGGCGAGCGGGTTGCGATTGATCGGAGGGCGCCCGCACTAACAACGCTTTGCCTCCAGCGATATGTCAAAAGCCCCGCCTGAAGCGGGGCTTTTGCATTTGAGCATCTCTGTCGCGCTCACGAAATCGGCGGGAACTGCGCCTTGTCCGAAAGCGGCCAGTAAGTGCCCTTCAGCCGGTCACGCGCAAACGAGGTGATATCGGCCGTACTCAGCCCCACACTGTCGACCGAAATGATCTGCTTGGCCAGATGGCGGTAGTAGGCGCGAAAATGATTCGCCCCCTTCAATGCAATCATCCGGTGCCCGCTGACGTCGAGGCCGTGCATGGCAAACGGCTCGACATCGTAGATTTGCTCGGCGCGCGACGCGACAATGACGTCCACGCCCTCAATGACGAGCCGGCACATCGCGCCCAAATCGAAGTGCACCCCGGCGAACATCGCCCCCGGACGATTCACGAACTTCCCATCCGTGATCGACTTCACATAGGCGGCCGCTTCGATGGGCTGCCCTTGATAGCGCCCGAGCTTCCCGCCCAACGACACGCGAATCGTCGCGCCCACGCCAGCGGCTTGCGCTTGCGCCACCACCTGAGCGTCGTTGATGGACGCGAAACACGTCGTCCCCGGTTCAGGCCGCGCCAGCAATAGTGCGCGCAGAAGGTGCGTGCCATCGCCCGGCGTTCCGCCGCCGGGGTTATCGGCGTACTCGTTCACGACGATGGGGCCTTCCTGCGCAGCCAGCGCAGCGGCTACGCCGTCCTCCGGCGAGGGAAACGAGGGACGAAACGACTCGCGATGATTCCAGATCCAGTCGGCGACTTCGTCCGCCAGCTTTTGCGCCAACGCCGGGTCTGCGTTTGTCGTGCATACGACGCAGGGGCACGGCGCGGCGATGTCCGCATACGGGAAGCCGTGGAACCATGAGCAATCGATAACGTTGTGTTGTGCAACGAGTCGTGCGCAAAGTTCGTTGACCAGCGCCGGCGTGAATCCGTCTTGCGTGGTAACGATATAGGGCAGCATCGGCAGGTAACGCACGGCGGTGACCGGCGTCAGACGCCCGTCGAGCATCTGCACCAATAAGTCGACGGCTTCGACCCCTCGGTCAAAGAAGTCCGTATGCGGGTACAGCTTGCACGGCAGCGTGATGTCGCACGCGAGACGCATCGCTTCGGTGAAATTGCCATGCAGGTCGTAGACCGCCGCAATCGGGACATCCGCACCGACGAGGTCTCGCACGGCGGCGGCCAGATCCCCCTCGATATCCTCGGTACCGTCGGCAACGCCCGCGCCGTGGAGCGCCAGCAAGACCCCGTCAACCGGAAGGTTGGCGCGAATGCCGTCGAGAATCTCCCGCTTCATCGATTCGTAGGCGCTCGCTTCGATGGTGCCCGACGGCGTTGCCTGTCCGATCAACGCATATTCGAGCGTGGCACCGACACGCCGGGCGCCTTCGATGAATCCTCCGACCTGATGATTCGAGTTCTCGAATACCTTCGGAATACTCTCCCCCCAGTACTGTTCGAAGGCGCGAAGCGGCGTGCGACCGGAGAACTCCGCAGCGTAGGTATTGGTTTCGTGGATGATGCCGGCCACAGCGAATCGCATGGGTGTGCGCTCCATTATCGAAATCTCCTGATTCAGTCTGGCGATACTTACCGGTTCACGGTTTTCGGGTCGAAGCTCAGCGCAATGAGCGCGCTGATGAGCAGCGAGCCTGCGATGACGAAAATGGCCGGCGCCGTGCTGTGATACGTGTCGCGAATCCAGCCGATCAGGTACGGACTCACGAACCCGCCAAGATTGGCCAGACTATTGATCGCACCGATCGACGCCGCGGCCGTCGCGCCGCCGAGGAACGCCGTGGGCAATGTCCACATGATCGGCGAAAAGCTGATGATCCCCGCCGCCGCAATCGACAACGAAACCACGGCAAGCGTCAGATTCTGACCCGCAAACACGCTGGCCGCCAGGCCGAAAGCGCCGAGGAACATGATGCCTGCGAGGTGCCAGCGACGTTCGCGACGGCGGTCCGAGCTTCGGCCGACCAGAACCATGGCAACGGCAGCGACGCAGTAAGGAATGGCACTGAGCCAGCCGACCTCAAGCCCGCCGACGGCGCCCGCGTCCCGGATCAACGTAGGCAGGTAAAAGCCGAGTGTGTAGAGCGCCATCATCGCCGGAAACGTCATCAGAATGATTTTCCCGATACGGATGTCGCGCAGAATTTGAGACAGGGGCATATGCGGCCGCCCTTTCTCGTCCTGTGCGATATCGTGGGCAATGAGCTCGCGCTGCTCGCGGGTCAGCCATTTAGCGTCTTTGACCCGGTCGGTGAGGATGAACAGCACGCCGATGGCCAGAGGAAGCGTCGGTAGAGCCTCCAGCACGAACACCCATTGCCAGCCGGCGTGACCACCGACTTGATGGAATGTGTCGAGAATCCACCCGGACAGCGGGCTGCCAAGCAGTCCTGCAACGGGAATGCCCGCCTGGAATATCGCCGTCATCTTCGCGCGCCGGTGATTCGGAAACCAGTACGTCAGGAAAAGAATGACGCCGGGGTAAAACCCCGCCTCGGCAACGCCGAGCAGAAAACGCACCGCATAGAACTGCCACGGCGCCGTAACGAACGCCATGATGCCGGACAGAACCCCCCACGAAATCATGATGCGGGCAATCCAGAGCCGGGCACCGACTCGATGCATGATCAGGTTGCTCGGCACCTCGAAGAGCATGTAGCCCACGAAGAACAAACCCGCCCCCAGGCCATAGGCCGCTTCGCTGAATTGCAGATCGGTGAGCATGTTCAGCTTCGCGATCCCGATATTGACGCGGTCGAGGTACGCCACCACGTAGCACAGCATGAGGAACGGAATGAACCGCAGTGCGACCTTCCGATACGTGGCGTCTTCAAAAATCGAACGCTCAGCGCTGACACTGGCGTTCGACGAGAGCGTTGCCTGTTGTTCCATGAGCCTGACTCCTGCGTCGAATTGTTTTGGTAAATGCTTCAGTTGGCTTGCTGTGTGTGCTCGTGCGCTGGTCCGCGCGTCTGGGCGTCCGTTTGTTCACGCGCCTGACGACGCGCCAGCGCTTCGGCACGGTCGTGAAATCCACGGCGCTCCTCCGCGGGCACGAGCGAGCCGCCCGTGGACCAGATCACGTGGGTCGCCTGGCGCATGTCCAGGCCGTGCGCCCGCGCGTATGCCTGCCCCTCGGCGGAGTCGAGCATCCAGCCGGGGCCGCTCAGACCTGCGGCAGCCGACGGCTCGACCGACACGCCCAGGCGCGACTTCAACGTTCGCAGGTTCAGGAATAGTTCGTCGTCGGCAACCGTGAAAACGCCGGACAGTTGGGCAACCATAAGGGGGGCCACCAGATGAGACGCCTCGCCGACCGCCAGACCGTCGGCATCCGTCTTGTTGTCCAGGCCGATGTCATAGACGGACACCGGCGTATCGCGCTTCGACGCCAGTTGTACGAGCATGCACGGCGATGCCACCGGCTCGGCAAAGAAACAATGAACGTGGGCGCCGAAGATCGCTTTCAATCCGTAGGTAATGCCGCCCGGCGCCCCACCGACACCGCACGGAAGGTAGACGAACAGCGGATGCTGCGCGTCTACCTTTCTCCCGGCAGCGGCGAGTTGCGCCGCGAGGTATCGCGCGCTGGCAGCGTAGCCGAAAAAGAGCAGCGGCGATTGCTCGTCGTCGACAAAATGGCTGCGCGCAAGGGCCATGGCTTGCGCGCGTCCGGCGGCAACGGCCTGCGCATAATCCCCCACATGCTCCACGACGCGAACGCCGCGCTTGCGCAGCCGCGCCTTTTTCCATTCCTTCGCATCCGCGGACATGTGCACCACCGCATCGAACCCCAGCGCCGCGGCCATCACGCCAATGCTCAGTCCAAGGTTCCCAGTGCTGCCCACTGCCACAGCGTACTGTGCAAACACCTCTCTGGCCGCCGGCGACGCAAGCACACGACGGTCGTCGTCATCGTCGGACAGGATGCCTCGCTCCAGCGCAATTCGCTCCGCGACGGCCAGCACTTCGTGAAAGCCACCGCGCGCCTTGATCGAACCCGCGACGGGCAATGCGTCGTCCCGCTTGAGGAACCAGGCGCTGTCGTCGCCGATGGGATCGTTGGCGGAGACCGGCTTGAGTGGATCGGCACGCATCAAGGCCGACTCGATTTCCCCGCCTGCGTCCACCAGTTCTTCGAACAGATCGGCAAGCAACGGCGCGCAACGGCGCATGCGCGCCTGGGCGTCCAGAATCGCGTCGGTCGAAAAATCCTGCGGGGGGAGCGCCTGTCCCAGCCGGTCGTTCAACCATAGCGTCGGCGATTTTGATTGAAGCTTGGCTAATATGGGTTCAGGCAGGATCGGGAGACGCATAGTTGGCATTTTTCCAGGAATTGCTAATACTTCTCGGAATACTAGCGCTCGATATCGGGTAAAAATAGCGCTGGATTCTAATGAATACATTAGCTGGACTAATACATATGCACCTGGATTCCTCCCTGCTCGGCGCCCTGAGGTGCTTCGAAGCTGCCGCTCGACTGCTGAGTTTTACGCAGGCGGCCCGGTCGTTGAGCCTGACGCAGAGTGCCGTCAGCCAGCAAATCCGTCACCTGGAGGACCGGCTGGGCTATTTGTTGTTTGTCCGGCAAGCCCGTAGCCTGAAGCTCACGGAGAACGGAGAGATTCTGTTTGAGGTGACGACTCGCGCGCTGGGCGACATACAGGCCACGCTGCAAAGGCTCGGCATCTCGAATTCGCCGTTGCAGGTAAGTTGCCTGCCGTCCTTCGCGCTTCAGTGGCTGATGCCCCGGCTGACGGAATTCCATCGGCAGGAGCCGGACGTTTCCGTGAGGTTGAAGGCGGAATTCCAGAGTGTGGACCGGCAATCCATGCGCGTAGACGACATCGACATCGCGGTCCGTTATGACCCGATGACCTACTCGGAGGTCAAAGCCGATGTGTTGCTCGATGAGTTCCTGGTCGCGGTGGCGACCCCGGAGTACCTGGCGGCGCATCCGGGGCTCGCGCAGGGGGCATCGTTCGACGGCGTGGTATTTCTCCACGACGCTTCGCCGTGGGTGGGCGCTACCGAATTCGTGGAATGGCGCACCTGGATGGAGGCAAACCACCCCGGCGACCAGCACGACATCGACGGCCCTCAATTCAACCTGTCGAGTCTTGCGCTGGCCGCAGCCGCCAACCATCAGGGCGTCGCCATCGGCCGGACTGCGCTGATCTACGACGACATTCGAAGCGGCCGCCTCGTACCGATTTACGGAAACCCGGTGAAGTCGCCCGCGAGATATGTGCTTCTCTCACGAGACCCCTTCGACCGGCGAACCACCATCTTCTCCAACTGGATGCAGAACGAATGCCGGCGCTTCGATCAATACCGGCTCAGTATTCTCGGCATCCAGCGATAGGCGGGGCCCGCAAGCACAAAGACCGCGTAAAACACGATCGCGTAGGCCAGGTAGATAAGCACGCCGTGCCACACGCAGGCACGCACGCGAAGTGAGGGGGAGAGGTGTGTCGTGTCGATCATGCCTGGGTGCTTCAAAGACCCGAAGTGCGTATGGCGCGACGGGTGCTCGTGACGGACTTGGAGACAGTGCCAGACGCCGCGTTGGGAAACGCGCACGTCAGCGACTGTCGCCGGGAATCATGACAGGCAAGGACTATAGATAAATTTGGTCTATTTTCCACCCAGATGGTTTGCATTGATAACCAGGGAATAAGCGCGGCATGCGGCTCACTTGACGGCGTCGACTACCGCGTCGGCGGAATTTCCTTCTCGCCTGCGCTCGTCGCTCGCGATACGCCCTGCCTTCATTTTGACTACGCGGTCCGCCAGATCGAAGTAGCGATCGTCATGCGAGATGACCACCACCAGATGACCGCGATCTCGCAGCTCCGGCAGTAGCTCCGTGTAGAACAGTTGTCGGAATGTCGGATCCTGATCGGCGGCCCATTCGTCGAACACCAATACCGGCCGCCCTTCCAGATAGGCATGCACCAGCGCCAAGCGCTTGCGCTGTCCCGTAGACAGGTCAAGCGTGCTAAAGGCGCCGTCCTTCACGCGCACCTTGTGCGCAATCTCCAGCCGCTCCAGATAGGGCAATGCCGCCTCGGGCAATGCCGCCGCACCGCCTGCGTCGGCAACGAGATCCTCAAACAGGTAGAAATCGGCGAATACGGTGGTGAACAGTTGACGATAGTCGTCGCGTGTCATCGCGGACACGGGCGTCCCGTCGAGGATGACCGCGCCTTCGTGCGGCGCATAGAGGCCGAGCAGCAGCTTGATCAGCGTAGTTTTGCCCGATCCGTTGTCGCCCACGATGAAGACCAGTTCCCCCGGACGGAGCACAAGGTCCACCGGGCCGAGCTGGAACGGCGTCGAGCCATCGGGCGCTTCGAAAAGGTAGCTTACGCCGCGCATCTCGATGCCATGCGCCAGACGCACCTGGGCAGGTGGTTGTTCGAGCACGAGGTGCGGCTCGGGGTTGGCAAAACGCAGCGACATGTCGGCAACCCGCCCGAACGCCACCTTGGCGCGCCCAATGCCGGGCAGCGCGCCCACGATCTGATCCACCGGCCCCTTGAGAAACAGCAACACCAGCACGAACCCGCTGAGCACGGCGGGTTCCACGTCGCGCATCGCCGCCCATCCCAGGATCACTGCAATCAACAGGAAATACAGGGCCGAGCCAAACGCGGTAGCGATCACGTAGGTATTGATGGCGCGACGATTGATACGTCGAATGGCTTCGACAATATGTTCGACCTGGCCGCTCAGAATGCCCATGCGTCGCGCACGGTGCATGCGAAGCTCCTTCGCACCCGCGCTGATACTTGCGAACGCCTTGTGCAGATGTTCCTCGTGGTCGCGCGCCTGCCAGAACCCGGCCATGCCATGGGACATGGCACGCGTCTGAATGGCTGCGCCGATCAACAGCATGATCAACAGCATGCCGAACAGCGGCAGCGAAAGAATGGCGAGATAGCTCAGGCAGCCGATCACCACGGCGCAGGAAATGACGGTGGCAGACAGCGAGAACGCCACGTCGCTGATCATGTCGACGTCCTGCGTCAGCACGGGCATCAGCCGATGCGTGCGGTAGCGCTCCAGTACATCGATCGGCGCGGACAGAATCTTGCGCGCCAGGCTGGTACGCACGGTCGCAACCAGCCGCTGCCCGACGAGGTTGGTCGAGATATCCGAGACGGCACGGCCCACCAGCGCCGCGAGGCAAAGCGCGATGAACGTCAGGAGCAGCCCACCCGCCATGCCGCCCGGGCGGTTGAGCACCGAATTGATGGTCGACAGCAGGGCAACCGTGGCCACACCAGCACCGATACCGGTGACGGCGGATAGCACGATCCACGGCAAAAACGGCTTGAGCAAGCGAAAAACTTCAACGGCAGGACTATGTGACGATCGCATGAGGTTCCGTTGCCGCGTCGGCGGCACAAGACGGCGCGGTGCACCGGACAATACGCATGACGAAGTCGCCTGCTGAATGTTCAGGAAGGTTCACGTTCGGTGTTCTGAACATTTCCGCCGGCTGGCCGTCCTTGTGTGGCATGGACGCGAACAGGCAACGTCACCGGGCTTTGTCCCGTGTCGTCTGCGCGCCTCTTTCACATGGATGCAGCTCCGAACCCGTGCACAACACCTTGATATCGCCCCCCATTTTTCAGTCCGGCACGCGCTCCGTCGCGACCTCGGCTAGCGTGGCTAACGCGGCTCTCATGATGCAATGGCAGCAACCCGATCCGTGGCTGCCCGCACCACGCCCGCCGTTTCCGCAGGTCCACACGCTCACCGACGGCAAGCGGCATCCTCAGCGCCCGCCCAAGCCGAAGGGCGTGGTCTACACGCGCGACATTCCCTGGCTCGACCAGACGCTGACGTTCCGCACGGTTGACCTCGAAGCGGACCTGCCGCTGATGCACCGCTGGATGAACGACCCTGTGGTGGCCCATTTCTGGAATGAGGATGGAGACCTCGATCACCAGCGTGCCTATCTGGAACGCATTGCGGCCGATCCGCACGTCACCGCGCTGATCGGCTGCTTCAACGGCACCCCCTTCGGCTACTTTGAGACCTATTGGGCGCGTGAAGACCGTATCGCGCCGTTCTGCGACGCCGCCGACTACGACCGCGGCTGGCATGTACTCATTGGCGAGCCGCGCTTTCGCGGCCGGCCCTGGCTGACGGCGTGGATGCCGTCGATCTCCCACTACCTGTTTCTCGACGATTGCCGCACCCAGCGCCTCGTCATCGAGCCGCGCGCCGACAACGTCAAGATGCGCAAGAGCCTGAGCCGGTGCGGCTACGCGCTGCTCAAGGAATTCGATTTCCCTCACAAGCGCGCCGTGCTCGGCGTGCTGTTGCGGGAGCGCTTCTTCAGCGAAGCGCTCTGGCTGCCGCAAACCGGCGACGGCGCCCAGGCCGCCGTCGGCACTCCATGACTTCTACTGCCCAAGACATCCCTATGCAAGTCCACGACCTGATCGGCATTGGCTTCGGCCCGTCAAACGTTGCGCTGGCCATTGCGCTGGAAGAGCAGCAGTCCGGCACGCGCCCGCTATCCACCATCTTCATCGAGAAACAACCGGCTTTTGCGTGGCACCAGGACATGCTGCTGGAAAATTCGCATATGCAGATCTCCTTCCTGAAGGATCTGGCCACATTGCGCAACCCTGCCAGCCGCTTCACCTTCATCAGCTATCTGCACCAGCGCGGGCGGCTGCAGGATTTCATCAATCTGAAGACGTTCTTCCCCAGCCGCCACGAATTCCACGACTACCTTGCCTGGGCGGCCTCGCACTTCGAGGACCGCTGCGCCTATGGCGAGGAAGTGATCGGCGTCCTGCCGGAGATACAAGATGGCGAGGTTTCGCTGGTGCGAGTGCGAACCCGCCTGCGCAACGGCGAGCTGCGCGAGCGCCTGGGCCGCAACCTGGTGATCGGCGTGGGGGGGACACCGAGTATTCCGGAGGTCTTCGCTGCGCTCGGCCACGACGCCCGTGTCATCCATTCGAGCCGGTACGTGCGCGGTATTGCCGAGCACCGCGATCCACGACGCATCGCCGTGATTGGCGCGGGTCAAAGCTCGGCGGAGCTGTTCATGGACCTGCATGGCCGGTTCCCTGCGGCCAGCATCGACCTGATCATGCGCGGATACACGATTCGTCCGTCGGATAACAGTCCGTTCGTCAACGAGGTGTTCAACGCCGAGTATGTGGACTACGTCTATCACCGTCCGGTCGACGAGCGCAACGCCATGCTGCGCAGCTACTGGCACGCCAATTACGCAGCGCCGGACCTCGAAATCATCGAGACGATATACAAGGTTTGCTACGAGCAACGCGCGCGTGGCGAAGCCCGGCATCACATCCTGCGTCGCCACGAAGTGCGTGCGGCCCACGCCGCGAATGACGGTATCCAGTTGAATCTGCACGATCTGGACACAGACCGTGTCACGCCGGGCCGCTACGATCTCGTCGTACTCGGCACCGGCTACGAGCGGCGCCACCATCGCGACCTGCTGGCACCGCTGGCACCCTGGCTGGGCGACATGGTGGTGGATCGCAACTATCGACTGTCGACCACTGCCGAATTCCAGCCCGGCATCTTCCTGCAAGGTGCATGCGAATCGAGCCATGGCCTGAGCGACACGTTGCTATCCGTGACGGCGGTGCGCTCCGGGGAAATCACCGCGGCGCTGGAGGCATCCTCCCCTTCCACTCGCTACGCCAGCGATGCGTCGCGCAGCAAACCGGCCCTCGCGGCACAAGCCTGAAACGCGCCCGCCCTCCAACGCGGGCACGCATCACGTGCGCCGCGCTGGAGGTGCCCCGCGCGTTAGGTCGAGGCGTCTGCCGGTTCGCCTAGCCGTGCCACGACCTGAAGCTCCGCACGATAGGCGTCCACGAGCGCCTGCATAGTCTGCGCACGGAACATCTCGTCGCTGTAGATCCAGCTAACGGACAACTGGCCGTCATAGACCCGCCCCACGATCTCGATCCAGTTCGCCAGCGGTCCCGCCTCGCTGCGCATGGCACCGGCACCTTCCGTCGCGGGCAGGAAATCCGTATGCACACCGAACGTCTGGTCGAACTGACCCAGATAGTTGAACGTGATACGAGGTTCCGCCCCCTGCAACGCCGTACGCACCGCCTTGTCGGGGCTGCAATAGCGCAGCACGCCATAGCCGATGCCCTTGCCGGGGACTGCGCGCAGCACATCCCGCGTGGCGGCAATACCGTCCTCGATCGTGTCGTGACCATGGGCCAGCCGCACCGGATACACGCTGGTGAACCAACCCGCGGTCTGGCTCAGGTCCAGTCCGACGTCGTCGCTCTCACGGCCATGCCCTTCCAGACTCACCAGCGTGGCCCCGTGACCGGTCCAGCGGGCCATCACGCGTGACAACGCTGCCAGCAGCAACGACTCGATGCCGGTCTGGAAAGCCGCGGGCACCGCACGCAGCAGACGTCCGGTGGTCTCGCGATCGAGCACCACACGGGCCGAAGCCGTTCGCGATACGCGCGCCGTCACGCCTGCGTTGTCGCGCGGCAGGTCTGCGGTATCACGCACCTGCGCCTGCCAGTACGCCGCCTCGGCGAGTAACGCCGGCGAGACCGCCAACGCGCGCAGGTGCTCCGCCCAGGCCTTGAACGATGCGCCGGCAGGCGGCAGCGTTGCCGTTTGCCCTTGCGACAGTTGACGGTAGACGGTCTGCAGGTCTTCGAGCAGGATGCGCCACGTGACGCCGTCCACCACCAGATGATGGACGACGATCAGCAGCCGCGCACTGCCGTCGGCATGCCGCATATGCACCACGCGCCAGAGCGGCCCTTTCTCAAGATCGAGACTGCGCTGAGCGGTATCGCCCACGGCCGCGATGTCGTCGCCATTGGCCACGTCGCGCGTCCACAGTACGCCATCGGCCTCGCGCGCGGCATAGGTCTGCACCCAGACACCGTCCGGCTGCTGCGTAAAGCGCATGTGCAAGGCATGATGCCGCTGTGCGATGCATTCGACGGCACGTGCAAGGTGCGCGTCGACTAGCCGCCCCTCGGCTCGCAGCAGCACCGACTGGTTGTAATGATGACGATTCGGAATCGACGTCTCGAAGAACCATGCCTGGATGGGAATCATCGGCACAATGCCTTCGACCGGGCTCGCGGCCACCTGCGCCTGCGCCGCGACCGGCACCGGTGCCACGTCACGCGCCATCAGCGAGGCGATGGTCTGGTGACGCATCAGGTCACGCAGGGTCAGCGTGATACCCAGTTTCGCGTTGCGTACGCGCGATATGACCTGCAGGCTCAGGATCGAATCGCCACCCAGCTCGAAGAAGTTGTCGGAGATGCCAACGCGCGCCACGCCCAGCACCTGCTGCCAGATCTGCGCCAGCCGATGCTCCACGTCATTGCGCGGCGCCTGGTAGAGCGCTTCGACCTTGGCTGTCGGTTCCGGCAGCGCGGCGCGGTCCAGCTTGCCACTAATCAGACGCGGCAGCGCCGGCAACACGATCAGGTGCGCGGGCACCATGTATTCCGGCAGACGGGCGGCCAACTGCACCCGGGCCCGCTCGGGCAGGTCGGCCGCATCGATGCCCGGCAGCGGCACCAGATAGGCAACGAGCTGGTTGCCGGACGGGCCGCTGCGCGTCATTACCGCCACGTCGAGCACCCCCGGCACCTCACGGGCGCGCGCTTCGATCTCGCCAAGTTCGATGCGAAAACCGCGCACCTTGACCTGATGATCGGCACGTCCGATGTACTCGACATCGCCATTGTCCATCCAGCGTACGAGGTCACCGGTGCGATAGAGCCGGCCGCCGTCGGTACTGAACGGATCGGCCACGAAGCGCTCGGCGCTCAGGCCCGGACGCCGCAGATAACCCCGCGCCACGCCCTCGCCGCCCACATAGAGTTCCCCGACGTCACCGGGCGGCACGAGGCGCAGATTCTCGTCCAGCACCCAGACGGTGCGCTCGCCCACAGGGCGCCCAATGGGGGCATACGCACAATCGATCGCCCGATCCGCCGGCGTCTTCCAGATCAATGGCGTGACGACCGTCTCCGTCGGCCCGTAGCCATTGAGCATGTAGCGTGGGCGCAGCGTCCGTCGCACCAGATCGTAGGTGGCACGCGGCATCGCTTCGCCACCGAATACGTAGACCTCCACCGGCGGGATGTCCTCGCGGCCGACCGCCCACTCGGCGATCTGGCCCAGATAGGCAGGCGGGAAGGCCACGTGCGTCACGCCGAAATGGCGCAAGGCGTCGTAGGTCTGCTCGGGCGTCCACAGTTCGTCGTCGCGCAGCACGATGCTCGCACCGGTGGTCAGCGCAGTGAGCCAGCGCTCGTGCGCGCCGTCGAACGAGAACGACATGAAGATCATTTCACACGATTGCGGGGTCATCGCGTAAATGCGTGCGGTGGCGCGACAATGCATGGCGATGGGACCGTGGGATACCGCCACCCCCTTCGGCCGGCCCGTGGAGCCCGACGTGTAGATGATGTAGGCCAGCCCCTGTCGTGGCACTACCACGTCTGGATCGGTATCGGGCCATGTATCGAAGGTATCGAACCCCAGATCATCGAGTTCCAGCATGTCGACGGTGTCGTCCAGCGCCAGACGCGCACGCACGGCGCGCTCGGTCACCAGCAGGGCCAGACGGCTGTCTTCGACCAGATAGGCGAGCCGGTCCGCCGGATACGCCGGGTCCAGCGGGACATACGCGGCACCGGTTTTCAGTACGGCAAGCAACGCGACAATCATCTGCGGCGAGCGCTGCAATGCGACCCCGACCAGGCTTTCGCGTGTGATGCCGCGCGCGATCATCGCGTGGGCCAGTTGGTTGGCGCGGCGGTTCAGCTCGCCAAAGCTGAGGGCCTGCTGCCCCATGCGCACGGCCACGGCATCGGGACGCGCCGCCGCATGGGCGGCAATCGACGCATGCACCAGCGCCGGCTCGGTATCGGCGCCCGGCAGCGCCAACGCCTGGCGTCCCTGCGCTTCGAGCGATTGCGTCGCCGCCGGCGTCAGCCAGGACAACTCGCCCAGCGGGCGCTGCGCCGCCGAAGCGAAGCTGCCGAGCAACTGCTCCATCTGAGCACGCAACGCATGCGCGAAATCGGATGGGATCTGCTGGCGCGCGCAGCAGTACTCGATCTCCAGACCGCTCTCCTGCAGGATCACCTGCAGGTCCACCGCGTAGCCGGTCAGGGACTGGCTGGCCACATGCCCGAATTCAAGCCCGTAACTGGCGGCATTGCGCAGCGTTTGCGAGATGGGATGGTTCTCGAACACGATGATCGTGTCGAACAGCGGCCGGCCCGACGAGCCCTGCCAACGCTGGATATCGGCGAGTGACGTGTGCTCGAATTCGCGCAATTGCAGGTTGCGGTCCTGCAGCTCGCGCAACCAGTCGCCGAGCGGCTGTGCCGGGGCCATCGATACCGGCACCGGAATCGTGTTGATGAACAGGCCCATCATCTCCTGCGACCCCGGCAGCGACGGTGGCCGCCCGGCAACCGTTGCGCCGAACACCACATGCTGGCGGCCCAGATGGCGCTCAAGCGTGAGTGCCCAGGCTGCCTGCACGAGCGTATTCATGGTCACGCGCTCACGCTGTGCAAAGGCTTGCAGTGCGCGCGACGCGTCAGGTGTCAGCCGCGTATAGATCTTGTCGTAGCCAGAGGCATCCAGCGGCGCACGCACGGCCTCGGCGATCAGCGTCGGCCCCTCGACTCCCTGCAGTGCCTCACGCCAGAATGCCTCGGCCACCGCCGGGTCCTGCTCGCCAAGCCAGCGCACGTAGTTGCCGTAGCCGGGCGCCATGTCGCCCAATGCCTCGCCCGCGTAGGCTTGCAGCCACTCGCCCATCAGGCGCGTTTCGCCCCAGCCGTCGAGCAACATGTGGTGCTCGGTCCACAGGATCTGGTAACGGTCTTCGCCAAGACGCACCACGCACACGCGCGACAGCGGGGGATCGAGTAGCGTGAATCCGCGTCGCAACTCGTCGTCCGCGAGCGCGACAAGGCGCTGCTCGGCATCGGGCTCGCCGCGCCAATCGAGCAGCGTGATGCCGGTGGACACCTCACGACGCACCACCTGCACCGCACGCGCCATGCCCTCTTGCCAGACAAATGCCGTACGCAGGATCGGATGGCGATGCACCATTGCCTGCCATGCCTTGTCGAGCCGCTCAGGGTCAAGCCCGCGCACGGGGACGCTGCGCTGATTCATGTAGAGCCCGCTACCGGCGGTCTCCAGCGTGTGAAAGAGCATCCCCTCCTGCGTGGGCGAGAGGGGATACACGTCCTCGATAGCGTCGGCACCGAAATCGAGACGCACCATCTGTTCGGGCGTCAGGTAGTCGTCAAGGCGGCCCCGCACCTCGGGCTGCGCAGGTGCGTCAATCGCGGATTGCCGCTGCACGACCGCCGCCAGTGCCGCCACGCTTTGCTGTTCGAACATCTGGCGCGGCGTCACCGCCCAGCCGGCCAGACGCGCACGCGACACGATCTGCAAGCTCAGGATCGAATCGCCACCGATCGCGAAGAAGTTGTCGTGTCGGCCGACAGCGGAGCGCCCCAGCACCTCAGCCCAGATCGCAGCGAGTGCCGTCTCCACTTCGCCCTGCGGCGGCTCGGATGCCACCTGCACCGCATCCGGCGCCGGCAACGCCTGCCGGTCCACCTTCCCGTTCGGATTGAGCGGCAGCTTCTCCAGCACCATCAGCGGCGCCGGCACCATGTACTCGGGCAACACTTGCGCCAGCGCCTGATGCAGCGCTTCGGCATCGAGCACCTGACCCGGCTGCGGCGACACGTACCCAACCAGACGCAAGCCACCACCCGGCGCAGGCTGCGCCAGCACCACCGCTTCGCGCACGCCCGGCTGTGCCAGCAGCCTTGCCTCCACCTCGCCCAACTCCACGCGGAAGCCGCGAATCTTCACCTGATGATCGATACGGCCCAGATACTCCAGCTCCCCTTGCCGCGTCCAGCGCACCAGATCGCCCGTGCGGTACAGGCGGCCACCCGCCGGGCCGAACGGATCCGCCACGAAGCGCTCCGCACTCAGGCCCGCACGTCCCAGATAGCCGCGCGCCAGCAACTCGCCACCGATACACAACTCGCCCGCTACCCCCGCAGGCGTCGCCTGCAACTGCGCGTCGAGCACGTGAACGCGACGCCCCGCCAGCGGCTTGCCAATCGGCATCTGTACCGGCACCGCTGCGCCCTGCACGTACGGCGCACAATCGAGCACCGTTGCCGTCACCGTCGCTTCGGTCGGTCCATAGGTGTTGAGCAGCTTCACGTGGCCCAGCCCCGCCTCTCGCCACGCCTTGAGCCCTTCCGGAGGCATCGCCTCGCCCCCGGCATGTACCTGACGCAGTGCGCCGTAGTCGCGCTGTCCCTGCCTTGCGAAGTCCTGCACCAGCAGGAACCAGTACGC